>NZ_JBNCLF010000002.1:0-214143 GCF_049844535.1 Streptosporangium sp. DT93
ACTCCACCTCCGGGGCTCGATCATGTGGCTGAAACTCCTCACCTCAACCACATGATCCGAACCTCGAACAGTTCCTAGCGTGGCGTCATGCCGATAGAGATTGTTTTTGAGACGCACTCGTGGAGCCAGGACAACGACCGGGGGATCGCCACAGGATGGCTGCCCGGGCGTTTGTCCGAGCGAGGGCGGCACCTGGCCGCAGAACTGGGCGAGCGACGGCGAGAAGACGGCCTGGCCGCCGTCTTCACCTCCGATCTCACCCGGGCGGTGGAGACCGCTTCCCTGGCCTTCGCCGGCACCGGTGTTCCGGTCCTGCATGACTGGCGGCTTCGGGAATGCGACTACGGTGACAACAACGGCATGCTCGCGACTCAGCTGCACCGGAGCCGGTCCGCGCACCTCGACAAGCCCTATCCGGGGGGAGAGAGCTGGCGGCAGGCGGTGCATCGTGTGGGCCGCTTCCTCGATGACCTGTCCCTGCGCTGGTCCGATACGCGGGTCCTCGTAGTCGGTCACGTCGCGACACGGTGGGCGTTGGATCACCTCATCGACGGTGTGTCCTTGGAGGAATTGGTCGATGCCGACTTCGGATGGCGTGAAGGGTGGGAGTACCGGTTGGCCTGACGGGTGACCGAACCGCGGATCCCTCCACGTCGGCCGGGCATCACGCGATGCCTCTCAGACCCGCACACAGATGACTTCACCGGTAGGCCCATCACGGCCGGCAGCGAGAAGATCATGTTGTGATGAAGTGCGCAACAATGGTGCTGTGTGACGTTCGTCCTGGATCGGCAGCTCTTGCGGCAGGGGAATCTACGTCAGGGATGGCCAGAACTTCGGTGGAGTCATGGCCGGGGCTATGACGCGCAGGCGGCTGGCCGGAGCCGGATCGATGCCTCGCAGGGTCACCAGACGTTGCCCGTCCGCCTCGGTGAGAAGAGCGAGCGCGGCGGGTAGTCCGGCGGCGACCGTGGCGATCGCGAGACCGATTCCGATCAGGCCGGGGTGCTTGTGCGGGTATTCGATCCGGTGCAACCCGGATACGGCGATGGCCTCGACCTCCCGGGGACGTTGCATCTGCCGTGCGTCATTGGTCAGGACGACGTGGAATCCCTCGGACGCGACCCGAGGGTAAAGGGTCTCGTCCCGGGTTCCCGACCAGCGATCGAGATCCAGCAGGTGGACGATCTCCTGCTCCAGGACGAAGGCGGCGATCGCCTGGTGGAGCGGCCGGGAGACGTTCTCATCCAGCAGCAGCCTCACGCGGCTCCTTGGGGGGATCGTAACTGTCGACGTAGGCGGCGAAATCGGCGGCGTCCAGGGCCGCCGGGGCGGTGACGCTCGGGTAGTACTCGGAGATCCGCTCAGGGGCGACCCTGTCCCTGAGCAGCGCGGCGACCTCGTCGTAGGGGACGCGGGTGCCCTCGATCACGGGCATCCCGCCGCGGACCGCCGGATCCACCGTCACGTGTGCGCGGGGCCGCAGCAGCGGTGGGATGTGCCTGCCGTCGCGGTAGAACGGCTGCAGGACGTCGACCATCTCGTGGATGACCACGTTGGCCTTTCTCCGTACCAGGTCGACCGCCTGGTCGGGTTCGGCCAGGTAGACGCTGCTGCCGTCGGCGACCAGCGTGTACGACGAGAGGTGGTCGCGCTCCTGCAGGTCGTCGCGAAGCGTGTCGAGTGCCCGCCGGATCTTCTGCAACGAGGTGTCGTTGCGCAGCTTGACACAGGTTCGCAGCGCCACCACATCGCGGAAGGAGTAGAGGACGGGACGCGTGCCGGAGATCTCCGGTATCAGCACCGCGCCCCGGCCGGCGCCGGTTCTGCGCCAGTGCGCGAGCCGGCGGAGCGTGGCGCCCGACAAGGCGGCGGCCAGCTTCGGGGCATACGTCATCACCCCACCCCTTTCACGCTCCGAGAACCGAACTCCTGCCCGGTCATCATCGCAAATCCACGCACGGCGATCAGGCATCATGCGGTGCCCTCAGCGGTCTCGATACCTTCGGCCGAACGAGGGACGTCGCCACCCTCGCCCCGTCGCGCGAGGCTTCGATGCCACCGGCTGCCCGGTGGGCGAAGGTCAGGCGGCGAGTTCGTGGTTGAGGTGGTCGCGGAACTCGCGGACCATCACACTGCTCCTGTACGGCTCAAGCCGACCGGCGAACTGCCGGATCAGGTCGACCGAGCGGGCGGAGGTCAGCGCCTTTGTCGCGGGGATCGCTGCTCGGGCAGCATCGAGAGCCTGTTCCAGCTCACCCATTCCCAGGTAGGCCTCTGCCGTGTGCAGCCTGTTGCGCTGGGCGGATCGGGGGAAGCGGTTGCCGAACTCCGCCACGGCGGCGCTCGCGCAGTCCGCGGCCCGTCTGTGCTCGCCGAGCATGCTCCAGCAGCGACCCGTCTGCGCTTTGAACTCCGCCTCGTCGTACCTGGCGATCCACGCCGGGTCGCGGTCGGTGGTTCCCTGGGCATACGCGCGCTCGGCCTCGATGAGCAGTCGCTCGGCGTGCTTGGCGCCGTGCCTGTCGTGAGTATCGGCCGGGTTGGTTTGCAGTGCCGTCGCCCACGCCTCCCTGGCCAGCATCAACGCCATGACGCGCGGAGGTGCCTGCGCGCGGCGCGCGGTGTCGGTCCCGGCTCTGGCCAGCCATATCGCCATGGTGGCCTGGTTCAGATGCATCGACTGCAAGGTCATCGTCGTCAGCACCCAGGCGCCGGTCAGCGGGTCGTCACCCGTCTTCGCCAGTCGCAGTGCCTGGCCGAAGTGCTGCTGGGCCTGGCCGTGCCGGTTCAGGTCGAAGGCCGTCCAGCCCGCGAGCCAGGCCATTCCCGCAGCGGCCGACATCAGTGCCGCTCCTACCCGGTCGTCGTAGCGACCCCGCAACAACGGGGCCACCGTGTTGTCGAGATACCGCATCACCGTCGGGCGGACCAGTCCGGCGCCGAACTGGTCGTCCAACTGGCCGAACACCGTGCGGGCCTCGTTCGTCCGGTCGACGTCGGCCATGCCCACCGTGTGCCTGTTCCCCTGCTGCGCGACCGACCGCGGGGGAGGGGTGTAGTTCCACGACGACAGCCACCCGCCCAGCAGCGAGGGCACGAACGGCAGCGTGGCCAGCACGTGGCGGCGGGACTCGTCCATCTCATACCTCCACAACAGCGCGGCCGATTTCACGGTAGTCGCCGTCGATGTGTCGCCGTACTCCGTGCCGGGCCACGAAGATGTCTCCCCGTGGGGCCACCCCTCTATCCACTGCTCGACCTCGGCGGCCCCCATCTCGAACACGGCCGCGATCCGTTTGCGGCTGTAGGCACGGATGCCCTGCTCTCCCCGCTCCCACCGGCCCCAGGTTCCCGGGGTCACCCCGACCGCTGCCGCCGCCTCCTCCTGGGTCATTCCCCGTTGCGTACGAGCCCTGGCCAGGTCCGGGCGTCCTTTGCCCTCGTATGGCTTTCCCACGACCACTCCTTGTCGGTAATCGAACGGCAACTCATTGTGATGGCCGCAGGCCGTCGGCTGCCACCCTGCGGGAAAACGCTCGATTAACGCCTGCCGTCGTTCGCCTGCGCCCATCCGGCGCCTGGTTGTCCTCCCCGTGCGGAACGGCCCCCGGCGGCCGGTGATCAACGGGTGGGCGCCGACGTTTCTCCTTCGCCCATGTCGGAGTTTCCTGCTGTGCACGAACCCCCACAGCGAACGGAGCGTGCTCATGCGGGCAGCGGACGACATCCCCCGACGTGCCGAAGATGCGGCGCCCCTGCCGGAGCAGGGCTGGAACCACCTCGACGCGACCGGGCGGGACGCCGTCGCGGAGGCGTGTGACGCCTGGACGGCAGAAGGAGAGGCCCGCGCGACGGGGCGAGGTGACGTCCGCGTGCTGGTGAGGGTGCTGCGGCCCGGGTCCGTCGCACGCCGGGCCCGCGCCGTCGTGCGGGAGGTGCTCGGGCAGGCCGGCCTGCCCGGTGACGACGTCGACACCGCCGAACTCGTCGTCGCCGAACTCGCCGCCAACGCCGAGAGGCACGCCCGCCCCCCGTACGAACTGCGGATCTTCAGCCTGGACGGTGTTCCCGCCTGGTGCGAGATGGTCGACGGCGACCCCGACCCGCGCGAGGTCCGCCTCGTCCTCGGCCTGCTGCGCTCGGTGGACGAGATCGGCCTCCCGCTGCTGGCCGAGAACGGCCGTGGCCTGTTCCTCGCGCACCGGCTCTCGGACGGCCACTGCCGGGCCTACCCGGCCGTCGGCCTGACCACGGGAATCCCCGGCAAGGCGGTCGCCTTCGCCCTGCCCACCCTCTCGGGGGATCGCCTGACCGGATGAGACGACTCGGGAGCGCTTGGGAACTCCTGTACGGGTTCGGTTCGTCAGACCTGGACGAGCTCCAGGTGGTCGTATCCGGCCCAGCCCGCGGGGTCACCGGTCAGGATGGGCCAGCCTCGCTCCATCGCGAGGTAGGCGGTATGGGCGTGATGGAGCGGGACCTCGTGCGGCAGGGGCGCATGCCTGGCCTGCCGGGTGACGCGGAAGATCTCCTGGTTGCCCAGGTTCGCGACTTTGCAGGCTCTGAACCCGAACAACCACATGAGCGTCTCCGGATCGGGGTCACCGATGATCGTCGCCTGGGCCAGCGTGGTGACGGGCAGGAGAAGGGTGTCGCCGTCGTGGGTGAGCAGGTCCAGGGCGGTGCGGATCTCGGCGGCCCGCTCATCCTCGGACAGGAGCCGCAGGGTGGCGGTGAGATCGGCGATGTATCCGGAGATCACGCGAGGTTGGCCTTCTTGCGCACGGCAGCGGCTTTGGCGGCGATCATGCGTTGATGAAGCTCGCTCCGGCGACGGTCGTAGGAGTCGGGGCCGGCGGCCCGATCCTTGGCGGTGAGGGCGGCCAGCCGTTCGTGGGAAGCCCGGTCGGCGTCCAGGCGCTGCCGGGCCAGTTCGGCGAAGAAGCCGGATACGGTACCGCCGGTCTGCTCGGCCCACGCCGTCAACTCCGCATGAAGCTCGTCAGGAATGCTGATCGAGATTTTCTGCGCCATACCGGCACCCTACCCGGTATTCCCAGGCGACGTCCTCACGACCGAGCACGGCGACGGTGGCGAGCCCGTGCGGTGACCGCGTACGCGATCGCGGCCAGGACCATCCGATCGTCCACGCGCCGTCGGCCGCCGCCTTGCGGCCGGGGGGAGGGGGGCGGGACGACCCGTCGAAACGGTTTCCACGACTCATCAGGGACCGGTTGCCGAAGAAACGCTTCCACGGACGATTCAACGACCGATCTCACTCCAGGAGGAGGGGTGTCAGTTCGCCCAGATCGCCGACGGTCAGGCCGGGAGGATCGGCGTACGCCCGGCGGGCGTCGTGGCGGTTCACCCAGGCGGTGTCCAGGCCGGCCCGCCGGGCGGCGTCCACGTCCTCGACGGGATCATCGCCGACGTGCAGCACCTCGGCGGGCCCGAGCCCCATCCGGCGCAGGGCGTGGAGGTATATCCCCGGGTCGGGCTTGTACAGGCCGCACTCCGCGGAGACGACGACCGTGTCGAAGACGCCGTCGAGACCGACCCGGTGGGGACGGGTGTTCCCGTTGGTGACGAGCGCGAGCCGGTAGCGGGAGCCCAGCGCGGTGAGCGCGTCCGGCACGTCCTCGTAGGTCCGCAGCCGTCTCCAGCGCGCTTCCATGTACGTCTCGTACACCTCCCGGGCGAGACCGGCGCCGGAGATCCCGCACTCGGCGACCGCCCGCTCGAAGGAGGCGAGGCGGATGCTCTCCATGGTCCGTCCCCGGTACTCCTCACGCCCGGCGACGTGATCGCGGACCTCGCGGAGCCAGCCGGCGGTCACCGGCCCGCCGGGCCGGGAGGCGCCCGCCTCGCGGAGGAGGCGGGCCGCGTCATCGAGGGCCTGCCGCATCGCGGAGTCGAAGTCCCACAGCGTGCCGTCGCCGTCGAACGACAGAGCGCGATAGGAACGCCGTGTCCCGCCCCTCGTGGTCATGAGAGGACTACATCACGAAAGAAGCGGTTTCGGAGGGTCGCGGGTCGTTACCGTGCGTGATGTGACACGGTGAAGGTACGTCTCGTGAGACGCCCGTGCCCTCCTTGCCGCGAGGGTGCCGCGCAGAGGAGGAGAGGCCATGTCGAAGCCGCCGCTTCCCGAGGAAGCAGTCGCCATGATGAAAAAGCCGAACCACGCCGTCATCGCGACGTTGCGGTCGGACGGCCAGCCCGTGTCCACGGCCACCTGGTACCTGTGGGACAACGGCCGGATCCTGGTCAACATGGACGCGGCCCGCAAGCGGCTGGGCCACATCCGCGACGACCCCCGGGTCACCCTGACCGTGCTCGACGAGCGCGACTGGTACACGCACATCAGCATCATCGGCCACGTCGCCGAGACGCGTGACGACGAGGAGCTGACCGACATCGACCGGCTGTCCCGGCACTACCAGGGGAAGGAGTACCCGCGGCGGGACCGCGCCCGGGTCAGCGCCTGGATCGAGATCGACCGCTGGCACGGCTGGGGCGGCCTCAAGGACAACGACCAGCCCGGCTGACGCCCGTTCACCGGGCAGGCCGGACCGGGGCGGGCCGGTATCGGGAGAGAAACGAATCTACATTGTAAAGGGAGCGGTGTCGTTCGACCGGATGTGCCCGGCTTGAATCCGGGGTCTGCTCCTTCTCGGTCATTCGGGATCCGACTGGTATGAAACGCGTCGGGGGCAATTCCTCAAGGAACGGAAACGAAGCGCGCGGGGATTTCGGAAGCGGTGAAAGGGGATTTCGGGCCTTCGTTGACAGCCCGGTGATCTCTCGCGATCATGGAAGAATTGTCCGGGGCTCCGTACCGGACACTTTTCTCCTTTTTCCTCCGCAAAGGACGTGAGATTGCGTGGACGATCGGAAAGCGCCCTCCGCTGCCCCTCGTGACCCGGTCGCGCTGGGCATCGACCCGGACATTCCCAGCGTCGCCCGCATCTACGACTACTACCTCGGAGGCAAGGAGAACTTCCCCTGCGACCGTGCGAAAGCGGAGGAGATGATACGTCTCGTTCCTGAGGCGCCGGTGGCCGCGAGAAACAATCGCGCCTTCCTGGGACGGGTCGTGCACACCCTGGCCACGGAGGGCGTGCGGCAGTTCATCGACATCGGCGCCGGTCTGCCCACCCAGGAGAACGTGCACCAGATCGCCCGGAGGGTCGATCCCGCCGTCCGTACCGTTTACGTCGACTTCGATCCCGCCGTTCTGGTCCACGCGCGAGCGCTTCTGACGGCGGAGGACGAGGCGATCGTCGTCGAGGGTGACGCGCGGCATCCGGCGGGCATCTTCGAGAACCCTGAGTTGAGGGCGTACATCGACCTGAAACGACCGGTCGCGGTGTTGCTGGTCGCCCTGACGCACTTCCTGTCCGACGAGCAGGCCGACGCCCTCGTCGGCTACGTGCGCCGGGCGGTGCCCTCCGGCAGCTATCTGGTGGTCACCCAGTTGTTCCCCGGTGACGATCCCCCCGAGTACGTCGAGGAGGCCGCCGCCATCTACTCCGGCACCAACACCGGGGCCGTGGTGGGGCGCGGCCGCGCGCACATCGCGTCCTGGTTCGAGGGCATGAAGGTGCTGGAGCCCGGCATCGTCCGGGTCGAGTCCTGGCGTCCCCGGTCGCGGGTGGACGACCCGGCCTGGCGGATGGACACGGAGATCGACGAGGGGGCGCCGGGCATCCTCGGAGCCGTCGGGCGAATCCCCTGAGCCCGTCCCCGGCGTCACGCGTGTCGTGACCCTGTCCCCGGGGCGCGTGTCGTGAACCCGCCCCTCACTCCCGGCGGGGACCGCCGGCCTCCGCTGTCGCGGCCTCGCGGACGGCGGCCTGTAGTCCGGCCTCTTCCTCGTCCCCGAGGGCCGCCACGGCCGCGGGGAAGGCCATGGACAGGTCCACCATGACGTCGAGGACCACCTCGTCCAGGAGCTCGCCGGACACCTGCGGCCCCACCTTGGACCGGGCACTGGCCAGCCGCGGCTCGTTGACCATGGCCCGGGCGATCCGGATCAGCTCCCCGAGGTCGAGTGCCGCGTACGGGTCCCAGGGGCGGCTCCGGCCGAAACGCCGCTCGTCGAACTCCTCGATCTTGAGCTTGACGATCGGGCGGCGTCCGGGAGCCGAAGGGGCGTCGGGCCGCAGGACGATCCCCTCGGCCACGTTGTCCGCGAGGGCGGGAAGGCCGAGCGCCCGCGGTACCCGGCTGGGGAACCGGACCGGCAGGGCGTCGAGGTCGGAGCGGGTCCCCCTGGCGAGGAGCGGCACGACGTCGAGACCGGCCTCGCCGGCGACCGAGGCGACGTCCGCGTACGTCAGGAAGACGCCGGGATCGTCGGGGTCGCCCGCATCCTCGTGGCGCAGGACGTCGAAGAGGGCGAAGCGGATCTCCGGGCTGTACCAGATCCCCGTCTGAACCGGGATGGCGCCCGGCACCGGTGGGACGCCGGGGTGGGGGTAGTGGCCGCCGTACAGCTCGCCGTAGACGCGCACCGCCGCGCCACCGCCGGCCAGGGCGGCTCTCGCGGCCCTCTCGAAGCCGCCGCGCAGCAACTGCCAGCCGAAGAACGGCTCGTCGTCGCGCAGCCACGCCTTGCGCTTGCCCACGGACACGGTCCGGCCGTCGCAGGCGATCACCATCTGAGCGCCGTGGATCTTCTCGGTCGCCACCCAGGGGCCGCCGGCGGCCGTCCGGCCCGGCTGCTCGACGGCGGGAATCTTGGGGTAGGCCAGGTGTCGCATCCGACGAAGTATGGCCGGGGAAGCGGAAGAGGGCAGCTCGATTTCTTGGGCCCTGTGCCCGGGGGCCTCGGCGATCGCCTCGCCAGGGTGCCGGTACGTGTCAGAGCGTACGCGGGAAAATGACGGAGGAAACATTTCCCGATACTCGTCGTCACAATAAAGGTAGAACTCCGGAGTTCATGCCGCCACTCTCGGTGATTTTGCGAATCACGTATTCCCGCTGGTAATACTCTGGGCTGGCTTTTTCGTTCCCGGCGAATGCCGCCCGAGTGCGGGAATCGTGGCATGCCGTTCCTTGTTCCTTCGTGCCCGCGTCTCATGGGCGTCCCTCATCGGTATGTCGTGGGAGCCGTCACCGTGACGGCGTTCCTGGCGTACTCCCTGCTGGGGTTGGTGAAGTTTCACACCTTCCGTACCGGGATCTATGATCTGGTCATTTCGACCAGGGTGTCCGGGGTTATGCGAACCTCGGCCTGCCCTTGTCGTTCGTCAAGGGAAACTGGAACGCGTTCGGGACGGCGTTCTCCCTACTGGGGGATCATTTCTCGCCGGTCCTCGCCCTGCTGGCGCCGCTGTACTGGATTCACGACGGGCCGGAGACGCTCATCGTGGCGCAGGCCGGGTTGCTGTCCCTGGCGGTTCCGCCGTTCTGGGTCTACGCGCGGCGGGCTCTCGGCGCGCGGGCGGCGTATTTCCTGAGTACCGCCTACACCCTCTCCTGGCCCGTGGCCGAGACGGTGAACTTCCATTTCCACGAGTACGCCTTCGTGCCGCCGCTCACCGCCCTGCTGTTCGAGAGGATGGGGGCGGGGCGCCGATGGCACGTCCTGGCGGTGTCGGCCGTGCTGCTGCTGGTGAAGGAAGATCTCTCGATCTTCGTCGCCGGTCTCGGGTGCGGTCTCCTTCTCGTCCGGAAGTGGCGCCGCACGGGAGCGGTGATGATCGTCGGGGGGGGGGGCGGGTTCCTGTGGGCGGCCACCAGTGTGATCATTCCGGCGTTCGGCGGAGATCCGCGCCGTTACTGGTACTACAGCGGGTGGGGTGAAGATCCCGGAGAGGCGCTCGTGCGCATTCTGACCCGTCCTCATGAGGTCCTGGGAGTCCTGTCCACCCCGGACACGAAGGTATGGACCGTCCTGCTGCTCCTCGCCCCTCTGCTCTTCCTGCCGTTACCGTCACCCTGCGTGATGGCGCCGGTGGCACTGCTGGCCGAACGCATGCTCGCGACGGACGCCGGAGCCGCCGGATGGTGGGGGACCCGCTACCACTACAACGCCGCGGTCGTCATGGCGTTGTTCTGCGCCGCCGTGGACGGCGCGGCGCGGCTTCGGCGGATGTCGAAGGGCCCGGCGGTTCGTCGGCTCGTCTCCTGCTGGGCGTCGGCGGTGGCGGTGGCGGCGGTGGCGACCGTGCCGTTCTTCGCGCTCGGCGATCTGTTCTCACCGAGCTGGTACGGAGGCGATCCCCGCTCCGGGGCGGCTGCGCAGGCCGTGCTCCGCGTTCCGGACGGTGTCCTCGTGGAGGCGGCCAACGCGCTGGGGCCCAGCGTGTCGGCGCGGACCAGGGTCGTGGCCTGGGCGTCGAAGACCGCCGTACGCCCCGAACGCGCCCCGTGGGTCCTGGCCGACCTCGAAGCACGGCAACCGCACTTCGCGTCGATCCAGGACCAGGCCGCGGACGTCGACCGGCTGCTGCGGCGTGGCTACCGCGAGGTCTTCTCGCGGCAGGGCCATGTCGTTCTGTGTGATCCGTCGGCGGACGCGAGGTGCGCCTGACCGGCGAAGGGGTGCGACCGGTCCGGGATCCGCCGCCGGGGACGCGCCGGTGACGGCCCCAGGCCCTCCGGGAGGCCGTCAGGTGGCGGTCGTCGCGACGTAGACGGTGTTGGACGACGTGCCGCCCGTCAGGTGGTTGGGGAAGGTGACGACGTGCGCCCGGGAGGTCGCGAAGACCTCGGTGAGCAGGGCCTCGAACTCCGCGTCCGGCGCGTCGTCCGACCACAGGGCGAAGACGCCGCCCGGACGGAGGTGCCCGGCGAGCCCGCGCAGGCCCGCCGGGGTGTAGAGGGCGGCGTGGCTGGGGTGCAGCACGTGGCGCGGGGTGTGGTCGATGTCCACCAGGACGGCGTGGAAGCGCCGGCCCGGGGACTCGGGGTCGAGGCCGGTCTCGGTGGGGACCATCGCGAAGAAGTCGCCCTGGACCAGGCGGCAGCGGGGGTCGGCCATCAGGTGGGCGCCGACCGGCAGCAGCTCCCGCCGGTGCCACTCGATCACCTCGCCGAGCGTGTCCACCACGACGAGCGAGCGCACCCGGGGGTCCTCCAGAGCGGCCTGGGCGGTGTACCCGAGCCCGAGCCCGCCCACCGCGACGTCGAGGTCCGTGCCCGGCAGCGCGGCCAGTCCGAGCCGGGCGAGCTCGATCTCGGCCACCGTGAACAGGCTCGACATGAGGAACTCGTCGTTCAGCTTGATCTCGTAGACGTCGACGCCCAGCGAGGGCTCGCGCCTGCGCCGCAGGCTGATGTCGCCGATCGGCGTCGGCCGCCAGTCGAGCTCCTCGAAACGCGCGCTCATCGCATCCGTCCGTTTCCGTCGTGGTCGATCCGGTGGGTATCGGGTGGCGGCCGGGCTCCGTGCCCGCCCGACGCTCCCGCTCGATGTGCCCGTCCGGTAGGGGAGGCGCGGTCGCTCCTCCACGTATCCCCTGTACGGGGCCTGCCGTAGAGCATCCCGCACTTCAGCGGTCCCGGCGCCCGGCTCGGGATCGGTTCAGGAGGGCGCGGGTCTCGGCCGGGAGGTCGCACTGCTCGCGCCGATCGCCCTCGAGGGCGATCCCGACGGCCCGGACGGGACGGCTCAGCGCCGTGGGGAGCGGCGCGGCCTGGCGGGGACGGCGTCCGGAACGCCGGAGGGGGTGTCGCCCGGGACGTCGGCGGGGGTCAGTTCCTGGACGATCCGGCAGGGGCCGTTCGCCGGGTCCAGGGCGTCGGCCCCGGCGGCCAGCCTGCGCAGCAGCTCCCGGAACACCGGGCGGTCGGCCGGATCCAGCGGGGACAGGACGTGCTCCTCGGCGTGCTCCAGCCTGGTCTGCGCGTCGGCCCAGGTCGACCTGCCCCGCTCGGTGGCGACGACGCGCTTGTTGCGCCGGTCGGCGGGGTCGGGGCGGCGCTCGACCAGGCCGGCCTTCTCCAGGTCGTCGAGCAGGTACGTCATGACGGTCTTGTCGACGCCGAGGCGCTGGGCCAGTGCTCCCTGTCCGCCGGGCAGCCCCTGGGTCGCCGCGGCGAGCACCTGGTAGCCGCGGGGACCGCCGGGGAGGTGCTCGACCAGCGCGTTCACCGTCCTGACGTAGGAGCGGAAGACCACCCCGAGCGTCCAGCCCAGGTCGCCCTCCAGGGCGTCGGCGGTCTCCGTGCCGGGACGCGGTGTCGCGGGCGGGCCGGGCGGGCCGGACGTGGCAGGCGCTGCGGGCATACGGCCAGGCTAGCAGGACCTGCGGTTCCAAAGACCTTCTGTTTGACAATCGATCTGTTTTACATACGATCTGTCGGGCAAGGTGTCGCGATCGGCGCACCCGGGACGACGTACCAGGAGACACATGGCCGACCACGGGCACGAGCTGCTGTTCGGGACCTTCCTGACGCCGGTGGCCGCGCGGGCCGACAGGGTCGTCGCGCTCGCCCTGCTCACCGAGCAGGCCGGTCTGGACCTGGTGACCATGCAGGACCACCCGTACCAGGCGCGGTTCCTCGACACCTGGACGCTGCTGTCGGTCATCGCCGCGCGCACCTCCACGGTGCGGGTGTCGCCGAACGTGGCGAACCTCCCCCTGCGCCCGCCCGCGGTGCTGGCCCGGAGCGTCGCGACCCTGGACCTCCTCAGCGGCGGGCGCGTCGAGCTCGGGCTCGGCGCCGGGGCGTTCTGGGACGGCATCGCCGCCCTGGGCGGCCCCCGGCTGACCGCCGCCGAGGGGGTCGACGCGCTGGAGGAGGGCATCGGGATCATCCGGGCCCTCTGGGCGGAGGGGGGAGCGTCGGTGAAGATCGACGGCAGTCACCACCGCGTGCACGGAGCCCACCCCGGCCCGGCGCCCGCCCACGACGTCGGGATCTGGCTGGGCGCCTACAAGCGGCGGATGCTCGGCCTCACCGGCAGGCTCGCGGACGGCTGGCTGCCCAGCAGCGCCTACGCCGCCCCGGACGTCCTCACCGCCATGAACGCGACCGTCGACGAGGCCGCGCTCGCCGCGGGACGCTCACCCGCCGACGTGCGGCGGCTGTACAACGTCTCCGGTTCCTTCACCGGTTCCGGCGGCGCGTTCCTTCAGGGGCCCGCGCACGTCTGGGTCGAGCAGCTCGCCGAGCTCACCCTGGAGGAGGGGATGAGCGCCTACATCCTGGCGAGCGACGACCCCGACGACATCCGGCGCTTCGCCGCCGAGGTCGTTCCCGGCGTACGCGAGCTCGTGGAGGCCGAGCGGGAGCTTCGGGGCTCGTCCGCCGCGGTTCCGTCGTCCGTCGCGGTTCCGGCCGGGACGGCCGTCGCGGACCGCCCCACGGTCGCCGGCGGCGCCGGCCCGTCCGCTCGTGCCGCCGTCGGCGCCGCCCCGTCCGGCCGCGCCGGGACCGCGGGGAGTGCCGGGAACGGGGAGAAGCGGGGAAGTGCGGTCCCCGCGCTGGGGGTCACGCCGACCCCGGACGACGGCGTCCGCCTCGCCGGCGTCCAGGTCTGGGACGAGACCACCCGCCCGACCGGCCCCGCCCCCGACCCGGATCGCACCTACACCCCCCGCGAGCAGGCGTCCGGGCGTCATCTCGTCGACGTCCACGACCACCTGCGGCAGGAACTCGCCGAGGTGCGGCGGCTCGTCGAGCAGGTCACCGGCGGCGTCATGGACGCCGGCGCCGCGCGCTCGCACATCAACACCATGACGATGCGGCAGAACAACTGGACGGTCGGCACCTACTGCGAGTCCTACTGCCGCGTCGTCACCACCCACCACACCATCGAGGACCAGAGCCTCTTCCCCGGCCTGCGCCGCGCGGACGGCAGGCTGGTGCCCGTCATCGACCGC
Organism: Streptosporangium sp. DT93; assembly: GCF_049844535.1. NCBI lineage: Bacteria > Bacillati > Actinomycetota > Actinomycetes > Streptosporangiales > Streptosporangiaceae > Streptosporangium > Streptosporangium sp. DT93. The sequence continues at coordinate 13,842 of NZ_JBNCLF010000002.1, forward strand.
CTGGAGCAGGAGCACCACGCCATCCACGAGGTCCTGGAGGGCGTCGACCGGGCGCTGGTCGCCTTCGTCTCCGGCCCGGACGGCGGGGCCGCCCTGCGCTCGGCCGTGGACCTGCTGACCGACACACTCCTGTCCCACCTGTCGTACGAGGAGCGGGAGCTCGTCGAGCCGCTGGCCAGGCTCGGCATCCTTTGAGCCCGGGACGACCGGGGCGGGTGACCGGGCCGGCCCGGAGGCCGGTCCGGCCGGTGAACAGGGTCGGCCTGGGGACGTGGCCGGTCAGGGGGGCCGGGAGAGCAGGGGGACGTGGCCGACCGGGGAATGTGGCCGTCAGGACACGTCGGCGGTCAGCCGCCTGCGGAAGACCCAGTACGACCACGCCTGGTAGCCCAGCACGAACGGCAGCGCGATCAGCCCGATCCAGGTCAGCATGCCCAGCGTGTACGGGCCCGAGGCGGCCTCGGCGACGGTGAGCCCGGGCAGCGGGGCCGGCCACAGGGCGCCGAACAGGGCGGCCGAGCCCAGCGCGATCGAGGAGGCGGTGGCGGTGAACGCCCAGCCGTCCCGGCCGCGCCAGGTCAGCGCGACCCCGGCGGCCAGCGCCGCCATCGCGGCGAGCGCGGTGCCCCAGAGCCAGGGTGCGGCCGACGGCGCGGTGCCCTCCGTACCCGCGACGGGGATGTTCGACAGCGCGACCACCGCGGCGGGCAGGGCCGCCGCGGCGGCGACCACGGCGGCGCGCCGGGCGCGGGAGCGGACCGGCCCCGAGGTCTTGAGCGCGACGAACACCGCGCCGTGCAGCACGCAGAGCGACAGCGAGAACGCCCCGCCCACCAGGGCGGCCGTCGCGCTGCCCCGCAGCAGGTCGGCGAAGACGGCGCCCCACAGGAAGGCCGGGAGCGCGCTGCCGACCAGTACCCCCAGGTCGCACCAGGCGCGGTCGGAGGCGTGGTGGACCTTGGCACGCCACTCCAGGCCGACGCCGCGCACGATCAGCCCGGCCAGGATCAGCAGGATCGGCAGGTAGAACGTGCTGAGCATCCCGGCGTACCAGGCCGGGAAGGCAGCGAACATGGCGCCGACCGCGGTGATCAGCCAGACCTCGTTGCCGTCCCAGACCGGGCCGATCGTGCCCAGGACCTGCTTGCGTTCGGCCTCGTCCCCGGCCAGGACCGGCACGAGCATGCCCACGCCGAAGTCGAAGCCCTCCAGCACGAAGTAGCCGGTCCACAGGAACGCGATGAGCGCGAACCAGAGGGTGGTGAGTTCCACGTCGTTACCTGCCGTCTGCTGTCGCTGGCCGTCGTCGGTTTCAGTACATGAGGGTCGGCTGGAGCCGTGCGTCCTCGGGCACGTCATCGCCGCCGCCGGGCGGTGGCGCCGACGCGGGGGAGGGGGCGTCCGCCGGGGCCGCGGGCTCGGGGCCCGCCTTGACGTGCCGGACGAGCAGGACGGCCTCGGCCAGCGCCAGCGCGCCGTACAGGGCGGTGAAGACCGCCAGCGAGATCGCCACCTCGGTCACGCTCACCCCCGGTGAGACGCTCGCGGCGGTGAGCAGCTCGCCCTGGACGGTCCAGGGCTGCCGGCCGATCTCGCTGAGCAGCCATCCGGAGATCATCGCGATGGTGGGCAGCGGCAGCGCGAGCACGCAGACGCGGGCGAACCAGGCGGGGACCGGGCGGGGCGGGCGGGGATCGCGACGGCGGCCGCGGGTCAGCCAGAGGCCGAGGACCGACAGGCCCACTGTGGACAGGCCGAAGACGATCATCACGCGGAAGGACCAGAAGATCACCGGCAGGTCGGGGCGGTAGTCGGCGGGGCCGAACCGCTCCTCGAACCTGGCCTGGAGGTCCTCGGTGCCCTGGACCACGGCGGACGGGTCGTTGGTGGACAGGAGGCTGAGCAGCTGGGGCACCTCGACCCCGGGGACGATGGAGAACGGCGCGCCGGAGGTGTCGTGCCGGAGCCCTTCCGCGGCGGCGAGCTTCATCGGCTGCTGCTCGTACAGCAGTTTGGCCGACATGTCCCCGCTCCCGGCGACCAGGGCGCCGGCGATCGCGGTCATCACCAGGGCGGCCCGCATCGGGGTCCGCCAGATGCTCGTCCCGCTCCCGGCACCGCCTCCGGCCGCTGATCCGCCTCCTGCGCCGGTGCCGTTCCCGGGCGCGCGGCGCGGGCCGGTGGCGCGTCTCTCGCGGAGCAGGTGGTGGCCGCAGATCGCCAGGACGAAGCCGCCGGCGACCACGAAGGCCGCCGCGATCACGTGCGGCACCTGGGCGAGCGCGGTGGAGTTGGTGAGCACCGCCCACAGGTCCGTCATCCTGGCCCTGCCGTCGACCACCTCGTAGCCGACCGGGTGCTTCATCCAGGCGTTGGCCGCGAGGATGAAGTACGCCGACAGGTTGGACCCGATGACCGCGGCCCAGATGGTGGCCAGGTGAAGGCCCCGGGGCAGTTTGTCCCAGCCGAAGATCCACAGGCCGAGGAAGGTCGACTCCAGGAAGAACGCGAGCAGGGCCTCCAGCGCCAGCGGCGCGCCGAACACGTCGCCGACGAAGATCGAGTACTCGCTCCAGTTCATGCCGAACTGGAACTCCTGCACGATGCCGGTCACCACGCCCATCGCGAAGTTGATCAGGAAGAGCTTCCCGAAGAACCTGGTGAGCCGCAGGTAGTGCTCCTTGCCCGTGCGGTACCAGGCGGTCTGCAACCCGGCCACGAAGACGCCGAGACCGATCGTCAGGGGTACGAACAGAAAGTGGTACACGGTGGTCACCCCGAACTGCCACCGCGCCAGGTCTAGTGCGTCCATCTTCCCCTCGCGGGTCTGAAGCTCTACAACCAGTAGTTCTACTTCTAGTAGTACTACGACTTGTAGAGCAACGGCGCGGGGTGGCGCCGCGAGCTGCTGCGATCTTCGTCACACGGCCCGATCCGAGACCGCACTTCTCGAACGGACCACGATCGCCTCGTTGCCCGCGGCGCCGGTCATCCCCTTGCCGGCCGGGGGTTCCCGTCGGCGCGCCCCCGGCGGGAGGGTGCCCCCCGTCGTGCGGAGCGCCCCCCGCCGCCCTCCCCGGGCGGGGCGACTCCATGGTGCGGCAGACGGTCCCGCGCGGACGTCCCTCTCCCGGGGGATCCACGGGTACGCCGGTCGGCGGACCCGCGGGCGCGCCCCGCCCTCCGAAGGTCTCCGCGTCCCACTTCCCGGAGTCCTTCGAGGCCCTTCGCGTCCCACTCTCTGACGCCCTCCCCGAAGCCCTCCGAAGCCCTCCGAAGCCCTCCGCGTCCCGTCCCCCGCACTCGTCGTGGCGCGCACGTCCGCGGTGGCCGTGTGAACACCTCGCAAGCATTCCGTAAGGGGCTGTAAGCGCTGATATGCCGACTTGCAAGGACTCGCCCGTAGAAATGAGTCACTCCAGGGGGAGATCGGCAGAAGCCGGTCCGGGGAGGCACGAGGAGAAATCATGATCAAGAAGATGGCCACCGTTCTGCTGGCCACCGCCGCTCTCGGTGCCGTCGCGCTCGCCACGCCGGCCACCGCGAACGCCGCCACCGCGGCCGCGGCCGCGCCCGTGGCCGCCCAGTCCGGGTACGGCTACGACTACAGCGAGAACTGGGGCCACTACTACTCGTCCAACCACCGCGCCAAGAGCCGTGGCTGGATCGGCGTCGACTGGGACGACCAGCAGAAGCGGAACCGGGTCGACGTCAAGGGCAAGCTGTACGACCTCGACCACCGCACGTACAAGCAGGGCGGCAAGTGCGCCTACGTGAAGTTCGAGGCCCACCACTTCGGGGACAAGGGCTACCAGTGGTACGACGGCAAGTCCTACCGCTACTGCGGCGCCGGTGGCGCCAAGCACTTCGCCTTCAGCAAGCACAAGGTCGACAGCGTCCGCGTCAAGGTCTGCCAGATCGGCCAGCACTCCTCCCACGCCACCCGGTGCGGTGACTGGGAGTACCTCTACACCGCCGAGAGCGAGTGATCGCATGTGCCCGGACGGCCCGCCCCGCACAGGGGGCGGGCCGTTCTAGCGGAGCGCGGCCCGCAGGTAGGCGTGCAGGTTGCCGAGCTCGAAACCCCGGCGCTCGATCTTGGCGACCAGGGTCGCGAAGTCGCGCGCGAGGTTCGGCCTGAAGTGCAACAGCAGCACGTCACCGGGCCGGAGCCTCTTGTCGGGCACCTGGTACGCGATCTTCCCGCCCGGCTGCACCGTCGCGGTCCAGAGCAGGAGCGCGTCGATGCCGCAGGATTTGGCGGCCCGCCGGGTCAGGCCGTCGTGGTTGCCGAACGGCGGGCGGAACAGGGTGGGCGTGGTGCCGGCGTGCCTGCGGATCAGCCGGGAGGCGCCGCAGATCTCGGCCCTCTGCCCCCGGTAGCCGAGCGCCGGCAGGTTCGGGTGGGTCAGCGTGTGGTTCTCGATCGTCACCCCGGCGTCGCGCAGGTCGCGCACGTACCGCCAGGTGCCCGAACTCGGGAACCTGCCGCCCTGGGCGGTCGGGTCGGCCGCGCCCCTGCCCTCGACGGCGTCGCGGGTGACGAAGGCCGCCACCGGGATCCGCCGGTCGCGGACCTGCGCCACGAAGCCGGGGTCCTGCTCCCACCCGTCGTCGATGGTCAGGAAGACGACCTTGCGCCGGGTGGGGATGGAGCTGATCACCGGGGGCAGGCCGTCGCCGGGACGGGAGATCCTGCCCACCTCGCCCGGCCCGGGCATCACCCCAGGAGGCCCGGACGGCCCGGACGGCCCGGTCCCGGCCGCCGTCTCCCGGGGAGACGCCGAGGCGCCCCGGGACGAGTCCGGCGCAGGACCCGCGGCATCGTCGGCGTCGCCGGTGCCACCGGTGCCACCGGCACGGTGCCCGCCGCCCGTCCCGGTCGCGCACCCGGCGCCCACCACCAGAGCCGCGATCACCACCGCCATCCCGATCGTCCGGTACATCCCCGATGTCATGGGCGACCATCCTGCCAGCGACCGGCGGTCCTGTCGGCCGTACGCCGAACGGGACTCGGCGCGGCCGTCCGCCGGTGCCCCCTTGATCGCGGCGGTCACCGGGGTAGGGTCAGCACTACCATGAGCCGGGGTGAGAGCGGGGGTCCGCCGGCAGGACGACCACGAGATCCTGGAAGGGTCGTCCTGCTCGGCTGACGCTGATCCGTGGCGCTGCCGGCCGATCCGATCATGTCGATCCATGCGGCACATCTGAGGAGAAGCGTGACCCACTCAACCGCGATCGATGACGCGGACCTTCCCGCCGTCCCCGGAACCGGTGAACGAGGCAGCGATTTCGCCCGCCTGTCGCGCCGGATCGCCCAGGCGGGGCTGCTGGACCGGCGTCCCGGCTACTACGCCGCACGGCTGGCCCTGGTGACGGCGGCCTTCGCCGCAGGCTGGGCCGCCTTCTTCGCCGTCGGCGACTCCTGGTACCAGTTGCTCGTCGCCGTCTTCCTCGCCGTGGTGTTCGCCCAGATCGGGCTCGTCGCCCACGACCTGGCCCACCGCCAGGTCTTCCGCTCGCGCCGCTCCAGCGAGATCGCCGGCCTGGTGGCCGGGAACGTCGCCATCGGCATGAGCTACGGCTGGTGGATGGAGAAGCACACCCGCCACCACGCCAACCCCAACCACGAGGACCACGACCCCGACGTCGCCCCCGACTTCCTGATCTGGTCGCACGAGCAGGCCGCCGAGAGCAAGGGGCTGCCCAGCGTCCTGGGCCGCTGGCAGGCGTTCCTGTTCTTCCCGCTGCTCACGCTCGAGGGATTCAACCTGCACGTCTCCAGCGTCCGCGCCCTGCTGCGCCCGGAGACCAAGCACCGTGCGGTGGAGGCCTCGCTCCTGGCCCTGCACGCCGTCCTGTACCTGGGCGCGCTGTTCGCGGTGCTCTCGCCGGTCAAGGCCGTCGTCTTCCTGCTGCTGCACCAGGCGGTCTTCGGTGTCTACCTGGGCTGCACCTTCGCGCCCAACCACAAGGGGATGCCGATGCTCAGGGGTGAGGAGAAGCTCGACTTCCTGCGGCGCCAGGTGCTCACCTCGCGCAACGTGCGCGGCGGCCACGTCCTCGACGTCGTGCTCGGCGGGCTCAACTACCAGATCGAGCACCACCTGTTCCCCAGCATGCCCATGCCCAACCTGCGCCGCGCGCAGCCGATCGTCCGGGAGTACTGCGAGGAGCTGGGCGTGGACTACCTGGAGACCGGGGTGATCAGCTCGTACGCGCAGGCGCTGCGCCACCTGCACGACGTGGGCACGTCACTGCGGGCGCGCTCCGCCTCGGCGTCCGGCTGATCCGCCGGCGGAGGCACTGACAACGGCGGGCCGGCCCGGCGGGCAGATGTTGCTGTTATCCGGGCGCCCGCCGATTGCCTAGGGTGCTTGGTGTGAAGCTCGCAGGCAGTGCCGTGCTCGGCATCGACAGAGACCGCGTGTGGTCAGCGCTCCAGAACCCGGCCGTGCTCGTCCGCACGATCCCCGGCTGCGAGCGCCTGGAGGAGACGGCGCCGGACACCTACCGGATGACCGTCACCGCGGGAGTGGCCTCCATCAAGGGCGTCTACCAGGGCGAGGTGGCGCTCTCCGAGCCCCGGCCCCCCGAGCGGTTCGTGCTCAGGGCCCGGGGCCAGGGTGCTCCCGGCACGGTGGAGGCCACGGTGGAGGTCCGCCTCAGCGAGGTCGAGGGCGGCACCCGGATCGACTACGACGCCGAGGCCGTGATCGGAGGCATGATCGGCGGTGTCGGGCAGCGCATGCTCGGCTCCGTCGCGAAGAGGACCGCGGGAGACTTCTTCTCGGCCGTCGAGAAGCATCTGATCGCCGCGCAGGTCCCCGTCCCCGGTGTCCCCGGTGTCCCCGATGTTCCCGGTGTCCCCGCGTCCGCCGTCCCCGTGCCCGCCCTCGTCGGGCCCGGCCGGGCCGTGGCGAACGGCACCGCGCCCGGGGTCTCCGGCCTCCCGGGCGAGCCGGGCGCGGACGGTGCGGCAGGGAGGCCGGCGGCCCCGCCCACCGGCTCCGCCACCCCCGGCGCGCACGTCTTCGAGCGCCCGGCGGACCGGCCAAGGCCGGGCGTGCCCGCCTGGTCGCTCCTGGCCGCGTTCGGCATGGGCGCGGGTGTCGCGCTCGGCAGCGCGGTGATCGGCTGGTTGCTCGGCCGCTCGCGCGGTGGCGCTCGCACCTGAGGATCTCCCGGCGTACGGTGTCGGTATGCGTGAGGGACGTGCGGAGGACGCAAGGATCGAGGCCAGGCGCCTGATCCGGGACCTGCTGGGCGAGGAGCGACCGGAGGCGGCCCTGCTGCTGCGCCAGGCGGAGGAGGTCTTGGGCGCCGACCGCGTCGCGCGCGCGGTCGAGCTCGCCCGGGGCGCCCCCCTCACCCGCAGGTCCACCGAGCTCGCCGCGGTGGCGGCACTCGTGGTCGGCACACGCGAGCTGGGCGAGGTGTGGTGGCGGCGCGAGCGCGGCGGCAAGCTGCCCGCCCCCGACGAGGTGCTCCAGACCTCCACCGCCGTCGACCCGTGGACCGACCTGACCGTCCTGGAGATGCTCGCCGCCTGGATCGCCGACGACGCCGCCGACCAGGCGTGGGGGCGCGCGGCCGCCGTCACCGACCTCAACTCCTGGCAGGCCGAGGACCGGGTCGAGCTGCCCGCCGACACGCGCTCCGGTACGCGGATCCTGGTCTCCTTCGACGCGGGAGGCAGGCTCGACGCGGTGGTCGTGCGCCGTCCGGACGGCGCCATGGGCTCCGATCTCGACTTCGACTCCCTGCGCTACTCCCGGCCGGCCGAGGCCCAGTGGAGCTGGGGGGTCGCGGCAGGGCTGGGGCCGCACCGGCTGGACGAGCGTCCCGACCCCTACGAGCAGTCCGTCGACGGCGAGGCCGCCGAGACCCTGCACGCCTGGGCCCTGCGGCACGGCGCCTCCGCCGAGCAGACCGGCACGACGTGGCGGACCAGGGGCGACGTCATCGCCGCCATCGAGCGGATCGACTGGATGTGGCGCAGCGGCGAGTGGTTCGCCTGGTGGCGGGGGGTCTCCGCGCTGATCGACGGTGAACCCGAGCAGCTGACCGCCCGCCTCGCCGAGATCGCCGACGCCCCCTGACCCGTCGCCCGTCCCAGAGCGGCGCCCCTTGACCCGTCGCCCGTCCCGGAGTGACGCCTCCGGTCCGTCCGGGGCCGCGACGCCCCCGGTTCCTTCGAGGGCGTGACGTCCGACGACACGGCACGTGTGTCGTTTGCACCTGTCAGGCGCGGGTGTGATGCTGTTGCCCATGCGGAACCTTCATGATCGGCGGGCGCGGTCCGGGAGTCCTGCCCCCGAACAGGCGGGGCCCGCGCTGTTCGCGCTGGTCCGCCACTGGTCGCGGCGCTGGCCCCAGCAGATCGCCGGCAACGGCGCCGAGAGCGGGCACGTCTCGCGCGTCGTGGTCGTCGACATCGTCGGCGGCGCCGGTGACACCGGTGACATCGGCGGGGACGTCGGCGCCGGGGGAGCGGACGGCGCCGGGGAGGTCGGCAGGGCCGACGGAGAGGGCCGGGCCGATCGGATCGCGCGCGTCGGGGTGCGGGACGTCGCCGAGGCGCTCGGGGTGGACCGCTCCGTGGCCAGCCGCATGGTCGCCGACGCGGTGGCCGCCGGTCTGGTCAGGCGCGGCACGCTGGAGGGGGACGCCCGTCACGCCGATCTCGTGCTGACCGCGTCCGGCCGTGAGCTTCTGGCCGCCGCCCGCCGCTGGCAGAACGAGCGGTTCGACGTCTTCACCGCGACCTGGTCCGCCGAGGACAGGGAGGTCTTCGCCAGGCTCCTCGTCCGTTTCGTCGCGGACGCCACCGCGCCCCGCCGCTGAGCGAGCCCCGTCTGTCTCGGCGTTCCCACCTCCGGCCTGTCCCGCTTACTGAGTCCCGCCGATCCCGGCGTTTTCGCCCCTGCTCATTCCGCCTTCTCCGCCTCGGCCGGTTCGGCATCTCCGTCGCCGAGCCGAGCCGAGCCGAGCCGGGCCGGGCCGGGCTAGGCCAGGAAAGATCTTCTTTTGGCCCGACGTGCGTGGATTCCGTCGTTTTCGATGATTTCTGGCACCTCTGGAGCTGTCGCTCTCGAACCTCTCGTCCCCTTCCTGGTAATTCGCTCCATGAGGGGAAGGTCTCTCCTGAACGACGGTGCCGGCCGTACATACGGCGGTACCGGCCGAAAGGCGGCACTCGGCGGGAGCCGGCGGACCCGGCCCGTACGAGCACGCGACAGGAGTTCCTCACGATGCGCCAGATCCGAATCCGCAAGCGCTCGCGGCGCCCCGCCCGGGTCGCGCTGGATCTGCGGACCCCGTCGGGGCGGCTGCTGCCCTACTGAGCCGGGTCACGCCGGTCGCCGGGCCCGGGACACGTCGGCCATGCGCGCTGGTGAAGCGGATGACGATCCCCTCCAGCATGCCGTCGGGGCGCACGACGCTCCGGTGATCCCAGGAACGCCGCCGTTCCCCGGAGGACCCCCGGGACGCGAAGCCGCCCTACCCGCCCTGGCGGGCCCCGGGAAGCGCCTCCCGCGAGGAGGGAGCCTCCTGGGAGCGACCGTCCGGGGGGAGGACGCCGGCCCGCAGGCCCAGGTCGCCGGAGCGGTGGTGGCGCCGGCACAGGACCTGGTAGCGGATCTGGTCCGCCCCGGTGTCGCCGATGACGACCTGCTCGCCGGTACGGGCCATCGTTCCCCCCACCACCCGGGCGTTCAGGTGGCCGGGACGCCCGCACCAGCACAGGACCTCGACCTGGAGACGGTTGATCTCGTCGGCCAGCTCGAACAGCCGCTGGGCGGCGGGGAACATCCGCGAGCGGAAGTCGGACGCCAGCCCGAAGGCGTACACGTCCACGCCATGGTGATCGGTGAGGTCGGCGAGCTGCTCGATCTGCTCGACCGTGTAGAAGCACGCCTCGTCGCAGATCACGTAGTCGACGGGCTCGTGCGCCCGGACCAGGGCCACCAGGTCGAGGTCGTCGACGACCTCGACGGCGTCGCTCCCCAGGCCGATCCGGCTGGTGATCTGGGGGCCGCCCGAGCGGTCGTGCTTGGTCAGCACCAGGCCGCGCCTGCCCTGCCGCCCGTGGTTGTAGTTCATCTGCAGGGCCAGCGTGGACTTGCCGCAGTCCATCGGGCCGAAGTAGAAGCGCAGCACCCCGTCCCGTGAACCGGCGGGGACGGGGGAGAGGGCAGACGGTTCGATCACGGGGCGCCAGCCTAGTGCCCCGGCCCCCGCCCTCGCCCCCGGCGGGCGGTCAGAGCTCGCCGCTCTCGATCGCCTCCTTCAGCCCGGCCTGCGTCTGCTGGTGGGAGGAGACGCCGTTCGTCACCGTGAAGTCGATGAGCAGGATGCTCGCCTCGAAGACGAGGTGCTCGGTGACCCGGGTGCGCCCCTGGCCCAGGTCCTCGAAGGAGATCCTCTGGTGCGTGACGACGTTCGGCAGGGTCCAGCTGTCGGTCTCGTAGAAGAGCTCGTCGCGGTGGAGGCGCTGCTGCGCGTGGGTCTCGGAGGAGACGGGCAGGCCGGCGATCGGGACGTCCTCGACGGCCGTGAGGTCGACGAGGCGGACGCCGTTCTCGGTCCGGTCCCGGTGGGTGATGACCTGCCGCAGGAACGGGTGGATGCCGAGGTGGTTCTCGAAGTCGGAGTAGGCGTCGAAGACGTGCTCCACCGGGGCGTTGATCTCGATGGAGATGTCGCGTTCGACCCGGCTCCGCCCGGTGATCGGCAGCGGGGCGGTCAGGAACTCGTAGAACCGGTAGGTGTTCCACGCGGCCTGCCAGCGCGCGGCGACCAGCGGGTCGGTCGCGGCCTGGGCCGGTGCCGGCAGGACGGTCAGGAGAACGAGCAGGGCGGCCGACAGCGGCGCCACGAGAAGCCGGAGGAGTCGGAGGGGCTTTGCCATGGAAGCTCCCGAGGACGGCGGAAGTGATCAGATGTCTTCTATCCCGCCCGGCCGCGATCCGGTACCGCGGGCGCGGATTGTGATCACGATGTTTCCTTGTGTCCCCCGTTGCCGCCGGGTCTCTCCCGGTGGACCGTACGGGCCCCGGGCAGGGACGGACGCCCTGCCCGGGGGCGCTCCCGGGCCGGTACGCCCGACTTGGCTTGGTGGTGAAAAGCGTGGGAGATTCCTTTTGGCCTATCGAACAGTGGGAGAACCTGTGACGACGACCAACAACTCCGCCCCGCCCGTCGGCAAGACCCCTGCCACCGTGATCCCCGGCACCGCGGGTTCGTCGGCCTCCTCCGGTGCGGAGAGCGCGGGGATACCCGCCGCGCTCGCGGTGATGATGACCGAGGACGAGGCCGTCGCCGCCCGGGCCGAGGCCGCACGCTGGCGGTACGGGTTCTACGTCGTCGTCATGGGACTCGTGGTCATCCTGGCCGGCTTCGTGGTGATTGCGCTGCGCAACGGGGACACGGCCGCGCCGTTCGCCGGCCTGGTCGGCGTCTCCGGAGCGATCATCGGCGCCTACTTCGGCGTCCAGGTCGGCCAGTCCGGCAAGGACCGGGTCGAGGCCGAGCTGCGCCGTACGAACGAGATGGCCATCCGCCTGGCCGCCAAGGTCCACGCGCACGACGCCGACGCGGTGATCAACACCACGATGGGCCCCCGCCGCCGATAGGGCCCGCGCCAACACTGCCCAAGGACCGGTCGCAGCTTCGGCAGGGTCCGCCGATTTGCCGGGCGGCCCGGACTGGGTAGACACGGGGGATGCGCAGCGTCCGTATCGGGGTCGACACCGGAGGCACGTTCACCGACGTGGTCGCGGTGGACGAGCAGACCGGTGAGATCACCACGACCAAGACCCCGTCCACCCCCGCCAACCCGGCCGACGGGTTCATGGAGGGGGTCCGGAAGGTCCTGCTGAAGGCGGCCGGAGCCGGGCACGACACGAAGACCGGCTCGGAGACGGGCGCGGGCACGGAGACCGGCTCGGAGACCGGCGCCGGGACGGGCACGAGGACGGGGACGGGGCCGGACGCGGAGACGGGCGCGGGTGCGGCCGGGCCGGACCTGACGGGCGTGTCGGCCGTCGTGCACGGCACCACGGTCGCCACGAACCAGCTCCTCGAGGACCGCATCGCCGACCTGGGCTTCGTCACCACCGAGGGCTTCGAGTTCATCCTGGAGATCGCCCGCCAGAGCGTGCCGGACGGCTACGGCAACTCCTACTTCTGGGTGAAACCTCCCCGCATCGTCCCGGTGCACCGGGTCAGGACCGTCGGCGGGCGCCTGGACCACACCGGGGCCGAGGTGCGGCCGTTCGACGAGGAGCAGGCCGCCGAGACGGCCCGGTGGTTCCGCGACCGGGGCATCACCGCGATCGGGGTCTGCTTCCTGCACTCCTACGCCGATCCCTCGCACGAGCGGCGCATGCGGGAGGTCCTCGAAAGGGAGCACCCGGACGCGGTGGTCTCGATCTCCTCCGACGTGCTGCGCGAGTACCGTGAGTACGAGCGGTCGGTCACCACGCTGGTCGACGCCGCGGTCAAGCCGACCATGCGCCGCTACATCGCCAACCTGGCCGAACGCCTGGAGGAGGCGAGCCGCTCCCGGCGGACGACCGGGAACGGGAGCGAAAACGGAAGCGGCGGAGAGAACGGGACCGGGAGCGGGAACGAGGGTGGGAGCGGTCTCGCGGACGGTCGTGCGCGCGGACCCGGCGGCCTGCCCTTCTCCATCATGAAGAGCAACGGCGGCGTGCTGTCCGCCGCCGAGGTCGTCCACCAGCCGATCACCACCGTGCTGTCCGGCCCGGCGGCGGGCGCGCTCGGCGCCGCGCTGATCGCCGGCACCGCCGGGCACCCCTCGGTGATCACCCTGGACGGCGGCGGCACCTCCACCGACGTCGCCGTGGTCGTGGACGGGGAACCCTCGCTGACCACCGAGGGCAACGTCGGCCGCTACCCCTGCAAGATCCCGATGATCGACATCGTCACGGTCGGCGCCGGGGGAGGCTCCGTCGCGTGGATCTCCCCCGAGGGCACCCTGAAGGTGGGCCCCAGGTCGGCGGGGGCCGACCCCGGCCCGCTCTGCTACGGCCGCGGCGGCACCGAGGTCACCGTCACCGACGCGCACGTCTTCCTCGGCCGCGTCCCGCCGCACCTGCTCGGCGGGGAGATCCCGCTCGACGCGGACGCCGCCCGCAAGGGGATCGAGGAGCTCGCCGGGAGGGTCGGGCTGACCCCCGAACGGGCCGCCGCGGGTGTCCTGGAGATCAGCGCGTTCAACCAGTCGAACGCCATCCGCCAGATCACCGTCAAGCGGGGCCTGGACGTGCGCGACTTCCCCATGGTCGCCTTCGGGGGCTCGGGGCCGCTGCTGGTCTGCAGGCTCATCGACATCCTCGGCCTGCCGTCGGTGATCGTCCCGCCCGATCCGGGCAACGTCTCGGCGTTCGGGCTGCTCACCGTGGACGTCAAGAACGACTACGTGCGCACCTTCGTCACCCGTGACCTCTCCCTGGAGAGGGCCGCGGAGATCTTCGGGGAGCTGGAGGGCCGGGCCGCCTCCGCCCTGGACCGCGAGGGCTTCCCCGCCGCGCAGCACGTCCACGCCCGCAGCGCCGACCTGCGCTACTACGGCCAGGCCTACGAGGTCAGGGTGCCCGCCCCGGCCGGTCCGCTGGACGAGGCGTGGCGGGCCGAGGTGCTGGAACGCTTCCACACCGAGCACCGCAAGCTCTACGGGTACGGCTACCGCGACGACCCCCGTCACGGGGTGGAATGGGTCAACCTTCGCGTCTCGGGCATCGGCCCGATCACCCGGCCCGTCCTCGGCCGCAGGCCGGCCGGAACGGGGCGTCCCGAGCCGGCGACCTCCCGGGAGGTCTTCTACGACGAGTGGGGCCCGGCCCCGGTGCATCGCCGCTCCGGCCTGCCCGCCGGAGCGGAGATCGCGGGACCGGCGGTCGTCGAGGAGTACGGGTCCACGCTTCCGCTGCACCCCGGGTTCACCGCGACCGTCGACGCCTTCGGGAACCTGGAGGTGCGCCGTGCCCGATGAGAGGGGAACCAAGGACATGGGGGACGTGACGGGCATGAACGGCGCGAGTGGTGCGAGGGGCGCGGCCGATCCCGTGCTGGTGGAGATCGTCGAGGGGACGCTCGCGTCGGTGGAGATGGAGGTGGAGACGGCGATCGCCCGTACCGCCCGCTCGCCCATGATCCGCGACGCGCACGACTTCCGCGCGGGCATCCACGACGTGCGGCTGCGCAAGCTGACCGGCAGATCCTACTCGGCGCTGGTCCAGCCGATCGTCAGGGACTTCCCGATCGGCGAGATGAACCCCGGGGACGTGTTCTTCCACAACGACGTCTACCTGTCCGAGGGCGGCATCGGGCACCTGCCCGACCTCTGCGTGACCGTGCCGGTCTTCCACGACGGCGAGGTCGTCGCGTTCGTGCAGGCGTTCGGCCACCACGACGACATCGGCGGCGCCGTGCCCGGCTCCATGCCGAGCAACGCGCGCAGCGTGTTCGAGGAGGGGCTGATGGTCCCGCCGATCAAACTCTGGGACCGGGGGGTGCCCAACCGGGCGGCCCTGACGATCATGACCAGGAACTCCCGGATGCCCGACTCGCTCGCCGGGGACCTGGACGCCGAGTGCTCGGCCTGCCTGATGGGCGCGCGCCGCCTGGCCGAGCTGTTCGACCGGTACGGGCGCGAGGCGGTCGAGGCGTGCTTCGACGCGATCATCTCCAGCACCACCGAGACCTTCCGCAGGGAACTGCTCGCCAAGATCCCCGAGGGCACGCACGTGTGGGAGGACTACGCCGAGCACGACGGCGTCGACCCGCCCCGCCTGCACACCCAGCGGATGACCCTCGTCGTCGACCACTCGGCCCCCGCGCCGCTGGTGATCGACTTCACCGGCACCTCGCCGCAGGCCAAGGGGCCGATCAACCACGCGGGCGACTACGCCGACGGGGTGTTCCTGAAGAAGTGGCTGGCCCCGATCCTGCGGAACCTGGCCGACACCCCCGAGCGGATGGCCGAGCTGGACGTCAACGAGGGGGTCGTGCCGCTCATCGAGATGCGCTTCCCCGGCAAGGGCACCCTGCTCACCCCGGTCTTCCCGGCCCCCACCAACGCCCGCACGTTCGTGATCCTGCGCCTGCTGGGCGTGCTGGCCGGGGTGCTGGCCAAGGCGACCGGCGGGCGGATGCCCGCCGACCAGGAGACCATCCGCTACACCGGCGTGTACGGCGACGGCCTCGACGACGCCCCGTACCTGATGCGCGAGGTGCTCGGCGGCGGCTCCGGCGGCCGGTGGTACGCCGACGGGGAGGACACCATCCACGTGGTGCCCGACTCGCGCAACATCCCGGTGGAGTTCGCCGAGTCCCGCTGGCCGTTCCGGGTGGAGCGGCTCGGCCTGGCGCGTGACTCCGGGGGGCCGGGCCTCTACCGGGGCGGCCTGGGCTACGACAAGCACCTGCGGATGCTCCGCGACGCCTCGTTCATGTCCATCGCGGACCGCTCGATCCTGTCCTGCTGGGGCGTCAACGGCGGCCGGGCCGGAAGCCCGTTCCTGGTGGAGATCGAGGGCAGGCCCATGGAGGGCCTGGTGGACGACTCGCCGGTCCGCGCGGGAGAGGTCATCCGGGTGCGCACCACGGGCGGTGGCGGCTGGGGGTCCCCGCTGGACCGGGACCCCGGCCTGGTGGCGGCCGACGTCCGCGACGGCAAGGTCTCGATCGAGGGCGCCCGCGACGACTACGGCGTCGTCCTGACCGGGCCCGCCGAAGCCCCCCGGCCGACCGGCTCCCGTCAGGCCCGCCCTCATCCGGCCGACTCCGAGCCGACCGACTCCCGGACGGCCGGTCCTCAGGTGGACGACTCCCGGGCGAAGGATCTCCGGGCGACCGGTCTCCCGGCGGACGACCTTCGAACGGACGACCCTCGAACGGACGACCCTCGAACGGACGATCCCCGGGCGGCCGGTCTCCGGGTGGACGATCTCCGGGTGGACGCCGAGGCCACCGAGGAACGCCGCGCCGAGCTGCGCGCCCTCGCCGGGAAGGACCGGCCCTTCTTCGACCGGGGGCCCGGCTTTCCCTCCCTGTCGGGAGGCCTGCCGTACGCCGGGGTGGACCACCTCTGAGGCCGGTGTGGGAACAGGGCGGGAGCACGTGAGGACGGGGCCGATGCGGTGTCGGTGTGTGAGTGGTCCGAGGAGGTGCTACGCTGAACTCAGTTGCGGTTGTGGTACCCATGAAACTTTGTGTGCACCTGACGGATAACCCTTCGGGTGCATTTTGTTTTCCCGGTCATCTCCGGATGGGCTCATCGCGGCGACCCGGGATTCGCGAGGTGCGAATTCCGATTCTGCCACCTATCGAAGGAGATCGAGATGGCAACGGGAACTGTGAAGTGGTTCAACGCTGAAAAGGGCTTCGGCTTCATCGAGCAGGACGGCGGCGGCGCCGACGTCTTCGCTCACTACTCCAACATCGCGGCGCAGGGCTACCGTGAGCTCCAGGAAGGCCAGAAGGTCTCCTTCGACGTCACGCAGGGCCAGAAGGGCCCGCAGGCCGAGAACATCGTTCCCGCCTGACGTAGCGCGCACCACGGGCCGGGGCCCGCACCTTTCGAGGTGCGGGCCCCGGCCTGTTTCGCGTCCGCCCCGGGTTCGCCCTCCGGCCCGTGCCGCTCCGGATCGGTCCTCCAGTGCTCACCCAGTGCTCATCCCGGGTTCGCCTCCCGTTCGCGTCCACCCGGGCCCGCCTCCCCGCCCCTGCCTCCTGTTCGCTCCGGTCCGGTCCTCACGGAGTTCCGCTCTCCCCCCCCGGCCGCCCGCCGGACGGCCTCATGGGAGATCATGGGGTTCCCGCGCCCGGGTGCCGTCCCCGTCGGCCCCACCACAGGCCACCGGGGAACGACGAGCCCCTTCCCGGGGCCGGACGCCACGTACCGGAGGTTGATCTTGCAGGGAGCACTCGGCGACATCGTCGTCCTCGACCTCTCCCGCGCGCTCGCGGGCCCGCACGCCGCGCAGATGCTCGGTGATCTGGGAGCCCGGGTGATCAAGGTGGAGCACCCCGGGGGAGGGGACGAGTCGCGCGGCTGGGGGCCGCCGTTCGTGGGCCCCGACGGCGACATCTCCACCTACTTCCTGGCGGCCAACCGCAACAAGCGGTCGATCGCCGTCGATCTCAAGTCCGCCGGGGGCAGGACGCTGATCGAGCGCCTGGTACGGCAGAGCGACGTCCTGGTGGAGAACTTCCGCACCGGCGTCCTGGACCGGCTGGGCTTCCCCGTGGAGCGGCTGCACGAGCTCAACCCCCGCCTGGTCATCCTGTCGATCACCGGCTTCGGCCACGACGGCCCCGAGGGCGGCAGGCCCGGCTACGACCAGATCGCGCAGGGCGAGGCCGGGCTGATGAGCCTCACCGGCCCCTCGCCCGACGAGCCGTACCGGGTGGGAGCCTCGATCGCGGACCTGCTCGGCGGCATCCACGGCGCGTACGGGGTGGTCGCCGCGCTCTACGAGCGGGAGCGGACCGGGCGGGGCAAGGTGGTGCGGACCTCGCTGCTGGCCGCGGTGACCGGGGTGCACTCCTACCACGGGACGGCCTGGACGGTCGGCGGCAAGGTGCCCGGGGCTGGCGGCAACCACCACGCCTCCATCGCCCCGTACGGGGCCTTCCGCTGCGCGGACGGCATGATCCAGATCGCGGTGGCCAACGACGCGCAGTGGCGCAGGGTCGCCGCACTACTGGACATCGACCCCAATATCCCGAAATATGCGAGCAACAGGGAAAGATTCGCGCATCGGGACGAGCTGATCACCGACATGGAGAAGGTGCTCGCCACACGGGACAGGGCCCACTGGCTGGCCGCGCTCGGCCAGGCCGGAGTGCCCGCCGGGGCCATCAGGTCCATCGACGAGGTCTACGCCTGGGAGCAGACCCGCTCCCAGGGGCTCGTCGTCGAGGTGGACCACCCCGTGCTGGGCGTCATCGAGCTGCCCGGGCCGCCGCTGCGCTTCGACGGTGACCCGCCCGTGCGCCACACCGCCCCGCCCGCGCTCGGCGAGCACGACGACGAGGTCCTCGCCTGGCTGGAGGAGCGTGAGCGATGAGGCGAGCGCGGACCCCGGGGCGGCGTCCCCGGAAGCCGTCGCGCCCGCGCCCCCCGGCGCGGCCCTGCGCGGGCACCCGGGGAGCGCGGGCGTGACCCCGGCGCGGCCCGACGCGCGCACGCTGATCGCCACCTTCCTCGACCCGGGGACGTGGACGTCGTGGGACACCGCGCCCGCCGACCCGGCGCCCCCGGGCTCGGACTACGCCGGGGAGCTGGCCGCGACCCGGGCCAGGACGGGCTACGACGAGTCGGTGGTCTCGGGGGAGGGGCTGCTCGACGGGCGCCGGGTGGCGGTGATCGCGTGCGAGTTCTCCTTCCTGGCCGGTTCGATCGGGGTGGCCGCGGCCGAGCGGCTCACCGCCGCGATCGAGCGGGCCACCGCCGAACGGCTCCCGCTGCTGGCCGCCCCCGCCTCCGGCGGCACCCGGATGCAGGAGGGGGCGATGGCCTTCGTGCAGATGGTGAAGATCACCGCCGCGGTGGCCGCGCACCGCGCCGCGGGCCTGCCGTACGTGGTCTACCTGCGCCACCCGACCACCGGCGGCGTCTTCGCCTCCTGGGGCTCGCTCGGGCACGTCACCGCGGCCGAGCCGGGCGCGCTGATCGGCTTCCTCGGCCCGAGGGTGTTCGAGTCGCTGCACGGCCACCCGTTCCCCGAGGGCGTCCAGGTCTCCGAGAACCTCTTCGCGCACGGGCTGGTCGACGCGGTCGTGTCCGCCGAGGACGCCCGGCGGATCGCCGTACGGGCGCTCGCCGTGCTCTGCGCCCCCCGCCGGGGGCTGGACCCCGGGCCCGAACCCGGCGAGCGGGTCCCGCCGATCCAGGCGTGGGACGCGATCGGCCGTTCCCGCCGCGACGACCGCCCCGGCGTGCGGGCGCTGCTCAGGCTCGGCGCCCACGAGGTGACCCCGCTCAACGGCACGGGCGAGGGTGAGAACGACCCCGGGCTGATCCTCGCGCTGGCCACGTTCGGCCGGGCCCCGGCGATCGTGCTCGGCCAGGACCGCAGGAGCCGGCGGATCGACGCCCCGCTCGGCCCGGCCGGGCTCCGGGTCGCGAGAAGGGGCATGCGCCTGGCCTCCGAGCTGGGACTGCCGCTGGTCACCGTGATCGACACCGCCGGGGCCGCGCTCTCCAGGGCGGCCGAGGAGGGCGGCCTGGCCGCCGAGATCGCCCGTTCCGTGGCCGACCTGGTGATGCTCGACGCGCCGACCGTGTGCCTGCTGCTGGGGGAGGGCGCCGGTGGCGCCGCCCTCGCGCTGCTGGCCGCCGACCGGGTGCTCTGCGCCCAGCACGGCTGGCTGTCGCCGCTCTCCCCGGAGGCCGCCTCGGCGCTGCTGTACCGCAGCGTCGACTTCGCCCCGGAGATCGCCGCGGCCCAGGGGGTGATCTCCACCGACCTGCGCCGGGACGGCCTCGTCGATCGGATCGTCCCGGAGCGGCCGGACGCCGCCTACGAGCCCGAGGCGTTCTGCCGCCGCCTGTCACGGGCCCTGGAGTACGAGATCGCCGGGCTGCTCGCCCAGGAGCCCGCGGACCGCCTCGCCGCCCGGCTGGCCCGCTACCGGGCCCTCGGCCTGGCCGGATAGGAAGCACCGCTTCGTGCCGTCCGGAAGGCTCAGGGGGTCAGGACGGCGCGGCAGGTCCGCAGGACGAGGGCGTCGACCCCAGGAGGCGGCGCCTCCCCGGCGGCGAGGTGGCGGCGTACGGCACCGTGGGGGACGTCGACCAGGGCGAACAGCAGCCGCTCCCGCCCGGAGGCGTCGGCGGCGTCGGCGGCATCGGCGTGGGCGGCGGGATCGGCGGCGGCGGCCGTCAGCGCGCCGGCCGTTCTCGCGTCGAGGGCGGCCAGTTCCTCCCCCAGTTCGGCGGGCCAGCGCGCCACCAGGTCCGCCGGGCGGTGGAGCAGGAGCACACGGGCCTCGGCGAGGTGCTCGCGGCACCAGCGGGGCGTGTGGACCGCCGCGCGCTCCAGGTCCCCCGCGGCCAGGGCGTCGAGGAACCCCTCCTGGAAGCGGCGGACGCAGCGGATCCAGAGCCGGGCCAGCAGCAGGTCGCGGGAGGGGAACCGGTGGTAGATCGAGCCGACCGGCGCCTCCAGGCGCGCCGCGATCGCCGCCACCGTGGCCCCCGCGACCCCCTCGTGCGCCACGGTCTCCAGCGCGGCGTCGAGGATCCGCTCCTCGGTGAATCTGGCCGGTCTTCCCACGACCACCCTCCCATGATATTAGTGAACGCGTTCTAGAATACATCCACTAAAACGGAGATGTCATGTCCACACCGGTCAAGGACCTCTATCGCGCCCTGCGGGAGCGCGACGTCGACGCCCTCACCCGCCTGCTGCACCCGGACTTCGAGGGCCACGTCGCCCCGGGCATGCCGTGCGGCGTGGGCGGCACGCACCACGGCGCCCGGTCGATGATCCTCGACGTGTGGGGGGAGGTGGCCCGCGCCTACGACACCGCCCCCTGCGACGAGACCTACCGGGAGACCGCCG
The DNA here is from genome assembly GCF_049844535.1 of Streptosporangium sp. DT93. Taxonomy (NCBI): domain Bacteria; kingdom Bacillati; phylum Actinomycetota; class Actinomycetes; order Streptosporangiales; family Streptosporangiaceae; genus Streptosporangium; species Streptosporangium sp. DT93. Next base: position 34,445 of record NZ_JBNCLF010000002.1, read on the forward strand.
GCGGCGACGTCCTGGTCACCGGTCACTACCGGGGGACGGCCGTCGCCACCGGCCGCCCCTACGAGGCCGAGTTCGCCCACCTGTGGCGGGTCGGCGACGGCAGGCTTCTCTCCCTGCGCCAGTACACCGACACCGCCAGATGGCACGAGGCCCTGCTCCCGCTCTGAGCGACCGTCAGGCCCGGGGGCCGGCGGACCGCTCCCCGGGAGCGGGGACCCGTGGAAGGGTCACGGCTCCGGGTCGGCCGGGGTCAGGGGGACCGGCAGGCGCTCGATCCGGACGGAGAAGACCTCGTCCCGGGGGACGACGACCTCGTACGCGCCGTGGTCGACCATCCAGTACCCCAGGGCCTCGGCCTTCATCCCGCTGTGCCCGGTGTAGGCGATGTGCAGGTTCTCCTCGCCGTTCTCCTCGGAGACGTCCAGGACCAGGCAGGGCTCGCCGCCGAACGCGCCGACCGTGCGGACCAGCACCAGCCACTCCAGGTCCTCGCGGGCCACCGTCAGCCGCCAGTAGCCCGAGGCCGCCTCGAAACCGGCCTGGGCCTCCTCGCTGAACAGCACCACCTCGGAACTCCCCGGGCCGAGGGCCGCCGCGTACGTCCGGCCCCGGTGGCGGGCCGCGAACCCCGAGGCCACCGGCTCGATCTCGGTGCTCATGAGGCCGGCCGCCAGCTCAGGCCGTCGTACACGCCGAACAGGCGCTCCTCGCCGGGCGTCACGTGGATGATCTCGGCTCCCGCGGGGATCGGCATCGGGGTGGTGTGGAACTGCGGCACCACGTGCTCGCGCGAGGTGGTGAAACCGTTCCCCGCGAAAGGCGGTGAATCGTTCCAGTCACCCCCCATGTGCGGGCCGTAGGGGACGATGTAGGCGTCCATGTCACGGGCGAACCAGCGCATCAGATAGATCTCCGGGACCGAGGCGGTCAGCTCCGAGCCCTCGAACCCCAGGTCGAGACCGGCGAAGAGCTGCGCGGGGGTGGTCAGCCGCGCGCAGTCCTGAACCCGGTACACGTACCCCGAGATCACGGTGCGTCTGCCGGCCAGATAGGGCACGAGCAGCCGAGGCGGCATGACCTTCTGCATCTGCGTTCTACGCCCAGGTGGCTCACTCACGGTCGGCATTTTACGATCCGCCGACCTGGAGCCGCCGGTGTTCCAGGCACGGTAGGGCATTCCGGGTGGCAATCGTGATCTGGGAGTCGATTTCGCACGTCTGAACGCCGGGTGAGGACCCCAGGTCGACACGCACCACACCCATCGGATCGACCAGCATGCTCCGCCCGATCCCGAAACCGTCGCGCGCCTCCGGGTTCGGCGCCTGACCTGCGGCCGCCACCCAGACGGTGTTCTCCAGGGCCCGCGCCCTGACCAGGGTGGTCCAGTGCTCCTCCTTCATCGGCCCCGAACCCCAGGCGGCGATCACCGCGAACACCTCGGCCCCGGCGTCGACCAGGGCCCGCGTCAGCTCGGGGAAGCGGATGTCGTAGCAGGTGACCAGGCCGACGCGCAGCCCGGCCAGCTCCACCACGACCGGTGTGTCGCCCGGCGCGACCAGGTCGGACTCGCGGGCGCCGAAGGAGTCGAACAGGTGGATCTTCCGGTAGGCCGCCTCGATCGACCCCGAGGGGCCGATGGCGACCGCGGTGTTGTGGACCCGGTCCCCGCCGGGTTCGAACACCCCCGCGATCACCGACAGGCCGTGCTCGCGGGCCGACGCGGCCAGCCCGGTGACGAACGGCCCGTCCAGCGGCTGGGCGAGGTCGGTGATCCGCCTGCCGTACCGGGTGAGCGTCGCCTCCGGCAGGAGGGCGAGTTCGGCACCGCCCGCGGCGGCCTCGCCGAGGGCGTCGCGGGCACGGCTCAGGTTGACGTCGGGATCCTCCGAGACGGGGATCTGGCACAGGGCGATGCGTGTCACGGGTGTGACCCTATCCGTCGGTTCGGTACGCGTTCCATCCACGTGAGCCTCCGCCATACCCATTCCAGGGGCCCGTACCGGAACCGGGCCAGCCACGCGCGGCTGAACAGAATCTGGAGCACCAGGACCGCCAGGGCGAACACCAGGCCGGTGACCCGGGTCGGGTCGGCGGTGAGCAGCGGCAGGGACAGCAGGATGACCGGGGTGCTCACCACGTAGTTGGTCAGCGCCATCCGGCCCAGCGGGGCCAGCGCCGCCGTCAGCGCCCCGCCCGCCCGGGTCCGCAGCAGGAGCAGCAGCCCGGTGCAGTAGGCCGTGGCGGCGGCCAGCCCGGCGGCCGGGTAGATCCCCGGGTAGTACAGCGAGTAGTCCTGGGAGGCGAGCACCCACAGCCAGGTGAGCGCCGCGCCCAGCACCGCCGAGACCACGAAGACCGGCAGCAGCCACCGCCGCGAGGGCGGTCTCTCCATCACGGCCATGCCCAGCGCGAACACCCCGGGAATGAGGATCACCCCGCCCCCCTGGTGCACGGCCCACGCGGTCAGGACAACCCCCAGCAGCGCCACCGCGATCCGCGGCAGGAACGAGGCCGGCAGCAGCACCAGCACACCGAAGATCGCGTACGGCAGCAGCACCTCGCCGGAGTTGACGAGCTGGTGGAGCACGCCGATGGCGGCGAGCACCGCCAGCCTGCGCAGCAGCACGAGACGGGGATACTCGGTCCGCTCGGCCGCCGACCTCAGGAACAGCACGAAGCTCAGTCCGAACAGGAACGAGAAGATCGTGTAGAACCTGCCCTGCAGCAGGTTCTCCACCCCCCAGTCGACCGCCTCGCGCCCGGGGTTGTCCAGGTGGTCGCGGGTGTGCTGCCAGGTGTTGACCAGCATGATCCCGCACACCGCGAAGCCGCGGAGCACGTCGAGTTCGGGGAGTCTTCGGGTCACGACAGACAGGCGTACCACTCCGGGGTCGAGCGTGCATAGGGCCCCGGCGGCCCCGCGGGCGTTCCGTCCCGGCTCCGCGATCTCCGCGGCCACCATGGCCCGCGCGGTCCTCGCGGCCCCCGGGGCCGCCGCGGTCTCCGTGGCTCCCCGGACGCCGGAGGCGCTCGCGGGCGTGTCGTCCGGCGGGCATATCATCTGATGCATCATGGCAGAGATGATCAAGGTATGACCGCGTCCGAGGTCCGTGTCCCGGCGGCCGGCTCCTTCCCGCCCGGTTTCCTGTGGGGGGTGGCCACCTCCGCCTACCAGATCGAGGGGGCCGTCGACGCCGACGGCCGGGGCCCGTCGATCTGGGACACCTTCGCCCGCGTCCCCGGCGCGGTCGTGGCGGGGGAGTCGGGCGAGGAGGCCTGCGACCACCACCGCCGCTGGCCCGAGGACGTGGCGCTGCTGGCCGATCTCGGCGTGGGCGCCTACCGCTTCTCGGTGGCCTGGCCGCGGATCTTCCCCGAGGGCGGCGGCCGGGCCGAGCGCCGCGGGCTGGACTTCTACCGCCGCCTGGTGGACGCGCTGCTCGAGCGCGACATCGTGCCGTTCGTCACCCTCTACCACTGGGACCTGCCCCAGGCGCTGGAGGACCGCGGCGGCTGGCGGGTCCGTGACACCGCGGAGCGTTTCGCCGACTACGCCGCGACCGTGCACGAGGCCCTCGACGGCGTGCCGTACTGGACCACGCTGAACGAGCCGTACTGCTCCTCGATCACCGGGTACGCCGAGGGCCGCCACGCGCCCGGCGCGCGCGAGGGGCACGGCGCCCTGGCCGCGGCGCACCACCTGCTCGTCGGGCACGGCCTGGCCGTCGCGCGCCTGCGCGGGAACGCCCGGCCGGGCGAGCGGGTCGGCGTCACCCTCAACATGTCGCCGGGCGTGCCCGCGAGCCCGTCGCCCGAGGACGCCGCCGCGGCCCGCCGGATGGACCTGATGGTCAACCGGCAGTTCACCGAGCCGCTGCTCGGCGGCGCCTACCCCGCCGACATGGCCGAGGTCTACGGGGAGATCACCGACTTCTCGTTCCGCCGCGACGGCGACCTGGAGCTCGTCTCGGCGCCGCTGGACTTCCTCGGGGTGAACTACTACTACCCGATCCACGCCGCCGCCGCCCCGTACGCCCAGCCCGACCCGGCGCTGCGCTCGGCCTACGACATCGGCGTGCGCACGGTCATGCCCGACGGGCCGCGCACCAGCGGGCTCGGCTGGCGGATCGAGCCGCGCGGCCTGCGCGACACCCTGACCGGGCTCGCCGCGCGCTTCCCCGGGCTGCCGCCGATCCTGGTCACCGAGAACGGCTACGGCGACGCCGGCGACCTGGAGGACACCGGCCGCATCGCCTACCTGGCCGAGCACCTGTCCGCCGTCGCCGAGGCCGTCGCCGAGGGAGTGGACGTGCGCGGCTACTTCTGCTGGTCGCTGCTGGACAACTACGAGTGGGCCCGGGGGTACGCAGCCCGCTTCGGCCTGGTGCACGTCGACTACGCCACCCAGGTGCGCACCCTGAAGGCGAGCTACGGCTGGTACCGGGACGTCGTCACCGGGCGGGAGGCGCCTCCAGCCGCTCCGTGACGCGGGCGATCACGATCTTCTGCGCGGGGTTCAGGGCATCGCGCATGTACTGGTCGAAGAGTTCGTGCACCTTCCTGTCCAGGAGGTCGGCGCTTCCCTCCGGCCAGGTGAGCCCGGCGACGAGCGCTCCCATCCGCTCGGCGAAGTCGTCGGCGAGACGGCCGACGACGGCCGGGTCCGCGTCCGCCTCCAGCCGGTCGAAGCGCCGGGCGAGTTCCGTCACCACCTCGACGGTCCCGGGCGCGGCGACGCGCTCGTAGAACACGGTCAGGTACGAGACGCCCTCCTCGCCGAGGAGGTGCGCGAGCAGGACGGACTGGTCCCGGTCGATCCTGTTCATGGCCGGTGAGGTGCCCGCGAGGGCGAAGGCCGCGAAGAACCGCGCGAGTTCCGGGGGCACGTCGGGGGCGGTGCGGTGCTCGCGGATCACCCTCAGGAGGGTCCTCTGCCGGGTGAGCCGGGCGATCCGGTCGTCGAGCTCGCGCTCCAGGCCGCCCAGCAGGTCGTCGTGGTCGCCCTCCTCCGCGTCCAGGACGCCCGCCACCCGGTCGAGGGGGAGCCCGAGCGCGGCCAGCCGCTTGATGCGCAGCAACCGGATCAGGTCGTGGATCGTGTACCGCCGGTATCCGCTCGGGTCGCGTTCGGGCTCGGGCAGGATGCCGATCCGGTGGTAGTGGCGCAGGGTGCGGACCGTCACGTCCGCGAGCGACGCCAGGTCGCTACTGCGCATGCCCGGCCACCTCCCGCGTGGTCCCCGTGTCCCGTGTGTCCCGTGTGTCCCGCGTGTCAAGGTTACGCAGCGCGGGCGCGCGCAGCGCCACCAGCACGGCGACGGCCCAGACGACGCCCATGGTCGCCCCCGCCGCGGCCAGGCCGCCGAACTGGCCGATGAGCGCGGCGGCGAGGATCCCCGCCGGACCCGTGATCATCATCAGGGAGTTCTGCGTCCCCATGACGCGGCCGAGCACCCCCTCGGGGATTCTCTCGATCATGAGGACCCCGAGCAGGCTGCCGAACAGTCCCGAGGAGAGCCCCAGCGTGAACGCCCCGGCGAAGACGACCCCCATCGGGGGAAGGGCCGCGATCACGCCGACGCCCGCGGCGGTGCCCAGCATCCCGGTCGTGAACCAGGTCCGGCGCGACCCCCGCGTCCCCAGGCCGGCGTAGAGGCCGCCGCCCACCAGGGTCCCCGCGGCCAGCGCGGTGAGCACGAAACCGAGCATCTCCGGCCGGTCGATCAGCGTGAAGTGCGCCGGCAGGACGATCCCCTGAAGGGCGACGATCACGGTGACCAGCACGAGGTTGAGCATCGTGACCGCGAGCAGGAACCGGTCGCCCCGGAACAGCACCCGCCAGCCCTCCCGCAGCTGCTCCCGGCCCGAGGAGGACGCCGAGCCGGTCCCCGCGGGGATCGCGCCCACGTCCCGGGGGATCAGCAGGGTGAGCATCGCCGCGGCGGACGAGGTGCCGGCCGTGATCCACAGCACCATGGACCCGTCGAACAGGACCAGCAGGCTCCCGGCCGCGGCCGGGCCGATCACCATGACCAGCGCGCCCAGGCTCTCCCTGATCCCGAGGAGCCGTTCCGCGGAGAGGCCGCCGCCGCGCACGATCGCGGGCAGGATCGCCTCGCGGGCCGTCATCCCCGGCACGTCGCCGAGTGCGCCGATCACCCCGAAGAGGATGAACCAGCCCAGGTTCAGCCCGGTCACGAGATCGACGACGGGCAGGGCGGCGAGCGACGCGGCGGAGACCAGGTCGGTGATCACCGACGACGTGCGCCGGTTGATCCGGTCGATCACCACCCCCATGACCAGGCCCGCGACGAACGCCGGCAGCGCGGTGGCGGCCGAGAGGACCCCGGCGGACAGGACGCTTCCCGTCGTCTGCAGCACGATCAGGGGCAGCGCCACCGCGGCGACCGAGTTCCCCAGCAACGACAGGACGTACGAGGCCAGGTAGATCAGGGGGACGCGTCTCATGCGCCCAGTGAAAACCATGACCTTACGTCCGGGGCAAACCCCGTGACCGGGACGACCGGCACCCACGCGGATCGTCGGCGCGGCCCCTTCTTCTCCTTGTGGGGCAGACGGCAAGAAAAAGGCAACTCTGAGTGATGGTACGTGTACTCTTGGCTGTGGTATCGCGGTGATACCAGCTTCGGCATACGATCGGAGGTATGGCTATGACGTTGCGGCTTTCCGACGAGCAGACCGATGCCCTCAGGCGACGCGCGGAGAGAGAAGGGCGAAGCATGCAGCAGGTGGTGCTGTCCGCCGTGGACGAGTACCTGACACGTCATTCCGATGATGAGGAGGTCCACCGACTCGGGCTGGAAGCCGTGCGCCGGTGGAAGCCCGTTCTCGATCGGCTCGCCGAATGATCCGCCATCTCACGCTGGAGCAGGTTCTCGATCTCGCGGAACTCGCCGTCGGGGCCACACCGGAACTACGTGACCTGGGGTTACTCGACTCCGCTGTGCACAGGCCTCGGGCCTCGATGTTCGGGCAGGAGGCGTATCCGGACCTGTTCACCAAGGCCGCGGCCCTGCTTCATTCGATGGCCACCAATCACCCGTTCGTGGACGGGAACAAGCGTGTGGCGTGGGTGGTGACGATCGTCTTCCTGTCATGGAACGGGACGACGATCGACACCGGCGACGACAGGGCGTACGACTTCGTCATCGCCGTCGCGTCGGGCAAACTCACCGAGATCGACGAGATCGCCGACGTGCTCCGGAGTTTCGCCCTGCTCACCTGAGGCGGGGGCGGGTCAGCCTCCGGCGAGTGCCTTTCTCAGTTTGGGGGCGAGGGCGGCCGTGAACGTCCTCGCGTCCTGGCATCCCTTGCGGCCCAGTGCCCAGCAGCTCAGCAGTTCGTGGACCTCGGTGCGGAAGACCCGGCTGAACTGGCTGTAGTACGGGGAGGGCGGCCGGGGCCTGGCCCGTGTCAGGGCGCGCAGCAGCGTGTCGGGCGGCACGCCCTCGGCCTCGGGCTCGGGGGTGGCCTCGGGTCCGGTCCCGGGCGGAGACGGGGACGGGGACGGGGACCGGGAGACGGACGCGGTCGTGGGTGTCCGGCCGTCGCAGCCGGCCTTCGTCTCCTCGTACAGCGCCGACACCCTGGCCGGGGCGAACCCGCCGCACTGGTAGAGCAGCACGGCCGCCTCGCGGCCGGTGAGCGCCGCCACCAGGTGCTGGGCGAGCGCGCGCCGGGGGGAGTGCCGGGAGACGGCGAGGTACTGCCCGCCCAGCACGCTCTGCCAGGGCAGCGGGCTCGCCTCGAAGCCGATCCCGCCGGAGCCCCGCTCCCCGGACAGCACCTCGTGGGCCGACGGCCAGTGCCGCAGGAACAGCGCGCGCCCCTCGCGGAAGGTGTTCAGCGTCTCCGCCTCCTTGCCGTCCAGGGCCGCGCCGGAGATCACGCCGGTGGTGACCGCCTTGATGAGCCCGTCGACGGCCGCCACCCCCGCCCTGTCGGCGATCACGACCCGCCCGGCGGCGTCGACCACCTCCCCGCCGCCCGCCCAGATCGCCTCCAGCGCGTTGACCGTCAGGCCCTCGTAGGAGGCGAACTGCCCGGCCAGGCCGAGACCGGCACCGGAGGAGCCGAACTGCCGGGCCCTGACGAGGATGGTCATGTCCTGCCAGCTCGTCGGCCTGCGCACGTCGGAGCGGCGGTAGAGCAGGCCGGCGTCGGTGTTGAACGGCACCGCGTACCGGACGCCGTCCCAGGTGCCCGCGGACCAGACCTGGGACAGGAAGTCGTTGGTCTCGCCGTGCGCGCCGGTGTCGATCGGGCGCAGGTACCCGGCGTCGGCGAACTCCGGGATCCACTGGATGTCGAGGTTGAACACGTCGTAGTGACCCGCCCTGGCCTGGGCGGCCGAGATCATCGCGCTGCGCTGCTCGTCGGCGACCGAGGAGATCGCCACGAAACACGCGAGGGGCCTGCCGGGGACGCCGTTCCACACGGCGTTCAGGGCCCGTTCGCGGACGCCGCCCGAGACGTCGGCGCCGGTGGCGATGCGCAGCACGCAGCCGCCCGCCGAGGGGCCGGGAGGCGGCACGGGCGCGCCGCTCGCCACCAGGCAGAGCAGGCACGCGACCAGGACCAGCAGGCGGCTCATCCGGTGGCCGCCCGGAGCTCGTTGAAGGCGTCGTCCAGCGTCTGCTCGGGATCGGTGCTCACGTCGTGGCAGGACATCAGCTCCCTGTCGCGCAGTCGCGGCAGCGGGGGCGTGTCGCAGCCGTGCAGGTCGAAGGAGAGCATCACCAGCCGGACGCCGTCGTTCCCCTTGAGGTCGTCCGCGGTCAGCCCGCCGGGGTTGCCGCCGTCGGTGAGCACGAGGACGATCCGCCGCTCCTGCGGGTCGCCGGTCCTCTTCATCCGGGTGAGGGCCTGCCTGAGGACGGGACGCATCGCGGGGTCGGGACGCGAACCGGAGCGGTAGTCCTCCAGGATCGCGCCGAGCTTGCCGGCGAGGGCCTTCCCGCCGTCGCGGACCGGGGCGAGACCGACGTCGTGGCCGTCGCCGGGGAAGAACGTCGCGATCCCGGTGGTCCGGTCGCCGCCCCGGGACGTGACGACGAGCTGGGCCAGCTGGATCGCGGCCTCCAGCCGCGAGCGGCCGTCGTTCACCTTGGTGCGCGCCATCGAGCCCGAGACGTCGACCACGACGAGCACGCGCTCGCCGAGCGGGGCCCCCAGCCCGTGCAGCAGCGCCAGCACGTCCGGCCTCCAGTCCGCCACCGGCGCCTCGGGCCTCAGCCATGACGTCCGCTTGGGCAACCTGTCGAGGGCCAGGCGGCCACGCTCGTCCCGGAAGCCGTAGCGGGGCAGGATCTCCCGCAGCGCGTCGCAGAACTCCTCGACGGTCCGCTTGATCACGGCGGGCCGTCTCAGGTCGAGCCACCTCTTGGAGACGCAGGCGTACCGCATGGCGTGGCCGCCCGCGGGGTAGACGGCCGTCAGCGGGGGTTCGTCCGGCACGGACGCCCGCCAGGTGACCGGCGACGGCGGCCCGCCGGGCACGGCGGGGGCCGCGCAGCCTCCCGGCGCCGGTCCCGCGCCCGACAGGCCGAGGTTGAGCTCGTGGAGCTGCTGCTCGGTCAGCAGCATCGGGGACGCCTCGCGGGACCCGGCGTACCGGCACATCACGTCGCGGGCGTCGTCGCTCAGCCGCACCTTCGCGGACAGGTCCTCCTCGGGGAGGGGCGCGGCGGCGGCGGCCATCAGGCCCACGTTGGAGGCGCGGGGGTGGGTGCGCAGCACCTGCAGGCGGCTGCCGCTCTTCCCGCGCAGCAGCGAGGCCCACGCGCGCACGCCCGGACGCCAGTCGCCCTGGGTGAGGTCGTCGGCGAGGGAGGGGGAGGCGGCGACGACCAGCGGGGAGGTCGCCACGACCGTCCGCTCGCCGAACGTCCGCCCCTGGGCGGGGCTCTCGCCCCTGCGCACGTAGTCGATCTCCTCGACGAAGTCGGAGATCCACCCGTCGGGCCGGGCGCCCGGAGCCTCACCCGAGGTCCGTCCCGCCGACGGCTGGACGGGGAAGGTCCAGTCCCTGAGCCGTTCCCGTGCGTCACCGGCCCGCAGGCCGCTGACGGTGAGGTTCACCTGGCGGCACCCCCACCAGTCGACCTTCCTCGCCATGAACTCCCCGGCCGCCCGCCGGATGACCGGGGCGGTCTCGCCGGAGGCCAGCAGGGTGATCTCGTCGGGGATCTGGCAGGTCCGCCACGGCTCGTCCTTGGGGACCACGGCCAGCACGACGAGGACGGTGACCAGGACACCGGTGGCGAGAAGCCGCCAGACGTTCCTCTGCGCGCCGCGGAAGAGGGACTCCAGCAGACCGCCGATCCATCCGGGAAAGGCGCGCCGCAACCAGACGGCGTTCCTCAGCAGCAGGCCGGGGAAAATGGTCAGTGCCGTCAATCCGAGGATCGCGCCGACGAGAGCCAGCTTCGAGGAGGTGGAGACGGAAAGGGCGAGAAGCACGAGAAGCGTCTGGACGAGGGCGTTGGAGAAGGCCGTCACCAATTGCCAGGCGCGCTCCGTCGGCCCGGTGCCGTCCGCCGGAGGGCGGGACTCCGTCGTCCTCTCGCTCTGCGCCATCTCTGTGTCGTCTCCGCAGGTGGTCTCCCCGTTCCTTCGCGTTCACCCTATGTCGCTTCATCACCGCGACGACCGAATTCCTGTGATCTACGAAAAGAGACGGCTCTCGCCGGTAATTTCCGGCCGGCCGTATTCGCGGACGCGGAAACGCGGGCGTATCGGACCGGATATTCGGCGGATACTCGGAGGCCGTCCGAAGAATCGGCTATTCACCGGACGGCCCTCCGTCTCCGGCGGCAGGACGGCGTACGTCAGGGCCGTGGGGAGTCCCGATGCCAGCCCTTGCTCCAGCCGCGCTCGGAACGGCCTCCGGCCGCCGCCCGGCACTTCGGGCAGACTCGCCGTATCTCCTCGGCGGCGCCTCCCGACTCCGGGAACACGTCCGGCCACGGGACGTGGTGGAAGCGCAGCAGCCGGGACCGGCTCAGTGCCAGGCCGCACAGTGTCTGGTTCGTTCCCGGCCGCCAGGCGTGGGCATCGCCCGCCGGCATCCGCGTACCCTCCTCGTCCCTCCACTCGCCCGAAGCCGCGACCGAAGGCTCACCACGTGTTCGCATGGCCTTTCTCCTCTCCGTGTCCACCGGTGCCTGCCCGCGGGAGACGCCGTGTCCCGCGGACGCCGGGGAATCTCGTCCCGAGATTCCCGCCCCCGGGGAGGGGTGGTCTCGGCCGCCTCGATGCGACCTTCTCGTGACCCCCGCCGGGTCGTGAGCCCTTCCCGCCCGGGTGGGAATCCTCCCCGCCCGAGACTCGAGGGCGGGCCGGGGCGGGGGCTACGCTGGAGCGCGTGAATGACCCTCTGGTGACGCGGATGCGCGGGTTCGGCACGACCATCTTCGCCGAGATGTCGGCACTGGCCGCGCGGACGGGATCGATCAACCTGGGACAGGGGTTCCCCGACACCGACGGACCGGCCTCCATGCTGGAGCGCGCGGTGTCGGCGATCCGCGAGGGCGCCAACCAGTACCCTCCGGGGCCGGGCGTCCCCGAGCTGCGCCAGGCCGTCTCCGAGCACCGCAAGGACCACTACGGCCTCGGCTACGACCCCGACGGGGAGATCCTCGTCACGGTCGGCGCCACCGAGGCCGTCGCCGCGACGATCCTGGCGCTCTGCGAGCCCGGCGACGAGGTGATCGCCTTCGAGCCGTACTACGACTCCTACGCCGCCTCCGTCGCCCTCGCCGGGGCGGTGCTCCGGCCGGTCACCCTGCGCCCGGTGCGGGGCCGCTTCACCTTCGACCCGGCCGAGCTGCGGGCCGCCGTGGGGCCGCGTACCCGGCTCGTCCTGATCAACTCCCCGCACAACCCCACCGGGACGGTCTTCACCCGCGCCGAGCTGGAGGAGATCGCGGCGCTGTGCCGCGAGCACGACCTGACGGCCGTCACCGACGAGGTCTACGAGCACCTCACCTTCGACGGCGTCGAGCACATCCCGCCGGCCACCCTGCCGGGCATGCGCGAGCGCACCGTGATGATCTCCTCCGCGGGCAAGACGTTCTCGGTCACCGGCTGGAAGACCGGCTGGATCTGCGGCCCGGCCGAGCTCGTCCGGGCCGTGCAGACGGTCAAGCAGTTCCTCACCTTCACCGCCGCCGCGCCCTGGCAGCTCGCCGCGGCCCACGCCCTGCGCCACGAGCTCGGGTGGGTCGCCTCGCTCCGGGCCGACCTGGAGTCCAAGCGCGACCGGCTGACCGCCGGGCTGTCGGCCGCGGGCTTCGAGGTGTACCGCCCGGCGGGGACCTACTTCGTGCAGACCGACATCCGCCCCCTCGGCTTCACCGACGGTCTCGCCCTGACCAGGGAGCTGCCGTCCCTGGCCGGGGTGGTCGCCATCCCGACCCAGGTCTTCTACGCCCGCCCCGAGCGCGGCAGCCACTTCGTGCGGTTCGCCTTCTGCAAGAAGGACGAGGTCATCGACGAGGCGGTGAGCCGCCTGGCCAGGCTCGGCTGACCAGGCTCGGCAGGCTCGGCTCGGCAGGCTCGGCGCCGCCGGTGCCGGGGGAGGGTTCGACCCGGGGAACGCCGATCGGGCATCCTGGGAGGGACGCGACTGGCGGCAAGAGGATGGCATCAACCATCGGGGAGCTCGTCGTGGGAGTCGACCGCCTGGGCGCCCACGCCGAGAGGACACGCATGTCCCAGTCCGCATCGAACGTTCCCACGCCCAGCCGCGAGCCCGCCGAGCACCCCGAGCAGGGCGGGCAGGGCGGGCACCAGGCCCGGCTGCTTCCCGGCGGCCCGGTCGCGGAGCGGATCCTCGCCGACGTGGCCGCGCGGGTGGCCGCCCTGACCGGCGCGGGCGTCGTCCCGAGCCTGGCCACGGTCCTGGTCGGCGACGACGACGCCAGCGCCGGGTACATCCGGATCAAGCAGCGGCAGGCCGCCGAACTCGGCTTCGCCTCGCCGCACGAGCACCTGCCCGCCGACGCCACGCAGGCCGACCTGCACGCGGTCATCGCCGCCTTCAACGACGATCCCGCGGTGCACGGCCTGCTCGTGCAGCACCCCGTCCCCCGCCACCTCGACTACGACCGGGCACTGCAGGTGATGGACCCGGACAAGGACGTCGACGGCATGCACCCGCTCAACATCGGGCGCCTGGCGCTGGAACTGCCGGGTCCGCTGCCGTGCACCCCCGCCGGGATCGAGGCGCTGCTGGACTTCCACTGCGTGCCGGTCGCCGGGAGGGAGGTGGTCGTCCTCGGGCGCGGTGCCACGCTCGGCCGTCCGCTCTCGATCCTCCTGGCGCAGAAGCGCCCGACGGCGAACGCGGCCGTCACCGTCGTGCACACCGGGGTGAGCGACTGGCCCCGCTACACGCTCCGGGCCGACGTCCTGGTGGCCGCCGCCGGGGTTCCCGGCATCGTCCGGCCCGAGCACGTCAAGCCCGGAGCCGTGGTCGTCGGCGGCGGTGTGCGCTACGAGGGCAGGCGGCTGCTGCCGGACGTCGACGAGTCCTGCGCCCGGGTCGCCGGGGCCATCACCCCCAGGGTCGGCGGGGTCGGTCCCACCACGGTCGCGATGCTGTTCCGCAACGCGATCACGGCGGCCGAGCGGGCCGCGGGCCTGTCCGGGGGTTCTCCGGGCGGCGTCCGCTAGACGTCCGCCGGCCGTCCGCCGTCCGTTCGACGGCTGTGGCGGGCCGCACCGGCCCACCGTCCGCAGGTCCGCCGAGACCGGGCGGGGGTCTTCGGCGGACCGGTCGCCGGGCGTCCCGAGGACGCCTCAGGGCTGCTTCGGGGATGCTTCGGGGATGCTCGGGGACCGCTCCGGGGTCACCCGCGTGTCACGGCCCCGTGTCGTCGCCCCGGAACCGATGCCGGTGCGTGTACCTTCTGCTCCGGAGAGTGACGGACGCGCGTGCCCGCGTGAGCGGGACGCGCGGTGCCGGGCGTGGGGGGGGGGGGGGGGGGGGCCCCCCCCCCCCCCCGCCGCTCTCCGCCTCGTACCGCGAAGGAGTTCGCGGGAGCCCGCGGGGATCCGTACTCGAAGAAGGGGGAGCAGCGGCGATGCGACGGAGAGTGAAGGTGGCGGGGGTGGTGGCGGCGATCGTGCTGGGGTGCGCGGCGTTCGTCTCCGGCTCGGCGCCCGCCGTGGACTCCGGTGCGCCCTGGGGGCCGATTCGCAGTCACCAGAACTGGCGCTGCCTGGACGCCGACCTGGGGACCATCGGGCCGAACGGCACCAAGGTGCAGCTGTGGGGCTGCAACGGCTGGGACAACCAGTCCTGGAGCTACGACGTCTCCAGCCACACGATCCACAGCCGGGAGAACGGCCGGTGCCTGGACGCGGATCTCGGGACGGTCAACGCCAACGGCACCAAGGTGCAGCTGTGGGACTGCAACGGCTGGACCAACCAGAAGTGGATCTACGACGCGGTCAGTCACACGATCTACAGCATGCACAACGGCAAGTGCCTGGACGCGGATCTCACGACGGTCAACGCCAACGGCACCAAGGTGCAGCTGTGGAACTGCAACGGCTGGGCCAACCAGAAATGGACGCTCTGACGGCCGTGCCGCCGCGCCCGGCGGGGGGCGAGCGCGTGAGAAGGCCCGGGGCCGGCCGGAGAGCGGCCGGCCCCGGGCGGACGGTGGGCCGCCCGGTGGTCAGACGCCGGAGGGGACCGCCGGGGCGGACGGGTCGGTGCCCGGCGCCGGCGCGGCGGTCCTGGCCGAGCGCAGCGGGATCTCCTTGACCATCAGGGCGGCCACCGCGGCGAGCAGGGCGATCGGCACGCCGACCAGGAAGACCGCGCTCATGGCCCGGGTGAAGGCCTCCAGGATGATCTCCAGGACCGGGGCAGGGAGGGCGTGGATGGCGTCGGGGGAACCGAGGCTGGGAACGGCCCCGCCGGCCAGCGGCAGCTTCGCCTCCCTGGCGAGGGAGATCAGCTCGGCGGTGAGCCGGTTGGACAGGATCGCGCCGAACGCCGCGACGCCCACCGCGCCGCCCAGGGAGCGGAAGAACGACACGCCGGAGGTGGTCGAGGCCAGGTCGCCCCGGCTCGCGGCGTTCTGCGCGGCCAGGATCAGGATCTGCATGGAGGCGCCGAGCCCGACGCCCAGCACCACGTTGTCGACGCCGACCATCACCAGCGAGCTGTCGACGTGCAGCCGGGAGAGCAGGAACAGGCCGAGCGCGACCAGCACCATGCCGACGACGGGGAAGATCTTCCACCGGCCGGTCCTGGTGACGAACCGTCCGACCATGATCGAGGAGACGAGCAGGCCGAGCACCAGGGGCAGGGTCATCAGGCCCGAGCCGGTGGGGCTCATGCCCTTGACGATCTGCAGGTACTGCGGCAGGAACATCAGCGCGCCGAACATCGACGCGCCGACCAGCAGGGACGCGGCGGAGGTGAGCACGAACGTGCGGTCGCGGAACATGTGCGGCGGCAGGATCGGGTCGGCGGCCCTGCGCTCGGCGGCGACCGCGAGACCGAACATCGCCACGCTGAGCGCGCCCAGGGCGTAGGTCCAGGGGGAGTTCCAGCCGAACTCCTTGCCGCCCAGGGAGAGCAGGAGCATCAGCGCGGTGGTGCCGCCGGTGATGAAGGTCGCGCCCCACCAGTCGACCTTCGTGTCGGTACGGGTGAACGGCAGCTTCAGCACCTTCTGGATGACGACGAACGCCACCACGGCCAGCGGCACGCAGATCCAGAACGTCCAGCGCCAGGACATGTTGTCCACGATGAAGCCGCCGAGCAGCGGCCCGGCCACGGTCGAGACGCCGAAGACCGCGCCGATGTAGCCGGAGTAGCGGCCCCGCTCGCGGGGTTCCACCACGTCGCCGAGGATGATCTGCGGCAGCGCGGCCAGGCCGCCGGCGCCGATGCCCTGCACCGCGCGGGCCGCGATGAGCTGGGCCATGTCCTGGGAGAAGCCCGCCGCGATGGAGGAGAGCACGAAGACGACCAGGGAGACCTGGAACATGAGCTTGCGGCCGTAGAGGTCGGAGAGCTTGCCCCAGATCGGCGTGGAGGCCGTCATGGTCAGCAGGGTCGCGCTGGCCACCCAGGCCAGCTGCTCCTGACCGCCGAGCGTGCCGACGATGGTCGGCAGCGCGGTTCCCACCACGGACGTCGAGATCATCGACGTCAGCATGGCGAGCATCAGTCCGGCCAGGATCTCCAGCACCTGCCTGTGCGTGAAGCGTGGTGCCGCCTCGGCCTGGATCTGTTGTTCGGTCAGCATGAACCTTCCCCCAATGCATGTACAGTACACATGAAGTTAGTAGACGCTTGTTTACTCGTCAAATCTGGAAGGATCGGTCAGGTGGACGAGACACGGCAACGCGACAGGGAGGGCACCAGGCGCCGCATCCTGGAGGCCGCCCGCCGCCTCTTCGCCGACCTGGGCTACGACCAGGTGACGATGCGGCTGATCTCCGCCGAGGCGGGCGCCAACATCGCCCTGATCAACCGCTACTTCGGGAGCAAGCGGGAGCTCTTCGCCGAGGTGCTCGCGATGCAGGGGCGCTTCCCCGGCATCCTGGACGGCCCGCAGGAGGAGCTTCCCCGACGCCTGGCCGAGTACGTGGCCGAGCGGCTCTTCTCCGACCAGGGGAGCCCGGTGGTGGCCGCGCTCATCCGGTCGTCCGGCTGCCCGGAGATCCACGAGATCATCCGCGACCGGGTCGGCTCGGCGATCCTCCAGCCCCTGGCCGCGCTGCTCCCCGGGCCGGACGCGGTGTTCCGGGCGACGATCGCCACCGCCCTGATCACCGGGACCGGCACGATGCGCCAGCTCTACGGCCCCGACGTCGTGGGAACCCCCGACCGGCAGGCCGTGATCGCCCGGCTCGCCGTCGTCTTCGAGGCCTGCCTGGCGGTCCCGGCGCCGGTGACCTGAGGGTTCGCGGCGGTGGCCTGGGGGTCAGCCGGTGGTGAGCCGGCAGGTGGTGCCGGGGACGTGGTCGACCTGCAAGGTGGTGTGGTCGATGTTGAAGCGTTCGTGCAGCAGCGCGGCCAGCTCGCGGCGGACCAGGTGGCAGTGGCCGCCCGCGACGACGGTCACGTGCGCCGACAGCGCGGGGAATCCACTGGTCACCGTCCAGACGTGCAGGTCCTCCACGCCCGTCACGGCCGGGTGGGCGCTGAGCGCGGCGCTCACCTCGGCCGGGTTGACCCCCTCGGGCGCGGCCTCGAACAGGATGCGCCCGGAGTCGCGCAGCAGGCTGTAGGCGGCCTTGGCCATCAGGGCGGCGACGACCAGGGCGGCGATCGCGTCGGCCCGTCCCCAGCCGGTCAGCCAGACGACCGCGCCCGAGATCGCGGTGGCCACGAAGGCGTACATGTCGTTGAGGATGTGCTGGAACGCGCCCTCCACGTTGAGGCTGCTCCGGTCGGCCCTGGCGATGAGCCAGGCGGCGGCGGCGTTGACCGCGATCCCGGCCAGCGCGGTGAAGAGGACCAGCGCCCCCTGGACCTCGGGGGGCTCGACGAGGCGCCGTACGCCCTCGTAGACGAAGTAGACGACGAGCGCCACGAAGGTCAGCCCGTTGACCGCCGCGGAGATGATCTCGGCGCGCTTCCAGCCGAAGGTGTAGGCGCCGCGGGCCGGGCGGGCGGCCATCCGCATCGCGACCAGCGCGAGCGCGATCGCCGCGGCGTCGGTGAGCATGTGCCCGGCGTCGGAGATCAGCGCGATGGAGTTGGCGGCGATGCCGATGACCACCTCGGCCGCCATGAAGGCGAGCAGCAGCACGAGCGCCGCCGCGAGATGGCGGCGGTCGGTGTTCGCGCCGTGCCCGTGCCCGTGCCCGTGACCCATCGCAAGATCCATTTCGCCAATACCTGAACAGATGCTCATATGTTAAGCAAGGTCAGCCTAACACGACAAGATCCGGCCTTCCGGACGTGCCCGCCCGGAGGCCGGGCATCGGCCGGACGGGGGCGGGGTGGCGGTCGCGCCTCGGCCGGGTGGTGGCTGGGTGGTGGTCGGGCGTCGGCCGGGTGGTGGCGAGGTGGTGGCGGGCACGGGCCGGGTGATGGCCGGGCGTGGGGTGGGCGGCGGGAAGATACTAACTTTCGGCGTAAAAGCGCGGGGGAGCTTGTGCGGCCCGGACCTGTGCCTGCCTGGTCTTTCCTCCTATCTTGGGGTCTCTCGCCGTCCCGGGAGATGATCCGATGTCCTTCGTGCAGAGGGTTCGTGCGCAGGTGGACCGGCACGGGCACGGGCGGTCGTACACGTTCGTCACGGACCGCAGGGGCGAGCTCGTCGAGTCCGGGCGCCTGACCTTCGCCGAGCTGGACGCGCGGGCCAGGTCGATCGGCGCGTGGCTGGCGGACCGGGGGATGGCGGACCGGACGGCGCTGCTGCTCCACCCGGCCGGGCTGGAGTTCCTGGGCGCCTTCCTCGGCTGCCTGTACGCGCGGGTGGTCGCGGTGCCCTCGCCGCTGCCGCGGACCGACCCCCGCGCGCTGGAACGCGCCGAGAAGATCATCAGGGACGCCGGGGTACGGCTGGTGCTCACCGGCTCGGCCGACCTGGCCATGCTCGGCGCGTGGCTGCGCGAGGCCGGCCTGGACGGCACGGTCGAGTGCGTGGCCACCGACGCCCTCGACCTGCCCGACCCGGGCGACTGGAGGCAGCCGGAGATCGGGCCGGGCACCCTCGCCTACCTGCAGTACACCTCCGGCTCCACCAGCGAGCCCCGGGGTGTCATGATCACGCACGCCAACCTGCTGCACAACGAACGGGAGATCTGGCGGGCGATCGGCTCCCCCCGGGAGGGCGTCGGGGCGGGCTGGCTGCCGCACTACCACGACATGGGCCTGGTCGGCATGCTGCTCCAGCCCGTCTACGCCGGGGGCGACCTCTACTTCGCCTCGCCGATCGCCTTCGTGATGCGCCCCGCGCTCTGGCTGGAGATGATCGACCGCTACCGGGCCGAGTACACCGTCGCGCCCGATTTCGCCTACGACTGGTGCGCGACCCGCGTCACCGACGCCCAGGTGGCCGGGCTCGACCTGTCCGGCCTGCGCTTCGCGCTCAACGGGGCCGAACCGGTGCGTACCGGCACGCTGCGGGCGATGGTGCGTCGTTTCGGGGCGGCAGGATTCAGCGAGAAGGCGTGGGCCCCGGCCTACGGCATGGCCGAGGCGACCCTGGTGATCACCGCCACCCCGCTGGGACACGGGCCGCTGGTGCGCCGCTTCGACGCCGCCGCCCTGGAACGGCACGAGGCGGTCCCCGTCACGGGTCCCGAACCGGGTGCTGAACCAGGTGCTGAACCAGGTCCGGAACCGGGTCCCGGACCGGGTCCCGAGCCGGTCTCCGTGACGGATCCGGGGCCGGTCCCCAGCGGGGACTCCGTGCCGGATCCCCGGCTCGGCTCCGGGGTGGCTTCCCCGCAGGCCCCCGGGATCGATCCGGAGCCGCACGGAGGCCGGGGGGTGGAGCTGGTCGGCTGCGGGCGGCCGATCAGCATGTCGGTCCGCGTCGTCGATCCCGGCAGCGGCGCCGAACTGCCGGACGGCCGGGTCGGCGAGCTCTGGGTGCGCGGCGAGAGCGTCGCCCAGGGGTACTGGCGGTGCGAGGAGGCCACCCGCGACGCCTTCGGCGGGCACACCGCCTCCGGCGACGGGCCGTTCCTGCGGACCGGGGACCTGGGCTTCCTGCTGGACGGCGAGCTGTACGTCACCGGCCGCATCAAGGACGTGGTCATCGTCAACGGCCGCAACCTCTACCCCCAGGACCTGGAGGAGGCCGCCCGGCGGGTGCACCCCTCGCTGGGCGCCGCGGCGGCCTTCGGGGTGCGGGCCGGGGACGAGCACGTGGTGCTCGTCCAGGAGGTCCGCGGGCGGGGGCTCGACGTCCCGGCCGGGGAGCTCGCCCGTGGCGTGCAGGGCACGCTCGCCGGTGCCTTCGGGCTGCCGTCGATGAGCGTGGCGCTGGTCGAGCGCGGCGGGGTCGGCAAGACCACCAGCGGCAAGATCCAGCGTTCCCGTACCCGGGACCTGCTGCTGGGCGGGGCGCTGCCCGTCGTGCACGCCGAGTTCACCGCGGCCGTCGCCGCGCGCGTGCGGCTGGGAACGGCCGCGCGCGTGCCCTCCTGGGCCGACGCCCGCGTCTCGTCCGAAGGAGCCTGACCATGTCCGCCGACCCCGGCGCCGACCCGGAGGCCGTCCGCGGCTGGCTGACGGCCAGGGTCGCCTCCTACGTCGCGCGCCCGCCCGAGGAGATCGACCCGCTGGTGCCCATCGCCCGCTACGGCATGGACTCGGTCTACTCGCTCGGCCTCTGCGGCGACATCGAGGCCGAGTACGGGCTGGAGGTCGAGCCGACCCTCACCTGGGAGCACCCGACCGTCGCCGCCATCGCCGGCCACCTGCTGGTACGGCTGAGCGCGAGCCGGTGAGGGGAGCGGAAAGGTTCTCGGCGGCCGGGGCCGTCCTGGCCGGGCTGGTCTGCGGGCGGCGCACGAAGTGGGCGGTGCTGCTCGTCTGGGCGGGCGTCGTCGCGCTGGCCGGCCCCCTGGCCGGGCGGCTGGAGTCGGTGCAGAAGGACGACATCGCCGCCTACCTGCCCGCCGGCGCCGACTCCGCGCAGGCCGTCAGGCGCGTCCTGGGCATGCAGGGGGAGAACCTCTCCCCGGCGACGATCGTCTACGAGCGGCCCGGCGGCCTCGGCGCGGCCGACGACGCCGAGATCGCCAGGGACGTGAGGGCCCTCGCCGGGGTGCCCGGCGTGGTGGCCGAGATGGCCACCCCCACCGGCGGCAGGACCTTCTCCCGCGAGGAGTTCGAGAGGGAGCTCGCCCCCTACCGGGACGCGGAGGGACGGCTGCCGGAGCCGCTGCGGGCGGTCGAGCGGAAGTTCCACCCGCCCCGGCTCACCCGGACGGTCAGGCTGATCGCCACGCAGCGGTCCGCGGACGGCGAGGCCGTCCAGGTCGTGGTGATCGTCAAGGACCACGGCGGCAGGGAGACGGCCGGGACCGTCGACCGGATCCGCCGGGTCGTCGACGAGGGCCGCCCGGCCGGGCTGTCCGGGTACGTCACCGGCATGGTCGGCTTCCAGGCCGACGCGCTGGCGGTGTTCTCGACCGTGGACACCGACCTGCTGCTGGCCGCGCTGGGCGTGGCCGTGGTGGTGCTGCTGGTGACCTACCGCAGCGTCGTCCTGTGGCTCTTCCCGCTGGGCGCCGTACTGGCCGGGCTGGTCGTCGCGATGGCCGGCAACCAGGTGCTCGCCTCCGCTGGCGCGATCACGGTCAGCAGCGTGGCGGTCTCGCTGCTCATGGTCCTGGTGATCGGCGCCGGCACCGACTACGCGCTGCTCGTCGTCGCCCGCTACCGCGAGGAGCTGCGCGGGCACGCCGACCGGCACGAGGCCATGGCGACGGCGCTGCGCCGGGCCGGGCCCGCGGTGCTGGCGAGCGCCGCGACGGTGATCGCCGCGCTGCTCTGCCTGGTGGTGGCCGAGCTCACCTCCACCCGGGGGCTCGGCCCGGTCTCCGCCGTCGGCGTGGCGAGCGCGATGCTGGCCATGATGACCCTGCTGCCCGCCGTCATGGTGGTGTGCGGGCGCTGGATCTTCTGGCCGCTGGTCCCGCGCCACGACCCGGACGCCGTACGGCCACCCGCGGACCGCGGCCGGTGGGGCGCCCTGGGAGGCAGGATCCGGGCGAACCCCAGGCGGGTGTGGATCGTCACCGTCCTCGGCCTGTGCCTGTGCGCGTGCGGGCTGGTCTCCTACCGCGCGGGCGGGCTGGGCAACGCCGACGTCTTCCTCTCCCGGCCCGGCTCGGTCCTCGGCCAGGAGGCGGCGGAGCGGCACTTCCCCTCGGGCGCGGCCGACCCGGTCCAGGTGGTCGTCACCGAGCGCCACGTCAGGGACGTGGTCGTGGACGTCGCCCGGCGGCCCGAGGTCACCGCGATCACGCTGGGCTCGGCGGGCCGCGGCGACGTACTGCTCAACGTGAGCCTGCGCGCGTCCGCCGACGAGGAGGCCGGGCAGCGCGCGGTGCTCGCCCTGCGCGACCGGCTGCGGGCGATCGCCGCCCCCGACGTCAACGTGGGGGGCAACGTGGCGCTCGTCGCCGACCTGGAGCGGGGGGCGCGGCGGGACCGGGCGGTGATCATTCCGCTGGTGCTGCTGGTCGTCCTCGCGGTGCTGGCGCTGCTGCTGCGCGCGCTCGTCGCGCCGCTGCTGCTGCTGGCCACGGTGGTGCTGTCGTTCCTGGCCACGCTCGGTGTCAGCGCGCTGGTCTTCACCCACCTGTTCGGCTTCGCCGGGGTGGACCAGGGGTTCGCGCTGCTGGTCTTCGTCCTGCTGGTGGCGCTCGGCGTCGACTACAACATCTTCCTCATGCACCGCGTACGGGAGGAGGCCCACCGCCACAGCACGGCGCGCAGCGCGGTCCTGGGCCTGGGCGCCACCGGCGGCGTGATCACCTCCGCCGGGGCGGTGCTCGCCGGGACCTTCGCGGTGCTGGCGGTGCTCCCGCTGACGCAGACCGTCCAGCTCGCCTTCGCGGTGGCCGTGGGCGTGCTGCTGGACACGATGGTCGTCCGGTCGGTCCTGGTCACCGCGCTCACCCTGGACGTGGGCGACGCGGTCTGGTGGCCGGGCCGCCTGGCCAGGGGGACGCGCTGGTGGCACGGCGGGCCCGGCCCTTACCCGCGTCCGGGGCCGGGGGCGTCCGTCCGGCCGCGGGTGATGCTGCGGCCGCGACGGCTGGTGCGGCCGCGGGTGACGCTCGGTCCCGGCAGGGTCGTCCTGATGAAGCGCGAAAAAGTAGGAGGTGATTTTAGCGGTAATTGATAAAAGGCTTCATTGCTAGGTGGATCGCACGTGTGATTTACTTTCCGATAACAAAGTATGCAGATATGCGCACACAATGCGTTTCTGATTTCTAAGGTGCTGATACGCACCCATCAGGCATTTTTCCGCCGAGATGGAAAGCGTGGCGATGGTGTTCGGTACGAATTCCCCCCTGCCATTGTCCGCGGCGCAGAGTGGAATATGGGACGCCCAGCGGCTCATCCCCGGTGAACCGCTCCACATCGCCCAGTACATCGAGATCCACGGCCCCGTCGACCCCGCGCTCTTCGCCTCGGCCGTGCGGTTCGCCGCCGCCGAGGCCGACGCCCTGCACCTGAGGATCGCCGGCGGCGGGCAGGCGGCCGGGCAGGTCGTCGAGATGCGGGAGGTGCCCTGCCCGTTCCTCGACACCGGGGACGAGCGGGCCGCGCTGGACTGGATGCGGGCGGACCTGCGCTCGCCGTTCCGCGAGGACGACCTCGTGGCCACCGCCCTGTTCAGGATCGCCCCCGACCGCCACCTGTGGTACCTGCGCTGTCACCACGTCGTCATGGACGGCTACAGCGGGCCGATGATCGCCGCCCGCCTCGCCGAGGTCTACACCGCGCTGTCGGAGGCCCGCGACCCCGGCCCCGGGACCTTCGGGCCGCTGTCCGCCCTGCTGGAGGAGGACGCGGCCTACCGCGCCTCGGCCCGCTTCGAGGCCGACCGCCGCCACTGGCACGGCAGGCTCGCGGGGCTGACCTCGGTGCCCACCCTCCGCGCGGGCGGCGCCGGTGCCACGGGCGGTGCGGACATCGCGGGGAACGGGGGTGGCGCGGGTGTCACGGCGCGGTTCCACCGGCGTACCGGCACACCGGCCGAGCCGGACGCCGCCGCCCTCGCCGAGGCCGCGCTCGCGCACGGCACGTCCGTCCCCGGTCTCCTGATCGCCGCGGTCGCGGCCTTCGTGGGGCGCCTGAGCGGCTCCCCGGAGGCGGTTCTCGGGCTGGCCGTCCCGGCCAGGACCACGCCCGCCGCCCGGCACACCCCCGCCATGCTCTCCAACGTGCTCCCGCTCCGCCTGGACGTCCCGGCCCGGACGACCTTCGGGGACCTGGCCGCCCGGGTCAACCGGGAGGTCGGACGCCTGCTGATGCACCAGCGCTACCGGTACGAGGACCTGAGGCGGGAACTGCGCGCCACCCTGGGCGGGCGGCTGTTCGGGCCGGTCGTCAACATCATGCGCTCCGACCACGAGCTGAGCTTCGCCGGCCACCCCGCGTTCGCGCACCCGCTGCGCACCGGCCCGGTCGAGGACCTGTCGATCAACGTGTACGACGGCCCGGCCGGGCGCGGCGTCCGCGTCGACTTCGACGGCCACCCCGACCTGTACGCCGAGGCCGTGCTCGCCGACCACCACGACCGCTTCCTGCGCTTCCTGGCGCGCGCCGTCAAGGCCGGTCCCGGCGCACGTGTCGGCGCGGTGGACCTCCTCGACGAGCCCGAGCACGCGCTCCTGGCCGACTGGGGCGCCGCACCCCGCCACGTACCGCCCGGCACCGCCGTCTCCCTGTTCGAGGAGCGGGTACGGCGCGACCCCGGAGCCGTCGCCGTCGCCGCGGGGGACGTCGAGATCACCTACGCCGAGCTGAACGCGCGGGCCAACCGGCTGGCCCACCGCCTCCTCGCCCTGGGCGCCGGGCCCGAGCGATACGTCGGCCTGTCGGTGCCCCGCTCGCCGGACGCGGTCGTCGCGCTCGTCGGCATCCTCAAGTCCGGCTCCGCCTACCTGCCGCTGGACCCGGACAACCCGCCGGAGCGCCTGGGGACGATGCTCGCCGACGCCGCCCCGGCCGTCGTGGTCACCCGTACCGACGCCGGGCTGCGCCCGCCGCCGGGGACCGAGGTCGTCATGATGGACACCTGGACCGGAGACGGCCTGCCCGGCACCGACCCGGTGACCGGCCTGCTGCCGCACCACCCGGCCTACGTCGTCTACACCTCCGGCTCCACCGGCCGTCCCAAGGGCGTGGTGGTCACCCACGCGGGCCTGCCCGCGTTCGCGCGCACCGAGATCGACCGGTGCGCGGTGACGCCGGACAGCCGCGTCCTGCAGTTCGCCTCGACGGGGTTCGACGGGGCGGTGCTGGAGTGGCTGATGGCACTGTCGTCGGGCGCTGCGCTGCTGCCGGCGCCCGCCGGCGTGTATGGCGGCGAGCCGCTCGGCCGGTTCCTCGCGGAGGCGCGCGTCACGCACGCGTTCGTCACCCCGGCGGCGCTGGCGACCGTACCGGCCGGGGCTGCCGATACCGGAGCAGAGGTCGAAGCCGGAGGGGGTGCCGGAGCCGAAGGGGTGACCAGCGCCGGGGACGGGACCGGAGCCGAAGGGGTGACCAGCGCCGGGGACGGGACCGGAGCAGAGGCCGAAGCCGGAAGAGGAGTCGGAGGGGGTGCCGGAGCCGCGGCCGGGGGAGGGGCTGGGAACGGGGCCGGGCCGGACGCGGGAACCGGAGTTCTGCCGGATCTGCGGGTGCTGCTGGTCGGCGGTGAGGCGTGCCGTCCCGAACTGGTCCGCCGCTGGTCGGCCGGACGCCGGATGATCAACGTCTACGGTCCGACCGAGACCACCGTCGCCGTCACCCTCGGCGACCCCCTCGCCTTCCCCGGCGACACCCCGATCGGCCGTCCGGTCCACGACGCCCGCCTGCGGGTGCTCGACGCCGGGCTGCGTCCCGTCCCGCCCGGCCGGGTCGGGGAACTGTACGTGTCGGGGCCGAGCCTGGCCCGCGGATACCTGAACCGGCCAGGACTGACCGCCGAGCGGTTCGTCGCCGACCCCTACGAGCCGGGCGAGCGGATGTACCGTACCGGCGACCTGGTCGCCTGGGACGCCGACGGGCAGTTGCGGTACGCCGGCCGTGCCGACCGGCAGGTGAAGATCCGTGGTTTCCGCATCGAACCGGGCGAGATCGAGGCTGTCCTCGCCGCCCATCCCGGTGTCGGCCAGGCGGTGGTGCTGGCCCGCAGCGACCCGGACGGCCGGGCCCGCCCCGGGCCGGACCCTGAGCCGGACTCGCACTCGGACTCGGACCCTGAGCCGGGCTCGGAGAGCGGGACCGGGGCGGGCCTGCGGCTGGTCGCGTACGTGACAGGCGACGCGGAGGCCGACGACCTTCGCGTTCACCTGAGGCGGTCCCTGCCCGAGTACATGGTGCCCGCCGCGATCGTGGCGCTGGACGCGATGCCGCTGACCGTCAACGGCAAGGTCGACCGGCACGCCCTGCCCGCCCCCGGCCAGGAGGCCCGCGGGGCGGCGGTCTCCGGCCGGGAGCCGCTGAACGATCGGGAGCGCCTGCTGACCGGGCTGTTCGCGGAGGTGCTCGGCCTGTCCCGGGCCGGTGCCGACGACGGCTTCTTCGACCTGGGCGGCGACAGCATCCTGGCCATCGGCCTCGTCTCCCGGGCCCGCGAGGCCGGGCTCGTCCTCACCCCCCGGCAGGTCTTCCGGCACCAGACCCCGGAGGCCCTCGCGCTCGTCGCGGAGGAGACGGCCGCCGGAGCGGAACTTGCGGACGTGGACGGCGCGGACGGCGTGGGCGGTCGCGGTGGCGTACGTGGTCCCAGCGGTGTGGGCGGTCCCGGTGCTCCGAGCGGTGTGGGGGGTCTGAGCGGTTTCGGTGGTGTGGGCGCTTTGGGGGGCGCAGGCGGTCCGGGGGGTGCAGGCGGCCCGGGGGGGCCGGGTGGTCCGGGTGGTCCGGGTGGGCAGGTCGGGGAGCGCAGCGGAGCCGTCGTTCCGACACCGATCGTCGCCTGGCTCGCCGAGGACGGCGGGCCGATCGGCGGGTTCGGGCAGAGCGTGCTGCTCCGGGTGCCCCCGGGTCTCGGTCTCGCCCGCCTGACGACCGCGCTCCAGGCCGTACTGGACCACCACGACGCGCTGAGGCTCAGGACGTCCGCGCCCACGCGGGAACGCGGGACGCCGGAACTGGAGATCACCGCGCCCGGGACGGTCCGGGCCGCGGACTGCGTGCGCCGGGTGACGGTCTCCGACGGGCTTGACGCGGTGGTCGTGCGGGAGAGGGAGCGCGTCAGGGGGGAACTGGACCCCGGGGCCGGGCGCATGGTGCGGGTCGTCTGGTTCGACGCCGGGCCCGAGCGGTCCGGACGGCTCCTGCTGACCGTCCACCACCTGGCGGTCGACGGCGTCTCCTGGCGCATCCTGCTGCCCGACCTTCTCACGGCCTGGAGCGCCGCCGGGAAGAACGCGCCCGTACGGCTTCCCGCGCCCACCACCCCCTTCCGTACCTGGGCGCGCCTGCTCGGGGAGGAGGCCCTGAACCCGGAGCGGGTGGCCGACCTGCCCGCCTGGACCGCGCTGCTGTCCCCGTCACCGGAACGGCGCCGGGAGCACCGCGAACACGGGAAGCACCTGGAGCACGGGAAGCACCGGGAGGCGGACCGGCCCGGGCGGGGGACGTGGGGCGGGCGCCGGGAGACGGTCGTGGAGATCCCCGCCGAGGTGACGGGTGCGCTGCTGGGCAGGGTGGCCGCGGCCTTCCACGCGCGGCCCGACGAGGTGCTGCTCGCCGGGCTCGGGGCGGCGGTCGCCAGGTGGAGCGGGCGGCGGTCCGTCCTGCTCGACCTGGAGGGACACGGCCGCCACGAGTTCCTCCCCGGTGTGGACCTGTCGAGGACCGTGGGCTGGTTCACCACCGTGTACCCGGTCAGGATCGACGCCGGTCCCCTCGACTGGGCCGACCTGGCGCGCGGCGGGCAGGCCGCGGGGCAGGCCGTCAAACGGGTGAAGGAACAGCTCCGGGCCCTTCCCGACCCGCTGGGCCACGGCCTGCTGCGCCACCTCAACCCGGACACCGCCCCGGTGCTCGCCGCCCTGCCCCGGCCGGAGATCGGCTTCAACTACCTCGGCCGGATCACCTCCTCGGGCGGGGACTGGGAGCCGGTCGCCGAAGGGCTGTCCGGCGGGTGGGACACCGGCGCCCCGCTGAGGCACGGCATCCAGATCGACGCGATCGCCGTCGGTGACGTCCTGCGCGTCACCTGGACCTGGGACCCCGCGCGCCACGCCGACGAGGCGGTCGACGAGCTGGCCGCGTCCTGGGCCGAGGCGCTGACCGGCATCTCCCGGCACACCGGGGGCGGGCTCACCCCCTGCGACGTCATGGCCCCGCTCACCCAGGACGACCTCGACGACCTCGACGACCTCGACGAGCTCGGCCCCGGAGCCGAGGACGTCTGGCCGCTCACCCCGCTCCAGCGCGGCCTGTTCTTCCACTCCCTGCTGGAAACGGACGTCTACACCTCCCAGCTCGTCCTCGATCTCACCGGCCCCCTCGACACGGCACGCCTGCGGGCCGCAGCCGAACGCCTGATCCGCAGGCACCCCAACCTGCGGGTGTCGTTCCGGCAGGGGGCCGGTGGGGAGCCGGTTCAGGTGGTGCACCGGCGGGTGGAGGTCCCGTGGCGGGAGGTGACGGGGACCGGTGCGGGGACCGGCGTGAAGACGGGTGCGGGGACCGGTGTGGAGGTCGGTGCGAGGGGTGGTTCGGGGATCGGCGGGGCGTCCGGTGGTGAGGGGGTGGCGGCAGCGGACGCGGAGGCGGTCGCCGCCGAGGAGCGGTCGCGCCGGTTCGATCTGTCGTGCCCGCCGTTGGTGCGGTTCGCGGTGGTGCGGTTGGGTGCGGAGCGATATCGGTTGGTGGTGACCAACCATCACATTCTGCTGGACGGGTGGTCGACGCCGTTGCTGGCGGCCGAGCTGTTCGCGTTGTACTCGGGTGGCGAGCCCGCTGTGGCACCTCCGTACCGGGAGCATCTGGCCTGGCTGGCACGCCAGGACGGCGAGGCCGCGCGCCGGGCCTGGGACCACGCGCTGGACGGCTTCGACGAGCCCGCGTTCGTCGCGCCGCACGCCCCGGCCACGCCGGTCGCGCCCGCCCGGGTGACCGCCGAGCTCGACGCCTCCGGCACCCGCGCGCTGCACGCCCTGGCCCGCGCGCACTCCACCACGCTCAACACCGTCGCGCAGGCCGCCTTCGCCCTGCTGCTCGGCCGGATGACCGGCCGTGACGACGTCGTCTTCGGCGGTACGGTCTCCGGCCGCCCGCCCGAACTGCCCGGCGTGGAACGCATGATCGGCCTGTTCGTCAACACCCTGCCGGTCCGGGTACGGCTCCACCCCGCCGAGACCGTGGGTGACCTGCTGCGCAGGATCCACGACGAGCAGGCGGAACTGCTGCCGTACCACCACGTCGGGCTGACCGAGATCCGGCGCGGTCCGCTGTTCGACGCGCTGCTGGTGATGGAGAACTACCCCCTGGACTCCCGTACGGCCGTCGGCGATCTCGTGCTGACCGGGGCCGACGTCGCCGACGCGACGCACTACCCGATCACCGTGCTGGTGGTGCCCGGGGACGTGCTCCGCCTGCGGCTCCAGTACCGGCCCGACGTGATCACCGAGACCGAGGCCGCGGCCCTGCTGGAGCGCTTCCGCTACCTGCTCGCCGAACTGGCCGCCGCCCCCGGCACCGCCGTCGGCCGCCTCACGGGACTCCCGCCCGGCGAGCGCGACCCCGTGCCGCGCCACGGGAACGGCGCGACGGTGGCCGTCCCCGCCACCACGCTCGCCGCCCTGTTCGAGGCGCAGGTGGCCCGGACACCGGACACCACCGCGCTGGTGTACGAGGGGGAGGAGCTGAGCTACGCCGAGCTCAACGCGCGGGCCAACCGGCTGGCCCGGCTGATGGCGGCCGAGCACGGGGTCGGGCCGGAGACGGTCGTCGCGCTGCTGCTGCCCAGGTCGGCGGACCTGCTGGTCGCCGTGTACGCGGTCGTCAAGGCGGGGGGCGCGTACCTGCCGGTGGATCCCGACCTCCCGGCGGCGCGCGTCACCTCGATGCTCGCCGACGCCCGTCCGGTGCTGGTGGTGGACTCCGGCTGGTTGTCCGGGGTGGACGTGTCGGGGTACGCGGACGCGGATCCGGTGCTTCGGGTGGCCGCGGGTCATCCGGCGTATGTGATCTACACGTCGGGGTCGACCGGGCGGCCCAAGGGCGTCGTCGTCACCCATGGCGCGATCGTCAACCGGCTGCTCTGGGCGCAGTCGGAGTATCGGCTGGGTCCCGGCGACCGTGTCCTGCAGAAGACCCCGGCCGGGTTCGACGTCTCGGTCTGGGAGCTCTTCTGGCCGTTGCAGACCGGCGCCACCCTGGTCGTGGCCAGGCCCGACGGGCACCGGGACCCGTCCTACCTCGCCGGGATCGTCGCGTCCGAGCGGATCACGGTCCTGCACTTCGTCCCGTCCATGCTGGCCGCGTTCCTGGAGGCGCTTCCGGGGGAGGGGGTCGCGACCCGGTCTGGTGGTGTACCGGAGCCGTCCGCGGGCGGGCGTAGGACCCTCGGCGCGGGGGGTGTGGCGGGGGCGCTCCGGTTCGTCGTCTGCAGCGGGGAGGCCCTGCCCCCGGCCCTCGCCGACGAGGCGGTGACCCGGCTGGGCGTGCCGGTGTACAACCTCTACGGGCCCACCGAGGCCGCGGTGGACGTCACCTTCTGGGAGCACCGCCCCGACCCGGACGCGACGACCGTGCCGATCGGCCGGCCGGTCTGGAACACCCGGCTGTACGTGCTGGACCGGTGGCTGCGTCCGGTGCCGGACGGGGCCGAGGGGGAGCTCTACCTGGCGGGCGACCAGCTCGCCCGGGGGTATCTGGGGCGGGCGGGGTTGACGGGGGAGCGTTTTGTGGCGTGTCCGTTCGGTGGGGTGGGTGGGCGGATGTATCGGTCGGGGGATGTGGTGCGGTGGCGTTCTGGGGGTGTTTTGGGTGGTGGGGGTGGGGTGTTGGAGTTTGTGGGTCGGGTGGATGAGCAGGTGAAGGTGCGGGGTTTTCGGGTGGAGTTGGGTGAGGTGGAGGTGGTGGTGGGGGGGTGTGTGGGGGTGTCGCGGTGTGTGGTGGTGGTGCGTGAGGATCGGGTGGGGGATCGGCGGTTGGTGGCGTATGTGGTGGCGGTTTCTGGGGTGGTGGTGGATGGGGGTGAGGTTCGGCGTCGGGTGGGTGAGGTGTTGCCGGGGTACATGGTGCCGTCGGTGGTGGTGGTGGTCGAGTCGTTGCCGGTGACGCGGAACGGGAAGCTGGACCGGGCGGCTCTCCCGGCTCCCGACGCCTCGGGAGCGACCCCGGGGCAGGAGGCCCGGTCACCGGTGGAGGAGATCCTGTGCGGGGTGTTCGCGCAGGTCCTCGGCACCGGCGACCTGGGGGTGAACGACGGGTTCTTCGACGTCGGCGGGGACTCGCTGCTGGCGATGCGGCTGGTGAGCCGGGTCCGGTCGGTGCTGGGGGCCGAGATCTCGGTCCGTGACGTGTTCGAGGCGCCGACCCCGGGATGGCTGGCGGCGCGGATCCGGGAGAGCAGGACCGGGCGTGAACGTCCCCCGTTGGTGGCGGGGCCGCGTCCGGAGACGGTGCCGTTGTCGTCGGGGCAGCGGAGGCTGTGGTTCCTGAACCGGCTGGAGCCCGGATCGGCCGCGTACAACATGCCGGTGGCGCTGCGGCTGTCCGGCCCGGTGGACGTGGGGGCGTTGCGGGCGGCGCTCGCGGATGTCGTCGGGCGGCACGAGAGCCTGCGGACGGTGTTCCCCGAGCGGGACGGGGAGGCGCGCCAGCACGTCCTCGACACCGTCGAGGTGCCGTTCGAGCGGGTTCGCGCCGGGGACGCCGGACCGGACGAGGCGCTGCGGGTCTTCGCCGGGCGCGGGTTCGACCTGGCCACGGAGCCGCCGTTGCGCGTCGGGCTGTTCGACACGGGACCCGGCGAGCACCTGCTCGTCCTGGTGTTGCATCACATCGCGGGTGATGGGTGGTCGATGGCGCCGTTGGCGCGGGATGTGGTGGTGGCGTACGCGGCGCGGGTGGGGGGTGGGGTGCCGTCGTTCGTGGCGTTGCCGGTGCAGTACGCCGATTACGCGTTGTGGCAGCGGGAGGTGCTGGGGCGGGAGTCGGATGGGGGGAGTGTGGCGGGTGAGCAGGTGGCGTTCTGGCGGGAGCGGTTGGCGGGGTTGCCCGAGCAGGTGTCGTTGCCGGTTGATCGTCCCCGTCCGGCGGTCGCCTCCCACCGGGGTGGGTCGGTTCCGGTGGTCGTCGCGGCCGGGACGCATCGGCGCTTGGTGGCGTTGGCGCGGCAGAGTGGTGCGACGTTGTTCATGGTGGTGCAGGCGGGGTTGGCGGCGTTGCTGACGCGGTTGGGTGCGGGCGAGGACGTCCCGATCGGTACTCCCGTGGCGGGCCGTACGGACACCACGTTGGAGGATCTGGTGGGGGTGTTCGTGAACACGGTGGTGTTGCGGACGTGGACGGGTGGTGATCCGGGGTTTTCGGAGTTGGTGGGGCGGGTGCGGGAGGTGGATCTGGCGGCGTATGCGCATCAGGATCTGCCGTTCGAGCGGTTGGTGGAGGTGTTGGCTCCGGCGCGTTCGATGGCCCGTCACCCCCTGTTCCAGGTGATGCTCGTCTTCCAGAACAACCCCGCCCCGGTCCTCCGGGTCGACGGCCTGACCATCACGCGCGAACCGCTGGAGACGGGCGTCGCCAAGTTCGACCTGCTGCTCTCCCTGACCGAGTCCGACGAGGGCCTGACCGGCACCCTCGAATACGCCGCCGACCTGTTCGACCGGGTGACGGCGGAGAGCGTCGTGGCTCGTCTGGTGCGGTTGCTGGAGGCGGTGGCGGCCGATCCGGGGGTGCGGTTGAGCGAGATCGACCTGCTCGGCGCCGAGGAGCGCCGCACGATCCTGGAGGAATGGTCGGGCACGGCCGCGCCTCCGGGTGTCCCCGCGACCCTCGTCGAGGAGTTCGAGGCGCAGGTGGCGCGGTCGCCGCATGCGGTGGCGGTGGTGTGTGGGGGGGTGGAGGTGTCGTATGGGGAGTTGGATGCGCGGGCGGGGGAGTTGGCGGGGGTGTTGGTGGGGGCGGGGGTGGGTCCGGAGTGTTTCGTTGCGGTGGTGGTGTCGCGGTCGGTGGAGTTGGTGGTGGCGATCGTGGGGGTGGTGAAGGCGGGGGGTGCGTATGTGCCGGTGGATCCGTCGACTCCGGTGGAGCGGGTGGGGCGCATCGTGGCGGACGCCGCCCCGCTGCTGGCGGTGACGTGCGAGGAGCTGGAGCATCTGCTGCCCCCCGGTCTGCCCAGGGTGAGGGTCGACCGTGCCCGTTCGGTGGTCACCGGTCTCGGTGATGCTGTTCCCGGTGATGCTGTGAGGGGGTCGGGGACGGCGGTGGCGCGTTCCGGCTCATCGGTGGGCCGTGGGCGGGTGTTGGCGGAGCATCCGGCGTATGTGGTGTTCACGTCGGGGTCGACGGGGCGTCCGAAGGGTGTGGTGGTGGCGCAGGGGAGTGTGACGTGGTTGGTGGGGTGGGCGCGGGGATGGTTCGGTTTTGACGAGGTGGATGTGTGGTCGTTGTTTCATTCGTGTGGGTTTGATTTTTCGGTGTGGGAGTTGTGGGGGGCGTTGTTGTCGGGGGGGCGGGTGGTGGTGGTGTCGTTCGAGGTGAGTCGGTCTCCGGGGGAGTTTGTGGGGGTGTTGGCGCGGGAGGGGGTGACGGTGGTGAGTCAGACGCCGTCGGCTTTTTATCAGTTGGTGGCGGCCGAACGTGAGTGGGACGGGCCGGATCTGGCGGTGCGGCACGTGGTGTTCGGTGGTGAGGCGCTGGATGTGAGCAGGGCCGCCGAATGGTACGGGCGCGGGATCTCCCTGGTGAACATGTACGGCATCACCGAGACGACCGTGCACGTGACGTACGCGGAGCTCGATGAGAAAAGCCCGCCGGGATTCATCGGGGTGGGGATTCCGGGGGTGCGGTTGTTCGTGCTGGATGGTTTTTTGCGGCCTGTTCCGGTGGGGGTGGCGGGGGAGTTGTATGTGGCGGGTGCGGGGGTGGGGCGGGGTTATGTGGGGCGGGCGGGGTTGACGGCGGAGCGGTTTGTGGCGTGTCCGTTCGGGGTGGTGGGTGGGCGGATGTATCGGTCGGGGGATGTGGTGCGGTGGTGTCGTGGGGGTGGGCTGGAGTATGTGGGTCGGGTGGATGAGCAGGTGAAGGTGCGGGGGTTTCGGATTGAGCTGGGTGAGGTGGAGGGGGTGTTGGCGGGTCATCCGGGGGTGGGGGATGTGGCGGTGGTGGTGCGGGAGGATCGGCCTGGGGAGCGGCGCCTGGTCGCCTACGTCGTCCCGGCCGTGACGGACCGGGAGGACGGGCGGCCGGTGACCGGGGTGGACGCGGGGGTGTTGCGGCGGTTCGCGGGGGAGGTGTTGCCGGGGTACATGGTGCCGTCGGTGGTGGTGGTGGGGTCGTTGCCGTTGACGGGGAATGGGAAGTTGGATCGGGCGGCGTTGCCGGTGCCGGGTGATGGGGGTGTGGGGTCGTCGGCTGGGGATGCGGGTGGGGTGCCGGGTGGGGGTGAGGGGGTGTCGGTGCGGGAGGGGGTGTTGTGTGGGTTGTTCGCGGAGGTGTTGGGGGTTTCGGGGGTGGGGGTGGATGAGGGGTTTTTCGATCTGGGTGGGGACAGCATCGTGGCGATTCGGTTGGTGGCGCGGGCGCGTGGGGTGGGGTTGGTGTTCTCGCCTCGGGATGTGTTTCGGTTTCAGAGTGTTCGGGAGTTGGCGGCGGTGGCGGTTGCGGAGGGGCCGGGTGGGGGGGAGGCGGAGGGTGCGGGGACGGGGTGGTTCCCCGAAACCCCGATCATGGCGTGGTTGCGTGATCTGTCCGGGCCGACCGAGGGTTTCAGCCAGACGGTGGTGCTTCAGGTGCCGCCGGGGTTGGGGTTGGGGCGGCTGACGGCGGCGGTGCAGGCGGTGGTGGATCACCATGACGTGTTGCGGGTGCGTCTGACGTCGGGGGGTGGGTGTGAGGTGGTGGCGCGGGGGGCGGTCGAGGCGGCCGGGTGCGTGCGACGGGTGACGGCGTTCGAGGAGGTGACGGCGTTCGGTGTGCAGGGGAAGCCGGGAGAGACCGGGGGGGCCGCGCTGTCACGGGATGTCGAGCCGGCTGAGGTGACCGAAACGTCCGGCACGCTTCGGGGGGGCGAGGTGTCGGAGGAGGTCATGGCGGGGGTGGTGGTGCGGGAGGCGGCGATCTCGCGAAGGGAGCTGGATCCGGGGGCGGGCCGGGTGGTGCGGGTGGTGTGGGTCGATGCCGGGCCGGGGGTGTCGGGGCGGTTGGTGGTGACGGTGCATCACCTGGCG
Source organism: Streptosporangium sp. DT93 (assembly GCF_049844535.1). NCBI lineage: Bacteria > Bacillati > Actinomycetota > Actinomycetes > Streptosporangiales > Streptosporangiaceae > Streptosporangium > Streptosporangium sp. DT93. The sequence continues at coordinate 69,545 of NZ_JBNCLF010000002.1, forward strand.
GTGGACGGGGTGTCGTGGCGCATCCTGCTGCCCGACCTGTTCACCGCATGGAACGCCACCTCCGAGGAGACCGCGCCAGAGGAGACCGCGCCAGAGGGGGCCGCGTCAGAGGGGGCGGCGCCGGAGAAGGACGCGGCGGCGACGGCCGATCCGCGAACGGCGCTGGAGCCGGTACGCACTTCGTTCCGGACCTGGGCGCACCGCCTGCGCGAGGAGGCCCCCGCCCGGATCGGCGAGCTCGACCACTGGCTTCGTACCCTCGGCGACGAGAGCGACCAAAGCGCCGAGGCCGACGAGAGCGGCGAGGCCAGGAAGAGTGACGAGGCAGGAAAGAGCGGTGAGACCGGGCAGGGTGGCGAGGCCAGGAAGAACGGTGAGGGCGGGCAGGGCAGTGAGACCGGGCAGGGCGGCAGGGCCGGGAAGGGCGGCGAGGCGGGGAGAAGTGGTGGTGGGAGGCGGATGGACCCGTCCAGGGACGCCTTCGCCGGTCAGCTTCACCTCACGATGGAGCTCCCGCCCGACGTCACCGTTCCGCTGCTGACCCGCCTCCCGGCGGCGTTCCACGGCCGCGTCAACGACGTGCTGCTCGCCGGGCTCGCCCTGGCCGTGAGCCGCTGTACCGGACGGCGGGAGGTCGTCCTGGACCTGGAGGGACACGGACGCCACGAACTCTCCCCGGACATGGACCTGTCCAGGACCGTGGGCTGGTTCACCTCCATCCACCCCGTCCGGCTCGACCCCGGCCCGGCCGACTGGTCCGACCTCTCCGGCCCGACCGCCGCACGGGCCGTCAAGCGGGTCAAGGAACAGCTCCGCGCGACTCCGGGCGACGGTCTCGGGTACGGGCTGCTCCGCTACCTCGACCCGGTCGCCGGACCACGACTGGCCCGATGTCCCGTACCTGAACTGGCCTTCAACTACCTCGGCAGGGTCGAGGCCGCCACCGGCGCCGACTGGTCCCCCGCGCCGGAGGCGGAGACGGTGGGCGGTCACGCGGCGAACCTCGCGCTCCCGCACGCGCTTGAGGTCAACGCCGTCACCAGGGACCTGCCCGACGGGCCCCGTCTCCAGGCGACCTGGTCGTGGGCGGGACGGCTGTACACCCTGGAGCAGGTCACGGAACTGGCCGAGGCGTGGTTCACCGCGCTCACCGGCCTGTCCCGGCACACCGGTGGCGGCCTGACCCCGTCGGATCTGCTGATCCCCCTCGACCAGGAGGAGATCGACGCGTTCGCGGCCGAACTCGACGCGGAGTGGAGTGCACGGTGAGCCAGCTCGAGGACATCCTGCCGTTGTCGCCGTTGCAGCAGGGCCTGTTCTTCCACGCCCTGTTCGACGAGGCGGCGCCCGACGTCTACACCGCACAGCTCGTCCTGGAACTGGCGGGTCCCCTCGACGTCCCCGCGCTGCGGGACGCGGCCTCCCGGCTGATCCACCGCCATGCCAACCTGCGGGTGTCGTTCCGGCAGCGAGCCGGTGGGGAGCCGGTGCAACTGGTGCACCGGCGGGTGGAGGTCCCGTGGCGGGAGGTGACGGGGACCGGCGCGGGGACCGGCGTGAAGACGAGTGCGGGGACCGGCGTGGAGACCGGCGCGAGGGATGGTGCGCGGATCGGCGCGCAGGCCGATGGCGGGGGAGCGCCGGACGCGGACGCGAACGCGGTCGCGGCTGAGGAGCGGTCGCGCCGGTTCGATCTGTCGTGCCCGCCTTTGATGCGGTTCGCGGTGGTGCGGTTGGGTGCGGAGCGATATCGGTTGGTGGTGACCAACCATCACATTCTGCTGGACGGGTGGTCGACGCCGTTGCTGGCGGCCGAGCTGTTCGCGTTGTACTCGGGTGGCGAGCCCGCTGTGGCACCTCCGTACCGGGAGCATCTGGCCTGGCTGGCCCGTCAGGACCGTTCCGCCGCCGCGCGGGCGTGGTGCCGCGCCCTGGACGGGACCGACGGGCCGACCCTCGTCGCCCCCGATCTCGACTCCCGTCCGCCGATGAACCCGGGGAGCGTCCGGGCGCGTCTCGGGGAGGATCTCACCGGCCGTCTCACCTCCGCCCTGCGTGCCCGCTCGCTCACCCTGAACACGGCCGTCCAGGGCGCCTGGGCGATCGTCCTCGCCGAGCTGACCGGCCGTGACGACGTCGTCTTCGGCGGTACGGTCTCCGGCCGCCCGCCCGAGCTGCCCGGCGTGGAACGCATGATCGGCCTGTTCGTCAACACCCTGCCGGTCCGGGTACGGCTCCACCCCGCCGAGACCCTGGCCGGCCTGCTCGGGCGCCTCCAGGCGGAGCAGTCCGACCTGCTCCCCCACCACCATCTGGGACTGGCCGACATCCAGCGCGCCTGCGGGATCGGACGGCTCTTCGACACCATGACGGTCCTGGAGAACTACCCCCTGGACATCGCCGCGCTGGGCGCCGGGGTGGGAACCGGGGCCGTGACGGAACGGGGGAGAGGGGAGGCGACGGACCCTGCGACGGAACCCGGAACGAAGCCGACGACGCGACCCGGCACGGGAGCGGGCACCCGGGCGGGGGACGGGCCACGGCTCATGGGCGTGTCGGGCACCGACGCCACCCACTACCCGCTCGCCCTGGCCGTCGTCCCGGGCGAACGGCTCTCCCTGCGGCTCGACCACCGCCCCGACGTGGTCTCCCGCGCCGGCGCCCTGCGCGTCCTGAACCGGCTCACCCGGCTCCTCAAGGCCCTGGCCGCCGATCCCGGGCTGCCGCTCGCCCGGCTCGACCTGCTCGCCGCCGACGAGCGCGCCAGGATCCTGCACGAGTGGAACAGCGATCCGGCCGCCCCCGGTCCCGGCTCCGACCTTCGCCCCGGTCCCGACCCCGGCCGCGTCCCCGGTTCCGGTTCCGGAGCCCGCCGTCCTTCCACGACGGCGACGGGCGTCGCCCCCCGGGCCGGGGCGACGATCGCGGAGGTCTTCGCCGGCCAGGTGGAACGGGACCCGGACGCCGAGGCCGTCGTCGGGGACGGCGTCCGCCTCACCTACGCCGAGCTGGACCGCCGGGCCGACCTGCTGGCGCGCCGGCTGGCCGAGCTGGGCGTACGGTCCGAGACGCCGGTCGCGGTCCTGCTCGGACGGTCCGCCGACGTGGTGGTGGCGACCCTGGCCGTGGTCAAGGCCATGGGGGCGTACGTCCCGATCCATCACGGTCATCCGCCCGCCCGGATGAGCTGGGTGATGGCCGACACCGGTGCCCCCGTGCTGGTCACCGACCGCGAGCCCGGTTTCGACCACACCGCCACGGTGATCGGCGTGGACGGTGATCCCTGGGCGACTCCTCACCGGCCCGAGGAGCCCGAGACGTCCGAGGAGCCCGCGAAGCCCGAGAGATCCGAGAGATCCGAGGAGCCCGGGACGTCCGAAGCGTCCGGGACGACGGCACCCGCGACGGAGACGCCCGCCCAGGAGAAGCCCACGACGACGGCACCCGCCACTGACGGACCCGCGACGGAGACGCCCGCAACCGGGACGCCCGCCCGGGCCCACCCCGAGCATCTCGCCTACGTCGCCTACACCTCCGGCTCGACGGGCATCCCCAAGGGAGTCGGCGTGCGCCAGCGCGACGTCGTCGCCCTGGCCGCCGACCGCAGGTGGGTGTCACGCCACCGGCGGGTGGTGATGCACTCGCCGTACGCCTTCGACGCCTCCACCTACGAGATCTGGGTGCCGCTGCTCAACGGCGGCACGGTCGTCGTCGCGCCGCCCGGGGAGCTGGGCCCGGCCGGGCTCGCCGGGATCGTCGCGCGGCACCGGCCGACCGCCCTGTTCATCACCACCGCCCTGTTCAACGTGGTCGCGCAGGAGGCGCCGGAGACGTTCGCGCCGCTGGAGGAGGTCCTCACCGGTGGCGAGGCGGCCTCGGCGGCGGCCGTGCGCGCCGTGTCGGCGGCCTGCCCGGACACGGTGCTCGGCCACGTCTACGGCCCCACCGAGACCACCACGTACGCGACCTGCCACACCGTCTCCCGGGCCGGCGCGGACGCGCCGCCCATCGGGCGGGCCATGGACGGCAGGCGGGCGTACGTGCTGGACCGCTTCCTGCGGCCGGTGCCCGCCGGGACGCCAGGGGAGCTGTACCTGGCGGGCGCGGGACTGGCCCGCGGCTACCTCGGCCGTCCCGGCCTGACCGCGGAGAGGTTCGTCGCCTGCCCGTACGGCGGGCGGATGTACCGGACCGGGGACCTGGTGAGGTGGTCGGCCGGCGGCGAGCTGGAGTACCTGGCGCGCGCCGACCGCCAGGTGAAGATCCGGGGGTTCCGGATCGAGCCCGCCGAGATCGAGGCGGCGCTGGCCCGGCACCCGGGGGCCGGGCAGGTGGCCGTGGTCGTCAGGGAGCGCCGCCTGCTCGCCTACGTGACCGGCCCGGCCGAGCCAGGGGAGCTGCGCCGGTTCGCCGGGGACACGCTCCCCGAGTACATGGTGCCCGCCTCGGTGATCGGCCTGGACGCGCTGCCGCTCACCGCGAACGGGAAGGTCGACCGGACGGCCCTGCCCGACCCCGGCGTCCCGGCCCCCGGGCGTGACCCCCGCACGCCCGCGGAGGGGCTCTGGTGCCGCCTGTTCGCCCAGGTGCTCGGCCTGGAGCGGGCCGGGGCCGACGACGGCTTCTTCGACCTGGGCGGCGACAGCATCGCGGTGCTCCGGCTGGTGTCGCTGGCCGCGCGGGAGGGGGCGGTGATCAGCCCGCGCGAGGTGTTCGCCCACCGGACCGCCGAGGCGCTCGCCCGCGCGGGCGAGCGCGCCGGGCGGGAGGAGGAGGCCGGGGGGCTGGAGACGCTGCTCGCGCTGCGTACCTCGGGATCGCGCCCGCCGCTGTTCTGCGTGCACCCCGGCGCCGGCCTCGGCTGGCCGTACGCGGGACTGCTGCGCCACCTCGGCCCGGACCAGCCGCTGTACGCCCTGCAGGCCAGGGCGCTGACCGAGCCCGGCTACACGGCCCCGTCGATCGAGGCGATGGCCGTGGACTACCTGGAGCGCCTGCGCGAGGTCAGGTCGCACGGGCCGTACCGGCTGGCGGGCTGGTCCATGGGAGGCCTGGTCGCCCACGCGATGGCGGTGCGGCTGCGCGAGCGCGGCGAGCGGGTCGCGCTGCTGGCGCTGCTCGACGCCTACCCCGGGCGGAGGATCGACGCGGACGGGCGCGACGTCCGGTCCGAGCTGCTGGCCGCCGTCGGCTACGACGGTCCCGCCGAGATCGCCGACATCGGCGACGTCGCCGCGTTCCTGCGCGGCATGGGCGGCCCGTACGCGACCCTGGACGAGCGGACACTGCGAGGTGTCTACCGCAACTACGCCAACGGTGTGAAAATCTCCGGGGAGTACGTGCCACGGCCGTTCGACGGCGACGTGCTCTTCGTGACCGCGGCGCACGGCCGGAAGGAGGGCGACCCCACGGCCGCGGACTGGAAGCCGTACGTCCGGGGCGCCGTCGACGAACGCACGGTCGCCTGCGACCATTCCAGCATGTTGAACCCCGGGCCCATCGCGGAGATCGCCGCGTTTCTCAGAGAGGACCAGGAATGAGCACCAACCCCTTCGAGGACCCCGACGGCGTCTACCTGGCGCTGGTCAACGACGAGGGACAGTACTCCCTCTGGCCCGCCTGGTCGGAGGTCCCGGCCGGCTGGACCGTCGCCTTCGGCGAGGACACCCGGCAGGCGTGCCTGGAGTACATCGAGACCAACTGGACCGACATGCGGCCCAACAGCCTGATCAGGGCCATGGGGCAGTGAGCGGGCGCACCCGGGGGGAGCTCGCATGACCTGGTTGCGCTGTGCCGTCCGCCGCCCGGCGGCGGACACGCGGCTGTTCTGCTTCACGCACGCGGGCGGGTCGGCCACGGCCTACCGCGAGTGGCACGGGCTGCTGCCCGCGACGGTCGAGCTGCACGCCACCCAGCTTCCCGGCAGGGCGGACCGGTTCTCCGAGCCGCCGCCGGAGAGCATCGAGGCGCTGGCCGACGTGCTGACCGAGACGATGCTGCCGCTGCTGGACCGGCGTTTCGCGCTGTTCGGCCACAGCATGGGGGCGACGGTCGCCTACGAGGTCACCCGCCGCCTGGAGGCGCGCGGGCTCGCCCCGGCGCGGCTGTTCGTGTCCGGATCGCCGGCCCCGCACGAACCCCGCGACACGCGCGCGCTGTCGACGTACGACGACGACGCCCTGGTGGCCGAGCTCAACAAGCTCGGCGGCACCGAGGTGGAGATCCTCGCCCACCACGCGATGCGCGAGATCGTGCTGCCCTACGTCCGCGCGGACTTCCGTCTGCTGGAGGCGTACCGGTACCGGCCGGGGCCGCCGCTGCGGACCCCGATCTCCGTCGTCGTCAGCGACGCCGACCCGGTGGTGACCCCGGAGCAGGCCAAGGCGTGGGAGGCCCGCACCGTCTCGGAGTTCTCCCTGAGGGTCTTTCCCGGCGACCACTTCTACCTGCAGCCGCACCGCGCGGCGGTGGTGGGGGAGGTCGTCCGGTCACTGACGGGGTGAGCCGGCCCCGGAGGTCTCGAGGTGGTTCGCCCGGAGGTCGGGCGGGCCGTCCGGGGGTCTTGAGGCGGTTCGCCCGGGGGCTTCGGGGTGGTTCGCCGGGAGGTCTCGGGGCGGGGGTCGGGAAGCTCCGGGGTGGGTGGCCGGGAAGCTCCGGGGTCGTTCGCTCGCAGGCTTCGCGGCGGGCCGTTCAGAGGATGAGCGCGAAGCAGTCCGGCCGGTAGTCGCGGGGCATCGGCCCCGGGGTCTCCAGCGCCTTGTTGACGTAGGAGAGCATCACCGGGTCGAGCGTCTCCAGGTTGTGCCCCAGCGCGCCCTCGACGGCCCCCTTGAGCGGGCAGTCGTCCTGGAGCAGCCGGTTGGTCACCCGCTCGGGCGGCCCCTCGACGAAGGTCGAGGCGGCCTCCTGCTCGGCCCGCAGGCCCAGGGCGGTGTAGTCGACGCCCGGCTCGACCATGGAGGGGGTGGAGAGGCGGCGCATCAGCGGCGAGCCCGGCCGCAGCTCGGCGCAGACCGTCTCCCGGCCGCACGTCCTGGCGAGCTCGCCGGTCAGCCGGTGGTGCGGCGCCCCGAGCGTGATCAGCTCCGCGACCTTGCCCGCCCCCTCCGGCGAGCGCATGTACGCCCGGGGGACGATCCCCCCGAGGCTGTGCCCGACGACCGCCACCTGCCGGGCGCCGGTGGCCTGGAGAACCCCCTCGACGAAGACGCCCAGGGTCCTGGCCGAGCGCTCGATCGAGTTGCTCCACCCGTAGTCGAGCGCGAAGACGCAGTAGCCCTGCTTGGCCAGGTACGGGGCCGCCACCGGCCAGGTGGCCGCCCCGTTGCCGCGTGCCCCGTGCACGAGCACCACCGGGTGGGGGGCGTCCTCGCGGGGCCGGCAGCCGAAGTCGTTGGCGGCCCGCAGGCCCGCCGACGCCATCCGCCCGGCCTCGGCGGTCATGTCGGCCCTCGGCGACGGAGACGGCGACGACGGGAGGGGGACGGCGGGTGTGCCGCTCCCGGCGACGAGCCTTCCGGCCGTGACGCCGAGCACCGTGAGACCGGCCGCGACACACAGGACGATCACGATGACCTGGCCGAGCCGGAGCCGCTCCACTCGATCCCTCCTCGGACATCGGAAAGGGGAGGTCCCGGTCCGAGCCTTTCCCGCCGTCCCGTCCCGGGGCTATGCCCTGCCCGCGCCTGTTGCCGTGCCGGCGTTGGCCTCCGGTGACAAGCGGGCCCCGGCCGGTTGGCGGGTTGCGCCGAAGGGCAGGCACTCCTTGGGCAAGGAGTGCCCATGAGACGCGGCGGGCGGGCCGTTAGCGTCGGCCTGTGGGCGAACCGGGCCGGGTACGTGGAACAGGTAAGTGAACCGGGCCGGACGGGTGAGCCGGGTAGGTCAACCGGGCCGGACGGGTGAGCCGGGTGGCTGAACCGGGCCGGATGAGTGAGCCGGGTGGGTGAATCGCGTCGGATGGGGGAGCCAGGTGGGTGAGCGAGTACTGATCGCGCTCGGCGGCAACGCGATGACGGGGCCCGACGGCGCGGCCTCCCCCCAGGACCAGCACCACGCGGTCGGGCGTGCCGTACGCCACGTGGCGGCGCTCGTCGAGGACGGCCACCGGGTGACGCTCACCCACGGCAACGGCCCCCAGGTCGGCAACCTGCTCCTGAAGAACCAGCTCTCCGCCCACGTCGTCCCGCCCGTGCCGCTGGACTGGTGCGTGGCCCAGACGCAGGCCACCGTCGGCACGCTGCTCCTCGACGCGCTCGGCGGCCGGGCCGCGGTCGTGGTGACCCGCACGCTCGTCGATCCCGCGGATCCGGCCTTCCAGGACCCGGTCAAGCCCATCGGCCGCTACTTCGACGAGGCCGAGGTACGCCACCTCGAAGGACTCGGCCAGACCTGGCGCCGCTTCGGCCGGGGCTGGCGCCGGGTGGTGGCCTCCCCGGAACCGCTGGAGATCCTCGACGCGCCCGCCGTGGTGGCGCTGACGGACGCCGGGTTCACCGTGGTGGCCGCGGGCGGCGGGGGCGTGCCCGTGGTCCGCGACGCCGACGGGCGGCTCGGCGGCGTCGAGGCCGTCGTCGACAAGGACCTGGCCGCCGCCGTGCTCGCCCGCGCGGTGGGGGCCACGGTCCTGGTCATCGCGACCGACGTCCCCGCCGCGGTCGTCGGGTTCGGCACCCCCTCGGCCAGGCCCCTGGGCGCGGTCGGCGCGAGGGAGCTGCGCACGCTGCACGCCGCCGGGCACTTCGCCGGGGGCAGCATGGGCCCCAAGGTCGAGGCCGCGCTGCGCTTCGTCGAACAGGGCGGCGACCGCTCGGTGATCACCTCCCTGGAGGAGATCGGAACGTCGCTGACCGGGAAGACCGGCACCGTGGTGCGAAAGTGAACAGGACTCAGTGAAAGGTGGCAGGGATGCCGGAACCCATTGAAGTGCGCAAGGTGCCCATCGAGAGCGTGACCGACGCCTCCGGCCTGGCCCGCCTCATCGACGAGGGGGTGATCGAGGCGTCCCGCGTCCTGGCGGTGATCGGCAAGACCGAGGGCAACGGCGGCGTCAACGACTACACCCGCATCCTGGCCGACCGCGCCTTCCGCGAGGTGCTCGCGGACAGGGGGCACCCCTCCCCGGAGAGCGTCCCGCTCGTCTGGTCGGGCGGCACCGACGGCGTGCTCAGCCCGCACGCCACGATCTTCGCCACCACGGACGCCGAGCCGGGCGACGAGCCCCGGGTGAGCGTCGGCATCGCGATGAGCGAGGTGATCCTGCCCGAGGACATCGGCCGCCCCGCGATGGTGGAGAAGGTCGCCGCAGGGGTCCGCGAGGCCATGAAGCTCGCCGGGATCGACGACCCCGCCGACGTCCACTACGTCCAGACCAAGACGCCCCTGCTCACCCTCTCCACGATCAACGACGCGAAGTCGCGCGGCCAGGACGTGGTGATCGAGGACACCGGCCCGTCGATGGACATCTCCAACTCGACCACGGCGCTGGGCATCGCCGTGGCGCTGGGCGAGATCGAGATGCCGTCCGCCGACCAGATCCACCGCGACCTGTCGCTGTACTCCTCGGTCGCGTCGTGCTCCTCGGGCGTCGAGCTGGACCGCGCGCAGATCGTGGTCGTCGGCAACGTACGGGGCATCGGCGGCCGCTACCGGATCGGCCACTCGGTGATGAGGGACGCCCTGGACGCCGACGGCATCTGGGAGGCGATCCGCTCCAGCGGCATCGAGCTGCCCGAGCGCCCCCACCCCTCCGACCTGGGCGACCGGCTGGTCAACGTGTTCATGAAGTGCGAGGCCGACCCGTCGGGCAGCGTCCGGGGCCGCCGCAACATCATGCTCGACGACTCCGACGTGCACTGGCACCGCCAGATCAAGGCCACCGTCGGCGGTGTCGCGGCCAGCGTCACCGGCGACCCGGCCGTGTTCGTCTCGGTCGCCGCGGTCCACCAGGGACCCAGCGGGGGAGGGCCGGTGGCCGCCATCGCCGACCTCGGCTGAGAACCTCCCGCGTCCTCGCCTCCCCGGAACGCCGGGGCGGGTACCCGGGACCGGGCGCCCCGGGGTGAGGAGCGCGACCGGGGCCGTACCCGAAGGCGGGGAACGGTGACCGGGGCGCGGCGGTCGCCCGCCCGTCCCGGCCGCCGGTAGGCTCCCGGTTCGTGCCGAGCATTCCGCAGCCCCTGGTCCCCGGCGACGACGGCGCCGCCGACGCCGCGGTCGCCTCCGCGCTCGCCGCCTTCGCCGCGGGGACGGCGCACGCGGGCGAGGTGGTCACCGCCCTCGGCGGAGCCCGGCTGCTCGTGCCGGTGGTCGCCCTGCTGAAGGAGTCGGAGATCGGCGAGCACGGCCTGCGGCAGGAGAAGGAGAGCGAGATGGCCCTCCCGAAGCTCGTCGGCGCCGACGGCCGCGAGGCGGTGCTCGCCTTCACCGGGGCGGACCCGCTGCGCCGGTGGCGCGCCGACGCCCGGCCCATCCAGGCCACCGCCCTTCAGGTCTGCCGGGCCGCCGTGCACGAGGGCGCCGCCGCCGTGGTGGTGGACGTCGCCGGCCCGGTGCCCTTCGTCGTCGAGGGCGACCTGCTGCGCGTCCTGGCCGCGGTCGAGTCGGGCACCCTGGACGGGCTGGGCCCCGAGGTCACCGTGGCGCGGATGGAAGAGCCCGCCGAGCCCGCCGAGTCCCCCAGGCGTCGGCGGTTCGGTTGGCCACCGCGTGGACGAGGTTGACCGTCAGGATCGCCGGGGCGATCACGGCGACGAACCCGCCGAAGTCACGCTCGAAGACCAGCGCGAGGATCACGGCCGTCACGCCGTTCTGCTGGGCCAGCCCCAGGTGCACCCGGTCGATGACGGGCAGGCCGTGGGTGAGCGCCAGCGCCGCGACCATCTGCGCCGCGTACGCGGCCAGCCCGAGCAGCACGCCCGTCCCCATGTTCGTCCCGCCGACGAGCAGCAGGCCCATCAGGAACGCCGAGAGCGCGAACGCCGCGCCCACCGCCCGGCCGAGCCAGCGCGCGTCCGGCAGGCGCAGGTACAGCCCGGCTGTCGCCACGCCGAGCATGAGGGAACTCCACGCGGCCGAGGCGACCGCCCCGGCCGCCGCCAGGTAGGTCAGGACCGGCGGGGCCTTCCTGACCAGCCGCCACACCAGGTAGGCGGCGATCGCGAACAGCGCGTTCCATCCCAGGTCGGCGAAGTAGGAGGCCGACAGGCCGCCCTGGCCCGAACCGCTCACCAGCGCCGCCGCGTAGACGGCCAGGATGATCGTCACCGGGTCGTCGAACGAGGACCAGGCCCCGAGGACGGTCTTCGCCCGGGGGGAGAGCCGGTCGTCCCGCATCACCCCGGCGACCGAGAGCGGGTCGATCTGGGCGACCACCACCGCCATGATCAGCGCGCGGGGGTCGCCGGAGACGAGGTGGACCACCCCGGCGATGAACGCCGCCTTGAGCAGCACCCCGACGGTGACCGCCAGCGTGATCAGCCGGACGTGCTCCCTGGCCTCGGCGCGGTCGATGCCGTGCGTGCTGCCGTACAGGCCGATCGCCAGCAGCAGGCTGCTGAGGAGCACGTACGCGCCCGAGTGCTCCAGCTCGCGCACGCCTCCCAGGTCGGCGGACAGCCAGCCGAGGCCGACAACGACGATCAAGAGCCCGATTCGGGCCACCGTTCACTCCTCGGGACGGAACGCAGGTGCCCCTGCGAGGTGGGGGGACGCGTGCGCTGGTTGATCGGCGGGAGGCCGAAGTGCCCGCGGATCAGGTCCACGAGCTCGGCCAGCTTGGTGTCGGCGGCGTCGACCCTGCGCTGGTCCAGGGTCACCCCGACCAGGTAGCGGGTCTCGTCGATCCAGTGGAGGTACATCGCCCCGCGCTCCACGTCGAGGACCGTGCGGACCAGGGAACCGCCCTCCATCCGGTGGAGCTGCCGGTCGAGCCGCTGGGTGAGCCAGCTGAGCTGGTTGCCGGCCTGGAGGTAGATCTTCCTGCGCTGCTCCTGGTCGGTGTCGTGGAAGAAGTGGGCCAGGTCGGCGTCGTCGAGCACGTCCACGTAGAAGCGGCACCGCTTGTCGGCGTAGTAGGCGACGAAGTGCAGGTCCTCCTGGTCGGCCATGGCGACACAGCTGGTCAGGGCCTTCTCCACCGAGGGCCCGATGCCGGGCATGGTGCGGATCAGGATCTCCGACTCGCCGATCACCTTGCGCTTGGTGGAGGTCGGCAGCGGGCCCATCCCGGCCTCCAGGTAGGGCAGGTAGAGGCCCCGCCGGTACTGGACGAGCAGGTAGACGCCGGTGACGACGGCGAACACGCTGATCCCCGTGGTGATCAGCCCGTGCACCTCGCCCGGCACCCCGCCCCGCCAGAGCACAGGACCGAAGGCCGCCACGAAGCCCAGCACGGCCTCGCCCGCCGCGGTGACGGTCAGCCCGACGACCAGCAGCACCGGCAGCCGCGCCCGGATCCGGCCGAGCGCGGTGGCGACCAGGGCGAGCGTGACGATCACCGAGATCACGGTGATCGCGCGGGCCACGTCGTACTCCTCGCCCTCGATGTACCAGGCGAGGAGTTCGAGCAGCACCGGCAGGAGGACGAGGGACGCGATGATCGCGGGCAGTTTGCTGAAGCGGTCCGTGTCCACGTCGTCCGGCCCTCCGGGGGTAGGGGGTCTGCCCCCAGCCTCCGTGCTCGCCGCGGTGCCCGTCAATGACCTCCGAGGTCACCTCGCCGCCCGGGGCCGGGCAGCGCGAGCAGACCAGGCGGGTCTCCCGGGGAGACCAGACGCTTGTTCGCGGCACCGGGCCACGGCGCGGTGGGCCTGTCGGAGATCGTCCGGGCGGCCGGGGTGACCAAGGGCGCGCTCTGCCGTCACTTCGACGGCAAGGCCGCCCTGTTCCGCGCCGTCCTGACACGAATACCGGAGGCGCCACGCGCCACCTGACCCCGCACACCCGCGGCCGGATCTTCGTGCTTGCCGGGGGAGAACGCCCGGATCGCGGGCGCGTGAGGGAGGTGCGGGCTATCGTCGCCCCATGAGCCCCCCGGCCTCCCTCGTGCTTCTCACCGTCCTGGCGGGTCTGGCGGGTCTGGCGATCGGCTCCCGGACGCGACGCCTGGTGGTCCTGTACGCGGTGCCCGACGAGAGGCTGCCCGACGAGAGGCTGCCCGACGAGAGGCTGCCCGACGAGAGGCTGTCCGGGGAGACGGTGCCCGGGGGAACGGTGTCCGGGGAGACGGTGCCCGGTAAGACGGCGCCTGGCGAGAGGGCGTCCGAAGTGAGACGGCCCGCCCGCTCCCGCCCGGCGGCCGGCGCCGTCGAGGCGGCCACCGCGACCGTGCTGGCGGCCCTGGCGCTGCGTGCGCTGTGGCCCGGCCTGCCCGCCGGGACCGGGGTGACGACGGCCGGGAGGGCGGGGGAGCTGCTCGCCTTCGGCTGGCTGGCGGTGGTGGCCGTCGTCCTGGTCTTCGTGGACGTCGCGGTCCACCGCCTGCCCGACCGGCTCACCCTGGCCGCCTACCTGGGCACCGCCGCCCCGCTGGCCGCGTCGGCCCTCGCCGACGGCCGCCTCGCCGACCTGCTCGGAGCCGGGCTCGGCGGCCTCGCCCTGGCCGGGTTCTACCTGGTGCTCTTCCTGATCAACCCGGCGGGCATGGGGCTGGGCGACGTCAAGTTCGCCGGGAGCCTGGGCACCGCCCTGGGCTGGCTGGGCTGGGACACCCTGGTGACCGGCGCCTTCCTCGGCCTGGCGGCCGGTGGCCTCTACGGGGCCGCCCTGCTGCTCCTGCGCCGCGCGGGCCGCGAGAGCGAGATCCCCTTCGGCCCGTTCATGGCGGCGGGCACCCTCGCCGCAGTCCTCACCGCACTCTGAACCCGCCGCCGTTCCCACCGCGCTCCGTCCCCTCCCGTACGGCCCGGTGGGCCCCGGCGTGTCTCAACCTGTGAACCCGGACCATTCCAGTGGGCGGCACGTGGAAGACTTGGCACCATGTTGCGCTGGTTGACCGCCGGAGAGTCCCACGGCCCCGAGCTCGTCGCGATCCTGGAAGGGTTGCCCGCCGGGGTGGAGGTGACCACGGCCCAGCTGGGCGAGGCGCTGCGCCGCCGCCGCCTCGGCTACGGCCGCGGGGCGCGGATGAAGTTCGAGCAGGACCTCGTCACGATCGCGGGCGGGGTCCGCCACGGCCGCACCCTCGGCAGCCCCGTCGCCATCCGCGTCGGCAACACCGAATGGCCCAAGTGGGAGACGGTCATGGCGGCCGACCCGGTCGATCCGGAGGTGCTGGAGGGCCAGGCGCGCAACGCGCCGCGTTCCCGCCCCCGCCCGGGCCACGCCGACCTCGCCGGCATGCAGAAGTACGGCTTCGACGACGCGCGCCCGGTGCTCGACCGGGCCAGCGCCCGCGAGACCGCCGCCCGCGTCGCGCTCGGCCAGGTGGCGCGGAGCTTCCTCAAGCAGGCCCTCGACGTCGACATCGTCAGCCACGTCGTCTCGATCGGCGGGGCCGCGGCCACCCGGGGCGTCCTGCCGGGGCCCGGCGACCTGGAGGCGATCGACGCCGACCCGGTGCGCTGCGCCGACCCCGAGGGCAGCGCCGCGATGGTCGCCGAGATCGACAGGGCCCACAAGGACGGCGACACCCTCGGCGGCGTCGTCGAGGTCGTCGCCTACGGCCTGCCGCCGGGCCTGGGAAGCTACACCCACTGGGACCGCCGCCTCGACGCCCGCCTCGCGGCCGGGCTGATGGGCATCCAGGCGATCAAGGGCGTCGCGGTCGGGGACGGCTTCGAGACGGCCCGCCGTCCGGGCTCCCGGGCCCACGACGAGATCGAGAACACCGAGAGCGGCGTCCGCCGGATCACCAACCGGGCCGGCGGCGTCGAGGGCGGCATGACCAACGGCGAGCCGCTGCGCGTCAGCGCCGCGATGAAGCCGATCTCCACCGTCCCCAGGGCGCTGGCCACCATCGACGTGCTGACCGGCGAGGCGGCCAAGGCCCACCACGAGCGTTCCGACGTGTGCGCGGTCCCGGCCGCCGCGATCGTCGCCGAGGCGATGGTCGCGCTGATCCTGGCCGACGCCGTGATCGAGAAGTTCGGCGGAGACTCCGTCGACGAGGTCGCCCGCAACCTGTCCGGCTACCTCTCGTCATTGGTGATCAAGTGAGCGGGCGCCAGGCCCGGGGAGCCTCCGGCCTCCCGGCGGGCGGCCCGCGGTCCGAGGAGAACACGTGAGTCCCCGAGCAGTGCTGATCGGCCCTCCCGGGTCGGGCAAGTCGACCGCAGGACGGCTTCTGGCCGACCGGCTCGGCGTGGCCTTCCGCGACACCGACGCCGACGTGGAGCTCGCGGCGGGCAAGCCGGTGAGCGACGTCTTCATCGAGGACGGTGAGGAGGCCTTCCGCGCGATGGAGGCCGACGCCGTGCGGCGGGCGCTGGCCGAGCACGACGGCGTGCTGGCCCTCGGCGGCGGCGCGATCCTCGCCGAGGCCACCCGCGAGCTGCTGGCCCCCCACCCGGTCGTCTACCTGGAGGTCGGTCTCTCCAACGCGGTGCAGCGGGTGGGCCTGGCGTCGGCGCGCCCGCTGCTCGTGCTGAACCCGCGCAGCCAGCTCAAGAAGCTGATGGACGCCCGCCGCCCCGTCTACAGTGGCCTGGCCACGATCACCGTGGCGACCGACGACCGTTCCCCGGCGGAGGTCGTGGACGAGATCGTCTCGCTTCTGAAGGAGTGACCGCGACCGGGCGCCGACGCGCCCGCGCACGCGGTCACCGGCACACCTCACCACGGAGTCCCCACGTGTTCCAGAACGCAGCCCGCGCGCCCATGGCCGGTGACAGATGACCGTCACCCGCATCTCCGTGAAGGGCGAGAGCCCGTACGACGTGGTGGTCGGCGCCGGGGTGCTCGGTGAGCTGCCCGGCCTGCTGGGCGCCGGGGTCCGCACGGTCGCCGTGGTCCACCCGGAGGGCCTGCCGGAGATCGCCCGCCCGGTCTGCGGCGCGGTCGAGGCGGCCGGGTACGAGGTCGTCCCGCTGCCGGTGCCCGACGCCGAGCGCGCCAAGACGGCCGAGGTGGCCGCCGCGCTCTGGTCCGCCTTCGGCCGCGCCGGCATGACCCGCTCCGACGCCGTGGTCGGCGTCGGCGGCGGCGCCACCACCGACCTGGCCGGGTTCGCCGCCGCCACCTGGCTGCGCGGCGTCAAGGTCGTGCAGGTGCCGACGACCCTGCTGGGCATGGTCGACGCGGCGGTGGGCGGCAAGACCGGCATCAACACCCCCGAGGGCAAGAACCTGGTCGGGTCCTTCCACCCGCCGGCCGGGGTCCTGTGCGACCTGGCCACGCTGGTCTCGGTGCCCCGCGACGACTACGTGGGCGGCCTCGCGGAGATCATCAAGGGCGGGTTCATCGCCGACCCGGAGATCCTCAGGCTCATCGAGGACGACCCCGAGGGCGCCCGGCTCCCCGAGGGGCGGCACACCCGGGAGCTGATCGAGCGGAAGATCCAGGTCAAGGCCGACGTCGTCGGCGCCGACCTGCGCGAGAGCGGCCTGCGGGAGATCCTGAACTACGGCCACACCCTGGCCCATGCCATCGAGCGCGTCGAGGGCTACCGGATGCGGCACGGCGAGGCCGTCGCGATCGGCATGGTCTACGCGGCCGAGCTGTCGCGCCTGGACGGCAGGATCGGCGACGACCTGGTGGAACGCACCCGGTCCGTGCTGACCTCGGTGGGCCTGCCCACCGCCTACCGCCGCGAGGCCTGGCCCGAGCTGCGCGACCACATGCGCCTCGACAAGAAGAGCCGCGGCGCCACGCTGCGCTTCGTCCTGCTCGACGACCTGGCCAGGGTCTCCCCGCTGGTCGACCCGCCGGAGGAGCTTCTCGAGGCCGCCTACCACGAGGTCGCCCGATGAGCCCTGTGAGCTCGACGAGCCCTGTGAGCCCTGTGAGCCCGGCGCGCCGGACGTACGGAACGCACCTGGCGCGTCAGGCGGGCGGGCACGGCAGGTCCGGCGGCGCCGGGGGTGCCCGGCGGGGGGCCGGGAACGGCCCGGTGAGGAACGTCGGCCGCGCGGCAGGCGCGCGGTCATCGAGGAGCGGTGAGTGATCCGATGAGACCCGTCTACGTGCTCAACGGCCCCAACCTGGGCAGGCTCGGCACCCGGGAGCCGGACGTCTACGGCGCGGAGACCTTCGCCGACCTGGCGGAGCTCTGCCGGGAGACCGGCAGGGCGCTCGGCCTCTCGGTCGACGTGCGCCAGACGAACGACGAGGCCGAGATGCTCGGCTGGCTGTACGAGGCGGCCGACGGGCGGATCCCGGTGGTGCTGAACCCGGCCGCGTTCACCCACTACTCCTACGCGCTGCGCGACGCCATCGCCCAGCGCACCGCCCCGCTGGTGGAGGTGCACATCTCCAACCCGGCCGCGCGGGAGGAGTTCCGGCACACCTCGGTGGTGGCCGCGGTGGCCACCGGCACCATCGCGGGCTTCGGCCTGAGGTCCTACGTGCTGGCGCTGCAGGCCATCGCCGACGGCACCGGCTGAGGTCTACGTGCAGGTCCCGCGCGCCATCGCCGACGGCACCGGCTGAGCGCGTCCCGGCCGGGAGCGTACCGCCCCGGCCGCGCCCGCACCCTTGCGCGGCGCGCCGGAGGACACCGCGGCCGGTGTGGTCGGCCGGCCGGTTCGCGGGCGCGGGCCGCCCCCGGTCAGGAGGAGCCGAGGCGCTTGAGGGCGCTGCGTACCTTCGCCGGGTCCTCGGTGGGCCAGAAGGGCGGCAGCGAGTCCCGCAGGAACCCGGCGTAGCGGGCCGTGGAGAGGCGCGGGTCCAGGACCGCGACCACCCCCTTGTCGTGCTGGCTGCGCAGCAGGCGGCCCGCGCCCTGGGCCAGCAGGAGCGCGGCGTGGGTGGCGGCGACCGACATGAACCCGTTGCCGCCCTTGGCGGCGACGTGGCGCTGGCGGGCGGAGCTGAGCGGGTCGTCGGGGCGCGGGAACGGGATGCGGTCGATGATGACCAGGCGCAGCGACGGGCCCGGGACGTCGACGCCCTGCCAGAGGGAGAGCGTGCCGAACAGGCAGGTCGGCTCGTCCTCGGCGAACTGCTTGACCAGCAGCATCGTGGAGTCGTCGCCCTGGCACAGCAGCGGCACGCTCAGCCGGTCGCGCAATGCCTCGGTGGCGGCCTTGGCGGCCCGCATCGAGGAGAACAGCCCGAGGGTGCGCCCCCCCGCGGCCTCGATCAGCTCGGTGATCTCCTCGAGGTAGGCCTCGGGCAGCCCGTCACGCCCCGGCTGGGGCAGGTGCTTGGCGACGTAGAGGATCCCGCTGCGGGGATGGTCGAAGGGGGAGCCGACGTCGAGGCCGGTCCAGCCCGCCCGCTTCCCCGAGCCCTCCGCGCCGTCCTTGCCGCCGCCCCTCTCCCCGGCGTCCCTGCCGTCCTTCTGCCCGCCTCCGCCGGCGCCCCCGCCGTTCCCGCCCGCTCCCAGGCCCCACTGGCGGGCCAGGCCCTCGAAGGCGCCGCCCAGGGCGAGCGTGGCGGAGGTCAGGATCACCGTACGGTCGCCGAAGAGCTTGTCGCGGAGCATGCCCGCCACGGTGAGCGGCGCCACCCGCAGCAGGGGAGGGCGCCGGTCGTTGCCCTCCTCCAGCCAGACCACCTCGGCCCGGTCGACCTCCGTGGCGTGCCCGAAGGCGTCGAGCATGCGCTGGGCGGTGTCGTGCACCTCGTCCAGGGACGTGAAGGCCGCCTTGCGCAGCCCCGCCCCCTCCGGGTCGTCCTTGTCGCCGCCGCGCGGCCCCAGCGCGGTGACGCACGCCCACGCCGCGTCGCGGATCAGCGCGAGCGTCATGCCGAGCACCTCGGGAAGGTCGTCGAGGCGCCCTGCGGGCGCGGCGGCCAGCAGCGCCTTGAGGTCCTCGCCGGCCTCCATCAGCCGGTCGGCGAGATGCTGCTCGATGAGCTTGCCGACGCGCCGCACGGCCACCGCGACCATGGCCTCCGACAGCTCGCCGCTGACCACCGAGGTGACGCGGTCGACCAGCTCGTGGGCCTCGTCGACCACGACCACCTCGTGCTCGGGCAGCAGCGGGAAGTCCTCCATCGCGTCGATCGCGAGCAGCGCGTGGTTGGTCACCACGATGTCGGACTCACCGGCGCGGGCGCGGGCCAGCTCGGCGAAGCACTCGGCGCCGTTCGGGCAGCGCATCGCGCCCAGGCACTCCCGGGCGCTGACCGAGAACTGTCGCCAGGCCTGCTCGTTGACGCCGGGGACGAGCTCGTCGCGGTCGCCGGTCTCGGTCTCGTTCGCCCACTCCTGGATGCGCTGGACCATCCGGCCCGTCGCGTTCACCTCGCGCGGGTCGAAGAGCTGGTCCTGCTCGTCGTCGGGCCAGCCCGCGCTCGCCTTGTACCGGCACAGGTAGTTGCGGCGGCCCTTGAGGATCGCGAACGCCGGCTCGTGTGGCAGGTGCGGGGCCAGGGCCGTGGCGAGGCGGGGCAGGTCGCGGTCGACGAGCTGGCGCTGGAGCGCGATGGTGGCGGTGGAGACGACCACGGCGCCCTTGGAGGTCATCGCGTGCCTGATCGAGGGGATCAGGTAGGCCAGCGACTTGCCGGTGCCGGTGCCCGCCTGGACGGCCAGGTGGTCGCCCGACTCGATGGAGTGCTGCACCGCCCTCACCATCGCGATCTGCCCGGGGCGCTCGACCCCGCCCACCGCCTCGACGGCGGTGCTCAGCATGTCCTCGACGGGGGGAAGATCCGCCGTCGAGGGGACGTCTTCTGACGGGGCGATGGAGTCGGTCGGCACGACAGCCAACCGTACCCGTTCACCCCGACGGTCGCGGCGTCCGCGGCGGGCCCCGGCCGGTTCCGGCCGGGGCGCGGGCGCCCTGCCGCACGGACGCATGGCGGTATTCCGGGACCCGGAGTTCACCTCGCATGGCAAACTGGCTGGATCACCCTGCTCGTCGAGCCCCGCAAGGTCACGGAAGATCTATCGTTCTGGTGTCCTGGGGCGGAAGATAGGGAGGGAAAGGCCGGTTCGGTAGGGTTTCCTGAGGTTGAGTGGACGAATAAGGGCTGGTTAAAGGAACATGTCTTCCATGTCGGAAGTTGTGCCGTTGCCGTCGTTCGGTGAGGTGTTCTTTGACGAGCGTGGCCAGGAGCGGGTGCTCAGGGTCACCTGGCACGAGGGCACCCTGGTGCTGAGCCTGTGGCGCGGTGAGATGTGCACGGCGAGTTTCCGCATGCCCATGAACGACGTGGGGCGCCTGGTCGACACCCTCGACGAGGGCTTCGTCGAGGCCGGCGGGCAGTATCCCGACGAGGTGGACGAGCCCGTCCGGGCCGAGCAGCCCCCCCACGCCGAGCCGCAGGCCTACGGTGAGTACCCCGGCACCGGCCAGTACGCCCGGCCGCGGCCCGAGGACTACGCCCAGCCGCAGCAGTACGCCGACCCGGCCGGTGGTCACACCGACCCGGGCGAGCCCCGCCAGGCCCCGGCGCTCGGGCCGAACGACGTGCTCGTCGCGCGAGGCGTCACGCCCGCCCCCGACCGGCCCTCCGACCGCACGCCGCCCACCGGGTACGGCCAGGCCGACGCCGTGCCGCGCGAGAACCTCATCGTGAACGACGCGCTGCCCTACGGGCAGCCCCAGCCCGTCGAGCCGCCCGGCGCGGACCCGGTGCCCGGCGAGGCCGGCTACCAGCTGCCCGGCGACCCCTACCAGAACGACCGGCGACCCGGCCCGTACGGCGCCCCGCAGCCGGAGGCCTACCCCGGCGGCGGCCGGCGGCCGGAGCCGTACGGCACGCCGCGCCCGGACGCCTACCCCGGTCCGGTCCCGCAGGCCGACTTCTACGGCGCGCCCGCCCCGCAGGGCCCGTACGGCGCCCCGCGGCCCGAGCAGTACGACGTGTCGTCGCAGCCGCGCCAGGCGGACCCCTTCGCGGTCCCGGCCGACCGGCAGAGGCCGGCCGGACCGGCCGGACCGGCCGGACCGGCCGGACCGGCCGGGGCGGCCCAGCCGGTCGACCCCTTCGCGCCGCCGGCCGACCGGCTTCCCGGCTCCGCCCGCCCGGTGGAGCCCGACCCCTACGCGCAGGCGCACCAGAACTCGACCGACCCCTTCGGGTTCGCCGCCCAGCAGGCCGCGCAGGGAGCCGCGCAGGCGCCCTACGGCTACCCCTCCTCCGCGCAGCCCGATCCCTACGTGCCCGATCCCTACGCGCCCGGCGCCCAGCAGCCCCACCAGGCCGGGCACCCCGCCGACCTGCGGGACCTGTACAGCTCGCCCCCCTCCTACCCGCAGCAGGACGTCGACCCGTCCGACCCGCTGGGCCTGTTCGGCCGCTCCGCGCCGGACCAGCGGCTGCCGCGCCCGTATGTGCCGGAGACGCCGCACTCCACCGGCGACCGGCTCCGTCCCGAACAGCGCCACGACGAGCAGCACCCCGACCAGCGCTACGAGGAGCCCCGGTACGAGGAGCCCCGCTACGAGGAGCCCCGCTACGAGGACGGGCGCCACGAGGGCAGGCGCCGGGCTGACCGGGGCGACCGGGGCGACCGGCGCGACTGGTGATCGTCGCCGGTGCCGTACCGGCGACCGCGTGACCGGACCGGGCGGGCCGGTTCCCGTCGCGTCCGTTCGCCAGTCCGGCCCCCGAGGGGATACGGTGACCCGTCCGCCGGATGCGGACCCCCGGCGCCTGTCGGCGTCCCGCCCTCGCGGGCGGCTCCCCGGAGGCCCCGGGCGGGCGGGTTGATCGAATCCCGATCGGGCGGTGTGGCGTGGACCAGTCGACGGTGCTGCAGATGCTGGCCGTGTCGGTCGTCGGGCTCGCCGTGGCCGCGGTGTCCAGGCGCAGGGGATGGCCGGCGCCGCTGCTGCTGGTGCTGGCGGGGCTCGTGCTGTCCCCGCTGTTCCCCACCTACGAGCTCGACCCCGAGCTCGTCCTGCTGGTCTTCCTGCCGCCGCTGCTGTACGCGGCGGCGATCGACAGCTCCTACCTGAGGCTCAAGGACTTCCGCAGGCCGGTCGCCCTGTTGTCGATCGGCCTGGTGCTGTTCACCACGCTGGTCGTCGGCGGGGTCACCCACCTGCTCCTGCCCGACCTGCCGCTGGCCGCCGCGTTCGCGCTGGGCGCCATCGTGGCCCCGCCCGACGCGGTCGCCGCCGTCGCCGTGGCCCGCAGGCTCGGGCTGCCCCGCAAGGTGGTCACCATCCTGGTGGGGGAGAGCCTCTTCAACGACGCCACCGCGCTCACCGCCTACCGGGTGGCCATCGCCGCCGCGCTGGGGCAGGGCCTCACCTGGCTGGACGTCACCGTCGACTTCGTCCAGGCCGCGGCAGGCGGTGTGATCATGGGCCTGGCGCTCGCCTGGATGCTGACCTGGGTGCTGCTGCGGGTGCGCGAGGCGCTCGTCGAGAACACCGTGATGCTGCTGGCCCCGTTCGCCGTCTACCTGGCGGCCGAGAGCGTGCACGTCTCCGGGGTGATCGTCGTCGTGATCGTCGGCCTCTACATCGGGCACCGGATGCCCAGGGCCGGCTTCGGCACCCGCCTGCTGTCCGACGCGATCTGGCGGGTCCTCGGCTTCTTCCTGGAGACGATCGTCTTCGCGCTGATCGGCCTGCAGCTGTGGCCGATCGTCAGGGGGCTGGAGTGGGGCGACCGGTGGGAGCTCGCCGGGATGGCCCTGGCCGTCTTCGCGGCGGTGGTGGTCTCCAGGGCGGTCTGGGTGGTGCCCAGCCTCTACCTGCCCAGGATCCTGTCGAGGAAGGTCCGCGAGCGCGAGACCCACCCCCCGTCCTGGCGGTACGCGACCATCGTGAGCTGGGCCGGCATGCGCGGCGTGGTGTCCCTGGCGGCGGCCTTCGCCATCCCGCAGAGCTTCGAGGGCCGCGACATGCTGCTCTTCCTCACCTTCGCGGTGGTGATCGGCACCCTGCTCCTTCAGGGCCTGACGTTCCCGGCGCTGATCCGCAGGCTGAGGATCTCCAACGACCAGGAGATCTACGCCGACAACCTGTCCGAGGCCGCCGCCCAGCAGGCCGCGGCCTCGGCGTCGCTGGCCCGCCTGGACGAACTGGTGGCCGACGGGATCGACGAGGTGCACCGGGAGGTGGTCGACCAGCTCAGGTCGCGCACCGAGCGCCGCGCGCTCGCCGCCTGGGAGCGGCTGGGGGGCGGGACCGGCCCGGCGGGCGAGGAGACGCCCAGCACCGTCTACCGCAGGCTCCGCAGGGAGATGCTGGCGGTCGAGCGCGAGGTCCTCATCGACCTCCGCGACGAGCGGCGCGTCGACGACGAGGTGCTCAGCAGGATCCTCCACGAGATCGACTTCGAGGAGGCCACGCTGGAGCGCGACTGAGCGCCTACCCCATGGCGTTGTCCACGTAGCACCAGCGCCAGTTCTCGCCCGGTTCGAACGAGGCGACGACCGGGTGGTCGTCCTGCGTGGCGTGGGCGGTGGCGTGCCGGTGGGGCGAGGAGTCGCAGCAGCCGATGTGGCCGCAGGACATGCACCTGCGCAGGTGGACCCAGCGGGAGCCCATGGCCAGGCACTCCTCGCACCCCTGGGGTGTGCGCGCCGGCGGGTCCTGGGTCCGTGCCGCGGTGAGATGCTGGCAGAGTTCCATGTTTCCCCCTCGTGTGAACTACCCAGAATCGTACGGCCCCGGCCGTGACGCTCCCGCTCACCGCCCCCCGTTCCGGATCGGCGCCCCGCGGGTAACGAGCCGGTACGGCGGCGCCTGTGGCGCCGGCACGTTGGGTAGGGTCGGGACATGCGACCCCTTCCGCGACGAATCCCCGTCCTCGCCGCCTCGGCGGTGGCCGCCGCCCTGCTGCTCACGGGCTGCTCCGAAGTCCAGCAGGTGAGCCAGGGCATCGACAAGGCACAGCAGTGCGTTCAGGCGGCGGGCATCGTCACCGAGACCGCCGCCAAGGTCTCCGGCCTGCTCAACGACCCCGCCGCGATGGAGAAGGCGCTGAACGACGGGGGCGCCAAGCTCGGTGACCTCGCCGACAAGGCCGCAAACACCTCCCTGAAGGAGGCGGCCGACGGCGTCTCCAACAGCCTGCAGGGCTTCAACGTCACCGACGCCAACAGCGCCGTCGACGCCGCGCAGAAGGTGGCGACCGACTCGGTGGGATGGGTCCAGGAGCTGACCAGCGCCTGCGGGTGACGGACCCGGCGGGTGACGGGCCAGGCGGTCCGCCGGCGCCCACGGTCACCGGTGGCCCGCACGGTCGCCGGCGGCCCGCGCCGAACCCGCTTTTCCCCGGGGGAATACCGCTGAAATAGCGTCGGTCCCATGGACTCCCCGGACAACGAACCGGATCCCCGGTTCACCCTCGCCAACGAACGCACCTATCTGACCTGGTTGAGTACGTCGCTCGCGCTCAGCGCGGGCGGCGTCGCCATGGCCGCGGTCTCGGCCGACGTCTTCATCCCGTGGATGCGGACCCTGCTCGCGGTGGTCCTGATCTCGCTGTCCGCCCTGGCCGCCGCGATGGCCTACCCGCGCTGGCGCAGCGTCCAGCGCGCCCTGCGCGCCTCCGCGCCGCTCCCGCCCCCCGCCCTGGCCCCGCTGTTCGGGTACGGCGTGGCGGCGGTCGCGGTGCTCGCCCTGATCCTCATCCTGCTGTCCCGATGAACACCCCGGGCGGCACCGGGGACGCCGAGAGCACCGGGGACGCCGAGAGCACCGAGAGCACCGGGGGTGCCGGGGGTGCCGGGGACGCCGAAGGCTTCCGGGGGGCCGGCGACTCGGGCCTGCAGGGTGAGCGGACCCGGTTCGCCTGGGTCCGTACCGCCACCGTGCTGGCGGCCGGGGGCCTGGGCGGCGCCGGGGTGGCCCTGCGCGCCGGTGCCCCGGCCGGGGTCGCCCTGCTGTTCGTCCCCGCCGTGTTCTGCGCGGTCCTGCTGCTGACCCAGACCGGCATCCGCTACCGGCGCGCCCAGGAGGCCCTCCGCCGGGGCGGGCCCCTCGACGACCGGGCCGACGCCCTCGTCGCCTGGATCGGCACCCTCACCGTCGTCGCCGGGGCCGCCGCCGTCGTGCTCGCCGGGATCGGACGGTAAAAAATGCGGCAAGATAACGCAGCATGTCCCGCTTCGATGATCTCCCCGGCTACGCGGCGTCGCTCGGCCCGCTGATCGACGCGGTCAACCTCGGGGTCCACATCGCGAGCAGGCCGCTCAGCCGGGAACTCGCCGAGCGCTCGGGTCTGCAGGCCGACCTGCTGGTCGATCTCCGGTTCGTGCTCCCGGTCAGGCCGCTCACCCCCGCGGGGCTGGCCGCCGTGTACCGCTACAACCCGCTGCGGCGGGCCGAGATCGACGTCCACCTCGCCCAGGGCACCCTTGCCGAGGACGACGCCCCCGAGGCCACCCCCCGCACGGCCCCTCCAGCGGCCCCCGGGGCCGCCCCTCGCACCGCCCCCCACACGGCCCCTGACGCCGCCCCCGGCGCCGCCTCCGGCATCGCGCCGGGTGCCGCCGGGACCGGCGCGCTGCGCGCGACCCCGGTCACCCGCGCCTTCATCGCCTCCCTGTACGAGGTGCACGCGGCGGTGACCGGCCGGTTGTGGGCCGCCCAGGCCGACAGGCTGCCCGAGCTGGCGGGTGTCGCCGGGCGGCTCGTGGAGGCGGGCGCGGCGACCGGCGGGGCCGCCTTCGCCCAGGTCGCGCCGCCGTACGAGCCCCCGGGGACCCCGCCGGGCGTGCTGCTGTTCAACCGGCTGGCGGTGCTGCGCTACCACCGCGCCGACGCGCACGCCGGCGCCTGGGGGAGGGCGGGGCTGACCGCCGCCCAGATGATCTCCCTGCCTCCGGGACCGGTCCGGGAACGGATCGAGGCCGGGACCAACGACCGCGCCGCGCGGCCGTACGAGACCCTGACGACCCGCGACCGGCAGGCGTTCCTGCTCGGCCTGAGCGCCCTCGACCTGCCGTGAGGCGGCGCCCGTGAGGCGATCGCGCGGCCGGGGGTGGGACGGGCCGAGGACGGGCGTGGGGAGCGCTTTCGTCCGGGCCGGGGGAGGCGTCAGGTGCCGCCCAGGGTGACGGTCTCGACGACCTCGGCGTGGCGTTCGGCCTCCTCGGCGGCGAACCGTTCGGCGTCGATCCGCTCGGCGATCTCCTCGTCCTGGCGCATCAGCCGCTCCAGGTCCTGGCCCGCCATCTCCAGCACGCCCATGTCGGCGTAGGCCTGCTGCAGGCGGGGGCTCCACAGCCCGATGTCCCTGACGCAGGGCACGATCCGGCTGAAGAGCAGCGAGCGGAAGATCCTCAGGTACTCCGACCGGTCGACGCACTCCATGGCCTCGGCCTCCTCGGCCTTGTTCAGGCCCAGGGTCTCCCAGATCTCCCGGCCGCGCAGCCGGTCGCGCATCAGGTAACAGCCCTCGATGACGAAGTCCTCGCGCTCGCGCAGCTCGGACGCGCTCAGCTGGGCGTAGTGGTCGCGCAGCGCCATCCGGCCGAAGGCCACGTGCCGGGCCTCGTCCTGCATGACGTAGGCGAGGATCTGCTTGGGCAGCGGCTTGGTGGTGATGTCGCGCATGACGCCGAAGGCGGCCAGCGCGAGGCCCTCGATGAGCACCTGCATGCCCAGGTAGGGCATGTCCCAGCGGGAGTCGCCGAGCGTGCTGTCGAGCAGGGCCTTGAGGTGGGGGTTGATCGGGTAGGCCAGGCCCACCTTCTCCTGCAGGAAGCGGGCGTAGGTCTCGGCGTGCCGGGCCTCGTCCATGGTCTGGGTGGCGGCGTAGAACTTGGAGTCCAGGTCGGGCACCGACTCCACGATCCTGGCCGAGCAGATCATCGCGCCCTGCTCGCCGTGCAGGAACTGGGAGAACTGCCAGGAGGCGTTGTGCAGCCGCACGTCGGCGCGCTGCCGCTCGTCCATCCGCTCCCACAGCGGGCTGCCGTGGATCGCCAGGGTCTGGTCGGGGACGCCGAGCACGTCGTAGGGGTCGACCTCCAGGTCCCAGTCGATGCGCCTGACCGAGTCCCACTGCCTGTCCTTGCCCTTCTGGTACAGGGCGAGCATGCGGTCCCTGCCCTCGTCGTACTCCCAGGTGAACCGGGCGGCCCCGGCCGCCTCGACGTCCCAGGTGGAGAGCTCGGCGGGGATGGCGTAGAGATCGTGCGTCGACATGGGGGCCTCCCGGAGACGTACACCGTACGTACCTTTCCGAGGGTGACACGTACGTTGTACGTGCGTCAACGGAACCGGCCGGCCGCGGGGGTGGCGCCCGGGACCCGAAGGCCCCGGGCGCCGGGAGAGTGTTCCCTTCCCCTGGACACTCTCCGGGCGGGTCAGTACCAGTTGCTCGACCGGAAGTGACCCCACGCGCCGCACGGTGACCCGTAGCGGCTCTTGATGTAGCGCAGACCCCAGTGGATCTGCGTGATCGGGTTGTACCGCCAGTCGCCGCCGCTGCCGCCCATCTTCGAGCCGGGCAGCGCCTGCGGGATGCCGTAGGCCCCCGAGGAGCGGTTGTACGCGCGGTGGTTCCAGTTGCTCTCCCGGGTCCACAGGCTGTCCAGGCAGCGGAACTGCCTGTGCGGCCAGGCTCGCCGGGAGACCAGGCGGTAGGCGATCGTCTTGTTCCTGCTCTTGGCGGTCCTGGCGACCGCCTTCATCGTGGGCTTCACCTGGGTCACCCAGGTGAAGCGGTGCACCATCCGGGCCGTCCCTTTCCTGGACGACTCGGCGCTGCTCTCCGCTCTTCCCGCCGTCGACGGGCCGACCATCGCCGAGGCGGCGAGAACGGTCACGACGGTACCGCGTAGAACACGGTTGCTGCTGTTCACATGGTTCCTTGTCCTCGGGCCGCGTGCGGGGGCGGGCGAGGGCACGGATGCGCTCGCCCGCCTGACGATCCGGCGTCCGTGGCCCGGACGGGGACGCCCGCGCGGTCTCGCCGGCCTGTTTCCGGCATGAGACGCCGCGGCGGTCTCTCTAGGCGGCTTTCTAGTACGCCGGAGAGCGCCGGAGGGCGGTTGGGACACGCGAAGGGAAGGTGTTTGCCCGATCTTCGGGATTTACGGGTGATTCGAGGGTTGGTCGATTACGACGGGCGAATCACCCATGCCGGAAGGCGATATGAAAATCAGCCCACCATGGGGTTTCGGCGCACTCGTTCCCGGTCAGTACCAGCCCCGCGTGAGGAAGTGCGACCACGCCCGGCACGGCGAGCCGTAGCGCTGCTTGACGTACCCCAGGCCCCATGTGATCTGTGTCCTGGGGTTGGTGCGCCAGTCGCGGCCCGCGCTGGCCATCTTCCCGCCGGGAAGCGCCTGCGGGATGCCGTACGCGCCCGAGGAGCGGTTGTGGGCGCGGTGGTTCCAGTTGCTCTCCTTGGTCCAGAGCCTGCTGAGGCAGTCGAACTGAGTGCTGTTCCAGCCGTGCGCGGACACCATCGGCCTGGCGACCGCCCGGTTGTCCATACGCGCCGAGGACGCCTGGGCGACCGTGGTGGTGCCGAGGGCGAGCACCGAAGTGATCACCAGCACACCGGTACGGCGAAGCGTCGACATGGGACTCCCTTGTGCCTTGAGGTCGGGGGACCGGCGTCACGATGCCCCGGGATCCGGCGGCGGGCCAGCCGACATCGTCGTGTCAGGAGCCATGTCAGAGATCGGTAAGAGAATGATCAGAGCAATGGTGAGGCGGGCGGCGTCCCGCCTGTGGCGTCAGTCACATTTCACTTTATGGACCACATAACTCTTAAATGTGACTGGTGGATTAGGGTGCTCGGCATGGGAATTCGTGATATCGACGTACAGACTCTTTCCGGCACCCCCACCACCCTGGCCGAGCTGGCCGGCGACGGGGCCGCCCTCGTCGTGAACGTCGCCTCCAAGTGCGGGCTGACGCCGCAGTACGCCGGGCTCGTCGAGCTCCAGCGGACCTACGGCGAGCGGGGCCTCACCGTGGTCGGCGTGCCGTGCAACCAGTTCATGGGCCAGGAGCCGGGCAGCGCCGAGGAGATCCAGGACTTCTGCTCCACCACCTACGGCGTCGACTTCCCGCTGCTGGCCAAGACCGAGGTCAACGGCGAGGGCAGGCACCCCCTCTACGCCGAGCTCACCGAGGTCCCCGACGCCGAGGGCAACGCCGGGGACGTCCAGTGGAACTTCGAGAAGTTCCTCGTCTCCGCGGACGGCGAGGTGGTGGCCAGGTTCAGGCCGGCCGTCGAGCCGGCCGACCCCGCCGTCATCGCGGCGATCGAGAAGTCCCTCTAGCCGCGCAACTGCCCCTGACGATCAGCTCGGTCGGCAGCAGCACGCCGCGCGGGCGCCTGCCACCGCCGCCGCGGAGCACCAGCTCCGCGGCGCGGTAGCCGATGTCCTGGGCCGGCTGGGCGATCACCGTCAGCGACGGCGAGCAGAGCTCGGCCCACGGCACGTCGTCGAACATGATCAGGGACATGTCCCTGGGCAGGCGCAGGTCCAGCTCCCGCGCGGCCAGCACGGCCGCCTCGCCCAGCAGGTTGCCGCCCGCCAGCACCGCGGTCAGGTCGGGCCGGTGCTGGAAGAGCCCGGCCGCGGCCGCGTAGGCGGAGTCGCGGCTGCCCCGGGCCACCACGATGAGCTCCTCGTCCACCAGCGGGCCCAGCGCCTGCCGGAAGGTCGTCAGCCGCTGGGCCTGCCCCGGGCCGCCCAGGTAGGCGATGCGCCGGTGTCCAAGACCGGTCAGGTAGTCCACCGCGGTCCTGACCCCGGCGCGGTCGTCGGCCAGCACGGCCGGGACGTCGTCGTACCCGGCCGAGGTCCGGTGCGCGAACACGATGGTCAGCCCGGCCCGCAGGGTCGGCGCCCAGCTCTCGCCGTCCCCCGAGGGGATGGCGACCAGCCGGTCCACCCCCTGCTCCATGAGCATGCCGATCAGCTCGGCCTCGCGCTCGGGGTCGTCGCCGGTGGTGCCCACGATCACCGGCTCGCCCGCCGAGCGCGCGCAGGCGAGCACCCCGTCGGCCACCCGCCCGTAGAAGGTGTCGGTGATGTCGGGCAGCAGCAACCCGATCCCGCCCGAACGGCGCTGGCGCAGGTTGCGGCCGAGCGCGCTGGGCCGGTAGTCGAGCTGGGCCGCGACCGTCAGCACCCGCTCCCTGGTCTCGGGGCTCGCCGACCCCCCCGACAGGACCCGTGACACGGTGGCGACCCCGACCCCGGCCGCCCCGGCGACATCCCTGATCGTCGCGCGACGCATGTTCATGGAAACGATTCCATCATGTTTTCCGCGAACGATCCACTACGGAGGCATAACGACCGCCCTGCTGACAGGCCAGAACCGGGCAACCTCTTGACACCGATGTCCGTTTCCGATGAGATGCATGAAAACGTATCCAATATCGGGTGAACACGGGGTTGGCCCGGGGCGGTAAGGACATCCATGGCATCCATCGTTCTCAGCAAAGTCGACAAGATCTATGCGGGCGGCGTCAAAGCCGTGAACGGCCTCGACCTTGAGATCAGGGACGGCGAGTTCATGGTCCTGGTCGGCCCCTCCGGCTGTGGCAAGTCCACCGCCCTGCGCATGATCGCGGGGCTTGAGGACATCAGCGGCGGAGAGATCGCGATCGGCGACCGGGTGGTCAACCACCTGCCTCCGAAGGACCGTGACATCGCCATGGTCTTCCAGAACTACGCGCTCTACCCGCACATGACCGTCGAGGAGAACCTCGCCTTCGGCCTGAAGCTCCGCAAGATGCCCAAGGCGGAGATCTCCAAGCGGGTCGGCGAGGCCGCCAAGATGCTCGGCCTCGACCAGTACCTCAAGCGCAAGCCCGCCGCCCTGTCCGGTGGCCAGCGCCAGCGTGTCGCGATGGGCCGCGCCATCGTCCGCGAGCCCCAGGCCTTCCTCATGGACGAGCCGCTGTCCAACCTGGACGCCAAGCTCCGCGTCTCCATGCGCGCCTCCCTGAACACCCTGCACGAGCGCCTGGGCGTGACGACCGTGTACGTCACCCACGACCAGGTCGAGGCCATGACCCTCGGAGACCGGGTCTGCGTGCTCCGCGACGGCCTGCTCCAGCAGGTCGACACCCCGCAGAACCTCTTCGACAAGCCGGTCAACCTCTTCGTCGCCGGGTTCATGGGCTCCCCCTCGATGAACTTCGTCAACGCCGAGCTGGTGCGCGGCGACGGCGGCGCCGCCGTGTCCTTCGCGGGCTTCAACCTGCCGGTGCCGAACGAGACCTTCGCCGAGAAGCGCGGCCTCGAGGACTACATCGGCAAGAAGATCATCCTGGGCATCCGCCCCTCCGACTTCGACGACTCGGTGGCCGCCAACGGCACCCCGGGTGGCTGGACCCGCCTGCAGGTCCGCGCCGAGGTCACCGAGGAGCTCGGCTCCGAGATCAACGTGCTGTTCCTGATCGACGCCCCGCCGGTCCAGCACCAGGACACCGTGGCCGCCGCCGCCGACGACGGCGAGGAGGACGCCACGCTGCCGCTGGTGGGCGACAAGTCGCTGTGGACCGCCCGCGTGAACTCCCGCAGCCACGTCCGTCCCGGCCAGAACATCGAGCTGGTCGTCGACACCCACAACCTGCACTTCTTCGACCCGGTCTCGGGTCTCGCCATCGGTCACGAGGCCAACGCCCGCGTCTGACCCCACCCGACGGGCCGCACGGCCCGTCCCGGACCACCTTCAGCAGGCCGACAGGGCCCGCGCCACGACCCCCTCCCGTGGCGCGGGCCTTTTCGTGTCCGTGTCCTCGCGTGTCCTCGCGTGTTCTTGCGCCGGTGGTCTCCCGCCCTCGCCCGCGTTCACGGACGGGTGTTCCGGAGCGCGACGGAGAACGCGTCCGGCGGGACGTCCCGTGATCGTTAAATGAAGGATTAGGTGATCTTTGTTTCTCGTTGCAGTGGTTCACGCCGGTGCTTTCCGATATCCCCGAGTAGCGTGCGGAATCGCGGGGTAGGGCTCTCGGACCTCCCGGGCCGTTGATCGTGCCGAAAGGCGCTTTCGATCTGCGGGGGACTCATGACGGCCGGATGTCTTCACCGCTCCTATAAGTCCAGGCGCGTTCACCGCCCCTTTAAGGAGAAATCCGGCAAATGATAGTTTTTATCGTCCGCCTTGCCCGGAGGTCGCCCGGAGTGTTCGGGGTGCTCGCCGGGATCCTGGCCCTCCCCGTCATCGCCGTGCTCGTCGCCACCCAGTCCGGCGCGAAGGTCGTGCAGGAGCCGGTGAACCTCGGCACCGCGAACGCCTTCGCCGTACTGGCCGGGACCACCGTCACCAACACCGGCCCCAGTGTGATCACCGGTGACCTGGGCCTGAGCCCGGGCACCGCGGTGACCGGCTTCCCCCCGGGAACCCTGTTCGGCACCCAGAACGTCGCCAACGGTGTCGCGCTCCAGGCGCAGAACGACCTGACCATCGCCTACAACAACGCGGCGGGACAGGCCTCGACCGCCCTCGTCGCCGGGGACCTGGTAGGGCGGACGCTGGTGTCCGGCGTCTACACCTCCACCTCCTCGCTCGGGCTGACCGGCACCCTCACCCTCGACGCGCAGGGCGACCCCGACGCCATCTTCATCTTCCAGATCGCCTCCACGCTCATCACCGGCTCGGCCAGCCGGGTCCGGCTCATCAACGGCGCCCAGGCGTGCAACGTCTTCTGGCAGGTGGGAAGCTCGGCGACGCTGGGGACCAACTCCACCTTCGTCGGCAACATCCTCGCCCTGACGTCGATCACGGTGACGACCGGCGCCACCGTCGACGGCCGGGCGCTGGCCCGCAACGGACAGGTCAGCCTCGACACGAACACCATCACCCGGGCCGTCTGCGACGTGACCCCCACCCCGACCGTGACGCCGACGGTGACACCCACGGTCACGCCGACGGTGACTCCCACGGTGACGCCCACCGTCACCCCGACGGTGACCCCTACCGTCACGCCGACGGTCACGCCCACGGTGACACCGACCGTCACGCCCACGGTGACCCCGACGGTGACACCCACCGTCACACCGACCGTGACCCCGACGGTGACTCCCACCGTCACGCCCACGGTTACTCCTACCGTCACCCCGACGGTCACGCCCACGGTGACACCCACCGTCACACCCACCGTGACCCCGACGGTGACTCCCACGGTCACGCCCACGCCCACGGTGAGCCCGACCAGAACGCCGCGCCCCCCGCAGAGGCGGCTGATCATCTTCCCGCCTGACGACGATGACGACGAGCGGGGCCGAAGCGGGCGGCGAGGCGGCGGTGACGACGACACGGAGGAGTCCGGCGATACCGAGAAGTTCGGCGATGACGACGAGTTCGGCGATCGAGGGTTCGGCCCGGACCGGTTCGGTGGCCACTGGCGTGGCCCGCGCGGGCACCAGGACCGGTCGCCCGGCTCGGCGCCCGTTCCCCGTCCGGTGGACCGGAACCTCCCCGTGACCGGCTGACGCCACGCGCCGTCGGACCCCCGCCCCGTCGGCGTTCAGGTCCACCGGGGCTCGATCCGCCGATGCCCCGGTCCGCGGGATCCCGGCGCACGGGCGTTCCCGGCCGGGGTGGTGGCCGCCACCCCGGCCGTCGTCCTAGGGGCGGCCGAAGCGGCGGGTGATCTGGCCGGCCAGGCCGAGGGGGACCAGCCGGCCGACCCTGACGAGCACCTTGTAGCGCAGGTCGGGGATGCTCACCCGCGCGCCGCGGGCCAGGTCGCGCATGGCCTCGCGGACCACGTCGTCCGCCGACAGCCAGAGGAATCCGGGGATGTTCGAGACGTCCATCGAGGCGCGGTCGTGGAACTCGGTGCGCACGAACCCCGGGCACAGGGCCATGACCCGTACCCGGCCGCCGGCCGTCTCCAGGGCCACGGACTCGCTGAAGTTGACCACCCACGCCTTGGACGCGCTGTAGGAGCCGCGGGTGAAGAAGGCCGCCACCGAGGCGACGTTGATCACCGCTCCCCGGTCGCGGTCCCTCATCCCGGGGAGCGCGGCCAGCGTCAGCCGCAGCACGGCCTCGCAGTGCAGCCTGAGCATCCGCACCTCCTGCTCGGCGGGAACGTCGAGGAAGTGGCCCTGATGACCGAACCCGGCGTTGTTGACCAGCAGGTCGACGCCCTCGCCGAGCCGCCGCTCCACCGCGCGCAGGCCCTCGTCGGTCACGAGGTCGGCGACGAGCACCTCACTGCTCACCCCGTGACGCAGGCGGAGCCGCTCGGCGACGCCGGCCAGGCGTTCGCCGTCGCGGGCGACCAGGACGAGCGAGAAACCGTCGGCGGCCAGGCGGTCGGCGAAGGCGGCACCGATGCCGGCCGTCGCCCCAGTGATCAATGCGGTTGGCATATCCGAAGTCTAGGGACGGGGCGGAGCACGAAGGACCGGGGTCTTCTCCTGGCGCGT
Source organism: Streptosporangium sp. DT93 (assembly GCF_049844535.1). Classification (NCBI taxonomy): domain Bacteria; kingdom Bacillati; phylum Actinomycetota; class Actinomycetes; order Streptosporangiales; family Streptosporangiaceae; genus Streptosporangium; species Streptosporangium sp. DT93. The sequence goes on from NZ_JBNCLF010000002.1 coordinate 103,923, forward strand.
CCGCCTCGCCCGGGAACATCAAAGATCGGAGAACAGCGAGTGATCATTCAGTAAGGGCGGTGAGCCGGATAAGCCGCCTTTTTCGATAGTCAAATATAACGGGTTCCGGAGGCATGTCGCTTGTGTTCCAAGCGCTGTGTTCCTGGCCTGAATACTTGCCATGAGGAGTTCGAAATGGTCAAAAAATACACAATGTCCATCCTTCTTACGGTGATGGCCGGGAGCGGGCTGGGCGTTGGAATCGCCGGAACCGCGATCGCCGGAACCGGTGCGCCGGCCTCGGTCGCCGGTTTCCACGCGCAGCCGTATCCACCCGTCATCGACTACGCCGCCTCGGCCAACCGGGTCGCCCTCCAAGCCCAGGACGTCCTGGACGAGGCCGAGGACATCGTCGAGGAGGCCGAGGAGGTCTCCAGGGACGCCGAGGACATCGCCACCGCGGCGCAGAACAACGCGGGCGAGACCGGGGCGGGCAACATTCCCCCCGCACGGTCCGCCGTCGAGGAGGCGAGGGAGGCCCTCAGGGACGCGGAGAACGCCGAGACCACCGCCGCGAGGCTGGCGCCGGCCACCGTGGAGCTCGTCTCGGCCTCCCGGCCGATCGTCTCCGGCGTCACGGTCGCCCGCCCGGGTGACCTGGCGTGGATCGCCGCCGAGGCGGGCAGGATCGCCGCCAGGGCGAGGGACATCGCGAACAGGGCCAAGGCGATCGCGGACCGGGCGTCGGACATCGCCGCCGACGCCACGGCGATCGCGGCGCTCGCGGGACCGACCAACGCGGCCGCGGCCGTGGTGGCGACCAACGCCGCGCGGGTCGCGTCCGAGGCCGAGGACTTCGCCTCCGCGGCGGACGACCTGGCCACCGCGGCGGAGAACCTGGCGCTGAAGGCCAGGAACGTCGCCCTGGTCGCCCTGGAGGCACGTGACGAGTGCGACGGCGACCACTGCGGCGGCGGTTGCGGCGGCGGTGGCGGCTGCTTCCGCGACGCCTCCTGGGGCTCGGACGAGGAGCTGCCCTTCACCGGTACGCCGGTGTCGACCGTGGCCACGGTCGGCGGTGGCCTGCTGGCCGCCGGGATCGTCGGCACCCTGATCACCATGCGGCGTCGTCGATCGTCCAGTGCCCTCTAGACGACACCGCCGGACCGCCGTCATCTGCCTGCTGGCCCTCGTCGCCGTCCTCGTGCCGGCCGGGGGCTGGTCGGCGTACCTCGGTCTGAGCGTACGAGACCACCTGCAGGAGACCAGGGGCGCGCTGCTCAGGCTGCGCGCCGCGGTGAGCGCGGGACAGCCGTCGCTGCTGGCCGCGCCGCTCGCCGACGCCCGCCACCACGCCGCCGAGGCGCGGCGGCTGACCGGGGGCGCCGGCTGGTCGCTGCTCACCCGTCTCCCGGTGACGGGAGAGGCCGCGAGCACCGTACGGGGACTGTCCGAGGGGGTGGCGGAGCTGACCGACGTGCTGGACGACCTCCAGCACGTCGGCGCGGCGTTCATCACGGCGGGCACCCCCTCGCCGGGCGGCACTCCCACTCCCGGCGCCACCCCCTCGCCGGGCGGCACCCTCTCCCGCGGCGCCGCCCCCTCGCCGGGCGGCACCCTCTCTCCCGGCGGCACTTCCTTGCCGGGCGTCACCCTCGCCCCGAGCGGTCCGAACGGTCCGAGACGGCTGCTGGCCGCCGTCGAGGCGGCGGCACCGGTCCTGGACGACGCCGTCACCCGGCTCGCCCGGGTGAGCTCGCTGCTGACGTCCACGCCGGCGCGCACCGGGGTGGAGGCGCTGGACGAGGCCCGCGGCACCGCGCTGCGGGAGATCGACCGATTGCGCGGCATGCTGGGCGACGCGGTGACCGCGGCCACGCTGCTCCCCCCGATGCTGGGGGGCGACGAACCGCGCCGCTACTTCCTGGCCTTCCAGACCAACGCCGAGGCGCGCGGCACCGGGGGACTGGTGGGGGCCTTCGGCATCCTGCGGCTCGACCGGGGCAAGGTCGTCATCGAGCGGCTCTCCTCCAACAACGACCTCGACACCAGTCCCGTCCCCGTCACCGACCCCGGCCCGGGGTTCCGCGGGCGCTACGGGCCGAACGCCACCAGGATGCTCTCGGTCTCCAACCTCTCCCCGCACTTCCCGTACGCCGCGGCCATCTGGACCGGCCTGTGGGAGCGGCAGGCCCGCACCCGGCTCGACGGCGCCATCGCCACCGACCCGGTCGGCCTGGCCCACCTGCTCCGGGTCATCGGCCCGGTCACCGCGCCCGGCGGGCAGGTCGTGACGGCCGGCAACGTCGTCGACCTCACCGAGCGGGTGGCCTACGCCCGCTTCACCGACCCCCTGGCGCGCAAGGTGTTCCTCATGGGGATCGCCCGCGCCGTCGGCGAGGCCCTGCCCGCCGCCTTCGCCGCCCCCGCCAGGCTGCTGCCCGTGCTGACCGGGATGGTGGGGGACCGGCGGCTGCAGGTCTGGAGCCGTCACCGGGCCGAGCAGCGGCTGCTGGCGCGCACCCCCCTCGGGGGCGTGCTGCCGTCCCGGCCCGGGCCGTTCGCCGCCCTGGTCGTCAACAACTCCGCCGGCGGGAAGCTCGACTACTACCTGGAGCGCTCGCTGCACTACCGGCTCGGCCACTGCCGGGACGGCAGGCGCGTCTCGACCGTGCGCGTCCGCCTCACCAACGACGTCCCCGGCAAGACCCTGCCCTCCTACGTGACCGGCCGGCTCGACAACGCCGGCATGGGACGGCACCGTCCCGGCTCCAACCTGCTGTGGGTGTCGCTGTACGCGGGCGTCGGGGCGGAGGCGACCGCGGCCCGGCTCGACGGCGACCGGGCGCCGATCATCCGGGAGACCGAGCGCTCCCACCCGGTCTACTCGACCATGGTGGAGTTCGCCCCCGGCCAGTCCAGGTCGCTGGAGTTCGACCTCACCGAGCCCGTCTCGAACGAGCCGCCGCTGGTCCCGGTACAGCCGCTGGTCAGGCCCCAGCGGACCCGCGTCACCCAGGACGCGCGGGGATGCGCCCCCTGACGCCGCCGGCCCCCGTCCCGCGCCCGCCCGCGCCCGCCGGGAGCGCCGGGAGGGCCCCGGCCGGGCACGAGGACTGCGGGCCGCGCTGCTGGCGGGACCTCCAGGACGCGCGGGACCCCCTGGACGCGCGGGCGTCGCGGGAGGGCGCCCGCTTCCACGTCCTGTTCGTGTGCACCGCCAACATCTGCCGCTCCCCGCTGGCCGAGCGGCTGACCCGTTCGGCGCTGGGCCCCTGCCCGGCCGTCCGGGTGAGCAGCGCGGGCACGCACGCCCGGCCCGGGATGGAGATGGACCGGCGCGCCGGAGGCACCCTGACCCGGCTCGGCGGCGACCCGGCCGGGTTCGCCTCCTGCCTGCTCACCCCCGCCCTGGTGGCCGGGGCGGACCTGGTGCTGACCGCCACCGGCAGGCACCGCGCCCAGGCGGTGGCCCTGCACCTGGCCGCGGCCACCCGGACCTTCACCATCGCCGAGTTCGGCGCGCTGGCCCGGGCCGTGACACCCGAGCGGATCCTGTGCCACGCCGACCCCGTGCGAAGGGCCCGCGTCCTGGTCGAGGAGGCGCGGGCCCTGCGCGGGCTGGTGCGGGTCGGCGAGCCCGACATCGCCGATCCCTACGGCGGGTCCTGGCTGGCCTACCGGAGGGCGGGGCGGACCATCACCCGGTCCCTGGCCGCCCCGCTCCGGTTGCTCACACCCCCACCGGATGCTTGACCTCGGACTCGTACCCGTACCCGTAGCCGTACCCGTAGCCGAAGTAGGTCTCGTGCCGGGGCGGGACGAAGTTCAGGACCGTGCCCACCACCCTGGCGTTGATCGACGCCAGCAGCGCGGCGGCGCGGACCATGTGCTCGCGGCGCGTCTTGCCGTGCCGGCTGACCAGCAGCGTGCCGTCGCACAGGGCGCTGAGCGTCGCGGCGTCGGTCACCGGCAGCAGCGGCGGCGCGTCGATGATGACCATGTCGTAGGTCTCGGTGAGCTGGGCCAGCACCTCGCGCATCCCGCCCGAGCCGAGCAGCTCGCTCGGGTTCGGCGGGATCTGCCCGCTGGGCAGCACCGACATGCCCGGCTCGCCCCAGACCTGGATGACCTCCTTCAGGCGCGCCCTGTCGATCAGCACGTCCGTCAGGCCCGTGGTCCCCTCGATGCCGAGGTAGCGGGGGATCGTGGGACGGCGCAGGTCGCCGTCCACCAGCACGATCCGCCACCCGGCCTGGGCCAGCGTGATGGCCAGGTTGACCGAGGTCGAGGACTTGCCCTCGCTCGGCAGGCAGCTCGTGACCACCAGCGACCTGGGCTGGCGGTCGACGCCGATGAACTGCAGGTTGGTGCGGAGCGTGCGGAACGCCTCCGACCTGGACGAGCGGCCGTTCTTGCGCAGGATCAGCGGCTGGTGCTTCGCGTCCCGCTCGTAGCCGATGATCCCCAGGGTCGAGCTGCCCGACGCCTCCTGCAGCGCCTCCGGCGTCTTGATGGTCGTGTCCAGGTGGTCGCGGACGATGATGACGGCCATCACCGCCAGCAGGGCCAGCAGCACCGCCAGCACCAGGTTGACCAGGGGTTTCGGGCTGACCGGCTCCTGGGGCACCTCGGCGTGGTCGACCACCGTGACCTTCACCGTGGGACGGCTGGAGGAGGTGGGCCGCTCGATCTGGTCGATGAGGTCGGCGAAGCTCGCCCCCAGGTCGTTGGCCAGCTCCGCGGCCCGCTTGGGCACCGGGTCGGCGACCGTGGCGCGCAGCAGCACGGTCCCGGGCACCGCCTCGGCCGTGATGTTGCCCTGCAGCCGCTCCACGTCGGCGTCGTCGGTGACGCGGCTGAGCACCCGCCGGGTGGACAGCAGGGTGGCGTAGGACTGCACCCGCTGCGCCGACAGGATCCCCGCCTGGTAGGCCGTGGACAGGCTGCCCTCCTTGTCGTGGCCGGAGACCAGCATGGAGATCGTCGCGACGTACTTCGGCGGCGTGTTGGCCGTGACGGCCACCGCCGCGCCCACCGCGACGACCAGCGACAGCAGGATGAGCGGCCAGTTACGGCGCGCGAGCCGTAGGTAGTAGAGAAGTTCCATGTCAACGTCGCCTTTCGCGGATTCTCTGGAGGGGCTGGGGGGTTCGGACGGACACGCGGACGCCCATGTCCCGCAGCAGGCCGACGAGGCCACCGGCGATCGCCCCGCCCACGACCGTCGCGACGAGCGGAAGCATCCGGCCCAGCGCCGTCGCCAGGCACAGGAGACCGGTGAACGCCGTGATCACGCCCAGCGTGACGGCGACCGAACGGGTCCCCAGACCGGCGCGCCGCATCCGGTGCGAGACGTGGTCGGTGCCGCCCTGCAACGGCGACCGGCCGGTCAGCAGGCGCGAGAGGAAGACCACGCAGGTGTCGACGGTCGCGACGAAGGTCGGCAGGAACAGCCCGGCGATCGTCGCGTCCGGGGTGCGTCCCGCGACCAGCACGGTCGCCGAGCAGGCCAGCGTGAACCCGATGAACAACGACCCCGAGTCGCCCATGAACACCCGGGCGGGCGCCCAGTTGTAGGGCAGGAAGCCCAGGCACGCGAAGGTGAGCGCGGTCAGCAGCACCGCGAGCGCGACATGGCCCTGCAGCACCGCCGTCACCGCGAGCAGGACGGCGGCGACGGCCGTGACGACGCCCAGCGCGCCGTCCATGTTGTCCAGCAGGTTGAAGGAGTTCGTCATCACCACGATCCACGCCGTCGTGAGCACCGAGTCCAGCCACGTCCCGGTCACGGTCGCCTGGACGCCGGAGAGCACCACCCCCACGGCCACCACGGTCTCCACGGTCAGCCTGGTCAGGGCGGGCAGCGGGGAGAAGTCGTCGATCAGGCCCAGCAGCGACACCGCCGCGGCGGCCAGCAGGATCGCGGTGATCTGCAGGTCGGCCAGGCCGAGGGCGACCGCGGTGGGTACCGTGGTGCCGACCGCGATCGCGACGCCGCCGAGGTAGGGGGTCGGGCGGGTGTGCGCCTTGTGCCCGCCCGGCTGGTCGGTGAGCTCCCAGCGCAGCGCCAGGCGCCGCAGCGGCACCACGGCCGCCGCGCTGATCAGGCAGGCCGTCCCCGCGGTGAGGGCGATCGTCCCGCTCACCGCGGGAACGTCGCCGGAGCCCCGGAGGACGCGTCGATGATCTCCATGAGGATCTCGTCGAGAGCGCGCCGCGGCACCCAGCCGGTGAGGGCACGGAGCTTCGCCGTGTCCGGGACCCTGCGGGTCATGTCCTCGAACCCCCGCTCGTAGGCCTCGGAGTAGGGCACCAGCTCGATCCCGGACGTGGAACCGGTGAACCCGATGATCATCTTCGCCAGTTCCAGGATGCTGACCTCCTGCGAGGAGCCGATGTTGAAGGTCTCGCCGATCGCCGCGTCCTCGTCCAGCAGCCCGAGCAGCGCGTCCACCACGTCGGCGACGTGCGCGAAGCACCGGGTCTGGGTGCCGTCGCCGAAGACCGTCAGCGGCGCCGCCGACAGGGCCTGGCGGACCAGGCTCGGGATGACCATGCCGTACGTCGGGCTCTGCCTCGGGCCCACGGTGTTGAAGAGCCGGACGACGATCGTCGGCAGGCCGCGCTCCTTGTGGTAGGCGTTGGCCAGGATCTCGTCGACGGCCTTGGCCGTGCTGTAGGCCCACCGCACCACGGCGGGACTGCCCAGGATGCGGTCGGAGTCCTCGCGCAGCGCGCCCGAGGAGTTCTTGCCGTAGATCTCGCTGGTGCTGGTGATCAGGATCTTCTTGCGGTACCGGTGCGCGGCCTCGATGACGATCTCCGAGCCCCGGATGTTGGTCGTCAGGGACCGCAGCGGCTGCTCGACGATCAGCTTGACGCCCACCGCCGCCGCCAGGTGGACGACCACGTCGCACCGGTGGACCAGCTCGTCCACCATGAGCTCGTCCAGCACCGAACCGTGCACGAAGTGCAGGTCGGGGTGGGGTCGCAGGTTCTCCAGCCGCCCCGTCGAGAGGTTGTCCAGGACGACGACGGAGTCGTCGCGGGCGAGCAGCGCGTCGGCCAGATGCGATCCGATGAATCCGCTGCCCCCCGTTATCAGATAGCGGGTTCTTGATGCCTTGCTCACGTGCTGCTCCTCATCGCGTGCTTGGAGAGAACTGGGTTGGCGGCGGGAGACGGTCGTTCACGCGGGCGCGCCGAGCCTGGCGTCCGCGCCCGGAGCCCGCGTCCCCTCGAACCAGGCCACCGTCCTGCGCAGCCCGTCCTCGAGCGAGATCGGGCACGCGCCGGGGAACAGCTCGCGCAGCAGGCGGCTGGAGGCCTGGGACTCGCGGATGTCGCCCCGGCGCGGCGGCAGCGAGACCGTCTCGACCGTGCGGCCGAGAACCTCGCCCAGGACGTCCGTGAGCTGCCGCAGCGAGACGCGGGTGCCGAAGGCCAGGTTCACCGGCCTGGAGCTCGTCACCCCGCGGGCGGCGGCGTCGGCGAGGACGTCGGTCACCGACTCCACGTAGGTGAAGTCCCTGGCCTGCCCGCCGTCGCCGTGCAGCGGCACCGGCTCGCCGCGCAGCGCCGCCGACACGAACGCCGGGATCACCGCCGCGTACGCGTGCCCGGCGCTCTGCAGCGGGCCGTAGACGTTGAAGAAGCGGAACGGCAGGACCGGCAGGCCGTAACTGGCCGCGTAGGCCAGCGTGTAGGCCTCCGCGGCGAGCTTTCCGGCCCCGTACGGGCTGAGCGGCCTGGTCGGCAGGTCCTCGTGCTTGCGCGGCTCGGGACGGTCGCCGTAGACCGAGGACGAGGACGCGACGATCACGTGCGGCCCGCCCGCCCTGCACGCCTCCAGCACGTTCAGGGTGCCGGTCGCGTTGACGGCGTGCGAGGCCATCGGGTCGGCCAGCGACCGGGGCACCGACGGCCGCGCGGCCAGGTGGATCACGTGCGTGACATCGGCCGCCAGGTCGCCCAGCAGCTCCCGGTCCAGGATGCTGCCCGTCACCACCTCGGCCTCGACCCCGTCGAGGTTGGCCGGATCGCCGCTGCTCAGGTCGTCCAGCACCGTGACGCGGTCCACGTCGCCCCTGGCCGCCAGCGTCCGGCACAGGTGCGCGCCGATGAAACCCGCGCCGCCCGTCACCAGGACCCTCATCGGCTGCTCCCCTCGGGCAGGGAGTCGCGACCGGGCACCGGGCACAGCGACCGGTAGAGGTTCTCGGTGTCGGCGACCAGGCGGTCCACCGCGAAGGCGTACGCCGTCCAGTCGCGGGCCGCCTCGCCCATCCTGCGCGCCAGGCCGGGATCGTTCAGCAGCCGGACGACGTGCGCCGCCAGCTCGTCCGGGCCCGGACCCGACAGCAGACCGGTGTGGCCGTCCCTGACGACCTCGGCGACACTTCCCACCCGGGTGGAGACGACCGGGACGCCCGCCATCCCCGCCTCGACGAGCGTCACCGGCGTGCCCTCGTTGTCGGAGGTCAGCAGGACCACGTCGGCCGCGGCGTAGACCGTCCCGGTGTCCGCGCGCCAGCCCAGCAGGTGGAACGAGCCGCGCGCGGCCTCCGTCTCCCGCTTCAGCCGCGCGGCGAGCTCGCCGCCGCCGCACACCACGAAGTGACAGTTCGGGACGCGGCCCAGCACGGTACGGGCCACCGTGACGAAGCGGTCGGGCCGCTTCACCCGGGTCAGCCGCCCCACGTACGCCACCACGGGCGCGTCCTGCGGCAGGCCCAGCGCGGCGCGGGCCTCCTCGCGGCCGGGCAGCGGGCCCAGCCGCACCCCGGGGGGGATGACGACGTACTGCTCGGGCCGGCCGATCCCCGCCTCCAGTAACTCGTCCCTGACCCGGGTCCCGACCGTCACCAGCCGGTCCGACAGCCGGGCCAGCAGCCGCTCCGAGCGCACGTAGAGCCCGCGCCTGACCGGGGAGAAGTACCCGTGCAGCAGGTGGCCGTGGAAGACGTGCGCCCGGGCCGCGCCGACGCCCGACAGCCGGGCGGCCACCCGGCCCAGGGCGCCCGCCTTGGCCGTGCGGGTGTGCACGATGTGCGGCCGGAACGACCGCATCGCGCGGACCAGCCAGATCAGGGCGCGCTGGTCGTCACCGGGCCTGACCGAACGGCCCAGGCCGGGAACGTGGTGCACCGGGGCGCGCGCGCCGTGCAGCAGCAGGTGGTCGGCCTCCCCGGCGCCGACGTGGCCGGTGTAGAGACGGTGGTCGAACTCCTCGCGGTTCAGCCGCTCGTGCAGCCCCGAGACCTGGGTGGCGGGACCGCCGACGTTCATTCGCGCGATGATCTCCATGACGCGAATCCGGCCGTCTGGCTTCATGGAGGCTCCTTGCTGACAGGCCTGGCTCACGTCGGAGAAACTAGTTCTCCGCCGGATCCGTCAGCGGGCACCATCACGGGGACGGCGCGATGTTTTTCCTACTCCCTACCTAAACGTGAGGGAGGGTGTTCATAGGGGTGTCATGGCGGCGTGTCACGGCGACGCTGACGCGTCGCGGTTCGGCCGCTGGGATCCGGCTCTGTGTTCATGGCGACGCCGGCGCGTCGCGGTGAGTCCGCTCAGATCCGGCTCTGTGTTCATGGCGACGCCGGTGCGTCGCGGTGAGTCCGCTCAGATCCGGCTCCTTCCCTCGTCGAGGGAGGTCGCTCGTTCCTCACGACCTTCCTCTCCTCGGTCCAGTCGCCGGCGCGGACTCACGGGGAGTCCCCGGGTGGGTTCGTGGGCTTGGTCCCTCGGGGGGTTCACGGGGGTGCTGGGAGCGGGGTGGGGGGTTTGAGGGCGGCTCTCAGGTCGGAGGGGCGGGGGAGGAGGTCGCGCGGGGGGGTGGAGGTGGTGACGGCGAACCAGGTGATCTCCACGGCGGCCATCGCGGTGTAGCTCACGGTGGCGGCCAGGGCGGCGCCCGAGGCGCCCCAGCGGGGGATGAGGACGAGGTTCAGGGCGAGGTCGAGCGCCAGGGCTCCGGCGGCGACGGCCGTCATGGTCGCCGGGCGCTCCAGCCGGATCAGGTACTGCTCGACCGGGCGCAGCAGCGACAGCGCGACCATGCCCGGCGCCAGCAGCAGCAGCGGCGCCACGCTGCCGGTGAACGCGGCGCCGTACAGCAGGGGGACGAGCACGGGCGCGACGGCGGCCAGCGCGCCGGCCGACAGTGCCGAGACCGCCAGGTTGAGCCGGAGCACCCGCACGGTGACGTCCCGGGCGTCGGCGCCGTCCTCGACGACCTGCCGGGGCAGGACCACCTGGGTGACCGCGTCGCCCGGCACCCGGGAGAAGGTCAGCAGGGCCGTCCCCACCGTGTACAGGCCCACCTCGGCCGGGGAGACCAGGGCGCTCAGCAGGAAGACGTCGGCGGTCAGCAGCAGGTGGAACGCGACCAGCCCGGGATGGTAGCGGCACGACAGGGCGAGCTGGCGGCGGGCGAGCGACGCCCCGGCGCGCATGGCGCGCGGCCCGAGCGCGGCCAGCAGCAGCCAGAACGGCGCGCAGATGGCCAGCGCCCAGCAGACGATCACCGCCGCCACGGTGAGGTTCCCGGTGGCCGACAGCACCAGGATCGGCAGGTTCAGCACGAGCGCCGTCGCGACCACGCCCCGGTTGGCCAGGTCGCTGCGCGAGCGCAGCAGCGCGATCCCGTTGAGGTTGGCCGCCGCCACGCCGAACGGCACCGCCAGCAGGGCGATGACGAGCAGGTGCGGCGCGGGCACGGGCGTGAACGCGGTCACCGCCACCAGCGTCACCAGCGCCGAGACCACGCCCGACAGCAGCCCCAGCAGCAGGCCGTTGCCCGTCAGCGCGCGGTGCCGCGCCGGATCGGGCCAGAGCGCGATCTGCGACCTGCCGATCGACAGGTTGCCCAGCACGATCGCGATCCCGCCGGTGGTCGCGATCATCGCGTACACGCCCCGCCCCTCCGGCTGGAGGGTGCGCGCGATGAGGATGCCCGTCAGCGCCGCCAGCGTCAGCCGCACCAGGTGGCTGGCCATCGTCTGGACGGTCCGCCCCAGGGTGCTGCTCCCGTTCAGGACCGCGGGCATCCGATCTCCGCCATGACGGTGCCGCCGGGGACCGCGTGCGCCCGGTGCCAGAGCTCGAACTGCAGCAGGGCCCACAGCCGGTCGCCGTGGTCGGCGCCCTCGTCGTGCCGCCGCAGCAGGCCGGCCACGACCTCGGGCCGGAACAATCCCCTGCCGCGGGCGGTGTCGTCGGTCAGCGTGTCGTGGGCGAGCTCGCGCAGGTCGCCCCGCAGCCAGGCGGCGAGCGGCACGCCGAACCCCCGCTTGGGGCGGTTGTGCAGCCGGCCGGGCAGCCAGGGCGCGACCGCCCGCCGCAGCAGCAGCTTGGTGCGCCGGTCGCGGACCTTCAGCGGGTCGGGCAGCCCCGCCGCCCACTCCATCAGGTGGTGGTCCAGGAACGGCGAGCGGGCCTCCATGGAGTTCGCCATCGTGGTGATGTCGACCTTGACCAGCAGGTCGTACGGGAGGTAGCCGGCGACGTCCGCGTCCAGCACCCGGCCCAGCGCGGTCGTCGCCGACGAGCCCAGGAACGCCTCCTCCAGCAGCGCGCCGCTGTCCACCCCCGCCAGGTGGCCGCGGAGCTCCGGCTCGTACAGCTCGTCCTTCTGGGCGGGCGTGAAGCAGGACATCAGGCCCTCGTAGCGGCGCGCGGGAGGTTCGGCGGCGAACCGCATCAGCCGTCCCAGCAGCCGGGCCGGGGAGCGGTAGCGGCTCCGCTCGGTGATGAGGGTCCCGGCGCGGGCGGACATCGCCGCCACGGCGCCGGGCATCGCCGGGAGCCTGGCGGCCTGGTTCATCAGGGCGTAGCGCTGGTAGCCGCCGAAGCACTCGTCGCCGCCGTCGCCGTTGAGCACCACGGTGACGTGCCGCCTGCTCAGCCGCGCCACGTAGAAACTCGGCACGGCCGAGGAGTCGGCGAACGGCTCGTCGAAGTGCCAGGCCAGCAGCGGCAGCACCTCCGGGACGTCGGCCGTCACCATGAGCTCGTGGTGGTCGGTGGAGTAGCGCTCGGCGACCTGCCGCGCCTCGGCGCGCTCGTCGTAGCGGCCGTCGTCGAAGCCGACGCAGAACGTCTTGACCGGCTCGGGGCTCTGCATGGCCATCGCCGCGACCACGGCGGAGGAGTCGATCCCGCCGGACAGGAACGCGCCGATGGGACGCTCGCTCACCATCCGGATCCGGGTCGCCTCCAGGATCAGCTCGCGCAGTCGCTCCTCCTCCTCGCGCACGTCGGTCACCGGCCGTGGGGTGCGGTCCAGCCGCCAGTAGCGGTCCACGGTGACGCGGCCCCGCTCCCAGACCAGCACGTGGCCGGGCAGGAGCTTGCGCACGCCCCGGTAGATCGACCAGGGGGCGGGCACGTAGCGGTAGGTCAGGTAGTGGTGCAGCGCGACCGGGTCGATCTCGCGGGGCATGGCGGGGTCGCGGGCCAGCGACTTCAGCTCCGAGGCGAACCGGATGGAGGTCTCGTCGGCCCACCAGTACAGCGGTTTCTTGCCCACCCGGTCCCTGGCCAGGACCAGCCGCTGCCGGTCGCGGTCCCAGACGGCGAAGGCGAACATGCCGCGCAGCAGCCGGGCCAGGTGCGGGCCGTGCTCCTCGTAGAGGTGGACGAGGCACTCGGAGTCGCCGGCCGAGCGCAGCCGGTGCCCCCGCCCCGCCAGCTCCCGGCGCAGCTCGGGAAAGTTGTAGATCTCCCCGTTGAAGACCGACACGACCCGCCCGTCCTCGCTGTGGACGGGCTGGTCCCCGGTGGCCACGTCGACGATCGCGAGCCTGCGCATGCCGAGCGCGGCGTGCTCGTCGGTGTGGAAGCCCGCGCCGTCGGGGCCCCGGTGCACGATCACGTCGCACATGCGGCGGACGAGCTCCGGATCGGGCTGTGAGGTCGAGACGACCCCGGCTATCCCGCACATCGGGTCCTCCATTGCTCGGTGACGCTCGTGGGCCGGCGCCCGCGGGGCCGTCCCGTTCGCCGGCGCGGGCGGTCCCCGTCGGTGACGTACTGCAAGATCACGGTAACGGAGCGGGGTGGTCGCGACCAGCGGCACCGGGGGCGTGTCGCCGGTCGCGGCCGGTGCTCCCGGGGCACGCCGCGGGTTACGACGGGCGGTCCCGGGGCGTGTCACGGGCCGCGGCGGGTGGTCCCGGGGCGGGTCGAGGGGAGTCCCAAGGCGGGGTAAGGATCACGAAGATCGTTGCTCGCGGGGGACCCGCCGCGCGGCCCGGCCCGGCGGCGGCGTGCGAGCTTGGGAACGAACGTGGCGGACGGGCACGACTCCGGCTCGTCGCGGGCGCCCGGCGTGTCCACCGGCCCGCCCGGCGGACGCCCGCGGCGGACCCCCGTGGCAGGCCCCCGGGATCCGGCCCCGACGCCGCGTCCCTTTCCTTCCCTCTCGCTGAACGGGTGGCCGGATGACCTTCACGGACGACATGGCCGGTGGTACGGGAACCGGCGTCACCGGGCACCCGCCGCTCCGCTGCCCCCGCTGCGGGGGCGCGCTGCACGCCGAGGACGGCCAGGACGCCGGGCCGCGCGGGCCGTACGGGGAGCCGGGCGGGTCCGCCGGACCGTACGGGCCGTACGGGGAGCCGGGCGGGTCCGCCGGTTCGCGGGACGACGTCCGCGGCGCGGGCGGGCCGCGCGGGCAGGAGGCCCAGGACGGTGAGCAGGACGGTGAGAACGCGCTGCGGTGCTCCGGGTGCGGGGCGGGCTACCCCGTCGACCGCGGCATCCCCCGGTTCGTCCCCCGCGACGGCTACGCCGACGGGTTCGGGTTGCAGTGGACCAGGCACCGGCTGACGCAGCTCGACTCCCATGTCGGCATGCCGATCTCCCGCGACCGGCTGATGACCGCGGGCGGCTGGTCCGCCGGCGACCTGCGCGGCAGGACCGTGCTGGAGTGCGGCAGCGGGGCGGGCCGGTTCACCGAGGTGCTCTGCGAGACCGGCGCCCTGGTGACCTCGTTCGACCTGTCCGGCGCCGTCCACGCCAACGCCGCCTCCAACGGCCGCTTCCCCAACCTGAGGCTCCTGCGGGCGAGCGTCTACGAGCTGCCGCTTCCCCGCGAGTCCTTCGACGTCGTCGTCTGCCTCGGGGTCATCCAGCACACGCCCGACGTGCGGCGGGCGTTCACGACGCTGATGGGCCACCTGAAGCCGGGGGGCCGGTTCTGCGTCGACGTCTACGCGGCGCCGATCGCCTACCCGCACCTGCGGCAACTGATCCGCCCCTTCACCCGGCGGATGCCTCCCGAACGGCTGTACCCGCTGGTGGAACGGGCGGTGCCGCGCCTGCTGCCGCTGTCCACGGCGCTCAGCGCCGTCCCGGGCGTGGGCCAGGGACTCGCCCGGCTGGTCCCGGTGGCCAACCACCGCCACCTGGGCCTGAAGGACGCCGGGACGGAGCTGGAGTGGTCGGTTCTGGACACCTTCGACTGGTTCTCGCCGCGCTACGAGAAACCCCAGTTCCGCCGCACGATCAGGCGCTGGACCGGGGAACTGGGGCTGCGCGAGGTCTCGATCGTCCGCCGGCGCGGGATGTACGTCGTCCGCGGCGTCAAATGACCGTTCCGCCCGCCCGCCGGGAGTCCCGCGCCCCTGACGCGTCTTCGAGGTGAACCCGTCCATGGAGTACTTCCTCGTCGTCTTCATGGCGGCGTTCCTGATCTTCGTGACCTACGCCGGGCTGGGGGTGCGCCAGGCCAACCGGCTGCTCCCGGTGCTGGTCCTCGCCTTCGTCACCCGCCTGGTCGTGCACGTCCTGGTGATGAGACCGCGCATCATCGAGTACGGCGGGGACAACCGCACCTACATGGCCAGGGCCTGGGAGATCGCCACCTACTGGAGACAGTCGGGCTTCCGGTTCGTCACCGCCGACCAGATCGCCGCGATCCACTCCATGGAGGTGCCCTGCAACCTCTTCGCCGTCGTCGTCTACCTGTGCGACGGGCCGGCGACGCTGGCCTGCACGGCGGTGGTGGCCACCCTGTCCTGCCTGCTGTGCATCGTCATGTACAGGTTCGCGCAGCTCATCGGGGCCGGTGAACGCGCGGCGTTCCGGCTGTTCATGGTGGTCGCCTTCCTGCCGGCCCTGCTGGTGCACACCTCCGACACGTTCAAGGACGGCATCAACGCCTTCCTCGTCGTCACCTGCCTGTGGCTGGTGGTCTCGAACGTCAAGCGCTTCGACGTGCGCAAGCTGCTCCTGATGGTCCCGCTGCTGTGGGCCCTGTGGCACGTGCGCCCCTACATGGTGTTCATGTGCGCACTGCCGCTGGTGGTGGGGCTCTCGCCCATGAAGCGGAAGCTCTCCGTGCGCTCCGTGGTCGTCTCGACCCTGCTGCTCGTCCCCCTGGTGGTGCTGCTCGCCCGGATGGACGGCGGCGCGTCCCTGACCATGCTGCAGGAACAGCTGGAGCTGGGGCAGTCGGAGTCGGTCCGCCGGGCCAACGCCGGGGGAGGGTCGGGCGTGCTGTTCGAGGACGGCGGCAACGCCTGGAGCGCGCTCGTCCCCAAGCTGTTCTACACGCTGCTCGCCCCGTTCCCGTGGACACCGGGCAGCATGGCGCTGCAGTTCGGCAAGGTGGACACGTTCATCTGGTACTACCTGCTCTACAACGCGCTGCGCGGCGCCCGCCGCCTGTGGGCCCGCGACCGGACGCTGCTGTTCGTCCTCGTGCTGTTCATCGTCCCGGGCACGATCGCCTACGCGACCACCATGGCCAACATCGGCCTGATCTTCCGCCAGCGGATGCCGATCATGCTGATCGTCAGCCTGCTCGCCGCCCTGGCGTGGAGCCCGACCGGCCTGCGGGAGCGGCTGCGGCCCGCCGCCCCCCGGCACGTGCCCGGTCCCGCGCTCCCGCCGGAGCCCGCGGCCGTCCCCGGGACCGCCCGGTGAGCGGGCCGTCCGGGCCGTCCCTGCCGGGCGGGGGAGCGCCGAGGGAGCTGCGGGTGTGCGAGGTCGTCAAGACCCTCGACGCCGGAGGGGTCGAGGTGCTCCTCGTGGAGCGGCTGCGCCGCGCCCCCCGGGTGAACAAGGACTACACCGTGGTCTGCCTCCAGGCGTCCACCGGCGAGCTCATCGAGGGGCTGCGCGCGTCCGGGATCGCGGTCGTCGACCTCAGCCGGGACCCGCGCCCGCTGGTCTACGCCCACCTGGTCCGGACCGTCCGCAGGCTCGCCCCGGACGTGCTGAACGTGCACTCGCCGACCCCGGCCGCCGCGCTGTGGCTGGCCGCCCGGCTCACCCCCCGCCGGCCGGTCCTGGTCTCCACCGTGCACTACTGCCGGCGCCCCACCACCGTGCGGTTCCGCCGGGTGACGGCGGCGGCCAGCATGCTCCTCGACTACCTCACCCGAAGGCTCGACGACCGGACGGTGGCGGTCTCCACGCAGGTGGCGTGCTCCCCCTCGGTCCGCGGGGCACGCCGCCTGCTGACCCGGGTGCACGGCGTGGACGTGGCCGAGCAGCGCTCCTGGGCGCTGCGGTCGGGGATCGTCAGGCGCCGCTTCGACGTGCCCGAGGCGGCGTTCCTGGTGGTCTGCGTCGCCAACTTCCGGCCGGAGAAGAACCACGCGCTGCTGATCCGGGCCGCCGCCGTCGTGCTGGCGGCGCGGGACGACGCGGTCTTCCTGCTGGCCGGGGACGGGCCGCTGCGCGAGGACGTCGCCCGCGAGATCGAACGGCGCGGCCTGCACGACCGGGTGCGCGTGCTCGGCCGGGTACGCCAGGCCAGGCGGCTGGTCGCCGCCGCCGACCTGCTGGTGCTGAGCTCGCACTACGAGGGACTGCCCGTGGTGGTCATGGAGGCGCTCGCGGCCGGGGTGCCGGTGGTCTCCACCGACGTGGGCGGGATCCCGGAGCTGGTCTCCTCCGGCTGGAACGGCATCCTGACCGAACCGGAGTCGCCGGACGCGCTGGCCGCCGGGATCCTCCAGGCGATGGAACCGGCCGTGCACCGCCGGCTGCGGTCCGGGGCGGCCGCCAGCGCGGAGAGCGTCGAGATGGCGGGCACGGCGGAGTGGTTCGAGAGCCTCTACGAGGAGCTGACGCAGACGGCGCGGCGCACCTGAGGGCTCCGCCGGGACGCCCCGGCCGGAGGCGGCGCGGTGGTCAGAGGCGGTAGCCGAGGTCGTGCAGGTGACCGGCGAGCGAGCCGTCGAGCAGGGCGAGCTGGGCCGGGGTGAGGTCCCGGCGGAACGCCTCCGAGCGGGCCGGGGAGAAGACGCGGCGCGCGAAGTGCCGCTCGAAGGCGGGCGTCCAGGCGAGCCCGAGGAACTCCAGCACCAGGTCGGTCTGCTTGCGCGGGTCGGCGAGCAGGTCCTCGTAGCGCACCTGCATCCACGCCTGCGGCGGCAGCGCCGCGCGCGCCGTCTCGGCGGCGTCCATCATGAGCTTCCAGCCGATGCCCGCCAGGTGCGCCTGGGAACGGCCCGCCTCGTCCCACTCGCGGGCGTAGTCCTCGGGCAGCGGGCCGAAGTGCCAGCCCGGCACCCCCAGGTGCCCGCGCCACCACGGCATCTGCAGCCACGAGTTGGCCACGGCGCGCCCGTCGCGCACGATGTGCACGAACCGCGCCTTCGGGAACACCTCGTGCAGGAACGCGGCCCGCGGCCACCCGGTGAACTTGTGCAGGTAGTGCCCGGACCGCTGGACCTCCGCCCGCGTCTCGAAGAAGGCGCGCAGCCGCCGGGCCAGCCAGGGGGTGGCGTCGGCGGCCGTCAGATCCTGGAAGGAGTCGACGATCAGCGGGGAGACCTCCCGTCTCAGGGCCCGGTGGGCCTCGCAGGGCCGCAGCCGCTTGCGGGGGAAGTCGGGCGGCGTGCCGCGGTAGACCGCGCCGCCGATCCGCCTCGCCGCGTCCGGGGTCCGGGGGAAGCGGTCGTCCAGGTTGGTGACGAACCCGACCTCGGGGTGGCGGGTGAGGACCTCGTACAGGAGCGTGGAACCGCACCGTCCGCTGCCGATGAGGAAGTCGAGCATAGGGAATCCCCGTTCCGGGTGATGTCGCGAATACGAATCCGGTCGATCGGGGCCGGGCCGGATATTCGACGGTAACGCACCTTCCGGGGCCGTCGGCGGATGTCGCCCTCGTGGGACCGGTGTCGGCGGAGAACATTCATGGAATAGGGCGAAACGACCGCCGTCGCCATTCACGCCGCCTTCCGCGCGGGCCTTCCGCCCGCGTCGGCGCGTCCTGGCCGTCCGAGCCGTCCCGGCGTGCGCCTCCCGCTCGCCGTACGGCTCCGAGCTGCGCAAACGCCCGGTAAAACCTCTCCCGGCGCGGGGTCGCGCGCCCGGCCCGCGCGTCCGGGTCGTCACAATCGCATCCATGACAGAATCCGCGACCGATCACGGTTCCGCGCCCGGCGCGCCGGAGGTCACGGCGCGTACGGAAACGTCCGCTCCCTTTACTCGCAGGGTCTTTTCGTGGAGAAGGCGGGAAACGCCAGAGCGCGGGGTGAATCGCGCGCGGCGATGGGCGGGAACATGGGCGCCGGCGGTGTTCGCGGCCGTCGTCGTGGCGGCCGCGCTGCGTTTCCACGGGGTCCCGGTCGCGGACCTGGCCGTCTTCTGCCTCTACGCCGCGCTGGGGGTGGCGCTTCCCGGCCTGCTGCTGGTCCGGGCCCTGTACCGGGGCGCGCGCGCGCTCGCGCTCGCCGAGGAGCTCGCGCTCGGGCTCGCGCTGGGGTACGCCGTCGAGGTGCCCGCCTACATCGCCGCCCGGGCGGCGGGGGCGCCGCTGCTCGTGCTGCTGTGGCCGCTCGGCACCTGTGCCGCGTTCGCCGCCGTCCCCCGGCTGCGCGGGCACTTCAGGGGCGCGGCCCGCACGCGGGAGCCCGCCTGGTACGCGTGGTTCCTCGCGCTGCTCGTCGTCCACGTGACCGCCTGGAGCGCCTTCACCTTCTTCAGGACCACCGCCCTGACCTGGCCGGCGGCCGGGACGTCCCTGTTCGACATCCCCTACCACCTGGCGCTGATCGGCGAGCTGAGGCACCACATGCCGCCCACCGTGCCCGTGGTGGCCGGGGAGCCGCTGCTCTACCACTGGTTCGTCTACGCCCACCTGGCGGCGGCGAGCTGGGTCACCGGCCTGGAACCCCTGGTCCTGCTCTTCCGCCTGGGCATGTTCCCGATGCTGGTCGCCTTCACCGTCCTGGTGGGGGCGATCGGGCACCGCGTCACCGGGTCCCGGGCCGGATCGGCGCTGGCCGTCGCCGGCACGGTCTTCGTCGCGGTGCCGAGCCTGTACGCGAACGCCAACGGCCTGTTCACCTGGACGGGAGTGCAGCACTCCGCGTGGGAGAGCCCCACCCAGACCTTCGGCGCCCTGCTGTTCGCGTCCGTCGTCCTGCTCCTGGTCGACGTCCTCGAACGCCGCCGTCGCAGGCACGGCGCCGGGCGGTGGGTGCTGGCGGCGGTGCTCCTGGCCGGGGTGGCCGGGGCCAAGGCCACCTACCTGCCCATGCTCCTCGCGGGGCTGACGGCGCTCGCCGTGGTCGAGGCGGTCAGGCGGCGCCGGCCGCCTTGGGCCGTGCTCGGCGCGCTCGCCATGACCGCCGCCTGCCTGCTGTACGCGCAGACGGTGCTGTTCGGCGGCACCCGGCAGGCGATGACCCTCGATCCGCTCTCGCTGATGCGCAGGACCTGGGGCGAGCTGACCGGCCTGGGCGAGCACGCCCAGCCGTCGCCGGCCTCCCTGGCCGGGATCACCCTGCTGTACGCCGCGTGCTGGGCCGTCACCTGGTGCGGGATCGCCGGGCTGCTCGGCCGCCCGCGCGCGCTCGCGCGTCCGGGCGTCGTCCTGGTCCTGGGCGTCGGCGCCGCCGGGATCGGCGCGACGGCGCTGCTGGGGGGGCCGGCCCTGAACCAGGGCTACTTCCTCCAGGGCGCCTACCCCTGCCTGGCGGTCGCCGCGGCCCACGGGTTCCTGGTCGTCGTACGCGGCACGGGCGTGTCGCGCTGGGCACTGGCGGGGGCGGCGGCCGCGGGGGTGGCCCTCGCCCACCTGGTCCGCGTCCTGTCGGACGTTCGGGTCCCGCTGGAGGCGGGCCGGGACGAGGATCTCCTGTACCGGCCCTTCGCGGCCGTGGCGGTCGTCGTGGCGGCGGCGGTGGTGCTCCTGGTCGCGACCGGGCGGCGCCCGCGCGACGCGGCCCTGCTGATCGCCCTGGTCACGGCCGTCGGCCCGCTCTCGGCCTGGCACGCCCGCGCCCTGTCGATCGCGTACGGCGGAGGCGAGAACGCCGTCTACCGGGTGAGCCGGCCGGTGGCCGGGGAGGTCCCTGCCGGGATGCTCGCCGCCGGGCGGTGGCTGCGCGACCACTCGCGCCCCGACGAGCTCGTCGCCACGAACGCGCACTGCGTCTGGCGGGCCGGGACCCCCTGCGACAGCCGGCACTTCTGGATCTCCGCGCTGACCGAGCGGCGCGTGCTGGTCGAGGGCTGGGCGTACACCGCGAGGAACCTGGACCGGTGGCGGCCGGGCGCGTCGGTGACGGGGATCCCGTTCTGGGACACCGGGAGGCTCTCGCTGAACGAGACGGTCTTCACGGCGCCCTCGGCGGAGGCGGTGCGGCGCCTGCGCGAGCGTCACGGGGTGCGCTGGCTCTTCGTCGAGGAGGGCGGGGAGGGCCTGAGCCCGAGGATCGGGGAGTTCGCGACGCCGAGTTTCCGCTCGGCGGGCTGCGCGGTCTACCGGCTCCCGGACGACCCGGACGACCCGGACGGCCCGGGCATCCCGGGCAGGCCGGATGGCCGAGACCGGGCGGGGGCGTGACGACCAGGACCGCCCGGATCCCCCGGACGGGACGGACGGCCGAGACCGGGCGGGGGTGTGACGCCCCGTACGCCCCGGACCGCCGAGGCCGGGCGAGGGTGTGACGGTCCGGCGCCCGGACCGGGCGGGGGCGGCCCGGTCCGGGCGCCGGACCTCACGACCCGCCCGGCCCCGGCGGTCGGTCCACGGGGGTCGTCACGGCGTCACCGGCCTGCCGCCGAAGGTCACGACGAGACGGCCGTCCGAGGCGAAGGACCACCCCAGGGCGCCGGTGTAGGAGGAGCAGCGAGAACCGTTCGAGCCGGACCAGAACTGGTTCGAGCCGTCGGAGTTGCCGACGATCCTGTCGTTCGACCCGCTGTCGCAGGAGGTGTTGTTCCGGAACACCGAGGTGCCGCCGTCGAAGTTGAAGTTGCGCTCGGTGTTGCCGACGCCGACGTTGTTCGACACCGTCATCGTGCCGGGGTTGCGGTTGAAGGTGAAGCCGTGCTTGCCGTTGTCGTAGGCGATGTTGCGCCGGATGACGTGGTTGACCGCGATGTCCTCGCCGCCGAGCTTGTAGCCGTTGCGGTCGCCGTTGCCGGCCTGGCCGCCGTTGCTCAGGGTGCCGTTGACGTAGGCGAGGGAGTCCTCGACGGTCACCGCGCCGATGGCCCCGGTGTCGCTCTTGGTGTACAGGTCCCAGCCGTCGTCGATGTTGTTGTGGGCGACGGCGTAACGGAAGACGTTGCCCGGGCCCGAGGTGAGCTTGGCGGCGAAGCCGTCGGCGTCCTCGCCGTCGGAGTCGGCGTTGTCGTGCGACTCCACGCTCACGATGAGGTTGCGGGAGGGCCACTGCTCGCGGGGCGCCCCGGCCACCAGGCGCGAGAGCTGCAGCCCGGTGTCGCGGTTGAAGCGCGTCACCGTGCGCTCGATGATGTTGTCGTTGCCGGCCAGGAGGATCCCGTTGTCACCGGCGCGTTCGACGATGATGCCGTGGATGTGCCAGAACGACCCGCCCACGGCGAGCCCACGGTTGGCCGGGTCCTCGCTCTGGGCCGAGAAGTTCAGGATCGGCGTCTCGCCGGGGTAGGCGGAGATCTTCTTGCGGGCGCTCGAGGTGCCGTTGTTGCCCGGCGCGATGGTGACGGTCTGGGAGAAGTCGTAGCGCCCGCCGCGCATGGAGATCGTCCCGCCGGGGGCGATGCGGGTGATCGCCGAGGTGAGCGTCGTCGGGTTCGCCTGCGTCCCGGCCGCGCCGTCGGTGCCGTTCGGCGCCACGTACAGCGTGTCACCCGGCGGCGGCGTCGTGCCGCCGGTCTCCACGTC
Source organism: Streptosporangium sp. DT93 (assembly GCF_049844535.1). Taxonomy (NCBI): domain Bacteria; kingdom Bacillati; phylum Actinomycetota; class Actinomycetes; order Streptosporangiales; family Streptosporangiaceae; genus Streptosporangium; species Streptosporangium sp. DT93. The sequence goes on from NZ_JBNCLF010000002.1 coordinate 126,028, forward strand.
GATGTAGTCGATGTTCGGCAGGCCGGCGCTGCCGGTGGGGGTGAACCGGATGGTGTTGGCGCCGGCGTTCAGGGTGACGGTCAGCGTCTTGGTGACCCACGTCGCCCACGCGCCGGTGCCCTCGAACGACACCGACTGCGCGGCCGCGCCGTTGACGGTCAGGCTGACGGGACGGCTGCTGCTGGTCCCGCTGGCGAAGCGGACGCTCAGGGTGGCGGTGCCCGCCGCCGGGGCGTTGACGGTGAACTGGGCGTGGGCGCCGGTGGCGTTGGTGCCGTTGCAGAAGCCGGTGCCGGAGTAGCCGGCGTGGTTGGAGTCGATGGTGCCGGTACAGGTCGCGGGCGAGGTCTCGGCCTCGTACCGCGTGGTCGCGGCATGGGCGGACGGTGCCAGCCCGACGAGCGCGCAGGCGAGCAGGCCGGCACAGGTGCTGATGGCTTTGTGGCGCATCCTTCGTCTCCAAAAGCTCGGTAAGCGCTTTCCTGAAGTGATCGAAGCTAAGCACGCGTCGGCGGACATGGGAAGGGGGTGTGTGAGGGAGAGGCCGCCCGCGACGCGGCGGTCCCCTCGGCGGACGGCACGTCGGCCGAGGTCACGGGCGACGGGAAGGGGGGACGTCCGTCGTCATGCCGTGCCGCCGTACGACCGTGAAAGTTTCACGGGACTCTTGCCGCACTTTTGCAACCGGTTGCCGCAAAAATCATGGCACGGCCGGGCGGGATCCCCATCGGTGTTTGCGGCTTTGCCGGGATGCCTTGACGTTTCCTTCGTGTGACGCGACTGTGTCTGCAACCGGTTGTTCGCGACATGATCGCTGGAACGGCCCCCGTGACCGCCGCGTCGAGACGGCGGAGCGGGCGGCTTCCCGGCGGATCCGAGGACCCAGGAGCGACGACCCGACAATCTTGGAGGCAGCGATGCGCCCGACGCCTTTCCGTGCGTGCTCCACCCTGCTGGCCGGCGTGCTCGTCGCGCTGTCCGCGAACGCGGCCCACGCCGCGACCACGCGGTACGAGGCCGAGACCTCGCCCGCGACCTGTACCGGCACCATCGACTCCAACCACGCCGGCTACTCCGGCACCGGCTTCTGCAACGGCACCAACGCCGTAGGCGCCCACGCCCAGTTCACCGTCAACGCCCCCGCGGCGGGAACGGCCACCCTGAGCGTCCGCTTCGCCAACGGCACCGCGGCCCGCCCCGCCGCCCTGATCGTCAACGGCGCGACCGTGCAGACCCCCTCGTTCGAGGGCACCGGCGCGTGGGCGACGTGGGTCACCAAGACGCTGACCGTCACCCTGAACGCCGGCGCCAACACCGTCCGGCTGAACCCGACCACCGCCCTGGGCCTGCCCAACCTCGACCACCTCGACGTCGAGACCGGCGACCAGCCGCCGCCGGCGAACACGCTGTACGTCGCCACCACCGGCGACGACGCCGCCCCGGGCACGCAGGCGTCGCCGCTGCGGACGATCCAGCGGGCCGTGGACCTGGCACAGCCGGGACACACGATCGTCATCCGCGGCGGCACCTACGCGCCGGCCACCAACGTCCAGCTCCTCAAGAACGGCACGCAGAGCCGGCCCATCACGATGCGCAACCAGGCCGGTGAGCGGGTCGTCCTCGACGGCGAGAACATGCCCTACACGCCCGGCGCGGTCGGCTCCAGCATCCCGCGCCCCGAGCGGGGCGCCATCCACATCGAGGGCGACTGGTGGCGCCTGAGCGGCCTGGAGATCATCAACGGCCCGTACGGCATCTTCGGCCTGGACGTCAACAACACCGTCTTCGACCGCCTGGTCACCCGGGACAACTACGAGTCGGGCCTGCACCTCCAGGGGGCCTCGAGCAACAACCAGATCGTCAACCTGGACGCCCACGGCAACCGCGACCCGCGCAAGAACGGCGAGAGCGCCGACGGCCTGGCCATCAAGGAGGGCTCGGGCAGCGGCAACGTGGTGCGCGGTGCCCGGCTGTGGAACAACTCCGACGACGGCCTGGACTTCTGGCTGTTCCTGTCCCCGGTCACCGTGGAGTCGTCGGTGGCCTGGGGCAACGGGTTCAACCGGTGGAACCTGCCCGGCCACACCGGGGACGGCAACGGCTTCAAGCTCGGCGGCGGCGACCCGGACCCGGCGGTCGACCACGTGACCCGCAATTCCATCGCGTTCGACAACGCGGTCGGCGGCTTCATCGACAACGGCAACCCCGGCCGGCTGACCGCCGACCGCAACACCGCCTGGCGCAACGGCGGCACCGGGTTCAACTTCTCCCGCTCCGTCTCGACCCTCACCAGGAACCTGTCGGTGGCGAACGCGACGCAGGTATCGCTCGGCTCGTCCTCGGGCTCGGGCAACTCCTGGAACCTCGGCGGCACCTGGACCTTCGTCAGCACCGACTCCGGCACGATCACCGGCCCCCGCGCGGCGGACGGCTCGATCCCGTCGTCGTCCTTCCTGCGCCCGTCCAACGGCACCGACGTCGGAGCGCGGTTCTGACCGGCGCCGACCCGCGCTGACCCGCGCCGTCCCGCGCCGTGACCCCGGTCGCGACGCGGGACGGCCTCTGTCCGGGTGGCCCTGTTCGCCAGGCTTGGCGGGTACTGTCCGGGTGCCGCAGCGCCTCGTCGGAGGACGGTTCCGGTACGGCTCGCGTCGTCGCGGCTGGAGGTGCGGTCCGCATTGTCACGGAACGCGTTTTCGTGAAAACGGAGCGTGCCGAAACCAGGCCTCATAGCATCAATGCTATGAGTTGGGGTATCGTGGAGCTGGAACCAGAAGTTCGCGCGTGGCTTGAAGACCTGCCTGCGGGATTGTTCGCGAGAGTGACCTTCTATGTCGATCTTCTTGCGGCAGAGGGCCCCCTGCTGGGTGAGCCCTACACCAAGCAGCTGGACGGCAAGCTCCGTGAACTTCGGTTCCATCTCGACGAGTTCGCAATGCGCGTCACCTACTGGATCGCGCCCGGTCGCCGGATCGTGCTCCTGACCGTGTTCCACAAGACGCGGACACGTGACGATCGGGAGATCGACCGGGCCCGGCGGGCCATGCGTCGCTGCGTCGAGTCGGCGCACACCGTTGACGAGGAAGAAGAAGCGGTATGAGCGAACAGGGAAGCTGGCGAGAGCTCAGGGATCGCCGGATGGCCGAGCCGGGCGCGGCCGAGGCGTACGAGGCCGCGCGTATCGCGTACGAGCTGGGCAGGACGGTCCGGACGATGCGCGAGGGGCGAGGATGGAGCCAGAGTGATCTGGCTCGGGAGGCCGGTATGACCCAGTCCGCGGTGGCCCGCTTCGAGGGGGGCGGAACCGTTCCCACGTTGCCGGTTCTGGAACGTCTGGCACGAGCCCTGGGCGCGGATCTCGAGGTCCGCCTGACGCCGAAGGCTCCGGCTGCCTGAGCGGTGCGCCGGGCACTCCAGACGTTCGGCGACCGCCCGATCCCCTGACGGTGGCCCTACGCGGGAACGGCGAAGGCTCCCGCGCCGCGTGGACGGGAGCCTCCGGAGGACGGGGTCAGCGCTCGCAGACCACGCCGTCACCGTCGCGGTCCTGGTACCAGGCGTACTCGGGGTCGGTCCCACGCCGGTAGGGGCCGTGCCCTGCGGCATTGGCAGCGGCGCACGTGGGGAAGCGTCGATCGTTCCCACCGGAGGACGAATCCGGTGCCGCCGTGGGCCGAGGGGCCGCGGTGGGGCGTGGCGCCGCGGTGGGGCGCGGGGCTGGGGTGGGCGTCGGACCCGAGGTGGTGTCGCACCTGCCCGACCAGACGCGCAGCCGCTCCCGCTTGGCCTTGTCCTGCTCGGCGCGCATCACGGTGATGTACCGGTCGTTCGGCTTGTACAGCACGGCCTTGCCGTAGCCGTAGCGGACGAGGTTGCGGTTGACGAACACCCCGCCGCCGTTCCACGCGTAGTACAGGGAGCGGCCGTAGCGGTCCTTCGGCTCCTTGTCCGCGAGCAGGTACGTCGTCCTGCCGACGGGCAGCAGGGCGGCGGTGCGCTTCGTGGCGGCCTGGAACCAGCACTCGCCGCGCTCGGGGGTGTCGACCTCCAGCAGGCGCACACGCACGGTGGAGCCGGTACGGGTGAAGCGGACGTCGATCGTGTCACCGTCCACGATCTTCACCACGGTCGCCTTCCTCGTGCCCTTCGGCACGGCGGAGGCTTCGGCGGGCAGCGCCATGGCCACGGGCACGGCGAGGACGGTGGCGAGCAGGGACGCTCTGATGGTGCGGATCACGAGGCTCCTTCGCGCAGGACAGAGCCTCGAATGTAGCCTTACGCGTTCAATTCGGTACACATAGCGATCAATCTGAAATACGTGAGAGGCTCTCACATTTTTGTCCATCCTGGTACGAGATGCCGCCGACCGTGAGAATCAACGCGGGCGGACGATCGGCGACCGCTTCCCGGCTGTTCCTCGCTCTCGTCGAGCACGGTCCGGCTCCGGCCCGACCTGCTCGCGCGAGACGGTCACGGCGGTCGGTGTGCCCATCGGATCATGAAGCATCGCCGCTTCGGCCCGGTCGTCAGACCGGGAGCGGAGCGTGAACCGGGGTCCGTGACGTTCGCCGGGCCTCACCCGGATCCGGACCTCGAAGAGTTCCTAGATTGCTTGGGTGAAGCGGGCGAGCAGGTCGCGGAGAGTGCCGCGTTCGTCCGGGGTGAAGGCGTCGGCGATCCTGCGCTCGATGACCACGGCCGCCGCGTCCGCGGTGCGCAGTGCCTCACGCCCCGCGTCGGTGAGGTGGGTCTCCAGCATTGTGCGGTGCCACTGATGCGGGCCGCGTTCGATCAGGCCGTGCTCCAGCAGGTTCTTCAGCACGACGGTCATCGCCTGCGGGGTGACGAGGCACTCCCTGGACAGGGCGGCCGCGGAGATGCCCGGGTTGTCGGCCAGCACGAGCAGGGCGGCGTACTGCGGCACGGTCAACCCCGCCGTCTTCACCGCCGCGTGCTTGGCCGCCATGAGCCGCTGCTCGGCGCGTTTCAGGGGCAGACCGAGTCGCTCCTCCGCGGGCATGTCCATGAGCGGAGCTTACAAGTCGTCATTGATATAAGAAGGTTGATGCCTATCAAAGCTTTGATACTATTCTCCTCGTGACCGTGATCCCGGAAAGCCACCTCGACCTGCTGGCCCGTCCTCTGTACGCGCACCTGGCGACGCTGATGCCCGACGGCACCCCTCAGGTGACGCCGGTGTGGACCGTCTGGGACGGTGAGTTCCTGCGCTTCACCACCACGACCGACCGGCAGAAGGGGCGCAACGCGAGCGCTCGTCCTCACGTGGCCGTCTCCATCAACGATCCGGACCAGCCGTACCGCTACCTGGAGGTCCGTGGCACCGTCGAACGGCTCGACCCCGATCCCGGGGGCGACTTCTTCGACGTGCTGGCCAAGCGCTACGGCCTGGAGTACGAAGCGCCGATAGGCGACGCCGAGCGCAGGGTGGTTCTCGTCGTGCGACCCACCCGCTTCACCAGCCAGTGACACCACGCACATCGTTGCCGTGATCCTGCCGAGCCGTCTCGCCGGCGTGAGTGTCCACACCGACGACCTCCGGACTGAACGGCTGTCGCACACCCAGCGGCAACCACGTCAAGCTGGGTGACCCGTCCACGTGACGCCTTGCTGGACGGGCGAGGGCCTGGCCGAAGATGACTCCCCGCGCTTGCATGTCCTTCCGGGATGAGTTGTCCGGCGGTTCGGCTCGCCCGGGTTTCCGGTAGGCGACGGCAGGGCGTTCTCTCGTGTGGTTCACCGTCCATCAGAACGTGTTCTGACTTACGATGGCAGAGTGAGCACTGGTAACGCCGACGCCGTCACCTTCTCGGACCTGTCGAGAAATCCCCGAGCCGTCGCCGAACGCGCTGCACGCCTCGGTCGAGTACGCATCACCCACCGCGACGCCCCTGATTTCTACCTGACCGCCGCCGACCGCGAAGATCAACGAGGGCAGACGCTGGCCACCGCCTCCCGGCTGTTCCTCGCCCTCGTCAAGCATGATCCGACGGCCCGCACACTGGTTATCGCCATGCCCGAGGTCTTTCCCTGGGTGCGTCACCTCACCTCCGCCGAACTGCGTTCCTTCACTCTCGAACTGGTAGAGGCGCTCTCCGACGCCGCGGAGTTGGATGTCGACGTCACCACCCAAGAGGTCATCGTGGGCTGGCAGGCGACCGCTCGGATCAAAGCCGACCCCGTGCGCTACGCCCAGGCTCGCAAGGCCACAAGCGGTGACTTCGGACCGGTAGGGGTCTCAGCGTGAGTCCGAAGCGTGGTGATCGTGTCACGGTCCCACCTCCGGATGACGAATGGGATATCCGGTTCGGTAGCAGCGATGCGGTCAAGGGATGGGAGGAGTTGTGCCGTCACGCCTTGGCCAACACGCGCCGGTGCTTTGAGGCATTGCGCGCCGATTCAGGTGATTTCCCGCTCGGATGGCGGCAGCCTCCGGAGCTCAGACGGATACCTCAGCCTAGGCGGAACGGGTGTGGCCTGCCCGACAGGGTCGACGACCTCAGAGGAGTAGTCCCCGAATTTAGAGACCTCCGTGTACGGCGAGCATGCCGTTCGGGGGTCTCAGTGCCCTCGGCAAGCTAGGAGAGGCCCTCACACAGGTAGCGCCTGAGCACCTCGAACAGCGCAATTTCGGGATGCCCTCTCTCTCTGTGAGAGCGTCCCGCCGTCGAGCTCATGACCACCAATCGGATCACCACAGAGCAGCAGGCTGTACGGCATGCGATGGACAAGGGCAGCACGGCGGTTGGGGCTTCGGTATGGCAGTGCGCACCCGCCGGGGTGGCTACGCGCCGATCGGCCAGTTTGGCTGGGACGGCGGATCAGGCACCTCCACCTACGCAGACCCCGTCAACGGGCTCACCGGAATCCCGCTCACCCAGGTCGGGATGTCCGCGCCGAACTCGGCGCACCTCATCCACGACTTCTGGACCACCCTCTACCAGGCACTCGACAACTAACCCCCTGATCTCCCCGGCTCCTCAGGGGAGATCAGGGGCGGCCGGTTGCCAAGGCGACCAGGAACTGGCCCCCACCCGCGTCGACGCTCGCGGTCACCGGCAGCCCGGGGGCCAGTCGGGAGAAGCGGTCGACGAGCCAGTCGGCCGCTTCTTGGGCATCCTTCTTGCTCAGGCAGCGGCCGACCAGTTCGCGGCCGCCCTTTCGTTCGAGACGCTCAGCCACGGCGATGAGCGGCGCGGGGTCTGCCACGTGCAGGCGTTCTGGCCAGGCGATGACCACCTTGACCGCGCCCTTGCGCGTGTTGCAGGCGCGATGCGCGAGCCTCGGGACGACCTTGGTCTTCCGGTCAGCGGTGCGGCTGTCGACGCTGGGGCCACGCGGGTCGTTCACCGACATGTCGGCATCGACTGGCTCATCGCACACCCAGCAGCGCCAGCCGTCACGCTCCGCCACTTCTTCAAGAAGACTCATTTCGCCAGCCTAGGCCCTGTGGATCTGGGTGTTCCGGTCAGCGGCGATCTTCTACTGCCGGGTTTCCTTGGCGAGGATGTGGGAGGGGCGCCCTTCGGGTCTTCCGTCGCCTGGCCGTTCTGGTCGATGGGGACCTGGTGCTGCGCCTGCCGACAATCCCGACCGGCCAGGTCATGGGCTTGCGGAGCCCAGGGTGGCGTGGTTGGCCATGCGCAGTCCGGCAGTAGATCGCTGCTCTTCGCATGGGTCACACAGATACACGCTCGTAGGAACCAGGCCGCAATGGCCGGTGGTGAAGATCATTGCTCGATCAAGGTCTGTGACCCCCATCGCGGCATGCGGGGCCCGCTCTCATGGCGGGGCGTCGGGAAGGTGGTAGACGGCGTAGGCGCCGGAGCGGAAGCGGAGGGTGGCGAAGGTCCCGAGATCGGGAGCCACGGTCCGGCGGTGGTCGTCGGCGAGGAGCCAGCGCACCCCGTGCCGCTCGCGCAGCAGCCGGACGGTCCTGGCGGTCGGCTTGGAGAAGACCGCGTCGTTCAGCTCGATGAGCCCGGCGTCCCAGAACGGCAGGTGCAGCGTCGGCATGCCCGGACGCCACCGGGCCGTGTTCCTCGCGGTGTACGTCCATCCCTCGACCAGCACGCGCCGCTCGGTCAGCGCGGCGATCCAGAAGTGCCGGCCGTCGCACGGCTCCTCCATGCCCCAGCGGCAGTGCGCGTTCGTGGCGACCAGGTCGCCGGGGAGCGAGTGGTCCCGCAGCCACCGCCCGGCGGCGAGCGCGCCCGGCGGAGGCGCCGTCCCGGTCCTGGTCCCGGTCTTGGTTACGGTCGTGGCTCCCGGTGTCGGCCGCGCCGTCCGGGTGTCCTGTGCCGTCGGGGCCGTCGGCGCGGTCTGTGTGGTTCCCGTCCCGCCGGATGGGACGCCGCCGGACACGGCCGTCAGCACGCGCGCGTGCACCCCGGCGGGCAGGCCGACGGCCGTGAGGGCGGTGACGACGAGGGCCCAGGCGCGCAGCCGCCCCCGGGTGAGCGTCAGCACGATCGCCGCCGTCAGGACGGCGACCACCAGCACCGCGTACGGCCGGTAGAGCGCGGAGTCGGGCGTGCCCGGCGCCAGCGGGAGCCTGACCCCGCACAGGAACGGGATCAGGTAGGCCCCGGCCAGCCCGGCACCGGCCGCGCAGAGCGTGGCGCGGCGCGACTGCCCGGCGCGTCGCAGCAGGACGGTGATCCCGAGCGCGGTCAGGGCCGCCAGGCAGGGGTAGGCGCCCCAGAGGAAGAAGAGCTGGCTCCGGCCGGGATGGCCGAGCAGGAGGGCCGCGCCGATCCCGGCCGCCCCGATGCCGAGCATCAGCGCCACCCCCGGACGGGCCAGCAGCCGGGGCCGGCACAGCAGTCCCGTGATCCCGCCCCAGGCGGCCGTCCAGCCGAGCAGGAACACCGCGGCGATCCCCAGGATGAGGAGCGGCGACGGGGCACCCTGGCCTGGGAGGGGCCCGGCGCCGGTCATCTCCTCCAGGACCGTCCGCATGAAGGAGAAGGGGTCGACGACGAGCGCCTGCTTCGCCCCGCCGAACAGCACGAACTGCGCGAGCAGGAAGCACGCCGCCGTCGTCGCGAGCGCGACGAGCGTGGGCCGGGAGGGCACGCGCCTCCCGATCGCTTCGAGCGCGGGCCGGGAGGACCGGCGCCTGACCGCCCCGAGTGTGGGCCGGGAGGGATCGCGCCCCCTGACCGCCTCGGTCGCGGCCACCGCCAGCAGTCCCGCGCCCAGAAGGGGAAGGTACGTGGCCTTGGCGCCCGCCACCGCCACCAGGAGGATGCCCAGGAGCGTCCAGTGCCCGGCGGTCCGCCGCGGGTGGTCGAGGAGGTCGATCAGGAGCAGGACGACGGGCGCGAACAGCAGGGCGCCGAACATCTGGGTGGGACTCGCCCAGATCAGGTCGGGGACCCCTCCCCAGGTGAACGCCCCGCTCCTGCCGAGGTAGAGGCTCGGCGTCGTCACCAGCACCGTGCCGGCCGCGGTCAGCGCCGCCCCCGCCCAGGAGCCGGTGACCCGCCGCCCGGTCATCCCGGCCAGGACCACGAACGCGGCCAGCACGGGCAGCATGCCCAGGCGGAGCAGCAGGACCAGGGGTTCCAGGCCGGTGACCCAGCTCGCCGCCGCCAGGTGGGCGTAGACGAACCAGTGGTAGAGCAGCGGCTCCCCGGCCACCATCGGCACGGTGGGCGGCATGTGGTGCCTCAGCTCACCGGTCAGCGCCAGGTGGTACGGCATGTCGGGGAACGCGTTCCCGAGCGCGGGCCAGGTCAGCGCGTTGCGCGCGAAGAACGACACCGCGCTCCAGGCGAGCAGGTACGCGAACAGCAGCGCCAGCGACCAGGACCACCAGGCCGGTGACCTCTCCCGCCGGGACGGATCGCCCGCCCAGTGCCGGCGCAGCCGGGGCACGAGGAGGAAGAGCAGGCAGGTGACGACGGGCCAGGCCAGGACGAGCAGCGGCATCCCCAGGGCGCGGGCACCGGCGTAGGCGAAGACCTCCACGGCGTAGCCGAGCGCCAGCCCGAGCGCCATCTCCTCGGCGAGGGTGCGCCTGCCCCCGTACAGGAGCCGCAGGACCAGCACGCCGGGAAGGGTCACGCCCGCCGCGACGTAGAGGAGGAACAGGGCCGCGTCGGTGCCGGGGACACCGTACCGGTGCAGTACGGCCCCGGTCATGACGATCGCCGTCGCGGCGGGCGCCCAGGCGGCGAGGCGCCCGATCCCGTGACGCGGGGTGTCCGGCCGGTCGGCCTCCCGTTCCCGGGAGGGGTCGCCGTCCCCGGCGGTCAGCAGCGGCCCCGGCGAGGGGCGACGAGAGTGACGGGGCGGGGTTTCTGCCATGGGCCCGAGCCTGGTGAAACGAGCGGCCCGCGAGGTCTCCGGCACCCGCGCCCGGCGATGTCTTTCCGGGTCTTTTGCCATTCGCCAGGTCATCGGGGCGGGGCGGGCCGCTCGTGACGGCACCGCCCGCGGGCGTACGGGACGCGGGCGTGCGGGGACGGTACCGGTCGGTGGCGGTGCGGGGTGGAGGCCGGTCGGGGGCGGGTCAGGGGTGGTGGGCCCGCACCATGAGCGAGACCCCGGGCAGCGAGGTGACCGGCAGGTACCTCTCGGCCACCACCACGGCCCTCAGCCCCATGTTCACCAGGGGAGAGGTCTCCGTCACGTCCGACCCCGAGGTGTTCCTCCTGCGGCGGGCGACGACCGGCCGCAGCAGGACGTTCCAGCTCCACATCCGGTCGACGACCAGGCCCGCCCCGGTCAGCAGGGCGCCCAGTTCCTCGCGGGTGTAGCGGCGGACGTGACCGGATGCCACGTCGTGCGCCGACCAGAGCGCCATGTCGCAGGGGACCGTGATCAGGGCCGTCCCGCCGGGCCGCAGCACGCGCGCCAGCTCACCGGCGGCCCGGCCGTCCTCCTCGATGTGCTCCAGGACGTCGAACGCCATCACCAGGTCGAACCCCGCGTCGGGCAGGGGCAGGTCCCGCGCGTCGGCGTGGATCGCCCGCAGGCCGCGCTCCCTGGCGAGCTCCACCGCGAGCTCGGAGAAGTCCGCGACCAGGGCGTCCCAGCCGTGCTCGACCAGCACGCGGGTGTTGCCGCCCCCGGCCGCGCCGACGTCGAGCGCCCTGCCGGGCGGGCCGAGCCGGCGCAGTTCGCGGAGCTCGCGGGCGAGGATGGCGCGCCGCTCGCGGTACCACCAGTGGCGGTCCTCCAGCGCGACCGTACGGCGGATCTCCGTGGCCTCCATGCGTCGTCCCTCCAGACGTGTGCCAGGACGTGTTCCCGGGCGGCGGTCGTGTTCTCAAGCGTGTTCCTGGACGGTCCCGGACGTGTCCTCAGGCGCGATCGTGGTCCCGGACGCGGATTCAGGCGCGTAGTCGCACCCGGCTGTGGTCGCCGACCATGAGCTGGTGCGTGTCGGGCAGGCCGACGGCCCGGCTCACCTCCACGTTCCGGCCGATCAGCGAGCGGGTGAGCGGGGAGACGCCCCTGACGGTGGAGTCGGCGAGGATGATGCTGTACTCCACCCCGGCCTCCTCCAGCACGCACCCCTCGCCGATCGAGGTGTACGGGCCGACGTAGGAGGCCTCGATCCTGGCGTTGGCGCCGATGACGGCCGGGCCGCGGATCACCGACCCGATCACCGTGGCGCCGGGCCCGATGTCGACGCGGCCGGTGATCTCCGAGGCGGCGTCCACCGTCCCCCGGACGGTCGTCTCGAGCGCCTCCAGGACCATGCGGTTGCACTCCAGCATGTCCTGCAGGCGGCCGGTGTCCCTCCAGTAGCCGGTGACGAAGTGCGAGTGCACGCGCCGGCCGTTGTCGATCAGCCAGGTGATCGCGTCGGTGATCTCCAGCTCGCCGCGGGCCGAGGGCTCGATCGCCCGGACCGCCTCGTGGATCGCGGGGGAGAAGGTGTAGACGCCCACGATCGCCAGATCGCTGCGCGGGTTCTCCGGCTTCTCCTGGAGGGCGACGATCTCCCCGTCCGGTCCCAGCTCGGCCACCCCGTAGAACTGCGGCTCGGTCACCTTGGTGAGCAGGATCTGCGCGTCGTGGTCGGACGCGCGGAAGGCGTCCACCAGGCCGGCGATGCCGTCCAGCAGGAAGTTGTCGCCCAGGTACATCACGAACGGCTCGTCACCCAGGAAGTCGCGGGCGATCAGCACGCAGTGCGCCAGGCCGAGCGGCGCCTCCTGCCGGATGTAGGTGACCTCCAGGCCGAACGCCGAGCCGTCGCCCACGGCGGCGCGTACCTCCGCGGCGGTGTCGCCGACGACGATGCCGACGTTCGTGATCCCGGCGTCCCTGATCGCCTCCAGCCCGTAGTGCAGCACCGGTTTGTTGGCCACCGGGACGAGCTGTTTCGCGGACGTGTGGGTGAGCGGGCGCAGCCTCGTACCCCTGCCGCCCGCCAGAACAAGTGCCTTCATCGTTGCCGGCCCCTTTCCCGGGGAACCGCGTGGCCACGGCGGCCGGTCGATCCCATTGGAAACTACGCGGGGAGCCGGGCGGCGTTTCTGCGGCGCGGTCGCCTTTGCGGAGAAAGGGGGGTGTTTTCAACCGGGACGGACGTTCACCTTTTCCCGGAACGTCCAGGCGCGGTGCACCGCGTAGGTCACCGTGGGGCTGATGACGAGGATCACCGCCTGGGCCGCCATCACGGGGAGGTGGCAGAGCTCCACCAGCACGGGCAGGCCGGCGAGGGAGGCCCCCAGGAAACCGAGGCCGACCGCGTAGAAGCGCAGGTAGCCCGACAGCCACGACCGGTCGCGGGCCCTGAACACCACCAGCCGGTACCACGGGTAGACGATCACCACGGTCGTCAGATGGGCCGCCATCGCCAGCAGAAGGTAGGAGACCGCATCGTGCGCGACGAGCAATGCCAGGCCCAGGAGAGCGTAATAGAGCACGGCCGTCGTGGCGCTGGCCATCAGGTATGTGATGCGCTGTCCAGCAAGAGAGGAGATAAAACCTCCTCGCCCGGCATGCGCGCATTTTTCGTTATTAGTCCGCTTTCCTGCTCGTACCATATCTGGCCATTTCAGATTATATTGATTGTCGCGGTACGTGGATGTTAGCTCGCTGTGAGATGTGATCGGGGGATCCATGTCCGTGTCGGTGGTCATTCCGTGTTACCGCTCCGCGCGGACCCTTCCGGCACTGGTGACCGGGGTCGTCGCGGTCCTGCGCGAGCTCTCCGTCCGCCACGAGGTGATCCTCGTCGTCGACGGGAGCCCGGACGACACCTGGCGGGCCGCCACCGAGCTCGCGCAGCGCGTCGAGGGGGTGCGGGCGCTGCACCTGTCGCGCAACTACGGCCAGCACAACGCGCTGGTCGCCGGGATCAGGGAGGCCGAGTGCGAGGTGATCGTCACCATGGACGACGACCTGCAGCACCCGCCCGGGCAGATCCCCCTGCTGCTGGCCGCGCTGGAGGGCGACGGCCTGGACCTGGTGTACGGCGTGCCGCACCGCGAGGAGCACGGGCTCGTCCGCAACCTCGCGTCCCGGTCGGTCAAGACCGCCATGGCCGGGGGACTGGGAATCCGCACCGCCCGGACGATCAGCGCCTTCCGGGCCTTCCGCACCCGGCTGCGCGACGGGTTCCAGCAGCTGTCCGGGCCGCACGCCTGCGTCGACGTGGCCCTGTCCTGGGCCACCACGAAGGTGGGTTCGGTCGGGGTGGAGATGAACGAGCGCGGCCACGGGCGTTCCAACTACACGCCGGGCATGCTGCTGCGCCACGCGGTCAACATGCTGCTGGGCTACAGTGCGGCCCCGCTCCGCGCCGCCAGCTACCTGGGGTTCCTGATCGGCACCGTCGGCCTGCTGCTGGGAGGCGTCGTGCTCTGGCGTTTCGCCAGCGGGGACACCACCGTGGCCGGTTTCACCACGATCGCGTCGATGGTCACGCTCTTCTCCTCGGCCCAGCTGATATCCGTCGGCGTGCTCGGCGAGTACATCGGGCGCATCCACGGCAACGGCATGGGACGGCCGACCTACGTGGTGCGCGAGCGCGTCGGGTCTCCGGCCGTGGCGGCCGTCCCCCGGCAGCCGGGAGGCACCAAGCCAGGGGGCACCAATCCGGTAGGCGTCGGCCCGGGTGGCGCCAAGCCGGGAGGCGCTAGCGGCGCGGTCCACGCAGCAGCCGGCTCCGGATCAGGTGAACGGTGAGGAAGGTGTGCACGGGCTCGAACCCGTAGCGCGCCCAGGCCCGCTGCACGCCGGTGTTGTGCCCCTGGGTGGAGATGACGACCTCCCGCCCGCCCCGGGCCAGGGCGCGCTCCTCCACCGCCGCCAGCAGGTGGCCGTAGAGGCCGCGCCCACGCGCCCGGGAGACGACCCCGGCGAGCAGGATCTCGGTGACCCCGGCGCTGTCCTCGTCCTTGCCCCCGCCGGTCCCGCCGTCGTCGGCGACCTCGTGGCCGCCCCCGCCGGTGATCCCGTCGCCGGCGAGTGTCGCCAGCGCGAGGACCCCGCTCCCGTCGTCGTGCGCGTCCCGCTCCCGCAGGGCCACGCACCCCCCGGACGCGGCCGAGCGCACCGCCCACTCCCGGTACCCCTCCAGCGCCGCCCCGGCGTCGAACAGCGGGTTGGCCGTGTAGTGGCTCCGGTAGGCGGCGAAGATGTCGCAGACCGGTCCTGGCACCGCGTCCGCCGGCAGCGGGCCGACGACCCGCAGGTCCGCCCGGGGTTCCGGCGCCCGGCCCCGGCCCGCGCGCAGCCGCCAGTAGGCCAGCGAGTCCGCGAACACGGCGGTACGGCCCAGCGAGGTCAGCTCGGCGAACCAGCCGACGTGCCCGGCCGGGTAGCGGAGCACGATGACGTCGGCCGCCGAGCCCAGGACGGCCTCACGGACCGGTCCGAACGACGGGCCGGACCCGGCCGGGACGGTCAGGCGCTGCACCGGGCGGCCGAACCGGGCCGAGTCGAACGGGGACTCCACCGCGCGCGGCGTCCCGTTCCCGGTCATCTCCCACCAGCTCACCGGCGTACCTCGTGCTCGCGTACGGCCTCGACGACCCGCCTCACCCCGGCGTCGTCCAGGTCGGCGAAGAGCGGCAGCCGCACCAGGCGGTCGGCGACCTCCTCGGTGACCGGGCATCCTCCCGGGGCCGTCCTGCCGTACCGCAGGCCGGCGGGGGCGGTGTGCAGCGGCTGGTAGTGGAACGCCGCCTGCACGCCCCTGCCGGCGAGGTGGGCGATGAGCGCCTGCCTGCTCTCCAGATCGGGCAGCAGCAGGTGGTACAGGTGCGCCGGGTGCTCGCGGTCGCCGGGGACCGACGGCTGCCGGACCCCGTTGGCGGCGGCCCAGCCCGCCAGCTCCGCGTGGTACCTGCGCCACACCTCCTGGCGCATCGCCTGGATCTTCCCGAAGGATTCGAGCTGGGAGGTGAGCTGCGCGGCGAGGAGGTCGGAGGGCAGGTAGCTGGAGCCGATGTCGACCCACCGGTACCTGTCCACCTGGCCGCGGAAGAACCGCCCGCGGTCGGTGCCCTTCTCCCGGACGATCTCCGCGCGGGCGGCGAGCGCGTCGTCGTTCACCAGCAGTGCGCCGCCCTCGCCGCACTGCACGTTCTTGGTCTCGTGGAAGCTCTGCGCCGCCATGCGGCCGAACGACCCCAGCGGGCGCCCCCGGTAGGAGCCCCCGAGGCCGTGGGCGTTGTCCTCGACCAGGGCCAGGCCGTGCCGCTCGGTCACGGCGAGGATCGGCTCCATCTCGCAGGCGACCCCGGCGTAGTGGACGACGACGACGGCCCGGGTACGGTCGGTGATCGCGTCCGCCAGCAGCCTCTCGTCCAGGTTCAGGGTGTCGGGCCTGCAGTCGACGAAGACCGGTACCGCCCCGCGCAGGGCGTAGGCGTTGGCCGTCGAGACGAAGGTGAACGACGGCATGATCACCTCGTCGCCGGGCCTGAGGTCGAGCAGCAGCGCCGACATCTCCAGGGCGTGCGTGCAGGAGGTGGTCAGCAGCGCCTGCCGCGCCCCGGTCATCTCCCGCAGCAGTGCCGCGGCCCGCCGGGTGAACGGCCCGTCCCCGGACGTGGAGCCCTGGCGCACGGCCTCGGCGAGATAGTCGATCTCGTTGTCCGAGACGTAGGTCCGATTGAAGGGAACGCCCGGGGACGGGCGGCCGGAATGCGGCGGAAGGACGCGCGAAGAAGCGCCGGTCGCCGTCAAGGGACCCTCTTCTCCGGTCCGGCGCCGATGTCACGCATGGAATACACGGCTGAATGCTATGTATCCCGCCCGGCCCCTCCGCGAACCGACATGCGGGCGGACGGGTCTCTTGTACGGGTGGCCGCGAGGTTTTTACCCGGCCCTTTGAGCTGCGATAACACCGTAATATTTAGAAAAGTCGGATATCTCTGTATATCGCGTCATATGGTGTGTGGAACGGCCCGCGTGGGGACACCGCCCCGCGCGGGCCGCGGCCGGCGGCGTCCCCATGCGGGCCGGGCCCGTGCCGCGCCGGGGTCGATTCGACGTCGACGCCGTGCGAATTCCATGCTCATTCCATGCTCACTCCAGGCCGATCCGGCGCCGATTAGGAGGCGTGGGAGTGCCCGGCGACACGCCGGGCTCACCGCCTGATCGGTGCCGGGAGAATATCGCTCCTAAAGTCGTTTCGTATTCTCCTTTTTTTCGAGGCGACGGGGGTCCTGCCGTGGGAGAGAAACTGGTCGTGGTCGGCCAGGGGTACGTCGGCCTGCCTCTCGCGATGCGGGCCGTCGCGGCGGGATTCGACGTGGTGGGCGTCGACGTCGACGAGCGGCGGGTCAAGCGCCTCAACGCGGCCGAGTCCTACGTCGAGGACGTCGGCGACGGCGCGCTGTTCGCCGCCCACCGCTCCGGCCGCTACCTGGCGAGCGCCGACTACGGCGCCGCCGGGGACTTCGACGTCTGCGTGATAACCGTGCCGACACCGCTCCGCGACGGCGTCCCGGACCTGCGCCACATCGGCGCGGCCGGGGAGGCGGTCGCCCCGCTGCTGCGGCGGGGCGCCGCGGTCGTGCTGGAGTCCACCACCTATCCGGGCACCACCGAGGAGTACCTGCTGCCCCTGCTGGAGGAGGGCTCCGGCCTGCGGGCGCCGGAGGACTTCCACCTCGGCTACAGTCCGGAACGGATCGACCCCGGCAACGGGCACTGGCGCCTGGAGAACACGCCGAAGGTGGTATCCGGCATCGACGCGGCGTCCCTGGAGCGGATCCGGGCGTTCTACGCCCGGCTCGTCGACCAGGTCGTCCCGGTCTCCTCGCCCCAGGTGGCGGAGCTGTGCAAGCTCCTGGAGAACACCTTCAGGCACGTCAACATCGCCCTGGTGAACGAGCTGTCGATCTTCGCGCAGCAGCTCGGCATCGACGTGTGGGAGGCCATCGACGCCGCCTCCACCAAACCCTTCGGGTACATGCGCTTCACCCCGGGGCCCGGCGTCGGGGGGCACTGCCTGCCGATCGACCCGTCGTACCTGTCGTGGAAGGTCAAGCGCAGCCTGGGACACAACTTCCAGTTCGTGGAACTGGCCAACGACATCAACCGCCACATGCCGGACCAGGTGGTACGCCGCCTGGGGCTCGCGCTGAACCGGGCGCGCAAACCGGTCAACGGCAGCCGGGTGCTCGCGCTGGGCCTGGCGTACAAGAAGAACGCCGGCGACTGCCGGGAGTCACCGGCGATCGACGTGGTCAGGGGGCTGCGCAAGCTGGGCGCCGACGTGCGGGCCACCGACCCGCACGTCGACCCCTTCCTGCTGCCGCCGGGGGTCGGGGTCGTCGCGTTCTCGGAACGGGAGCTGGCCGAGGCGGACGCGACGGTGGTCCTCACCGACCACGACTGCTTCGACTACGCGCTCGTCCAGCGGGCGAGCGCCTTCGTCCTCGACACCCGCAACCGCTGCCGGGGGCCCAACGTCGAGAGACTCTGACCGGCTCCGGTCCGCGTGCCCCGGAGCATGCGCTCCGGTCCGCGTGTGACGACCGTGCGGGACGGACCGCGTGCTCCGGACCACGTGTTCCGGCCGTGGATGACGGGCCGCGCGCCCCGGGCCGGACGTGACGGGCCGCCCGTCGTCGGCTACGGGCGCATGACGCGGGCGATCAGCTCCTCGACCTGGGTGTTCAGTTTGGCCCCCCGGGGCCAGCCGGCGTAGTGGGTGAGGAAGACGACGATCTCGCGCAGCTCGTCGGGCGTGAGGTCGCCGGTCCGGACGGCCGCGTCGAGCTGGAGCCCGACGACGTCGTCCATGCCCTGGCCCACCAGCATGCCGAGCAGGAGCAGCCGCCGGTCGCGGTTGGAGATGCCCTCCCTGGACCACACCTCGGCGAACAGGTGCTCGACCGTCATCCCGAAGAAGTCACCGGGGCCGTCCCCGATGTGATCCCAGCCGTAGACCCTTTTCATGATCTCCAATCCGCGGGCCCGGCGCTCAGGAGTGGTCTCGTCCGCGTGGTCGCTCATGGGGCACTCCAAGTCCGTCGGCCAGCCGTTCCAGGGCAAGGGCGGCCATCGGGGTCTCGACCCCGCTGGCCCGTGCGAGTTCCAGCGCCAGGGAGAGATCCTTTTCCCCCAGGGTTCTGACATGCAGCAATATTTCGTACCACGGATCATCCGGCGTTACAGGCTCCGTGGTCTTCCGCAGCATGATCGCCCCAGGGCCGCCGGTGACCGCGTCGGAGTGCCTGACGGCCTGCGCCAGCGCCTTCAGCGGGTCCGCGACGGCCCGCGCGCCCCGCTCCACCGCGGGCGCGCACGCCCCGGGCCTGACGTCGTACACCAGCAGCCCGCCGGGCCGCCCCGCCAGCCGTACGGCCATCGGCGAGCCCATCCGGCCCAGCCCGACGAATCCGGCCCTCATGCCGGCTCTCCCTCCGGGGCCGGGGGCCGCCCGGCCCCGGGGACGACCGCGCCGCGGCCCTCGTGAGCGGACGCGGTCCTCATGAGCGGATCACGTGCCCGCCGTCCTCGCCGTCCCAGCCGTTCCAGGCCGTCCTCGAAGCGCATCATCGGCCCCTGTACGGTGTGGCGACGACCTTGCTCTCCAGGTACTCCTCGAAGCCGAGCACGCCCATCTCCCGGCCGATCCCCGACTGCTTGTAGCCGCCGAACGGCACGTCCCCGCCGTACCACTGCCCGCCGTTGACGCCGACCGTCCCGGTCCGCAGCCGCCGCGCCACCGCCAGCGCCCGCTCCTCGTCGCCGCCGTGCACGACCCCCGACAATCCGTACGGCGAGTCGTTGGCGATCCGGACCGCGTCGTCGTCCCCGTCGTGCGGCAGGGCCACCAGGACCGGGCCGAAGATCTCCTCCCGGGCGACCCTGGCGGAGTTCGGCACCCCCACGATCAGGGTCGGCTCGATCCAGAACCCCCGCTCCCGGCCCGGGGGCCGCCGCCCGCCGCAGGCGAACGCGCCGCCCTCGTCCAGCGCCAGCCGCAGGTAGGACTCCACCCGGTCGCGCTGCCGGGCGGAGATCAACGGCCCGCAGACGGTCGCGGGATCGGCCGGGTCGCCCACGCCCAGCGTGACCAGCGTCCTGGCCGCCGCGTGCACGCCCTCGTCGAACCGCTCCCGGGGCAGCAGCAGCCGGGTGGTGGTCGCGCACCCCTGCCCGGCGTGCGTCGCCACCGCGAAGGCCGCCGTCGCCGCCGCCGCGCCGACGTCCGCGTCGTCCAGCACCACGTACGCCGACTTGCCGCCGAGCTCCAGGAAGACCCGCTTCACCGTGGCCGCCGCCGAGACCATCACCGAGCGGCCCGTCACGGTGGAGCCGGTGAAGGAGACCAGGTCCACCCGGGGGTCGGAGACGAGCTGCGCGCCGAGCGCGTGCGAGGAGGAGGTGACCACGCTCACCACGCCGGGCGGGACGTCGGTCTCCTCGCGCAGGACCCGCGCCAGGAACGCGGCCACCAGCGGGGTGTCCGGGGCCGGCTTGAGGACCACGGTGTTGCCGGCGGCCAGCGCCGGGCCGAGCTTGGCCAGGTTGATCTGGTGCGGGAAGTTCCACGGCGTGATCGCGCCCACCACCCCGGCGGGTTCGCGCAGCAGCGTCCGCCGCGACGTCATGCCCATCGGCGCGCCCACCCCCAGGTCCCGCGACCACTCGTAGGACTCGGCCAGGTCGGCGAACCACCCCAGGTCGGCCACGGGGGAGTCGAGCTGCGGTCCGTACGTCAGGAAGACCGGGCAGCCGGCCTCGGCCACCGTCAGCTCCCGCAGCTCGCCGGCGTGCCCTGCCAGGGCGTCCCGCAACTGCCGCAGGCAGCGGGCGCGCAGCGACGGGTCCGAGGCCCACCCCCCGGCGTCGAACGCCTCGCGCGCGGCGCCGATCGCCGCGTCCATGTCGGCGGGCGTCGCGTCCGGGGCCTCGCCCACGATCTCCTCGGTGGCCGGGTCGACGCTCACGAAACAGGTGCCCGGCGCCGCCCGGCCCATCCCCGGGCTCACGGGCGCTCCCACAGCGCGACAGGGGCGCCTCCCAGCCGGTACCAGCCCCGCGGCCTGCCCCCGGCGCGCTCCATGCGGCGCCTCATGCCGTCCGTCAGCACGCCCGCCCCGATCATCTCCGCGAACAGCGCGGTGGCGTTGCCGACGTCGAACCAGTCGCGCTGCCACGACCAGCGCATGCCGCCCGCGTACCGGAACCACGACCCGCCGATCCCCGCCACCTCGTACGGCGTGCCGTCCGGCCGCGTCGCCTCGGCGACCTGCCTCCAGAAGCCGATCACCTCGCCCTCCACCTCGTCGACGAGCACCTTCTGGTACGGGTAGCGCCAGCCGTCCAGCCCGCCCATCTCCTGACCGAGCGCGACGTCGCGGATCTCGTCCCGGCCGACGGCCATGAACTCCGTCTCCGGGCCGAGGTTCCAGCCGTAGGTGGCGTCCTCGGTGTAGAGGGAGGCCAGCGGCCTCCAGTCACCGAGACGCTCGCACTCCCGGTTGGACGACAGCCACAGCCGGACCATCTCGTCCAGTTCCTCACGCGGGTACATCACTCCTCCAGTCGCAGAGCTCGGGTGGGACAGTTGCGCACGGCCTCGCGGACCGCGCCGGCCAGGGCGGCGGGCGGCTCGGCCACCAGGACGTCCACCGCGCCACGCCGGGGCACGGAGAAGACCGCCGGGGCGGCGAGCTCGCACTCGGCGTGCCCCTGGCACAGGTCGGCGTCCAGGATCACTCGCACCGGGCCCGCCGCCGCCCGGTGTCCGGTGTCGCCCTCGCCGGGCCCGCCCCCGGCGGGCGTCACGCTCACCGGGCCCGCCTGCGGTAGCGGACCGCGCAGGGCCGGGCGAGCTGGACGACCATCGTGGTGTGGTCGTTGCGGTAGCTCTCCAGCGGCTGGGCCGGGCTGAACTCCCAGTCCCTCAGCAGCACCGAGAAGATCGCCTTGAGCTGGATCATGGCGAACCGGGCGCCCACGCAGCGGTGCCTGCCCGCCCCGAACGGGATCCACGTCCACCGGTTGACCAGGTCCTCCTGGCGCGGCTCGGCGTAGCGCTCGGGCCGGAAGGCCTCCGGGTCGGGGAAGTCCCCGGCCAGCCGGTTGGAGACCGCGGGTGAGGCGGCGACCAGCTCGCCCGGCTCGATGTCGTACCCGCACACCCGCTGCGGGGTCTTGGCCACCCGCAGCAGCAGGATCAGCGGGGGGTGCAGCCGCAGCGCCTCCTTGATCGCCGACTCCAGCACCGGGATCTCGCCCAGCGCCTGGAAGCTCACGGCCGAGCCGTCGGCGTACAGCGTCTCCAGCTCCTCGCCGACCCGCGCCATCGCCTCGGGGTGGCGCAGCAGCTCGATCAGCGTCCAGGCCGCGGTGCCCGAGGTCGTGTGGTGCCCGGCGAACATCATCGAGATGAACATCCCGGTGACCTCGTCGGCGCCGAAGCGCGGGGTGCCGTCCTCGTTCCGTACCGAGAGCAGCACGTCCAGCAGGTCGCGGTCCTCGCGCGCCGCCGGGCCGCGCGAGTCCATGATCTCCTGCACCAGCGCCACCAGTCCGGCCCTGGCCGCGTCCCGCCGCCGGAAGGACTCGATGTCGGCGTAGGGGTCCACGAACGCGATCGGGTCGGTGCCGCGCTCCAGGTCGTGGTAGAGCCGCGCGAACCGCGCGTCGAGCCGCTCGCGGAACCTGCGGCCGATCAGGCACGAGGAGGAGGTGTAGATGGTCAGCTCCGCGAACCAGTCGAGCAGGTCGATCTCGCCCTCGTCGTCCCAGAGCGCGACCAGCTCCCTGACCTCGCGTTCGATGGTCTCGGCGTGCCCGCGCATCATCGTGGCCCGCAGCGCCTGGTTGTGCAGCATCTCCTTGCGCCGTTCGGGCGGGGCGTCGAAGACCACGCCCTCGCCGAAGATCGGCTTCATGAACGGGTACGCCTCGGCCTGGTCGAGGTCCTCGTCGGCCGACCGGAAGAAGAACTCGTTGGCCTCGGCCCCGGACAGCAGCACGACCGGCCGGCCCGCCAGCGAGAACGTCCCCACGTCCCCGCACTCCCGGCGGACCCGCCACATGAGCTCGATGGGATCGGTGCGCAACTCCTCCAAATGATCGCTTCCAGACACGAAAGGCGGTTTATCGGTGGTTTTCATGGCGACGCTGTCGCGTCGCGGTTCGGCCGCTGGGATCCGGTTCCTTCCCTCGTCACTCATCCGCTTCGCTCCTGTTTGCCTGCGACGCTGCGCGTCGCGGTTCGGCCGCTCGAACCCGGTTCCTTCCCTCGTCACTCATCCGCTTCGCTCCTTCGCTCCTCAGTCCAGTCACCGGCGCGGCCTCACGGGGAGACCCTCGGGGACATGGGGGCGGTCTCATGGGTTCAGGGGGGCTTCGGGTTCGATCTCCAGGAGGGTGACGTGGGCGCCGCGGGGCATGGAGACCACGGCCAGGACGGCCACCGCCACGTCGCGGGGTCTGAGGAAGCGGTCGTGCCCGGCCGGCCCGAACCTCGTCCAGTCGTCCAGGACCCTCTGCAGGACCCTCTGCAGGACCCTCTGCAGGACCCTCTGTAGGACCCTCTGCAGGACCTCGGCGGACCAGGTGGACCCCATGCCCGACAGCGTCGGCCCGGGACGCAGGACCGACGCCCGCACCCCGGTGCCCTCCAGCTCCATCCGCATCGCCTCGGCCAGCCCCTCCAGCGCGTTCTTGGCGGCGACGTAGGCACCCATCCGGGGGCGGGGCAGGCGCACCACGCCGGAGGTGACGAACACGACGTCGCCGCGTCTCCTGGCCGCCGTCGCGGGCGCCACCGCCGCCACGAGCCGCTGGGTGCCGAGGAGGTTGAGCTGGAGCTGCGCCTCGAAGGCGGGGGCGGAGGTCTCGTGGGAGTTCTCCGGCGTCACCTCGCCCGCGCAGGTCACCACCACCTCGGTCTCACCTAACGCTTGCTCGGCTTCGGAGACAAAAAAAGAGACCGACCCGTCCGAGGTCACGTCGAGCGGCAGCGCCACGGCCTCCCCGCCCCGGGCCCTGATCGTCGCCGCGAGGTCCTCGCAGACCGCCGTCCGGCGTGCTCCCAGGGCCACGGGACGACCGGCACCTGCCAGGGCCACGGCCACGGCCGCCCCGATGCCGGACGAGGCGCCGGTGACCAGGGCCGGCCTGCGCTCGGGGTGCGGGGGGACTGGCATGGAAGACCTCCGTCGTCGGGACGTGGTGAGGTGCTGCGGGGCGCCTCGATGCGCTTCGGGGCGCTCCGGGGCGCTCCGGGGCGCTCCGGGGCGCGCGCGGGGGTCGCCGGCGGGTCGCGTTCAACGGCGGGTCACGCTCATCGGCAGGTGGGCGAACCCCCGGACGTTGGCGGCGTGCATCCGCTCGGCCCCGGCCGGGTCGATCTCGTAACCGGTGATCCGCCGGATCAGCTCGCCGAGGACCACCCGCCCCTCCATCCGGGCCAGCGAGGCGCCCAGGCAGAAGTGCCCTCCCCGGCCGAAGCTGATCATCTCGCCGGTGTCGCGGTCCAGGTCGTACCGGTCGGGGTCGGGGAAGACGCGCTCGTCGCGGTTGGCCGAGCCGACCAGCAGCAGCACCCGCGCGCCGGCCGGAAGGCGCGTGCCGTGCACCTCCACCTCCTCGGCGACCCGCCTGGCCAGCATCTGCGAGGACGTGTCGTAGCGCAGGGTCTCCTCCACCCACGGGCCCACCGCCCCGCCCAGGGCCTTCGCCCCCTCCGCCGGGTTCAGGAACGCCCAGTACAGGGCGTTGCCGAGCAGCTTCGTCGTCGTCTCGTTGCCCGCGACCACCATCAGGAACAGGAACGCGATGATCTCCTCGTCGCTCATCCGGTCACCGTCGACCTCGGCGTCCAGCAGGGCGCTGGTCAGATCGCCGGTCCGCCGGGCGCGCCGCAGGGCGAGCATGTCCGCGTAGTAGCCGATCAGTTCGAGGGAGGCCGCCATGCCCTCGGGCGGGATGTCCTGGAGGCCGTCGTCGCGGTGCATCAGCACGTCGGCCAGCCGCCGCACCTCCTGCCGGTCGGCCTCGGGGACCCCCATCAGCTCGGAGATCACGTCCATCGGCACCCGGCCCGCGACGGCGGTGATCCAGTCGAACTCCCCGCCCTCCAGGGCCGGCTCCAGGTGCAGGCGGGTGATCTCCCTGATGCGCGGCTCCAGCGCGGCCACCCGGCGCGGCGTGAACCCCCGCGACACCAGCGCCCGCATCCTGGTGTGCCGGGGCGGGTCCATGGCCAGGAAGGACATCGTCCGGTACGCCTTCGGCCCCCACGCGGTGGGCTCCAGCGAGACCCCGTACCCGTTGGAGTAGGTCCGGCCGTTCCTGAACGCGGAGCCGACGTCGTCGTGGCGGGACAACGCCCAGAAGTCCAGCTCCTCGTTGCGGTAGAGCGGCGCCTCCTCCCGAAGCCTGGCGTAGACCGGGTAGGGATCCTCGTGCACGGAGTAGTCATAGGGACTGTACGAAAGCGCCGATTCTGGGTTCACGGGGATGATCCTCGGCTTGGCCTCATGGTGTGGTCCCGGGGGAGCCGGGGGGGAAGACGGTGGTGGCGGTGGTGGTGAGGAGGGCGGGGAGGTCGTCGTAGGAGAGGTGGCCCATTCCCGCCTGGACCAGGGCGCCGTAGAAGGCCAGCTCGAAGGTCTGGAGGGCGGCGGGAGAGGCGTCGGTGGCCTCGGCGATCCGTTCGTGGACGCGCAGGCCGATCCGGGCCCGCAGGCGACGGACGTTGGGTTCGTCGGCGAGCATCGCGGCGGTGCAGGCCGACGACAGCGCCGGGTCGTCGGCGACCAGCAGTGCCACCCCGCGCAGTGCCTCGGCCGCCCGTTCGGCCGGGGAGCCGCCGTGGGGGAGGGGGGCGGCGGGTGGCAGGTCGCGCAGCCGCCGCCAGAACACCTCCGCCAGGAGGTGGTCCTTGGAGGCGAAGTAGGTGTACGCCGTGGCGGGTGCCACTCCCGCGCGCCTGGCCACCCCGCGTACGGTCAGCCCCTCGTAGCGGCGTTCGGCGACCTCGGCGACCGCCGCCTCGGTGAGCCTGCGCACGGTCTCGGCCTGCCGGTCGGACAGCCGGGCGCGGGGGGCCTCGGTGGTCCTGGCCATCGTCGCTCCTTGAACTGGACACCTGTCCAGAAGTTAGTTCACGCGGGGGAGGTTGCCTAGACCCAAACTCGCGGCGGCGGGCCGGAGGGTGGGCCGGTACGCGCGCCGTCCGCGAGAGGGCTTATTGATCTACGTTGTAAAGGAGAGGGGTTTTCTGTAAACAGTCTTAAGAGCAGCGGGGTGCCCGAAAGGTGAGAGCGCTCTCAGGAAAGCGCCGATCCGGTCGCCGACCGGGAGGGGGTGCGGGTGATCGTGGTGACAAAGCCGCTGGTGGAGGAGGTTTTTTGCCGACAGGGCGTTTACGGGGTCTTCGCCCGGCCGAGAGAGCGCTCCCCGGAGGCTATTGACTCGGCCGCGTCACAGCGTCAGGATCTGCCAAGTGCGGACTCCGGGGGGGCCGCCGTGACCGTCGCAGTGCCTCGAGAACGGACCCTCGATGATCAGACCCTTCGCCCGCCTGGGTGCCCGCAGGAGCGGATTCGCGGTGCTCGCGAGTCTCGCCGTGCTGGCCACCGGGACCGCCGGCATCCCGAACGCGGGAGCCGAGAGCGCGGCAGGCGGCCGCCAGCCGGTGATCGGCAAGCCGGCCCTGGACCACCGCGGCTGTGCCCGCATCGAGAAGAAGCTGCCCACCCTGAACGAGTGGCCGAAGGTCAAGAGCAAGATCGAGCAGAACCGGCTCCAGGAGCGCCGGATCGCGAAGATCCTCGCGGGCATGACGCTCGCCGAGAAGGTCGGCCAGATGACCCAGCCGGAGATCACCGCGATCACCCCCGCCGAGGTCGGGCAGTACTTCATCGGCTCGGTGCTCAACGGCGGCGGCGCGTGGCCGAACCGCGACAAGCACGCCGCGCCCAAGGCGTGGGTCGACCTCGCCGACGCCTACTGGAACGCCTCCGTCGCCACCCGGACGAAGATCCCGGTCATCTGGGGCATCGACGCCGTCCACGGCAACAACAACGTCTACGGCGCGACCGTCTTCCCGCACAACATCGGCCTGGGGGCCGCGCAGGACCCGTGCCTGGTCCGCGACATCAGCGCGGCGACGGCCCGGCAGATCCGCGCCACCGGCCAGGACTGGGCGTTCGCGCCCACCCTCGCCGTCCCCCTCGACGACCGCTGGGGCCGCACCTACGAGGGCTTCTCCGAGGACCCCCGGATCACCCGCGCCTACGGGTACGAGGCCGTCAAGGGCCTGCAGGGCAGGCACCCGTGGGGGATCGGCCAGGACGGGGTGATCGCCACCGCCAAGCACTTCATCGGTGACGGCGGCACCCTCAAGGGCGTGGACCAGGGAGTCAACCCCTCGTCCGAGGCCGAGATGATCAACGTGCACGGCCAGGGCTACTACGGCGCGCTCGCGGCCGGCGCCCAGAGCGTGATGGTCTCGTTCAACAGCTGGACCAACACCGAGCTCGGCATCGACGAGGGCAAGCTGCACGGCAGCAAGCGCGCCCTCGAGGAGATCCTCAAGAAGAAGATGGGCTTCGACGGCGTCGTCGTCTCGGACTGGAACGGCATCGGCCAGGTCGCCGGCTGCACCAACGCGAGCTGCGCCAAGGCGGTCAACGCGGGCATCGACGTGGTGATGGTGCCAGGCGACTGGAAGGCGTTCATCACCAACACGATCGCCCAGGTGGAGAGCGGCGAGATCCCGATCGCGCGGATCGACGACGCGGTCACCCGCATCCTGCGGGTGAAGCTGCGCGCCGGCGTGCTCGACGGGCCCAAGCCCTCCAAGCGCGCCTTCGCCGGGTCGGCCGACGCGCTGGAGGCGCGCAGGCTCGCCAGGGAGGCGGTGCGCAGGTCGCAGGTCCTGCTGAAGAACAAGGGCAAGGTGCTGCCGCTGGCGGCCAGTTCCAAGATCCTGGTGGTGGGCAAGAGCGCCGACAGCCTGCAGAACCAGACCGGCGGCTGGACGCTCACCTGGCAGGGCACCGGCAACGTCAACGCCGACTTCCCCAACGGCACGACGATCCTCGGCGGCCTGCGCGAGGCGCTCGGCGAGGCCGACGTCACCTTCAGCGAGACCGGCGAGGGCGTCGACCCGTCGGCGTTCGACGCGGTCGTCGCGGTGATCGGCGAGACCCCGTACGCCGAGGGCGTGGGGGACCTGGCGCGGCGCACGCTGGAGGCCGCCAAGCTCCACCCCGGTGACCTGGCGGTGCTCGACCGGGTCAGCGGCAAGGGCGCGCCCGTCGTCACCGTCTACGTCAGCGGCCGGCCGATGTGGGTGAACAAGGAGCTCAACCGCTCCGACGCCTTCGTCGCCGCGTGGCTGCCGGGCACCGAGGGCGGCGGCGTCGCCGACCTGCTGGTGCGCGGCAAGCACCGCGAGGGCTACACCGGCAAGCTGCCGTACTCGTGGCCGAAGGGCGCCTGCCAGACGCCGCTGAACCCGGGCGCCGAGGGGTACGACCCGCTCTTCCCGCTCGGGTACGGCCTGCGCAACGGCCAGACCGGTTCGGTGGGGACGCTGGACGAGACCTCGCCGGCCGGCTGCGGCCCGCAGGGCGGCGGCGGCGAGGCCGCCGAGGATCTGGAGATCTTCAACCGGACGGACGTCGCGCCGTACAAGAGCCTGATCGGTTCGGCGGAGAACTGGGGCGGCACCGAGATCGGCGCCGACGGCCGGGCGGCGCACGCCGAGATCAGCGTGGAGCCCGCGGACGTCAACGTGCAGCAGGACGGCCTGAAGGCGACCTGGAGCGGCACCGGCCCGGCCCAGATCTACATGCAGGACCCGGCCGGAGGCTCGGACCTTCGGGGGTACCTCAACGCGGGCGGAGCGCTGGTCTTCGACACGGTCGTGCACCAGGCACCGTCGGCCAGGACCGTGCTGAGCGTCCACTGCGTCTACCCGTGCTTCTCCGAGGTGGTGGCGACCTCCCTGTTCCAGGGGATCCCGGTCGGCACGAAGACGACGGTCAAGATTCCCGTCTCCTGCTTCGCCGCGGGGGGCCTGGACCTGGAGGTGGTGAACACGCCGTTCCTGGTCTACACCGACGGGCCCTTCTCGGCCTCGTTCGCCAACGTCCGCTGGGTGCCGAAGGCGGCCGCCGATCCCGACGCGAGGAAGTGTGAGGATCTGACCTAGACCCGGCGTCCGGGGCTCCCGGGCGCGGCCGGTCGCGGACGGCGACCCGGAAGGGCCGCGCCGGGGGACCGGTGACGGGAAGCGGGGCCGGAGGGCGACGATGTCGTCCTCCGGCCTCGCCGTTGTTCCGGGGGAACCGGTGAGGCGGTTCCCCCGGAGGTCCGTCAGTCGAACTCGCCGTCCTTCACGCCGCCGACGAAGGCGTCCCACTCGCTCCGGGTGAACGCCAGCGCCGGGCCTCCCGGATCCTTGGAGTCGCGGACGAGGTAGAGGTGGTCGGAGTCGGCCTTGTGGGCGGCGACCGTCGCGTCACCGGGGACGACCGCCACCTCCACGCAGTTGCCTCCGGTACTGCGGCCGCTCTTGCGCCATGAGGCGTCGGACAGATCCATCGTGGACCCTCGCACTTTTTCTTCCTTCGGGTACTAGGGGGTGGAAAACCTTCCCGCCATCTGGGCGATGAAGGCCGCCGACGCCTCCTGGTCGAGGGCCATGGCGCAGAGACTCTCGAACATGGAGGCGTATCGGCTGACTTGTTCAGGTTCGTCCGGCAGGAGCCCGCTCGCGGCCTGCTCCAGGTAGAGCAGGTCGGGATCCTCCGGTTCGGGGAAGCTGAGCAGGCAGAACGGGCCGTCCATCGCGGGGTGGGCCCCGGCGGAGAACGGGAGGACCCGGATCTCCACGTGGGGCAGCCCGCCGAGGTGGACGAGATGTTCCAGTTGCTCCGACATGATGTCGCCGCCACCGATCCGGCGCCGGATGACCGCTTCGTCGAGCACCGCGACGAGGTGGATGGGGTCGCTGAGTCCGTGCAGCAACCGCTGACGCGCGATGCGCACGGTGACCGTCTCCTCCGTCGTTGAGGGGGTCTGGGTGACGGAGATCGCCTCGATCACGGCACGTGCGTACGGTTCGGTCTGCATCAGGCCGGGGACGACCAGCGGCTCGTACGACCGTACGAGGGACGCCTCCGCCTCAAGCCCGATGTAGGAGTCGAAGCCGGGTTTGAGCGCCTGCCGGTGGCGGTGCCACCAGTCGCGCCTCCTGGCCTCGACGGCCATCTGGATCAGGGAGGCCCGCGCCTCCCCGGTCACGCCGTACACGTCGGTGAGGGCCGACACGTCCGAGGGACGAGGACGGGTCTGACCCGTCTCGTACCGCCAGACGGTGGTGTCGGTGGAGCCGATCCGCTCGGCCACCTCCACCCTGGTCAGCCCACTGTCCTTTCGCAGACGGTTGAGTTCAGCGACCAGGCGGCGATGCCGGGCCGTGGGACTGCGCCGAGAAACCACGCATCCACCTCCCTCCGTCCTTTGATAGGAAAACTGTGGATTCTCAACATGAGGTATTGCAGTCCTTGATAGAACAGTTCACCGTGAGTGAGTGTGCCATCTCAGAGGGCGATGTGCATGGAATATGCGTGTCGGGGAGTGAGGTCAACGATGACGACCGGACGGCAGGCCATCTCACCTCGGACGACGGTGACCTTCAAGGGGGTGCCGGAGTCGGTGGGGGCGGCGCGGGGCCGGGTCAGGGAACTGCTGGGTGAGGGCCACCCCGCCCTCGACGACGTCGTCCTGCTGGTGAGCGAGGTGGTGACCAACTCGGTCGTCCACTCCGGCTCCGGAGCGGGCGGCGAGGTCGTGATGGCGGTGACGCCGGGTCCGGCCGCGGTGCTGGTCGAGGTCCGCGACGCCGGGTCCGGCGCCTCGGCGCCGCACGTGCGCAACGACCCCGAGGCCGAGGGCGGGCGCGGCATGTTCCTGGTCGACCTGCTCGCGGACGGCTGGGGCATGTACGACGAGCCCCTGGGCGGTGCGCGGATGGTCTGGTTCAGGATCGTCTTCTGATCTTCTCCCGGAGTTCCCGCTGCGCCCAAAATTTGGGCCTTTCCTAATCAACGCCGCTGTCTGACTCTCGGTGGAGGCACGTGACGAATCCCTAGAGTGCGTGCCTGAGGAGGACACAGGTGAGACGCCGACTGATCGTGGTGTTCGCCGCCCTGGCGCTGTTGTGTCTCGGTGTTACCGGGGCAGGGGCCTCGGCCGAGCCACAACCGAACAGCCAGTACAAGGTGCAGGGACCGAGCACGTCCCAGCAGCGCAGTGCGGTCGCCGCGACGGGCGCCGCGATCGACCAGGTCGATCCCGACTCGATCGTGGTCACCGCCAGCCAGGACGAGGTCGCCGAGATCAAGAAGCTCGGCTACACCGTCACCAGGATCCCCAGGGCGTTATTCCCGACCGGGCCCGAGCAGCGCGCGGACTTCCCGTCGTCCGACTCGGGATACCACAACTACGCCGAGATGACCGCCGCGGTGAACAAGATCGTCGCCGACCACCCGACGATCGCCCGCAAGATCAGTTACGGCACCTCGTACGAGGGACGCGACCTGATCGCCGTGAAGATCAGTGACAACGTCGCCACGGACGAGAACGAGCCCGAGGTGCTGTTCACCCACCACCAGCACGCCCGCGAGCACCTGACCGTCGAGATGGCGATCTACCTGCTCAACCTGTTCACCGACGGCTACACCACCGACAGCCGCGTCGCGAACCTGGTCAACGGCCGCGAGATCTGGATCATGCCGGACCTCAACCCCGACGGCGGCGAGTACGACATCGCCACCGGCTCCTACCGCTCCTGGCGCAAGAACCGCCAGCCCAACTCCGGTTCGTCGTACGTGGGCACGGACATGAACCGCAACTGGGGCTACAACTGGGGCTGCTGCGGCGGCTCGTCCGGTTCGGCCTCCAGCGACACCTACCGGGGCCCGGCGGCGGAGTCGGCGCCCGAGGTCAGGGCGGTGGCCAACTGGGTCCGCAGCCGGGTCGTCGGCGGAACGCAGCAGATCAAGTCGCACATCGACTGGCACAGCTACGGCGAGCTGATCCTGTGGCCGTACGGCTACACCTCCAACGACACCGGGCCCGGCCTGACCCAGGACGACCGCGACGCCCACGCGACCCTGGGCCAGAACATGGCCTCCACCAACGGCTACACCCCCCAGCAGGCCAGTGACCTCTACGTCACCGACGGCAGCATCGACGACTGGATGTGGGGCGTCCACAAGATCTTCAGCTACACCTTCGAGATGTACCCGACCAGTGCCTCACCGGGCTTCTACCCTCCCGACGAGCAGATCGGCCCCCAGACCACCCGCAACCGCGAGGCCGTGCTCCGCTTCATGGAGTACTCCGACTGCGTCTACCGGATCATCGGCAAGGAGGCGCAGTACTGCGGCGGCTCCAACCCCGGGGTGACGGTCTACTCCGACACCTTCGAGACGGCGACCGGGTGGACGACCAACCCCTCGGCCACCGACACCGCCACGGCCGGCGCGTGGGAGCGCGGTGACCCCGAGGCCACCACCTCCAGCGGCGCCAAGCAGCTCGGTACCACCGTCAGCGGCAGCAACGACCTGGTCACCGGCCGTCTCGCGGGCAGCGCGGCGGGCGACTACGACCTGGACGGCGGGATCAGCAGCGTCCGATCTCCGGCGGTCACGCTGCCCTCGTCCGGGACGCTCAGGCTGGGCTTCTCCTGGTACCTGGCGCACGGCTCCAACGCCTCCAGCGCCGACTTCCTGCGGGTGAAGGTCGTCGGTTCCTCCACCACCCAGGTCTTCCAGCAGCTCGGCTCGGCCGCCAACCGCAACGGCGCTTGGGCCACGGCCAACGTCGACATCTCCGCCTTCGCCGGGCAGAGCGTCCGCATCCTGGTCGAGGCGGGTGACGCCTCCGGCGCCTCGCTCGTCGAGGCCGGCATCGACGACGTGAAGATCACTCAGCAGTAGTCCCCGCCCGTCCTCGGGGCGCTCGCCACCGGCGGGCGCCCCTCGTCCTTTCCCCGCCTTTCCCTGTCTTTCCCCGCCCGCGCCACTGCCGGCGCCACTGCCCGCGCCACTGCCGGCGCCACTGCCCGCGCCGCCGTCCGTGCTGTCCGTGCTGCCCGTATTGCCTGCGCTGCCCGTGCTGCCCGGGCGCCGGAGTGCCGGTAACGACAAGGAAACGCGGAGGCCATACGAGGCCGGAGCGCTCGACTCCTTTTTATCCGGATATAAAGTATTTAGGTGGACTTGTCGTCGAGGTCGAACCCGTGATCTCCGCTGCCGCTTAGCTCCCGGCTTTCCTTTCAACGATGGTCCCGGACCATGACTTTGTCGTACTTGGGATGAATGTCCGGATGTCTCTGATCTAGCGTCTTACGTAGCGCCAATTCGTCATATTTCCGGAAATTGAATTGGCGTTCTGTCAGCCCGGAAGTACGCCGGGATCGATACATCGGACGCGGAGTGATCTTCTATGTTCAAGCACGCCTTCGCCGCCACCGCGCTGGTGGCCTCCAGCCTCGTCGTCGCCACGACGATGTCGGCCCAGCCCGCCGGAGCGAGCGCGACGATCCAGGAGGGGGCCCAGGTGGCCCGGCTTCTGACCGATCCTCCCCCCGGGGAGTACCGTCAGCAGGGGTACGGCGGACACCAGCCCTGGTACGGTCACCAGCACCACTGGCA
The DNA here is from genome assembly GCF_049844535.1 of Streptosporangium sp. DT93. Lineage (NCBI taxonomy): Bacteria > Bacillati > Actinomycetota > Actinomycetes > Streptosporangiales > Streptosporangiaceae > Streptosporangium > Streptosporangium sp. DT93. Next base: position 159,180 of record NZ_JBNCLF010000002.1, read on the forward strand.
CGGCCACCACCATCACCCCTGGTACGGCCACCACCACCACGGGCACGACCACCACCACGGATGGTACGGCCACTACTAGGCCCGCACGGGGTCGAGACGCGCGGTGGTCTGCCGTCCCGGCAGGCCGCCGTCGTGGCGCGCGGAGACCTCCTCACCCGGCCCGGCCCGATCCGGCGGGGGCTCAGGCGCGGCAGATCAGCTCGCCGTGCAGCAGCGACAGCCAGCCGTCCGGTTCCGCGGCCCAGTCCGACCATCCCCGGGAGATGCGGCGCAGGTCCTCCCCGGTGGCCGCCCCCGAGGCGAGGACCTGGCGGGCCATGTCGGACTCCAGCACCCGCTCTGCCCACATGCCGCCCCACCAGGCGCGGTCCTCGGGCGTGGCGAAGCACCAGGTCGAGGAGGTGGCGGTGATGTCGGCGAACCCCGCCCGCCGCGCCCACGACAGCAGCCGCCGCCCCGCGTCGGGCTCGCCGCCGTTGGCCCGCGCCGTCTCGCGGTAGAGGTCGAGCCACTCCGTCAGCGCGGGCACCTCGGGGAACCAGGTGAACGCGGTGTAGTCGCTGTCGCGTACCGCGACGATCCCGCCCGGCCTGCACACCCGCCGCATCTCGCGCAGCGCCAGGACCGGGTCGCCCACGTGCTGGAGCACCTGGTGGGCGTGGACCACGTCGAAGGTGTCGTCGGGGAGGTCCAGGGCGTGCACGTCCGCCACCGCGAACGCGATGCCGGTCAGCCCCCGGCGCTCGGCCTCCGCCCGCGCCAGGCCGAGAGCCTTCTCGCTCACCTCCGCCGCCGTGACCCGGCCGGGCGCGACACGCCCGGCCAGGTCGGCGGTGATGGTGCCGGGACCGCACCCCACGTCCAGCAGGCTCATGCCCGGCCTCAGGTGATCGAGCAGGTACGCCGCCGAGTTCTCCGCCGTGCGCCACCGGTGGGACCTGAGGACGGACTCGTGGTGGCCGTGCGTGTAGACGGCGTTCGTGCCTGTCATGGGGAACCTCTCCTCGTCGGCGGCTGTGTCGACCGTAACAGAGGTCTCACATTTCAAGAAGAATCGTCTCACTATTCGGTCATCTGGAGGGCGTGCCGAGCCTGCCGGGCGTGGCGCCGCCAGGGGCGGGCCCCGGAAGCGGCGCCGGGAGGACGCAGGGAGGACGCAAGGAGGGCGCCGGGGACTCAGAGGCGGAAGTCCAGGTCCGGGACGATCTCCGCGACGTCCATCTGGGCCTTCTGCAACCTTCCGGAGTGGTCCCAGTTCATCGACTGCCACCGGGTGAACTGGTCGAGGACCCACATCCCCGACTGGCGGCTGCCGTTGCCGGACCGGCCGTTGCCGCCGAACGGCAGGTGGGCCTCCGCGCCGGACGTGGAGTTGTTGACGCTGACCATGCCCGCGCCGATCCCCTCGCGGAACCGGAAGACCGAGGCCGGATCGGTGGTGTAGATGGAGCAGGAGAGCCCGTAGCCGGGGAGGTTGGCCAGGTCGAGGGCCTCCTCCAGGGTGGCGAAGGAGGTCACGCCGACGATGGGGCCGAAGGTCTCCTCCAGGAAGAGCCGGTCGTCGGCGCGGACGCCGTCGACGACCACCGGGTGGTAGTAGAGACCGCCCGCCCCGGTGAAGTCGCCGCGCGGGCTCTCGGCGGTGATCCGGCCGACGGGTCCTGAGACGACCGTGTGGTGGGGCCGGATCCAGCCCAGGTACTCCTCGTAGCGCTCGGCGAACCTGCGCTCCAGCAGCGGCCCGCACAACACCTCGCCGGAGGGGTCGCCGATCGCCGCGGCGGCCACGGCGCGGGCGTAGCGGCGCAGGAACTCGTCGTGGACGCTCTCGTGCACGATCACCGTGCCGAGCGAGGTGCAGCGCTGCCCCGCGGTGCCGAAGCCCGCGAACAGCGCGCCCTCCACCGCCAGGTCCAGGTCGGCGTCCGGCATGACCACCATCGGGTTCTTGCCGCCCAGCTCCAGGCAGGGGGACTGCAGGTGGCGTCCGCACAGCTCGCCGACGGCGCGGCCCACCTCGGTGGAGCCGGTGAACCCGACCTTGTGCACCGTGCCCTCGGCCAGCGCCGCCTCCAGGCCCTCGAACGTCGTGGCGCCGTCGGCGAGGACCAGGTTCAGCACGCCGTCCGGCAGCCCGGCCGCCGCGAACAGCCGGTAGAGCGCGTGCGCCGAGGCCGCCGCGTACTCGGCGGGCTTCCACACCACGGCGTTGCCGCAGAGCAGCGCGGGGACGATGTACCACGACGGCACCGCGACCGGGAAGTTGCCGGCGGTTATCACCGCGGCCACCCCCACCGGGACACGGAAGGTGAACAGGTTCTTGTCCGGCATCTCCGAGGGGACCGTCTGGCCGTACAGCCTCCGGCCCTCGCCGAGGAAGAAGTCGCAGGTGTCGACGATCTCGCGGACCTCGCCCAGCGCCTCGGCGTACGGCTTGCCGATCTCGCGGGTGACCAGGCGGGCGAGGTCGGCGGCGTTGGCCTCCACCAGGCGCCCGATGGAGGCGATCACCCGTCCCCGGACCGGCGCGGGGACCCGCGCCCACTCCCGCTGCGCGGCGGCGGCCGTACGGCACGCGGCCGAGAACGTGCCGGAGTCCGCCAGCCGGACCCGGGCGACCACCTCGTCCAGGTGAGCCGGGTCGACCGACTCGTAGGTCGTGCCGTTGGACGCTTCTTTTCCGCCGATGACGGAGACGATCTCGCTGGTCACCTTCGACCTCCCGGTATGGACGTGTAACCGCATTCTCCCCGCGCGGGGAGAGGCCGTCACATCGGTCGCGGAGCGAGAGGTCGCGGGCCGGGAGGTCACCGGGCAGGAGGCCGCCGGGCAGGAGGTCTCGGGGTGCAAGGTCGCCGGGTGGGAGGTCGCGGGACGGGAGGCCGCCGGGTGGGAGGTCGCGGGGCGGGAGGCCGCCGGGCGGGAGGTCGTGGGGCGGGGGCGCGTCAGATCATGCGGAAGTCGGCGAAGTCGAAACCGGGGGAGACCACACAGCTCACCAGCACGCCCTCGTCGCCCGCCGGGCGGGCCGCCTGCCAGGTGCCTCCCGGCACCAGGACCTGCGGGGCCTGGCCCTCCTCCACCAGGGGGCCCAGGGTCACGGTGGTGGCGGGCACCCCCTCGTGACCGCCGAGGACGAGCGTCAGCGGGCCGCCCCGGTGCCAGAACCAGATCTCGTCGGAACGGACCACGTGCGGCCGCGACTCCTCCCCAGGCTGGAGCAGGAAGTAGATGCCGGTGGCGGTGGCCCGCGCCCCGTCGTACCCGGGCGGGGTGAGCTCGGCTGAGGTCCGCCAGGTCTCGCGGAACCAGCCGCCCTCGGGGTGCGGCAGCAGGTCGAGGGCCTCGGCGAGCGGAGGCCGGGAAGTCGTCGTCACCGTACGGATTCTAGGCACGGTGGCCCCCGCCCCCTCGTGATCGGAGCATGGCCGGTTTTCCCGTGTTCCGACGGGGTCGTGAACCGGCGGGGACCGTGACCGGCGTCGTACCTGGCCGGACGGGTGGTGGGCCTCGTGGAGATCGATGTGGTTTTGTCGGCCATGTTGGCTAGGTTCGCTGCGTGATCGAACGGTGGAACCGGGATCAGGTGCTGGCGCTCGCGCCTGACGCCCCCTCCCAGAAGGCAGCCCACGGAGTCTCCTCTCCCGCCAAGTGGTCGGCGACGGGGGTGAGTGCCGACGCGCTGTGGGGCGAGTGCAAGGGCAGCGGCTCCAAGCCCTACCGGGCGTGCGTCGACCTGTCCGAGCCCGCCTACAAGTGCACCTGTCCGAGCAGGAAGTTCCCCTGCAAGCACGCCCTGGGGCTGCTGCTGCTCTGGTCGGCCGACGCCGTCCCCGCCGTCGGCGAGCCCGCCGACTGGGTGGGCGAGTGGCTCGAGGGGCGGCGCGGGCGGGCGGCCAAGGCGGCCGAGACCGGCGCGGCCCGAGCGGCCAGGGCCGCCGAGCCGGGTCCCGCCGACGGCCGCCGGGCCGAGCAGCGCGAGCAGCGCGTCGCCACCGGCCTGGCCGACCTGGAGCGCTGGCTCGCCGACCAGATCAAGCAGGGCATCGCCGGATCCGGCCGCGACCACTGGGACGCCCTGACCAAGCGCCTGGTCGACGCCCAGGCCCCCGGGGTCGCCGGTTCGCTCTCCCGGCTGGGCAAGCTCCTGGACATCGACGACTGGCCGGCCCGCCTCCTCGGCGAGTACGCGCTGCTGCACCTGCTCTGCGTGGCCCACCGCCGCCTCTCGGCGTCCTCAGCGTCCCCCGGGTCCCCCGGGTCCCCCGGGTCCCCCGCCGACGGTGCCGGTGACGTCGGGGCGGACGCAGGGGACGCGGTGCCCGACGGGCTCCTGCAGCGGGTGCGCGACCGGGTCGGTTTCTCCATGACCAAGGAGGAGGTGATCGCCCGTGGCGTCGTCCGCGACCGGTGGGACGTGCTGGGGCGGCGCGACGAGGAGCACGACAGACTGACCGCGCGCAGGGTGTGGCTCCGCGGCCGTGAGACCGGCAGGGCCGCGCTGGTGCTCTCCTTCGCCCCCGCCGGGCAGGCCCTGGACGCCTCCCTCGTCACCGGCACGGTCGTCGACGCCGACCTGGCGTTCTATCCCGGCTCGGCCCCGCTGCGCGCCGTGGTCGCCGCCCGCCACGAGACGATCCGCCCGGGCGCCGGCTCCGATCCGGCCCGTTCCCGTCCTGGCGGGTCCGACGCGGCCGGGTCCGGTCCTGGCGGGTCCGACGCGGCCGGGTCCGGAGTGGCCGGGCTCGAAACGGCCGGACGGGCGCCGGCCCGGCGTGAGGACGTGGGCGCGGGCCCGCCGCCCGGCACGACCGTGGAAGCGGCCCTCGACGAGATCGCCGAGGCGCTGGCCGGCGACCCCTGGCTGGACTCCTGGCCCGTGCTGCTGGAGGGGGTGGTCCCCGCCGGGAGCGGCCTGCGATCGCTGGCCGGCCCCTCCGGCGGGCTGCCCCTCCACCCGTACGCGGGTACCCCCTGGCGGCTGGCCGCCGTCTCCGGCGGTCACCCGGTGACCGTCGCCGCCGAATGGACACCCGGGGGGCTGCGCCCCCTGACGACCTGGGACGAGGAAGGCAGGGTGATCGTCCTGTGAACGCCGCCGCCGAATGGGAGGAACTCCTCTCCACCGCGCTCGTCGGGACCGACCGGCGCCCCGTCCCCGGCCACGCCGCGGGCGAGGTCGAGCTGCTCGAACGCGCGGCCGTGCACACGCTGCGGACGCGCGCGGGACGGCGGCCGGTCACAGGGCTGGAGCCGCCGGCCGTGGCGGCGCCCGAGGAGCAGCCCGTGATCCCGTCCGCCGCCGCCGACCGGTTCGCCGGCCTGGTGGAGGGCAAACGGCCGAAACTGCTCGACGAGTGGCTGGAGGCCGCCGCGGGACACGGCTACCGGCTCTCCCCGCACCTGCTGCCCCGGCTCCTCGACCACGCGGCCAGGGACAGGTCGATCCGCCCGCACGTCGGTGTCCTGGCCGGGAGCCGGGGGCGCTGGCTGGCCGGTCTCAACCCGTCGTGGAGCTTCCTGTTGGAGGAGGTCACCGCCGCGGCCGTGACCGGTTTCGACGGGGGCGAGGTCTGGGAGCTGGGCAGCTCCGGCGACCGCCGCGCCTATCTCTCCGCGCGGCGGGCGGCGGACCCGGCCGGGGCCAGGGAACTGCTCGCGGCGACCTGGGAGAAGGAGACGCCCGCCGACCGGGAGACCTTCGTCAAGGTCCTCGCCGACGGCCTGTCCGACGACGACGAGCCCTTCCTGGAGGCCGCGCTGGACGACCGCCGCCGCGAGGTCCGCAACGAGGCCGCCTACCTGCTCAGCAGGCTGCCGGACTCGCGCCTCGGGCAGCGGATGGCCGAACGGGTGGCGCGCCACCTGACCGTCAAGGGCGGGAGGATCCTCGGGGCCGGGAAGATCCTCGTCACCCCGCCCGAGGCCTGCGACGCCGCGATGGAACGCGACGGCATCCGGGCGAAGGCCCCGCGCGGCACCGGCGAGAAGAGCTGGTGGCTCCAGCAGCTGGTGGCCCGCACCCCGCTGGCCGTCTGGACCCGCCTGTTCGGGAGCTCGCCCCGCGACATCGTCCGCATGAAGGTCGTCGACTGGCGCCGGGAGGTCGCGGCCGGATGGGTCAGGGCCGCCGTCGTGCAGGGCGACCCGGTGTGGGCCCGCGAGCTGTTCCTCGACGACCCGCTCGCCGACCTGCTCGCGGTGCTGCCCCCGGCGGAGCGCGAGACCATGGCGGTGGACTTCGTCCGGCACCACGCCGACCGGCACGGACGGCTGGTCGACCGCCTGGTCGGCGTTCCCGCCCCCTGGGGGCCCGACCTGACACTCGCCGTACTGGAGCACATCATCAAGCTCTCCTCCGGCAACCAGTCCTGGTACGTCGGCGAGGTGGCCAGACTCGCCGGTGAGCGCGTCGATCCCGCCCTGCACGAGACGGCCCGGCGCTTCTCCCCCGAAACCCCCATCCAGGAGGTCGCCGCCCTCCTGCGTTTCCGTGACGACATGTTGAAGGAGTTGCAGCAGTGACAACGGTTCTGCGGGCCCACGCCGAAGACCAGTACGCCGAGGAGCTGGCGATCCTGGCCAAGAGCGACGACCGGACCCGCCCGCCGGGCTGGAAGCTGTCCCCCTGGGCGGTGACCACCTACATCCTCGGTGACGGTGACCAGATCACCCCGAAGTACATCGGGCCGCGGCGCATCGTCGAGGTGGCGGTGGCGACGCTCGCCACCGACCGCGCGCTGCTGCTGCTCGGCGTGCCCGGCACCGCCAAGACCTGGCTGTCGGAGCACCTGGCCGCCGCGATCAGCGGTGACTCCACCCTGCTGGTGCAGGGCACGGCGGGCACCGCCGAGGAGGCCGTCCGCTACGGCTGGAACTACGCCCGGCTGCTGGCCGAGGGGCCGTCCATGGAGGCGCTCACCCACAGCCCGGTGATGCGGGCGATGGCCGAGGGACGGCTCGCCCGCGTGGAGGAGCTGACCCGCATGCCCTCCGACGTGCAGGACGCGCTGATCACCGTGCTGTCGGAGAAGACGCTGCCGATCCCCGAGCTCAACCGGGAGGTGCAGGCCACCCGCGGGTTCAACGTGATCGCGACCGCCAACGACCGCGACCGGGGCGTCAACGAGCTGTCGAGCGCGCTGCGCCGCCGGTTCAACACCGTCGTGCTGCCGGTGCCCGCCACCGCCGAGGAGGAGGTGGACATCGTCTCCCGCCGGGTGGGCCAGCTCGGCCGCTCCCTGGAGCTGCCCGAGACCCTCACCGGCCTGGAGGAGATCCGCCGCGTGGTCACGGTCTTCAGGGAGCTGCGCACCGGCGTCACCGAGGACGGCCGTACCAAGGTCAAGTCACCCAGCGGCACGCTCAGCACCGCCGAGGCGATCTCCGTCCTCACCAACGGCATCGCCCTGGCGGCGCACTTCGGCGACGGCGTGCTGCGCCCCTCCGACGTGGCCGCGGGCATCGTCGGCGCCGTGATCCAGGACCCGGTCTCCGACCGCGTCGTGTGGCGCGAGTACCTCGAGACCGTGGTGCGCGAGCGCCGCGACTGGCGCGACTTCTACCGGGCCTGCCGTGACGCGGGCTGAGGCGGCGGCCCCCTGGCGGGGCGCCCCGCGGCCGCTCGCGGGACCCGTCCCTCCGCCGGAGGGGTGGCGCCGATGAGCGTCTCCGTGCTGGGAATCCGGCACCACGGGCCGGGTTCGGCGCGCTCCCTGCGCGACGAGCTGGAGCGGCTGGCGCCGGACATCGTGCTCATCGAGGGCCCGCCGGAGGCGGACGAGCTGGTCGAGCTGGCACGCGACCCCGATCTCCGGCCGCCGGTCGCGCTGCTCGCCCACGTGCCGGGCGAGCCGTCCAAGGCCGCGTTCTGGCCGTTCGCGGTGTTCTCCCCCGAGTGGCAGGCGATCCGTCACGCGCTCGGGGCGGGCGTCCCGGTCCGGTTCTGCGACCTTCCCGCCGCGCACGGCCTCGCCTCCCGGCCCGGTACGGCCGAGGGTCCCGGCCCGCGCGGGACCGGGCCCGGTCGTCCGGGCGACCGGGCGGAGGCGGACACCGGGCCCGAGCGTCCGGACGAGGGTACGGACGCGGACGGCGACGGGACCGAGGACGGAACGACGGGAGACGGGAAGCAGGCCGGGGACACCGGGGACACCGAAGAAACCGGAAATGCCGGGGACGCCGGGGACGCGGTGCCCGGGGAGGACGCGGAGGTCGCCCCGGAGGTGGTGCGGGTCGACCCGATCGGCGCCCTGGCCCGCGCCGCCGGCTACGACGACCCCGAACGCTGGTGGGAGGACGCGGTCGAGCACCGTGGCGACACCCCGTTCCACATGATCGCGGAAGCCATGGAGGCCGTCCGCGACGGTCACACCGCCGACGAGTACGAGGCGCGGCGCGAGGCGTTCATGCGGCGCACGATCCGCAAGGCGGTCAGGGACGGGTTCCAGCGGATCGCCGTGGTCTGCGGCGCGTGGCACGTCCCCGCCCTGTCGGGAACCTCCCGCGAGGGGGCGCCGTGGGGGGCCGGGCTGCCCACCGCGAAGGCCGACGACGCGCTGCTCAAGGGACTGCCCAAGGTCAAGACCGAGGTGACCTGGGTGCCGTGGACGTACGGGCGGCTGGCCGCCTGGAGCGGGTACGGCGCGGGCGTGACCTCCCCGGGCTGGTACCACCACCTGTTCACCTCCCCGGACCGCCCGGTCGAGCGCTGGCTGACCGGTGCGGCCGGGGTGCTGCGGGAGGAGGACCTGCCGGTCTCCTCCGCCCACGTCATCGAGGGCGTACGGCTCGCCGAGAGCCTGGCCGTGCTCAGGGGACGGCCGCTCGCCGGGCTGGCCGAGGTGACCGAGGCGGTCAGGGCGGTGCTCTGCGAGGGCGACGACCTGCCGGTGGAGCTGATCCAGCGGCGCATGGTCGTGGGAGAGCGGCTCGGCCAGGTGCCCGACAGCACCCCGATGGTCCCCCTGCAACGCCACCTGCGCGAGGAGCAGCGCAGGGTGCGCCTCAAGCCCGAGGCGCTCGACCGCGAGTACGATCTCGACCTGCGCAAGCCCCTCGACCTGGAGCGCAGCAGGCTGCTGCACCGCCTGCGCCTGCTGGGCGTCGGGTGGGGCACCCCGCAGCACAGCCGCAGCAAGGGCACCTTCCGTGAGTCGTGGTCGCTGGCCTGGCGGCCCGAGTTCGACATCGACCTGATCGAGGCGAGTGCCTGGGGCACGACCGTCCCGGCGGCGGCCGCCGCCCGGGTCCGCGACCTCGCCGACGGGGGAACGACCCCGGGCACGGACGGCGCGGGAACGGGTGGCGCGAGACCGGGAGGGACGGGACCGGGAGGAACCGGCGGACGGACGTCCGGCGGGGTCACCCTGGCCACCCTCACCGGCCTGGTGGAGCGCTGCCTGCTCGCCGACCTGCCCGAGGCGCTGCCGCACGTCCTCGACGCGCTGTCGGAGCGGGCGGCGCTGGACGGCGACGTCACGCACCTGATGGCCGCGCTCCCGGCGATGGTCCGCGCCCAGCGCTACGGTGACGTGCGCGGCACCCCCGCCACCGGCCTGACGGTCATCGTCGAGGCCATGCTCACCCGGATCTGCGTCGGCGTCGGCGGTGCCGTCACCGGTCTCGACGACGACGCGGCCCGGGACCTGATCGGCCACATCGACGCCGTGCACGCCGCCGTCGCCCTGATCGAGGAGGACCCGGCGGGCTCCACGGGCACCGCGGCCTCGACGGGTACCTCGGGGACGGGTTCCCCGGGGGCGACGGACCCCTCGGACTCTTCCGGCTCGACAGGGCCGACAGGGCCGACAGGGCCGGCGGGACCGGCGGGCGCGGACGGTGCCTCGGACTCGGGAGGCTCGACGGGCCCGGATTCCGCGGGCTCCGGCTCCGCGGGCTCCGATTCCGCGGGCTCCGGCTCCGCGGGCCCCGATTCCGCGGGCTCCGGGGAGCGCGACGCCGGGACGGAGGAGGCGCCGAGGGGCCGGTGGCTGGCGGCGCTGCGCACCGCCTCGGGCCGCGCCGACCTGCACGGGCTCATCGAGGGACGGCTCACCAGGATCCTGCTGGACGCCGGCGACCTCGACACGACCGACGTGGACCGGCGCATGTCGCGGGCCATGTCGGCCGGGCACCCCCCGGCCAGGGCGGCCGCCTGGATCGAGGGCTTCCTGTCGGGCGGAGGGCTGCTGCTGGTCCACGACCCGCGGCTGCTCGGGCTGGTCGACGCCTGGCTCACCGGGCTCGCCCCGGAGACCTTCGTCGACGTCCTGCCGCTGCTCCGCAGGACGTTCGGCGCGTTCGCCGCCCCGGAGCGGCGCTCGATCGGTTCGCGTGTCCGCTCGCTGGACACGGGCGTCGCCGACCGGGGACCGGAGGCGGAGGACCTCGACGAGGAGCGCGCGGCACCGGCCGTGCGGACCGTACTGGCGATCCTGGGAAGGACGGGACGGACCGATGGATGAGAGGCTCCGCCGCTGGCGGATGGTCCTGGGCGGCGACGCCGACGGCACCGGCTGCTCGCTGACCGGGACCGACGCCCAGATGGACGGCGCCCTGGCCGCCCTGTACAACGGCGGCGGCGAGGGGACGGGCGAGCGGAGCGGAGGTCTGGGCGCCTCGGCGCCCAGGGTGGCGCGCTGGCTGGGCGACATCCGTTCCTACTTCCCCTCGACCGTCGTCCAGGTCATGCAGAAGGACGCGGTCGAGCGGCTGAACCTGACCCGGCTGCTGATGGAGCCGGAGATGCTCGAGGCGGTCGAGCCGGACGTCCACATGGTCGGCACGCTGCTGTCGCTCAACCGGGTGATGCCGGAGAAGGCGCGCGAGTCGGCCAGGGCACTGGTCCGCAAGGTCGTCACCGAGCTGGAGCGGCGGCTCGTGCAGAAGACGAAGGCGGCCGTGACCGGGGCGCTGGACCGCTCGGCCCGCACCCACCGGCCCAAGCGGGTCTCCGACATCGACTGGGACCGTACGATCCGCGTCAACCTGAAGAACTACCTGCCCGACCGCAACACCGTGATCCCCTCCAGGCTCGTCGGGTACGGCAGGCGGCAGCGGGCGGTCCAGCGCGAGGTCGTGCTCTGCATCGACCAGAGCGGGTCGATGGCCGCCTCCGTCGTCTACTCCAGCGTCTTCGGCGCGGTGCTCGCCTCGATGAGCTCGCTGAGGATGTCGCTGGTCGTCTTCGACACGGCGGTGGTCGACCTCACCGACCAGCTCCACGACCCGGTGGAGCTGCTGTTCGGCACCCAGCTCGGCGGCGGCACCGACATCAACCGGGCCATCGCCTACAGCCAGGGCCTCATCACCCGCCCCACTGAATCGATCTTCATTCTGATCAGCGACCTGTACGAGGGCGGGGTGCGCGAGGAGATGCTGCGCAGGGTCGCCCAGATGACCGCGGCCGGGGTGCAGGTGATCGTGCTGCTCGCCCTCTCGGACGAGGGGGCGCCCTTCTACGACCGTGACAACGCCGCGGCGCTGGCCGCCCTGGGGGTTCCGGCGTTCGCCTGCACGCCGGACGCGTTCCCCGACCTGATGGCCGCGGCGATCGAGCGGCGCGACGTCGGCCAGTGGGCCGAGCGCGCGCTGGGCCGCAGCGCGGGGTGATCGCGCGCCGGTGAGCGTGCCCGGCCCGGTCCCGGCCTCCGGGTTCCGGCTCCGTGGTCCCGTCCGGGACTCGGGCCCGGTCCCGGGCTCCCGATCGCGAACGGCACCGGGTGCCAGGCCGGGAACGGGGTCAGGTCCCGGTCGGGAAACAGGAACCGGCCCCAGCCCCGGGACGAGGACAACGAACGGCACGGGGATCCGGTCCGGGAAAGGGGCCGGGACACCACTGGGACCCGGTTCGGAACAGGGCCGGGGCGGGCGGGGCGCGGTGAACGATCAGGTGTGAGGGTTCAGGCGGCGTCGGCGCCGATGACCCGTCCGGCCAGCACGATCAGCCAGCGGCCGCACTCGCACCGCGCGTAGCTGACCGTTCCCTCCGAGGTGTAGTGGGCGGACGCCGGGACGGCCGTGGCCCGTCCGCACGAGGGGCAGGCGGGCCGATGTCCGGCCGAGATCTCATCTGTCATGCCTCCCAGCGTGATGTAATCATTCAATGCATTTCAACCCTTACGGTGGCGCGGCGGCGGAGCTCGCCGCCGCGCTGGTGAACATGGGGCCCGGCGCGCCGCCCGAGGCGATCGAGGAGATGTTGCGGGCGCACGACTACCGGCCTCTCGGCGTCGTGGAGCCCGGCCACGCGGCGGAGCTGCTGCGCTGGGCGGAGCGGCTGCGGCCGGTGTTCACCGACGACGACCTGGACCGGCGGGTGGACGCGGTCAACGACCTGCTGGCCCTCACCGCCAGCCGCCCCTTCGTCTCCCGGCACGACGGCCGGGCGCCCCACCTGCACTTCGCGCACGTGGGAGATCCCATCGTGGACCGGCTCAGGGCCTACACCGCCGCCGGGCTCGCCCACGTGATCTGCCAGGACCACACCCGGCTGGGGGTGTGCGGGCGGCCCGGGTGCGGCATGGTCTACGTCGACACCTCCCGCAACGGCAGGCGCCGGTTCTGCGCCCTCCGCTGCGCCAACCGGGTGTACGTCGCCGGTCACCGCAGCCGTCAGGCGTAACCGACGGGCCGGACGGGCCGTGACGCCACGCGTCCGGCACCCCTGCCGGAACGGGCGGGACCCCGCTCCCGGCCTCGCCGTCCCGGGTGACGGCCGAGGCCCCCTTGCCCGGCCGTCACCCCGCACTATGACGACGCAGCCCCCCGGATCGTGACATGCGGCGGGATCGTGACCCGCGTGACGACCGGGATCGTGAGGTGCGCGACGATCACGACCCGCGTCACGACCCGCGTCACGACCCGCGTCACGACCCGCGTCACGACCCGCGTCACGACCCGCGTCACGACCCGCGCGACGACTCGCGTCACGACCCACGCGACGACCCGGGTGACGACCGGTGGGGCGCCGTGACGTTCAGGGCTCCACCGTCGCGCGCATGCGCCGCAGGAAGTCGCGTTCGGCCGCGTTGCCGGCGAGGGCGAGCGCCGCGTCGTAGGCCAGGGCCGCCTCGGGAGCGCGGTCCAGGCGCCGCAGCAGGTCGGCGCGGACGGCGTGGAACAGGTGGTAGCCGTCCAGGTCGAGGCCGTCGACCAGGACCAGCGCCGCGCCCGGTCCCTCGACCTCGGCCACGGCGACCGCGCGGTTGAGGGCCACCACCGGCCCCGGGGAGAGCTCCAGCAGCAGGTCGTACAGGGCCAGGATCTGCCCCCAGTCCGTGGCGGACGCGACCGGCGCGTCGCCGTGCACCGCGTTGATCGCCGCCTGGATCTGGTACGGGCCCGGCCGGCCGCGCCGCAGGCAGCCCCGGACGATGGCCTGGCCCTCGGCGACGAGCTCCCGGTCCCACAGGCCGCGATCCTGGTCCGGCAGGAGCACCAGGTCGCCGCCGGGGGTGACGCGGGCCGCCCGGCGTGACTCGACGAGCAGCATGAGCGCGAGCAGTCCCAGCACCTCCGGCTCGTCGGGCATCAGCTCGGCCAGCAGCCGCCCCAGGCGGACGGCCTCGGCGCACAGCTCCTCGCGGATCAGCCGCTCACCCGAACCGGCCGTGTGCCCCTCGGTGAAGACGAGGTAGATCACGGCCAGCACGGCCCGCAGGCGGTCGGGCAGCTCGGCCTCGGCGGGGATCCGGTACGGGATCCCCGCGTCACGGATCTTGTTCTTGGCCCTGACCAGCCGCTGCGCCATGGTCGGCTCGGGGACCAGGAAGGCGCGCGCGATCTCGGCGGTGGTGAGCCCGCCCAGCAGGCGCAGCGTCAGCGCGACGCGGGCGCCGGTGGAGAGCGCCGGATGGCAGCAGGTGAAGATCAGTCTCAGCCGGTCGTCGCGCACGGGACCCTCCTCGGCGGGTTCGGCGGGGACGTGCAGCAGGGCGGCCTGGGCGTGCCGGTCCTCGCGGGTGGACTCGCGCCGCAGGCGGTCGATCGCCCGGTTGCGGGCGGTGGTGATGATCCATCCCGCCGGGCTCGGGGGCGGCCCCGTGGCCGGCCACCGCCGTGCCGCCTCGGTGAACGCGTCCTGGACGGCCTCCTCGGCGAGGTCGATGTCGCCGAGGAGGCGGACCAGGACGGCCACCGCGCGGCCGTACTCCCGGCGGAACACGTCCTCGATCCGCGCCGGGGAGAGGTCCGTCATGCCGGGTCGAGGTCGCCGTCCGCGCCGTGCATGGGGCGCACCTCGACCGGGAGCGTGGTCGCGCGGGAGAGCCTGCGCCCCCACGCCAGGGCGGCGTCGAGATCGGACGCCCTGATGACGGTGAACCCGCCGATGTGCTCCTTGCCCTCGGTGAACGGGCCGTCGGTGGTCAGCGACTCACCGTCGCGGACCCGGACCACGGTGGCCGAGCTCGCCGGGTGCAGCCCCCCGGCGAAGACCCACGCCCCCGCCTCCTTGAGCTCCCGGTCCAGGGCCTCGACGTCCCGCATGATGGGCTCCAGATCGCCGGACGCAAGAGTGCCGTCGGGCTGGTAAATGCTGAGCAGGTACTGCTTCACGGTCGGTCTCCTCGTTCTCGTGCCCCCCGGCGCCGTCCCCCGGGTGGCGGCTCCCGTCGACGCCGGGCATGGCGCGCTGCGGGCCTCTCGTCTCCTATACGAACGGCCCCCGATCGGATCGACATCGCACACGAGGAGATCGGAATTCTTTCCCCGCTGCTCGCGCACCCCGGCTCCGCCCGCACAGCCGTCCGGTCCGCGACCCGCGCGTTCCCGGCGGGACTCGCCCCTGCCCGCCGGCGACGCCCCCGACGCCCCCGACGCCCCCGGGATCCGCGACGTCACGAAGGCGGCGCGGAGCACGGATGGCCCGTGCCACCCCCGTCGAGGAGGTCCTCGTACACCCCGACCTTGTGGTTGATCAGATCCATGCACCGGGAGAGGCCGTCGATCTGGGCGATCACCCGTTCCCTGTGCAGGCGCAGCAGGGCGAGCCGCTCCTCCTCGTTGCCCGTTCCCTGACGGACGAACTCGGTGTAACGGCGGATCTCGGGCAGTGGCATGCCCGAGGCGCGCAGGACGACGCACAGGGTCAGCCACTCCACGTCGCCCTCGCCGTAGACGCGACGCCCGCCGGGGCCGCGCCGTACCGGATCGACCAGGATGCCCTCGCGCTCGTAGAAGCGCAGGGCGTGGACGCTCAACCCCGTGCGCTCGGCCACCTGCCCGATGCTCAGATCCGGTGTGATGTCACGCATGCCGTCCAGGATACGGACTTGATCTAGAGGCGACTCCAGCTCCTAGGATGCGGACCCGGGCGGCCCTTTCGTCACGGTGAGCACGGGATGCGGCGGCGACGGCCGCCGGGTACGACGCGCACCGGGCCGCCTCGTTCACCCCGCCCGGCACGGCGACGTCCCTCCCGGCGGGTCCTCACCGGCACTCGCCGGACATCGGCAAGGGAGTCTGATCACATGCGTTACCGCGTTCTCGGAGGCACCGGCATCGAGGTGAGCGTCCACTGCCTCGGGACCATGATGTTCGGCGCGGTCGGCAACGCCGACCACGACGACTGCGTCCGCATCGTCCATGCCGCCCTCGACCGGGGCGTCAACTTCGTCGACACGGCCGACATGTACTCGGCGGGGGAGTCCGAGGAGATCGTCGGGAAGGCGCTGAGGGGGCGCCGCGACGACGTCGTGCTCGCCACCAAGGTGCACTTCCGGATGGGCGAGGGGCCCAACCGGAGCGGCAACTCGCGCCGCTGGATCCTCAAGGAGGTCGAGGAGAGCCTCAGGCGCCTGCGGACCGACTGGATCGACCTCTACCAGATCCACCGTCCCGACCACTCGACCGACGTCGAGGAGACGCTCTCGGTGCTGAGCGACCTCGTCCGTCAGGGGAAGATCCGCGCCTTCGGCTGTTCGAGCTTCCCGGCCGAGGAGATCGTCGAGGCGCACCACGTCGCCGAGCGTCGCGGCCTGGGGCGTTTCAGGAGCGAGCAGCCGCCCTACTCCCTCCTCGCCCGAGGCGTCGAGGCCGGCGTGCTCCCGGTCTGCGGGCGGTACGGGATGGGGGTGCTGACCTGGAGCCCGCTCGCCTCGGGCTTCCTGTCCGGCGCGTACCGCAAGGGCCGGCCCGTCGACCTGTCCACCGGCCGCCCCGCCCTCACCCCGGCCCGCTTCGACCCCGCCCTCCCGGGGAACGCCGCCAAGTTCGAGGCCGTCGAGAGGCTGGTCGCGCTCGCCGAGGACCTGGGCTGCTCGCTCCCCGCGCTCGCCGTGGCCTTCGCCGCGGCGCACCCCGCCGTCACCTCGGTGATCACCGGGCCGCGGACCATGGGCCACCTGGAGGAACTGCTGGAGGGCGCCTCCCTCACCCTCGACGACGCCGCCCTCGACCGGATCGACGAGATCGTGCCGCCTGGGACGAACCTGTACGAACCTGATGGTGCCTGGCGCCCGCCGTCGCTGGTGGACGCCACGCTGCGGCGGCGCCCGCTCGCCGGGCGCGCCGCCGGGTGAGGCCGCCCCCGGTCCTACGACCATGGGCGGAGCCGGGGGGCCGATGACCGGTGCCGGGCGGCGCACGTACCTTCTATTGCATGGTCAGCACGACAGCCGAGAAGCGTCCCGCCGGAATATTCGCCCCCCGCTACCGGGCACTGACGATCGGCATGGTGGCCCTGATCACCCTGGCCGCCTTCGAGTACCTGGCGGTGGCCACCGCCATGCCGGTCGTGGCCGCCGAGCTGAACGGGCACGCGCTGTACGGGCTGGCGTTCAGCGGGGCACTGGCGGCCGGGGTGGTCGCGACCGTGCTGGGCGGGCGCTGGGGCGACCTCGGCGGGCCGGTCGCGCCGCTGTGGACCGGGGTGGCGGTCTTCGCCGCCGGGCTGATCCTGGCCGGGGCCGCGCCGACGATGGACCTGTTCGTCGCGGGCCGGTTCGTCCAGGGCTTCGGCGCGGGCATGCTCCAGGTCTCGATGTACGTCCTGGTCTCGCGGGTCTACCCCGCCGAGCTCCACCCGCGGGTGTTCTCGATCTTCGCGACCGCCTGGGTGGTGCCCTCCATGGTGGGGCCCGCGATCACCGCCCTCGTGGTGGAGAACGTGGACTGGCGCTGGGTCTTCTACGGCGTGGCGGTGATCCTCCTCCCCGCGGCGCTGCTGCTGTGGCGCGGGCTGGCCTCCGCGCCGATGTCGGAGCAGCCGCCCGTCCCCGCCCGTTCCCCGATCATGCGAAGGCTGGGCTGGGCGTTGCTCGTCGCGGCCGGAGCCGCGCTCATGCAGTACGGCGGCGCGGCGCGTGGCGCCGGATTCGTCCTGCTCTTCATCGGCCTGGCCGTGCTGGGCGCCGCGCTGCCCCGGCTGCTGCCCCCCGGGACCCTGCGCGCGGCCCGCGGGCTGCCCTCGGTGATCTCCCTGCGCGGCATCGCGGCGGGCGCGGTCATCGGCGGCGAGACGTTCCTGCCGCTGATGCTCAACGAGGAGCGGGGCCTGTCGCTGACCATGGCCGGGCTCGTCCTGACCGGCGGGGCGCTGAGCTGGTCGTTCGGCTCGTGGGTGGTGGGCCGCAGGCGGTTCGAGCGCGTCCCGCTGCTGCGCCTCGGCTCGCTGCTGATCACCGTGGGGCTCGTGCTGATGGCCCTGACCGTCTTCGCCGTCGTCCCGGTCGCCGCGGCCTTCGCCGGGGAGATCGTGCTGGGGCTCGGCATGGGCGTCGTGTACCCGACGCTCTCGGTGCTCGTCCTGGAGCTGTCGCCCCCGGGGGAGGAGGGGGAGAACAGCGCGTCGCTGGGGGTCGCGGAGTCGGTCTACACGGTCGTCTCGGTCGCGATCGCCGGTGCGCTCCTGGCCGCCCTGGGGACCCTGGGGGTCGTCTACATGCTCTGCTTCGCGCTGGTGGCGGTGCTGGCGGCCACCGGGATCGTCGTCGCGGGCCGGGTCAGGGCCTGACATTCGCCCCTGTCCCTGCTCCTGTCCTGGCCCCGGCCGTCTTCCCGGACCGGTTCCCGCTTCCGGCCCTGCACCGGCCCGGTATTGGTCCCGGCCCGGCCTCGGCCCTGGCCGCTCTCCCGGGCCGGTCCCTGTTCCCGGCCGTGATCATCGGCCCCGCCATCGGTTCGGGCCTGATTCCACCGGGGGCCGGGATGCCCGTGGGTCTTCGTGGCACGATGGGAAGAACGCCGTGCTTGCCGGTGTTGAAGGGAGTCCCGCCTCCGGGCGGGATTCGTGTTTCCGGAGCTCGGAGCGCTCCGGGCCGGGAGAGACCAAGGGGGGTCCATGCCGCGAGTCCGTGAGCTTGAGGTGTTCCGGTTGATCCTGCCCTACGGCAGGCGGCCGGAGAGCATCCTCGTCCGGCTCACCGACTACGGGGGCATGACCGGCTGGGGCGAGGTCGTCGACGCCGACCCCGAGACCTGGGTCTCGCTGGAGCAGGGGCTCGGCGACGCGCTGATCGGCGTGGACTGGGAGCACCCCGACGAGCTGGGCCCGATCCCGGGTGGATCCGCCGCCGACATGGCCTGCTGGGACCTGTGGGCCAGGATGCGCGGCGTCCCGCTGGCCCACGCGCTCGGCGGCACCCGCACCTCCCTCACGGCCACCGTCAGGGTCGGCGCCGACCGGAACCTGGACAGCCTGGTCGCCAGGGTGAACCGGCACGTCTGCGCCGGGTACTCCCACGTCACCCTGGACATCCATCCCGGCTGGGACGTCGAGCCGCTGCGCGCCGTCCGCCAGGCGTACCCGGTGCTGGGCATCTGCGTGGACGCCCGCGGCGCCTACACCGGCATCGACGCCCTGCAGGCGCTCGACTCCTACGAGCTCTCCGCGATCGAGCGTCCCTTCACCGGCCCTTCGGGCCTGGCCGACCACGCCGACCTGCAGGAACGGGTCGCCGCGCCGGTCCTGCTCGAGGTCTCCTCGGACACGGAGCTGGAGGAGGCGATCACCGTACGGGCGGGCCGGGCGCTGCTGCTGCGCCCCGCGACCCTGGGATCCCTGCGCGAGGTACGCCGGGTGCACGACCGCGCGGTGGGCGCCGGCTGGGAGATCGCCTGCGCCGGGGGCCGCGGCACCGGGCTGGCCCGCGCGGCCACCGTCGCCGCCGCCAGCCTGCCCGGGTGCGGCCTGCCCTGCGACGTGGCCGAGCCGCCGCGCAGCGCTCAGATCGTCGACCCGCCGGTCGGCATCACGGGCGGTGTGGTGGCCGTGCCCCTCACCCAGCCCGGCCTGGGCCACCGCATCGACGAGGACCGGGTCCGCCGCCTGGCCAAGGAGTCGTACGCCGTCTAGCGGGTGACGGCCGGTCTGCGGGCGCACGACGGCGCCGAACGCGGCACCGGCGCCTTCCCACGAGGGCGTCCGGTCGTTTATTCGGTGGCGTCGCCGGTTTCCTCTTCCGTATCGTCGCCGGGACGTCGTACCGGCAGGGGAGTGGAACATGCGCGTGCACTACCCCCGCACCCCTCACCTGCCGTGGTCGCCGGGGGCGACCACCGACGACCTGCGCGCCACCGGGCTGACGGAGCTGCGGGGCCGGGAGGTCGTCGTCACCGAGAAGCTCGACGGGGAGAACACCACCCTGTACCCCGACGGGCTGCACGCCCGCTCGCTCGACTCGGCGCACCATCCCTCCCGCGCGTGGATCAAGGCGCTGCACGGCAGGATCGCCCGTTCCATCCCGCCGGGCATGCGGGTGTGCGGGGAGAACCTCTACGCCCGCCACTCGATCGAGTACCGGGACCTGGAGAGCTGGTTCTACGCCTTCTCCGTCTGGGACGGCGACCACTGCCTCGGCTGGGACCGGACCGTGCGCCTGACTCGGAGGCTGGGGCTGCCCGTCCCGCCGGTGCTGTGGCGCGGCGTTTTCGACGAGCGCGCGCTGCGGGCGCTGCGCCTGGACACGGCGCGGCGGGAGGGCTATGTCGTACGGACCGCCGAGGGCTTCCGGCGTGAGGAGTTCGCCGGCCGGGTGGCCAAGTGGGTGCGCCCGCGGCACGTGCGGACCGACGAGCACTGGATGCTCGGCCCCGTCGTCGAGAACGGGCTGAGCCCGGTCGCCGCCCTGTGGGAGGTGCGCTCGGGAGCCGATCGCGACGTGCCGTCACTGCTGGCCGCGCTGGGAACGGAACCCGGCGACCCGGCCGGGCCCTTCGAGGCCGGACGCGCCGAGACCACCGGGCACGACGGGCCCACCGGACGCGCCGGGCACGCCGAGGCCGTCGGGAACGCCGAGGCCGCCGAGGCCGCCGTGGCCGACGTCTCCGCCCGGCTCGACCTGCTGGGCCGGACGGGGGACGCCCGGCTGGCGGGTGTGCTGGCGGCCCTGTTCCACGGCACGTACCGCTCCCGGCTGGCACCCCGGCTGGTGGCGCCGCTGGGCATGCCGCTGGCGCGGAGGGTCGCCGACCTGGTCGGGCTCCACTCCCTCCCGCACCGCTCCCTGCCCGACGAGGCACGCCGGGAGGGTCTGGTACGGCTGTCGGCCGCCGCCGACCTGGGGATCCTGCACGCGGTCGCCGCCGCGGTCCTGGCCGGGCGCGGCGGTGAGGCGGTCGCCGAGGCGCGCGAGCAGACCGGCTGGTCCGAGCTCCACGCCGAGGAGGCGGGACTGCTCGGCGAGGCACCGCTGGCGCCGCTGCGCGCGGGCATGCGCGAGGCACTCGGCATCCACGAGACGTCCGGTGCCCGCGCGGGCACGCGTGAGGTGCTCGGCACGCGTGAGGTGCTCGGCGTCCGCGCGGGGGGCCGCGAGGCGCCCGCTCCCGCCACGGGCGGGGACGCGGACGCGGAGGACGCCGGGGAGCGGTGGCGGGGGCCCGGCGGGGAGGACCGTGACGCGGCCGACCGGTGCTGGGCCGAGGCCAGGGAGGCGTACGCGCTGGGCCGGATCACCACGGCCGCCGAAGGGCGGGCGCTGACCTGGCGGTGGCGGTCGGGCGGTTTTCCCCGGCTCGTCGTCACGGTGGGCCCCTCGGGCAGCGGCAAGAGCACCTTCGCCCGCCACCTGGCGGGCGCCGACGCCGTCGTCTCGCTCGACGAGCTGCGCAGGGCCGGCGGGAGAGGGACGAACCGGCGTACCGACCCGGCGATCCTCACCGAGGGACTGCGCCGGCTCGACACGCTCCTGGCGGCCGGCGGGACCGTCGTGTGGGACGCCACCGCGCTGAACCGCCACCAGCGCTCCCTGGTGCACGCCGTGGCCCGCCGCCGCGACGCGCTGACGACGCACGCGGTCCTGCTGGTCCCCGACGACCTGCTCGCCGGGCGCAACGCCGGACGCGCGTACGCGGTACCCCCGGAGGTGCTCTCGGCGCAGCTCCGCCGGTTCTCCCCGCCCTACCCCGGAGAGGCGCACCGCACCTGGTACGTCGGGCCCGGCGGAGAGGTCGGCGACGTCGCCGGGACACTGGACGCCGAGGAGGAGTGAGCATGCGCACGAGCGAGGAGATCTACCACCGGGTGCGCTGGGACCCGCGTTTCGACCCGGCCCGGTTCGTGCTGGGGATCAACGTGCGCGGCGCGGCCCCCAAGCGCGTCCCGCTGCCCGCCTTCGTGCCCGGAGGCGACATCCCCTGGCACCGCGTTCTCTTCGTCGAGGCCGACGGCGAGGTGCTCTGGGACCGGGCGGCGGGCCTGGACCGCGTCGACGCCTCGCTAGCCGGCCGGGTGCGGCAGCCGCGCAGGCTCCGGGCGCCGTTCTTCACCGCCGCGACACCGTTCGCGTGGGATCCGGCCGGAGGCTGGCGCCCCGCCCCGGCAGCGCCGTCCGGTCTGTCGTGGCCGTCAGTGCCGTCAGTGCCGTCGGGTCCGGCGGGGCCGCCGAGACCGTCAGCGCCGTCGGGGACGGAGGCGCCGGAGGCGAGGGCCAGGCGGGTGCCGGTGCCCGCCCGCCTGCGTGTGCTGACCTGGAACACCCTCTGGGACCGCTACGACGGCCACCTGATCTCCACCGCCCGCCGCAGGCCGCTGCTGGTCGAGGAGCTGGAGCGTGCCGACGCCGACGTCATCGCGTTGCAGGAGGTGGAGGCCGGGCTGCTCGGCCTCCTGCTGGAAGCCGCCTGGGTCAGGGACGGGTACACGCTGAGCACCGACCCGGCCGGCCGTGACATCGACGACAGCGGGGTCCTGCTGCTCAGCCGCCTGCCCGTGCTGGAGGCGGGACGCCATGTCCTCGGCCCGCACAAGGCCGTCGCGGCGCTCACGGTGCGGTCCGCGACCGGCTCGCTCGTGGTCGCCGCCACCCATCTCACCAGCGACCACAGCGACGACGGCCCCGCCCGGCGCGACGCCGAGCTGTCGCGCCTCGCCGAGGTGCTGGCCTCCGTCGACGGTGACCTGATCCTGACGGGCGACCTGAACGACGGCGGCGACGGCCCCGCACGGGTGCTGGGCCTGCGGGACGCGTGGACCGAGTTCCACGGGCCCGGCGACCGGACCGCGACCTTCGACCCCGGGGTCAACCCGCTGGCGGCCGTCTCCTCGCTCTCCGGCCGGGCCGCCCGGCTCGACCGGGTGCTGCTGCGCGGGCACGGCCTGCGGACCGTCGCCGCCACCGTGCGGGGAGACTCTCCCGCGACCGGCGACGGCCTGTTCCTGTCGGATCACTACGGCGTCACCGCCGACGTCACCGCCGCCGCCGGTGCGGGCGAGGACGCGCACGCCCTCGCGGACGTTCTCGACGTGGCACCGACCAGGCGTACGGCGGTCGTCTGGATCCCGCCGCGACGGGTCTGGCCGGCCGTCCAGGAGATCCGTGCCGAACACGACCCCGGTCATCGCCGGTGGCCGCCGCACGTCACCCTGCTGTTCGGCTTCGTGCCGGAGGACCGCTTCGAGGAGGCGGCCGCCGTCCTGGCCACCGCCGTGGCGGGGGTCGCCCCGTTCACCGCGCTGCTGGAGGGCGTGCGCTCCTTCTCCCACCGCGACGGTTTCACGCTCTGGCTCGATCCGGCCGCGACCGGAGCCGGGCCGTGGGCCGAGTTGTACGGCGCGCTGGCGGACGGTTTCCCCCGCTGCGCCGGCCGCGCCGACGACCACGTCCCGCACCTGACCCTGGGAAGGACGCGCCGTCCCGGGCGGCTCGCCGCCGATCTCGCCGCCCGGCTCGGCGCGGTGTCCGCGCGCGTCGGCGAGATCGTCCTGCTGTCGCGACGGGGCGAGGAGCCCATGCGCCCCAGGGCGACCGTCGCTCTGGGAACCGGTGAGGTGACCTGGCTCGACCGGGCGGCGCCCGTGCCCGACGCCTCCGGACGGGTCCGGCCGGAGCGGGCGCCCGTACCCGGGAACGGCTCCTCACCGCGCCGCAAGGCCGGGACGGAGGACTCCGGGGCGGAGGTCCTCGGTACGGAGGAGAGTTTCGAAAGGGAGGGCTCCGAAGCGGAGGGCTCCGGAGCGGGGTGGGGGCCGGGGCCCTGCGGCCCCGAGGAGGAGACGCGGACACGGGAGGTCCTGGAACGGCTGCGGGCCTCGCTGCCGGAGGGGACCGTGCACGTCGCGGGATCGCGCCGCCTGGGCTGCGCGCTGCCGGGCGCGGACCTGGACCTGGTGGCGGCACTGCCCGGCCCGGCCGATCCGGCGGACGCCGGGAGCAGCCGGAACGTGAGAGATGCCGGGAGCATCGGGAGCGTCGAGGACAGGGTCCGGGCGGCGCTGCCGGAGGCGACGGGCGTGCGGCGCGTCCACGGCGCCCGCGTACCCGGCCTGCGGCTGCGTGCCGGGGACCTCGACGTCGACCTGGCCGTCGTCGCGACCGGCGGCCTTCCTCCCGCCGAGGCGGTGGCGCGCCGTGCCGAGCTGGACGAGGCGGCCGCCCTCGCGCTCAGCGCGATCAGCGACGCCGACGCGGTACTCGCCGCGGCGGGCGCGGACCGCGCGGCCTTTCTCGCCCTGGCACGGCAGGTGAAGGCCTGGGCGAGGGCGCGGGGCCTGGACTCGGCCCCTTTCGGGGGGCTGCCCGGCCTGGCCTGGACCGTCCTGGCGGCGCGGACGGCGCGCGAGGCGGGGGGTCCAGAAGGACCGGGGGAACCGGGGGAACCGGGAGGTTTGCCGTCCGGCGACCTGTTGCGGCACTTCTTCGGCACCTGGGCCGCCTGGGACTGGAGCCGTCCGGTCGGGCTGTGGCCGCAGGCGCCTTCCGGCAAGGAGAGGGCATCCGCCCGGGGGGGCGGCCCGTCGGACGGCGACACGGCTGTGACGATCATGACTCCCAGTGCCCCGGTCCGTTCGTGCACCGAGCAGGTCGGCGCCGGCGGCCGGGACCTGCTGACGCAGGAGCTGTACCACGCCTGGGAGATCCTGGAGGCGGCCGGAACCGGACCGGTTCCCTGGTCCGCGCTGCTGTCGCCCCCGCCGCTGCACCGCAGGCACGCGGCGTGGGCGGTGGTGACCGTACGGCAGGAGGGGGCCGGTGACCCCGGCAGGACGCTGGGCCGCGCTCGTGGCAGGATGCGCGCGCTGCTGACCTCGCTGGAGCGGGCCGGTACGCGTGACGCGCACGCGTGGCCCCGGCCGTTCGAGAGCGGGCCGGAGGCGGTGCGGTTCGCCGTGGGCCTCGGCCGCACGCCGCCGGACGCGGCCGGCCTCGCCGCGATCGCCGGGCCGTGGGCGGCGAGCCTGCGTGGGGTCGACGTCGGATGGGCGGCGTGCGGCGAGGTGCCGACGCTCAGGTGACGGCGGGACGGCCGGTCGCGTCCCCGGGCACCTGCGGGCAGGACCGCCTGCGGGCAGGTCGGTCTACGGGCAGGTCGGTGTTCTGAACATCACGCCGTCCAGGAGGTTGCCGGCCCCCTGGTTACCGCCCGCGGCCGACACCGACTCGAAGGCGAACCGCGTGGTGGTCTGTCCCGGAGGGACGACGTACACCCCGCTGTAGTAACCCCACGCGGTGTTGCCGTCGGAGATGTCCGTGGAGGAGGCGCCGGTGGGTACCTGCGCCATGGCCGTCCCCGGTGCGCCGATGAGCACCCGCATCACATCGGTGCCCTGGCGCCCCCGGTGGTAGAGCGACCAGGTCATCCGGGTCCCCGGAACGGTGGGCAGGTCCTGGTAGAGCGTGGAGACCTGGTTGGCGTTGAGCTCGGCGAACTGCTGCCCGTCGGCCGCCGGGACGGCGACGCTCCCGCCCCCGGTCTGGCCGCTGCGCCAGAACTCCAGTTTGTTGTCGGTGGCGGTGGTACGCCAGCCGACGGCCGGGTCGGACGAGGCGTCCGGGACCGCACTGTCGATCGTGGCCACGGGCGGCGCCTCGAAGCTGCCGTTGACCAGGTCGACCGGCGTGTAGACGCACGGGATGGTGACCGTGACCGTGGCGGTGCCGGTCCCGCAGGCGGTGGTGATGGTGTAGGTGAAACCGTCGGTGCCGGTGAATCCGGGGGCGGGCGTGTAGACGACGGCGCCACCGGAGATCGTCGCGGTGCCGTTGCCGGGAAGGCCGAGGCCGGTGATCGTCGGTGAGGTCGCGGTGTCGTTGGCCAGGACGGGCACGCTGACGGCCGTGCCCGGCGTGGTGGTGGCGGTGTCGTCGGCGGCCCTGGTGGGCGAGACGGACTGCCCGCTCACGATCCGGATCGGAGGGGCGGGAGCGTTGCCGCCGAGCCGGCCGGGGGCGGCGAGGACGCTGCTGATCCCGGTCGGCCGGATGGTCATGGCGTTCCCGGTGGTGCCCTGCCTGACCTGGAAGGTGATGACCTTCGGGGACGGGTCGGTCTTGGTGCCCTGCGAGGGGATCGACAGGACGCTGCCGACGACGGTGCCCGTCCCCGACTGGCCGACGACGTCGGCGTAGGCCAGCAGCGACGACAGGTCCCACGTCGTGGTGTAGCGGCTGACCAGGAGCGGCCACTGGGCCGTACGGTGTGTCAGCGTGAGGGTGAAGGTGCCGCCCGGCGCGATCTGCCCGCCCCACAGGGGCGGGGAGGTGTCGACCACGGCCGACCCGCTGCCCAGCCTCATGCCGAACGCGTTCTTCCAGTAGTAGTCGACGGGATAGACCGTCTGCCCCTGCCGGAAGCAGGGCGCGGCGGCGCGCGCGGTGGCGGTGTGCGCACCGGTGCCGGCCGCCGTCGCCGGCGTACCCGACGGGGCGAGCAGCGTCGACAGGGCGCAGGCCGACGCGACGAGCGCGGATGTGAATCGTCGTGACACCAACGTTGAACTCCCGTTCTGTCATGAGGGATGCCTCATAGATCAACTTCAGAACGGACGTTACTCTCGGTCATCGGTACATCACGGCAGGCGCCGACGTCCCGCGTTTCACCCGACACGCGGGACGAAAGCCCTCCTTGAGCGACAATCCGGGGGTGAGTGGATGTTCCAGGCGATCGCTTCTCCGGCTCGGCGGGGTCGCCGCGGCCGGGGCGCTGATCCCGGCGGAGGGCGCGCGCGCCCCGGACCGGTCCGCCGCCGCGCCGGCCCTCCCGCCCGTACGGGCTCTCCCGCCCGCGCCGGATCTCCTGCCCGTGGCGGCGCGGGACGACGTCTTCGCGCTGTTGCGACGCCGGTGGCGGGACGTCACGGCGGGGTCGGGGTTCGACGCCTCGGCCGAGCCCTACCGGACCCGGCTGGCGAGGCTGGGAGGGACCGCCACCCGATACCGGGACACCATGGCGCCGGCCGCCTCGTCGCTCTGGCCCGGCCTGCCGTTCCCGTCCTTCACCGCCACGCCGGTGCGGCTGCGGACCATGGCCCGCGCGTACGCCCTGCCCGGGACCGGCCTGACCGGTGACGCGGGCCTGGCGGCGGCCGTCGCGGCCGGCATCGACCACTACCGGCGCCGGGTGTACGCCGAGGGCGCGGAGGCGGCGGGCAACTGGTGGGACTGGCAGATCGGCGTGCCCCGCAGGCTCCTGGACGCGGCCGTGCTGATCGGCCCGCACCTGACCGAGCGGGAGAGCGGGCCGCTGCGGCGGGCGGCGGAGCATTTCGTGCCCGCGTGCCGCCTGGACGACTACGACGGCACCAGCACCGGCGCCAACCGGGTGGACCTGTGCGTCGTGACGCTGCTGCGCGCCGTCCTCGGGTCCGACCCGGGCGGGGTCGCGCTCGCGGCCTCGGCGCTGTCCCCGGTCTTCCCCCACGTCGAGGAGGGGGACGGCTTCCACCGGGACGGCTCGTTCCTCCAGCACACCTCCGTCCCCTACCAGGGCGGGTACGGGGCGGTGCTGCTGTCGGGGCTGGCGACCCTGTTCGCGGTGCTGCGCGGCTCGCCGTGGGAGATCGCCGACCCGAACAGGCAGGTCGTCCTCGACATGGTCGAGAGGTCGTTCGCGCCGTTCGTCCACGACGGTTTCTGCATGGACCTCGTCGCGGGCCGGGCGATCGGCAGGCGGCCGTACGGCGACCACGACAGGGGGCGCGGGATCGCCCTGTCGATCCTGCTGCTGGGCGAGGCGGCCTCCGCCGCCGAACGGGACCGCTGGCGCTCCATGGTCAAGGGGTGGGCGCTGCGGGACGTCCACCGGCCCATGCTCGCCGCGGCCGAGCGCGACGACCTGGGAGCGCACGCCCGCCTGGCCGCGGTCCTGGACGACGACGCGATCCCGGCCGCCGCCGAACCCGCCGGGCACCGGCTCCTGCCGTCGAGCGCCCGTGCCGTCCACCGCCGGCCGGGCTGGTGCGCGGGCCTCAGCATGGCCTCGGACCGGATCGGCCACTACGAGCACGGCAACGGCGAGAACCCGCGCGGCTGGCACACCGGCTCGGGAATGCTCTACTGGTGGGGCGAGGGCCACGGCGACCAGTACTCCGACTCCTTCTGGTCCACGGTCGACCCCTACCGGCTGCCGGGCACGACCGTCTCCACCCGGCGGCTCGCGGACGGCGCCGGAGGGGCGTGGGGTGACACCCGCCCGCCGGCCCGCTGGGTGGGCGGCGCCACCGACGGCGTGTACGCGGCGGTCGGCCAGCACCTGAACGGCCTGGAGAGCACGATGGAGGCGTTCAAGTCGTGGTTCTTCCTCGACGACGCCGTGGTCTGCCTGGGGGCCGGCATCACCGGCGAGGACGGCGTTCCCGTCGAGACCGTCGTCGACAACCGCAGGACCGGCGCGCGCCTGACCCTGGACGAGGAGGCGGGCTGGGCGCACCTGGAGGGTCACGGGGGCTACGTCCTCCCCTGCGCCTCGGGGCTGCGCACGCTGCGCGAGAGGCGCACCCCGGACGGGCCTGGCGGGTCTGACGGGCCCAGCGCTCCGGGCCGATCGGATGAAGTGGGTGGATCGGGCGGGCCGAAGGCGGGGACGTCGGCGCGCGACTACACGACGCTGTGGTTCGACCACGGCGTCGACCCGGTCTCGGCCGGGTACCTCTACGTGCTCCTGCCGGGTGCGAGCCTGGCCGCGACCCGGTCACGGGCGGCCGACCCCGGCCGGATACGGGTGCTCGACAACACCGCCCGGCGGCAGGGGGTGCGGGTCCCGTCACTCGGCCTGTCCGCCGTCGTCTTCTGGAACGCCGGGGCCGTCGGCGGCCTGGGGGCCTCCGCCCCGTGCGCGCTCCTGGTCAGGGAGGCGGGCGACGGTACGGCCACGCTGACCGTGTCCGACCCGAGGCGCGACCTGGACTCCCTGACCGTGACGTGGGACCGGCCGGTGACCGGGGTGCTGCACGGGCACGGGTCGCTGGCGGGCGCCACGACCGGCGCCGGTCTGGCGCTCACCTTCGGCGGGGCGGCCCTGCGGGACGGGGGCTCGGCGACGGTCGGCGTACGGCTCGGACGAAGGCGGGAGGCAGGGAGCCGGTGACGGATGTGCCGTACCGGAAATGCCGCGCCGGACGCGCCGCGCCGGATGCCCGACGAGCATCGATGCCCGGACGCGATGTTCAGGCGCAGCCCTCGGTGATGCCCTTGGCGGCGGCCGGGTCCGGCCTGACCGTGGTGCTCGCCCGGGGGCGGGGGGTCCGGGCGGACGCGGTGCCCTCACCGGCCCGCGGGCCGCCGCCGGCGGTCTCGGTGTTCCCGCCGGTGCCGGGCGTGGCGGAGGGCGGGACGGAGGGCGGGACGGAGGGCGTGACCGCGAGGGTGCTCACGGGGGTGGCCGAGGGGGACGCGGCGGCGGTGAGCGGGCGCCGGGGAGTGGCCGAGGCGCGCAGGGCCTTCGCCGTGACCTTGCGGATCCTGTCCCAGTCGGGGTAGCCGGTGTTGATCAGCGGAGGGACGAACTGGACGCTGGTCACCTTCGCGTTCTTCACCTTCAGCACCAGCGGGACCAGGTGCTCCAGCATCGGGCGCGGGATGTCGGTCCTCAGCAGTTCCTTCGTGGCCGTCGCCACCTGGTTGAGCCGGGACAGCACGGTCGCCGGATCCGCCTGGGACAGCAGGGCGCCCAGCACGCAGCGCTGGCGGCCCATCCGGGTGTAGTCGTCGCTGTTGGTGCGCGAGCGGGCGAACCACATCGCGTCGGCGCCGCGCAGCCGCCGGGTGCCCGCCTTGACCAGGCCCTCGTTGTACCTGCCGAAGACCACGTCCTGGGGCACGGTCAGCGTCACGCCGCCGATCGCGTCGATCAGCCGGGCGAAGCCCCACATGTTGACCAGGGCGTACCAGTCGATCTTCAGCCCGAGCGTGTACCCGACCGTGTCGATCAGCGTCCTGGTGCCCTGGTGCCTGCGCCCCCCGAAGATCTCCGGGTGGGCGTCGGCGTACTCCCAGACCGCGAAGAGCAGGTCCTCGCGCGAGCCGTCGGGGTTGGCCGGGAGCCGGAAGCCGTCGGGGAAGCGCCTGGCCATGGGCGAGCCGGGGACGAAGCGGACGTTCTCCAGGTTGCGCGGCAGGCTGAGCAGCACGGTGTTGCCGGTCCTGACGTCCACGCTGGCCACGTTGACGCTGTCGGTGCGCACGCCCACCCGGTGGGTGTCGGCGTCACCGCCGAGCAGCAGGATGTTCACCCGGGAACGTCCCGACCAGGGGTCGTCCGCCTTGCCCGTGCCGCCGCTGGGGCCCGGCGTGGAGGGGGCGTTGAAGATGTCGGTGACCGCCGACTGCGAGACCGCCGCGGACTGCCCGACCAGGCCGAACGGCAGCAGCACGGCCACCGCCAGCAGACCGGCCAGGCTCCCCGCGACCGCCTGCCCGGACCTGGGCAGGCGGCCGGGGTTCATCACCGTGAACGAGTGCACGATCAGCGCGAACCAGGCGATGCCCAGCAGGGCCGAGGCCGCGATGACCAGGGTCACGTTCGAGGAGGAGGCGGCCAGTCGCCCGGCGAGGGCGCCCAGGTCGGCGGTGAGCGCGACCCAGAGCAGGGCGAGCAGCAGCACGGCGTACCCGGACAGCAGTGCCAGGCCGGTCCTGCGCCGGCCCGCGCGCAGGTGCGCCGCGCCGGGGGCGACGGCGGCCAGTGCCGTCCAGCCGATGACCGTGCCGACCCCGGGCGGTCGTGGTCTGTCCCGCACCTGCCCCCCGCTCGCTCGCCCTTCGCTGTCGCAGGGAGATATTAGGGGGGTGAAACACCGCCGTGAGCGACAAGTCGGTGAACAACTCAAGAAACTCATACGGACTTATCGGACTTTTTCTCTGGAATAAGATTCGGTCATGGCTTTCACGGAGATCCAGTACGAGGTGGCCGACGGTGTCGCCACGATCACTCTCGACCGACCGCACCGCCTCAACGCCTTCACCTACGTCATGCGCGGCGAGCTGATCGACGCCTTCGACCTGGCCGACGCCGACGACGAGGTACGCGCCGTCGTCGTCACCGGCCGGGGCCGCGCCTTCTGCGCGGGCGCCGACCTCTCGGGCGGGGGAGAGACCTTCGACCACCGCAGGACCGGCGAGATGTACGCCGGGCGGGACACCGTCGACGGCTCGCCCCGCGACGGCGGCGGCACGGTCGCGCTCCGGATCGCCGGGTCGCTCAAGCCGGTCATCGGCGCGATCAACGGCCCCGCCGTGGGCGTCGGGGTGACGATGACGCTCCCGATGGACATCAGGCTCGCCTCCGACACCGCCAGGTTCGGCTTCGTCTTCGCCCGCCGCGGCATCGTGACCGAGGCCGCCTCCAGCTGGTTCCTGCCCCGCCTCGTCGGCATCTCCCAGGCCATGGAGTGGGCCGCGACCGGCAGGGTGTTCCCCGCCGACGAGGCGCTCCGGGGCCGGCTGGTCTCCAGGGTCCTCGCCCCCGACGAGCTGCTCCCGGCCGCGTACGCGCTCGCCCGGGAGATCGCCGACAACACCTCGGCCGTCTCGGTCGCCGCGATCCGCAGGCTCATGTGGTCGGGCCTGTCGGCCGCCTCCCCGTGGGAGGCGCACCGCGCCGACTCGGTCCTCATGCACGCGCTCGGCTCCGCCCCGGACGCCGCCGAGGGCGTCACGGCGTTCCTGGAGAAGCGGGCGGCGACGTTCCCGATGAAGGTCTCGGGCGACCTTCCCGGGGCGGTCCCCTCCTGGCCGGACAACCCCTACGAGCGGCACTGACCGTCATGTCCGACGTACCCGCCCCCGAGGTCCCCCCTCCCGCCCTTCCCGGCGCTCCCGGTGTTCCCCGCCCCGGCGCTCCCGGCGCTCCCGGTGTTCCCGCTCCCGACGTCCTGGGCGACGGCTACGAGCTCACGGTCCTGCCGATGCCCGACGACCGCGAGGGGCCGGTGGTGGCCTCGCTGGTGCGGCGGGCCGCCGGGCGGGCCACCGGGCCCGCCCGCGGGGCCGTGCTGTACGTGCACGGCTTCACCGACTACTTCTTCCAGACCCACCTGGCCGACCACTTCGTCACCCGGGGCTTCGACTTCTACGCCCTGGACCTGCGCAAGTACGGGCGATCGCTGCTGCCGCACCAGACCCGCGGGTTCGTGCGCAGCCTCACCGAGTACTTCCCCGAGATCGACGAGGCGGTACGGGTCATCCGCGAGCGGGACGGGCACGAGCGGGTCGTCCTGAACGCCCACTCCACCGGCGGCCTGATCGCCCCGCTCTGGGCCGACCGGGTCCGCGGGCGGGGCCTGGTCCAGGCGCTGGTGCTCAACAGCCCCTTCCTCGACCTCAACGTCCCGTCCCCCCTGCGGGTGGCGGCCGACCTGCTGCGCGGCCCGCTGTCCAGGCTGCCGGCCCGCGCCGTGCTGCCCCTGGCGGCGGCCACCGCGTACGGCGCGAGCCTGCACCGCACCCACCACGGCGAGTGGGACTTCGACCTGGAGTGGAAACCCGTCGGCGGGTTCCCGGTGCACGCGGCCTGGCTGGCGGCGGTCCGCCGGGCACAGCGCAGGCTGCACGGCGGCCTGCGGGTGGACGTGCCGGTGCTGGTGCTGTGCGCGGAGAAGGGGCTGCGGCTGCGCGCCTTCGCCCCCGAGGCGCGCGGCGCCGACGTGGTGCTCGACCCCCGGCAGATCGCCCGCTGGTCGACCAGCATCGGCCCGCACGTGACGTGCGTGCGGGTGGCGGGCGGCATGCACGACCTGGTGCTCTCGCCCGGGCCGGTCCGCGAGCGCGTGCTCGCCGAGATCGACCGCTGGCTCACCGGCTACCTCTGACCGGCCCGGCGGCCACCCCGCCCCGGAGCGGCGCCGATGGCCCTTCGCGGCCCGGGGCGGGGGCGGCCAGGCCGGGCCGGGCCAGGCCAGGCCAGGCTCGGTCAGGTCAGGGGCCTACAGGGGGAACGAGAACAGGCCGTAGTAGGCCGCGGCCACCAGCAGCAGGCCGTTGCCGCCCAGTGCCCCGGCGACGGCGAAGCTCTGGGGACGCGAGGGCTGCCAGCCCTCGCGCATCCCCTCGACGACGGCCGCGACGCCCGTGACCTCCTGGAGCAGCATCAGCAGCGCCAGGATCCTGATGACCAGCCATCCGGCGAGCACCGCCGGCCAGGCCCCCGCCTGGTTGACCGAGAACAGCACCAGCAGCACGATGAACGCCAGCACCGAGACCAGCAGCCCCACCCCGGTCCACGCCATCCGGCGGAACCGGCGCCGGATCGGCGGCCAGACACGGGCGTTGGTCTCCGCCGGAGCACGGCCGCGCAACCGGGCGGCCATCTCGGCCACCGGGCCGACCACGTAGCCGACCGCGGCCAGGCAGAGCGCCAGCCCGATGATCGTCCCCCCGGCGTACCAGGGGGCGGCGGGCACGTCGCTGGCCTCCAGCCGCTGGACGGGCGTGGCGCCGGCGATGTGCACCGTCGGCGTGGCCGTGCCCGGCAGGCCGAGGATCCAGTTGGCGAGCGTCTGCAGGTACCCGGGCGCGAAGGGGCCGCCGTGCAGGCGCATGCCGTGGTCGGCGCCCTGCAGGTAGCGGATCGTGTAGTCGAGGTTGCCGCCCTCGGTGAGCGCGCCGGTCAGGGTCTTGCTGCTCTCCACGAACGGGATCGACGGATCGCGGGTGCCGTACAGGGCCAGGACCGGCTGCCGCACCCCGCGCAGCGCGGGCAGGCCGTCGTAGCGCAGGAAGTTCATGTCGACGGAGCCCATCGCCCGGATGAGCAGCTCGCGCACGCCCGGCGGGGCGTGCAGCCGTTCCAGCTGCTCGCCCAGCGCCCACGTCACCTGCCGCATGGGGGAGACGTTGGGGGCCGACACCAGCACGGTGAACCCGACCTCGTCGCTTTCCGAGGCGGCGATGGGCACCACCCAGCTCCCCTCGCTCACCCCCCACAGCCCCACCCGGGCCGGATCGACGTCCACGCGCCCGCGCAGCTCCCGCACGACGCGCACGGCGTCGCTCGCCAGCAGGGCGAAGTCGCGGTGCCGGAAGTCGTAGCCCGCCGTCCGCTTGTCGTAGGCGAGCGTGACGATCCCGGCCCTGGCCAGCCACTCGGCCTGACTGGTGAACTCGCCCCGTGTCCCGGCGCCGGCCCCCTGCACGAAGACCATCGCCGGGTGCCGGCCCGGCGTGAGCGGCGCGCGGATCGTGGCCCGCAGCGGCGTGCCGTCCTCGGCGGTGACGGTGACCTCGCGAACGCTGATCCGCGCGGTCGCCGCGACCGGCGTGACCTCGGCGGGAGGCTGCGGGGGAAGGGTCTGGAAGACCGGGTCGGCGCGCAGCGGGGTCGGGTCGAACGGCGGCGGCAGCGTGTAGCCCACCGTCGCCAGGGCGGCCAGGATCAGGCCGGCGGCGACGCTCAGAACGCCACGGCCGGCCTGCAGGCCGATCCGGTCCTCGCTCGTCACTGCCTCCGCGCCCGCCGTTCCCCGGTATGGTTCCCCTCGATCTTCCAGCCTACTCAGGTCCGGAAACCCCGCGGGGACGGGGGATCCGAGTGACGCCAGTGGCCACATTTGTCGCTGAGTCCTGTTAGCTTCGTGCGACATGCGGGTGCTGCACACATCGGACTGGCACCTGGGCCGCTCGTTCCACCGGGAGAGTCTCCTGGCCGCCCAGGGCGTCTTCGTCGACCACCTGATCGAGACGGTCAGGTCGGAGCGGGTCGACGTGGTGGTGGTCTCCGGCGACGTCTACGACCGGGCACTGCCCTCGGTCGACGCGGTCGAGCTGTGCAACCAGGCGCTGAGCCGGCTGGTCGACGCCCGCGTGCGCACCGTGCTCATCAGCGGCAACCACGACTCGGCGCGCCGCCTCGGCTTCGGCGCCGAGCTCATCGACGCGGCCGGCGTGCACCTGCGCACCGACCCCGGACGGGTCGGCGAGCCGGTCGTCGTCGACGACGTCGCCTTCTACGGCATCCCCTACCTGGAGCCCGAGCTGGTGCGCGTGGCCTGGGAGCTGTCCGAACGCACCCACACCGCCGCGATCGGGCACGCCATGTCGCTCATCCGCGCCGACCTGGCGCGCCGCGCCGGCCGTTCGGTGGTCCTGGCCCACGCGTTCGTGACCGGCGGGCACGGCAGCGACAGCGAGCGCGACATCAGCGTGGGAGGCGTCGCCCACGTGCCGGTACGGGTCTTCGACGGCGTCGACTACGCGGCGCTTGGCCACCTGCACGGCCGCCAGCGGATGAGCGACACCGTCCGCTACTCCGGCTCTCCCATCGCCTACTCCTTCTCCGAGGCCGGCCAGGTGAAGGGCTCCTGGCTGGTCGACCTCGGCCCCGGCGGGTTCGAGGACGCCGTGTTCGTCGAGGCCCCGGTGCCCAGGCCGGTCGCCCGCCTCACCGGCCGCATCGACGACCTGCTCTCCTCGCCCGGGCACGCCCGCCACGAGGACCACTGGCTGCAGGTGACGCTCGTCGACCGGATCCGTCCCAAGGGGGCGATGGAGCGGCTGCGGGCCCGCTTCCCGCACACGCTCGCGCTGTCCTTCGAACCCGAGGGCGGCCCGGAGAACACCGTGACCCGTCCCCGGGTGGCGGGGCGCGCGGAGATCGACGTCGCCCTCGACTTCGTCCGAGAGGTACGCGGCGAGGCCGCCGACCCCGAGGAGACCCGGCTGCTGCGGGAGGCCGTGGAGGCGTCCCGCGCCAAGGAGGCGATGGCGTAGATGCGCCCGCACCGTCTGTGGATCAGCGCGTTCGGCTCCTTCCCCGGAGAGGAGCAGGTCGACTTCGACGCCCTCACCGAGGCCGGGCTCTTCCTGATACACGGCCCCACCGGCGCGGGCAAGACCACCGTGCTCGACGCGCTCTGCTACGCCCTGTACGGCAGGGTGCCCGGCAGGCGCGACAGCGCCAAGAGTCTGCGCTGCGACCACGCGCCCCCCGGCCGCGGGCCCAGCGTGGCGCTGGAGGTCACGGTCAGGGGCCGGCGACTGAAGATCACCCGGTCGCCCGCCTGGCAGCGTCCCAAGCTCAGGGGCACCGGCACGACCAGGGAGAACGAGAAGGCCCTGCTGCAGGAACTGTCCCCCGCCGGGGAGTGGGTGGGGCTGACCACCCGGATCGACGAGGCCGGGGAGTTCGTCGGCACCCTTCTCGGCATGAACGCCGAGCAGTTCCTCCAGGTCGCGATGCTGCCCCAGGGGGACTTCGCCAAGTTCCTGCGTGCCGACGGGGAGGACCGCAGAAGGGTCCTGGAGCGCCTGTTCTCGGTGAAGGTCTACGCCACGGCCGAGTCCTGGCTCGCGGACAGGCGTACCGAGGCGTTCCGCGAGCAGCAGACCCTCGGCAAGGAGGTCGACTTCGCGGTCAAGCGCCTTGAGGAGGCCGCGGGTCCGGTCCTGACCGCCACACTCGCGGCCGGTACGGAGCCCGCGCCGGAAACCACGACGGGGGCCTTGTTCGAGGTCGGGACGGAGTCCTCGGCGGGGGCGTCGGCGGGACCGGCGGGATCAGCGAAGTCGCCGGGGTCGCCGGGGTCGCCGGGGTCGTCCGGGCCGTCGGCGGGAGCCCCGGCGGAGTTCTCCGTGGAGTTCTCGGCGGAGGACGACCCCCTGGGCTGGGCCCGTGCGCTGGAGGAGCTCGCGAGCCGGGAGGTCGCGCGGCTGGAGCTGGGGGACGCCGGGAGCGAGGCCGCCGTGCGGCGGGCACGCGAGAGCCTGGAGCGCGGCGCCGCCCTGGCCGACCGGCGACGGCGCCATGCCGAGGCGCTGGTCAGGAGCCGGGCGCTGGAGGAGACCGCCGAGGAGCGGGCACACCTGGAGGCCGTCCTCGAGGAGGCGTCGGCGGCCGACCGGGTGCTGCCGCTGGTCCAGGAGGCCGAGCAGCGCGCCGAGGCCGCGTCCAAGGCCGAGAGCCTGGCCGCCGACGCCGTCGCCCGTGCCCTGCCCCTGCTCGACGCCACCCCCGGCGTTCGCGACGCCACCCCTGTCCTGTCCGACACCGACACCGGTACCGGCCGCGACGCCGACGACGCCGGTGACGTCACCCGGTCCGTTCGCGACGCCGACACCGACGCCAGCACCCTCGCCGACACCGACACCGACGCCGACGCACTCGCCGATGCTGATGCCGGCCGTCGCGGCGCCGTGCTCGGTCACCTGGCCGCGCTGGAACGCGACCGCCAGAGCGAGATCACCCGGCTGGGGGAGCTGCGCGCCGAGGAGGCACGCCTGGCGGAGATCGGGCGGGAGCGGGAGCGGGCCGGTCACGAGATCGCCGAGCTGGCCGCCGCCCAGGCCGTGGCCGACGCTCGCCTGGAGGTCATCCCGGATCTCCGGCGCGGGGTGGACGAGCGCCTCACCGCCGCCCGCCTGGACTCCGCACGGATCCCGGCCGCCGAGTCGGCGGTGGAGGCGGCCGTCACCCGGTTGCGGGCGGCCGAGCAGCGTGATCGCCTCGCCATCGGGCTGGCCGCCGCCCGCGCCGACCTCGCCTCCCGCCTGACCGCCCTCCCGCCCGGCCTCGACGAGGAGCTCGCCCCGGGATTCCGTGACGAGCCCTCCGAGGACCGTGGGCCGGACGGCACTACCGCTCCGGGGCGACATGCCGTCGAAGCGGCAGCCGGAGCCGTGGCGCACACGGAAGACCCGGCGGGGAGTACGGCCGGAACGGCGGAAGACACGGCCGGAGCAGGGACCGGCGCCGACACCGATCCGTCCGGTGAGCCGGACCGGATCCGCGCGGTCCTCGCGACCCTGGAAAGGGAACGCCGGGAGGAGCTGGCCGGGCTGGAGGGGCTGCGGACCGAGGAGGCCCGGCTGGCCGAGCTCGACACCCGGCTCGACGAGCTCGACGCCGAGCTGCGCGAGACCGTACGGACCGAGACCGGGATCCAGGAGACCCTGCGGGGGCTGCCCGCGGCGTCGGCGGAGGTGGCCGCCCGCCTGCGGGAGGCCAGGACGGCCGCGGCGCGGGTCCCGGCGGTACGGGCGGACGCCGAGGCCGCAGGTGTGGTGCTCGGCGCGGCACGACGCCGCGAGGTGCTCCGCGCCGAGCTGGGGACCGCCCAGGCCGCCAGGACCGAGGCCACCGACCTCGCCCAGCGGTTCCGCGACCGGCACCAGGACATCCGGCAGGCCAGGATCGACGGCATGGCCGCGGAGCTCGCCGCCAAGCTCGTCCCGGGTGAGGCGTGCGTGGTCTGCGGCTCGCCCGAGCACCCGGCCCCGGCCGCCACCGCCGACGAGGCGCCCACCGCCGAGGACGAGCGCGCCGCCCAGGCCGAATTCGAGACGGCCATGGAACGGCGCCGGGCCACCGAGACCGACGTCACGGCGCTCTCCCTCCGCCTGGAGGAGGCCGTCGCCACGGCGGGGGAGCGGACGCCCGACGAGGCCGGGCGGACCCTCGCCGAGGCCGAACGCGAGCTGGCCGCGCTCCTGGAGACGGCGGGAGCCGAGGAGACCCTCACCGCGGACGCCGCGCGCCTGGCGGCCGAGCTGGACGCGGCCAGGGAGACGGCCGCCGAGGTCGCCCGGCGCCTGGCCGAGGGCCGGGCCCGCCACGCCGGCGGGCAGGCCGAACGCGAACGCCTGACCGCCCGCCTGGACGCGGCCCGCGGGGACGACCCCACGGTCCGGGCCCGCCGCGACCGGCTGGCCACGGAGGCGGCGCTGCTGTCCGCCGCCGTCGGCGCCGCGAGCCGCGTCGTCGAGGCCGTCGCCGCACACCGCGAGGCGAGCGGGCGGACCACGCTGAACGCGCACGACGCCGCCGTCGGCCTCGCCGGGGCGGAGCGGGCACTGGCCGCGCTGCGGGAGTCGGCGGGCACCGAGCCGGAGCTGGCCGCGCGGGCGGGCGAGATCGCCGCCGAGGCCGAGCGGCTCCGGGAACGCTCGCGGGAGCTGGCCGTCGCGCTGGCCTCCCGCCGTACGGACGTCGAGAGGCTCGGTGCCGAGGCCGGGCGGCTGGTGCGGCGCATCGACGAGGCGCGCGGCCAGGACCCGACGCTCTCGGCCAGGCTGGACCGGCTGGCCGACGAGGCCGCGCTGCTCCGGGAGGCCGTCGAGGCGGTCAGGGACGAACGGTCCACCGCCGCCGAGCTCGTCGCGGCCCGCGACCGCGCACTGGCCGCCGTCGTCGAGGCGGGGTTCCTCGATCTCGGCGACGCCCGCGCCGCGGTCCGCCCTCCCGCCGAGCGGGCGGCCAAGACGGCCCGGCTCCGCGAGCTCGGCACCGAGAGCGCCGCGGTCGCCGCGATGCTCGCCGACCCCGAACTGGTCGCCGCCGCGGCCGAACCCGAGCCCGACCTGCCGGGCCTGCGCGAGGCACGGGACGCGGCCGACGCCTCCCACGCACGTCTGCTGTCCGAACGCAGCCAGGCCGCCGCCCGCCTGACCCGGCTGGCCGCGCTCCGCGCCGAGCTGGCCGCCTGCCTGGAACGGTGGCGTCCCGCCGCGGAGCGGCACCGCCTGGCCGAGCGGCTCGCCGCGCTGACCGGCGGCAACTCCAGCGACAACCGGTGGAACATGCGACTGTCGTCGTACGTGCTCGGCGAGCGCCTGCGGCAGGTGGTCGAGTCGGCCAACGAGCGGCTCGACCACATGTCGGGCGGGCGCTACCTGCTGGAGCACAACCGCGACCGTACCGCCGGGGACCGCAGCAGGTCCGGCGGCGGCCTGGGCCTGCACATCCTGGACAGCTGGACGGGTGTGGGACGCGATCCGGCGACACTGTCGGGCGGGGAGAGCTTCATCACCTCACTGGCGCTGGCCCTGGGCCTGGCCGACGTGGTCACCGCCGAGGCAGGGGGAGCCGACATCGGCACGCTCTTCGTCGACGAGGGCTTCGGCACCCTGGACGAGGACACCCTCGACGGCGTGCTGGACATCCTCGACGGGTTGCGCGACGGCGGCCGGGCGGTCGGCATCGTCAGCCACGTCGCCGAGCTGCGCACCCGGGTGCCCGCCCAGCTGCGCAT
Organism: Streptosporangium sp. DT93; assembly: GCF_049844535.1. Lineage (NCBI taxonomy): Bacteria > Bacillati > Actinomycetota > Actinomycetes > Streptosporangiales > Streptosporangiaceae > Streptosporangium > Streptosporangium sp. DT93. Next base: position 198,799 of record NZ_JBNCLF010000002.1, read on the forward strand.
CCGCAAGGAGCGCCGCGGCTCGACCGTCCGTCAGTGATCGGCCGGGCCGCTCCCCGCCCGGAGCGTTAGACTCGCCCTCCGGATGTGGGCAGGGGAGCCGTACCGGCCGGCACGCCGGGCTCCGGCGCGGCACACGGCGTGGACGGTGCGGACGGTGCGGACGGGGTGGCGATGAGCACTGGGGATCGGATCGAACGGGCCCGGGCGCTTCACGAGCGCGCGGTCTTCGGCGGGGAGGCCGGGGCTCTGGACGCCGCGGACACGGAGCTGGACGCGGTCGAGGCCGACCTCGCGCTGGCCCGCGGCCGGGTCGTCCACGAGCGGCTCCTCCAGGAGCGCGACGGCCCGCCCCGGGGGACGGCCGAGGAGGAGTCACGCGAGCTGGAGCTGTTCGAGCGGGCGGCGCGGCTCTACCGGGTGCTCGGCGACGTGCGCGGCGAGGGGGAGGCGGTGCTCTGGATCGGCCTGTTCCACCAGGTCATCCGGCAGGACGACACCACCGCCGTGCCCCTGCTCGAACGGTCGCGCGAGCTCGCCACGCGGACCGGCGACAGGCGGACGCTGTCGTACGCGCTGCGGCACCTCGGTGTCGCCGAGCACATGGCAGGGCGGCTGGACGCGGCGCGCGAGCGGCTGGAGGAGTCGACGCGGCTGCGCCGGGAGATCGGTCTCCTGCCCGGTGTGGCCGCGAACATGGTCGGGCTCGCCTACATCGCCGCGGGAAGCGGCCGCCGGGACGAGGCGCTGTCCCTGATCGAGGAGGCGAGCGCGATCGCCGGGGCCACCGGCGCCCATGCCGTCGCGCGTCAACTCCAGGAGGCGCGCACGCGGGTGTAGGGACTCCGGGCCCACCAGGCCGGATGTTCCAGGTCTGTCCGGCGCGCACGCGGGTGCGGGGACGCCGGAGGAGACCGGGCGCCGTCCCCGGCCGGGACCCGGTCACCGGTCACCGGCCCGCGCGGCGCGGCCGTGCGGGCCGGTGCGGGCCGGTGCTCACCTCCAGGTCGCACGCCTCAGCACGCCGGCCAGGCCGGGGGTGTTCCACTGGTCGACGACGAGCACCTTGCTCCGGGGCAGGAACCATTCGCGCTGGACGAACCTCGCCTTGACCGTGCCGCCCGTCATGGGGACGCACGTCGCCTTCCACTCGCGGTAGTGGGCCCTGTGACCGGCGCCGACCTGGCGCAGGCCCCTGACCCCGGCGGCGCCGAGCCGGATCGTCCATCTACGGTCGCGAGGGCACAGCTGGACGTCGGTGGCCGGGTAGTAGGGCCGCTCGGCGGTGTAGGGCCTGAACAGCTCGTTGCCGGTCTTGATGGCCGCAGGGCCGAGCACCAGGAACCCGTCGCATCCCGGTACGCCCCATCCCGCCCCCGGCCTGGCGCAGGCGCCGGTGACGACCTGGATCCTGTCGCCCTTGCCGTACACCTTCCACGTGTCCGGCAGGCGCAGCGTCAGGCCGGCGCGAAGGCGGAGAACCCTGGTGGCGGAGACCGTGGCGACGTCGGCGGTGGTGGAGACGGCGGCGGTGCCGGGGGTGGCGGCGGCGGAGACGGCGGTGGGAGCGGTGACCACGAGGGTGGACACCAGCGCGGTCGCCAGGCCCGCGCCCGCCGCGGCCCGTGCGGCCGTACGGGGGGAGATCGCCTTGTCGAGGTTCATGGATTCCTTTCGCGGGGAGGGCGGCACCGGCGGCCGTGTTCGACGAGCGCCTGACACCGTTCACGGTGAACGGACACGACGTACCGGACCGTCGCTCATCCGGCCGGAGAACCGGATGATCTCCGTGTCGCGTTCGCCCACCCCCGTATTCTGCCGTCGATCGTTCTCGTCGGTCCTTCCGATGCCGTCTCAGATCACACTCGGGCGACGACCTTCCCGACATCACGCGTCCCCCGCGGGATTCGGCTGGAATGGAACGATGCGGCGGATCGGAAGCATGTGGCGCCTGCCGGCGGTGATCGCCGTCGTCTCCCCGGTGGTGATCTGGTGGGCGATCCTCGGCCCGCCGCTCCCGGAGTGGTCGTCCTGGGTGATCACCGGTGTCGTCGTCGCCGCCGGGACCGGCCTGAGCATGGCGGTTCTCCTGGGACCGGTCGCGCGCCGGATGGCCGGGGAGCACGAACCCCTCACCGCCCAGGATCGCGAGCAGTTGTCGGTGAAGGACAGGATCGACGCGGTCGGCAACGCGCGCACCACGCTCCTTCAGGCCGCGACGGGCCTGGTGGTCGTCGGCGGCCTGATCTTCACGGGGGCCGGCCTCGTCTACACCGCCCGTACCCTGGACGTGTCGGCCAGGACCCTGGACGCGACGCGTGACGGGCAGATCGCCGACCGGTACACCAGGGCCGTCGAGCAACTGGGATCACCGAAGATCGATGTGCGGCTCGGCGGCATCTACGCGCTCCAGCGCCTCGGCGTCGACTCCGCCCGCGACCGGCCGACCGTTCTCGAGGTCCTCACCGCCTACGTCAGCGTCCACGCCCGGCCGCCGGCCTCCGAGGTCGTCCGGAAGCAGGCTTCCGAGGTCGTCGGGGAGCAGGCCGCCGTGGACGTGTTCGCCGCCCTGACCGTGATCGTTCAGCTGGATCCCGACCCCGCCCGCGACCGCGTCTTCGACCTCAGGGCCGTCGACCTCCACGGCCTGGACCTGACCCGGGTGAACGTGCTGGGCTCGGATCTGAGCGACGCGAACCTACGGCGTGCGACCCTGCACGAGAAGATCGTCAGAGGCGTGACCCTGGACGGGGCGGACCTGACGGGCGTACGCCTGAGCCGCGCCGACCTGCCCGGCGCCGCGGCTGGAGCGGGAGGGCGGGTCCTTTCTCCGGGGCCGAGGCTGTCCCGTGCCACGCTCACCGGCGCGGAAATGAAAAATGTGATCTTGGTAGAGGCGAATTTGGGTAAGGCGATTCTGACGAATACGGTCCTGACCGGTTCCTACCTGAGCAGAGCAAGCCTGAAGGACGCGAAACTTCGGGGCGCGAAATTGATCGGTGCGGACCTGACCGACGCGGATCTGACCGGTGCCGATCTGACCGGTGCCGATCTGAGAGACGCGGTTCTGAAGGGTACGAAACTGGGAGGCGCGATCCTGGAGGGCGCCGACCTGAGAAAGATCAGGGGAAAGTCGCAGGAGGCGATCACGCTGGAGGCGCGGACGGACGCGGAAACGCAATTCTCCTGACCGGCCCCGCAGCCCGGACAGCCGATGTCCCGGCGGTTCGGAGGAATTACCCGGAGACGTCGCGATGAATCGGGGGCGGTTTCCGCAAAGGTCCCCGCAGGGATGGGAAAACCTGAAATCCTGAACCTCGGTGTAGTCGTCGGGTGACGCTCGGAACGCGCGGTCCGGGATGCGCCCGGCGACCGGACCCGCGACCACGTAATCGTCGTCGCGAGTGAAACGTCGCGTCGAACGAGACGAGGCGTCGCGACGCCCGTACGGACCCTGGCGGTCTGCCTTTCCTCGCGTCGGCGCGCGGGAAAGGTGAGGCCGGGGCGGTCCGTGGAGCACGTCTCCGGCCGGAGCGCGCGAGAAGGACGAGGACCACTTCGAGGAGGAAGAGATCACCGGTTTTCAATCGCGTCGGCGCCGGGTCAGAATGAGTTTCCCGCAACGGGATCAGCGACGCGCCGGAAACGGCCGCCGGGTCAGGCCGCTGTTCGCGGTCTGCCTGGCCGGCATCGTGGTCGTCGGCGCCGCCGGTGCCTGGTGGCGGTCCTCCCGCGCCCAGCACTGCGGAACCACCACCCCCACCCTGGTCACCACCCCGACGGACGAGTGCGTTGGAGTCACCGACGGCAGTGCCGGCCCGGCCGTCTTCGGCCGGGAGCTGCAGCCGGCGCTGACGGCCATCGCCGCCGAGAACCGCGAGGTGGAGAAGGGAGGTCCCGGCACCTACGTCACCGTCGCCTTCATGGCCCCGATGGGGTCCGGAGCCAAGGACCTGACCGGCGGGCGGACCGCCCACGAGGTCGAAGGCGCCTTCGTCGCCCAGCGCAGGGCCAACGCCTCCACGAAGTACCCGAAGATCCGGCTGGTGCTCGCCAACATGGGAAGCGACGAGACGCACTGGCGTACCGCCGTCGATCACCTGAAGCCCATGGTCGAAGCCCCCGACTCGCTGGTGGCGGTCACCGGAATGGGCCTCAGCCAGTACGAGAGCGTCGAGGCGGCCCGTCTCCTGGCGACCGTGCCGGCCATTCCCATGGTCAGTGACATCATCACCGCCAGGGGCTTCAACTCCACGGGCACCATCGACAAGGACGACCGGGCCTCCTGGCGCGGGCCGATCGACGGACTGGTCCGGGTGGCTCCCGATGTCGACGATCAAATTCGGGTGATCGGTAAGAGGCTGAAGCAGCGCCGTGAACTGAAGGAAGCGGTCCTGGTGTGGTCCGACAAGACCCCCCAGGACACCCCGGACCTGTACACCGTCTCCCTCGGCAAGGCGTTCCAGAACCCACAACTCCTGCTCAAGCCCTACCTCGACAGGGGAAGGCTCAAGTTCCCCTTCAATCCCGAGGGCAAGGGCGACGAGGCGCACTCGCTGGAGACCATCACCAACGGCCTGTGCGGCAGGCATCCCGACATGATTTTCTACGCCGCTCGCCAGACGTACCTGTCGACCTTCCTGGAGAAGCTGCACGGCCGTCCCTGCCCCCTGGGTCCGATCACGGTGGTCACCGGTTCGGATGCCGCCGCTCAGCCCAAGGACACCCCCGCACTTCACGACGCGAAGATCCCGATTTCGCTGATGTACGTTCCCCTCGCCGACCCGGTGTATCTCAACAGCGAGAACAATCCCCACCATGTCCACTACCGGGAGTTCGCGGCGGAATTCTCCCGGAACCATCACGGACAGGTGTTCCCTCTCCGGCACCTGGACGACGGTTGGGGGATCATGGCTCACGACGCGATGCTCACCGCCATCACCGCGGTCAACAACGCCGTCGCCGGTGGCTCCCGGGACGTACGGTCCGTGCCCACCCCCCGCGCGGTCAGGAGTCAGCTCTATCTCTTCCAGGGGAACAACGTCATCCGGGGAGCCGGTGGCAGTTTCCGGATCGACCCGGTGACCGGAAACCGCGTCAGCGCCACGGAGCCGGAAGTCGTCGAGATCACCCCCTGAGGGGAGCCGGGATCGGTGGCGGGCCGGTCGAGTCGGCCGAGCCGGCCGGATGGGCCGAACGCGCCGTTCTCGCAGCTCCAGTCCCCGCTGTCGCCGACGAAGGTGCTTCACGAGCAGGCGGGTCGGGGCCGCCGCCCGCGCCGATCTCGTGACGAGGTCCGCCTTCAGCGGGGCACCCCGGCGCGGGAGTGGCGGGGCGGGGCGTGGGACACTCGCATCGACGACGGGGCGCGTTGTCGCCATCGCAGCCCGTCGGTCCGGGACGATCGTGTTCCGCGCCGCGCCTCCTGCCGCCGTCACCGCCGCACAGAGCGCGCGGAGCCCCGCGGAGACGTCTCTCGTGGATCATTCCTCTGTCGTGCCCGGCATCCCCGCCGGGGCCGACGCCCTTCCCCCTCTCGCCGTCCCGGCGTCCTCCGCCCTTCCGGCCGGAGCCGCCGTCCCGACGTCCGTGACCGTCCCGGCCTCCGCCACCGCCACCGCCACCGCCACCGCCTCACCGTCCGCCGTCGTCCCACCGGGAGACGCATCGGGGAACGCCGGGAACGTCGAGGAGGCGGCACCCGCTCCCCGGCTCTGGCGGGTCTTCGTCTGCCTGCTGCTGGTGACCTTCCTGGCCGCGCTGGACCAGACGATCGTCGCGACCGCCCTGCCCACCATCGTCGGGGAACTCGGCGGCCTGGAGCACATGTCGTGGGTGGTGGCCGCCTACGCGCTCGCCGCGGCCGTGGCCATGCCGGTGTTCGGGAAGCTCGGCGACGCCCTCGGGCGCAAGTCGCTGCTGCTCGGGTCGATCGTCGTCTTCCTGGCGGCGTCGATGTTCTGCGGGCTGGCCCAGGACATCGTCCAGCTCGTCCTGGCCCGCGCCCTGCAGGGCCTCGGAGCCGCGGGGCTGATGATCCTGTCGCAGGCCGTGGTCGCCGACCTGGTCCCGCCGCGTGACCGGGGCAGGTTCCTCGGCCCGCTCGGCTCGGTCTTCGGCATCGCCACCGTGATCAGCCCCCTCGTCGGCGGGACGCTCACCGACGGTGCCGGCTGGCGTTGGATCTTCTGGCTGAACCTGCCGCTGGGCATCGTGGCGTTCGTGCTGGCCGTCACGTCGCTGCGGCTGCCGAAGCGGCGGCTCTCGGCTCCCCTGGACGTGACGGGCACCGTGCTGATGACCGTCACGACGACCGCACTCGTCCTGATCGGCACCTGGGGCGGCACGCTGTACGGCTGGGCCTCGCCGGTGATCCTCGGCCTGGTGGCGTTCACCCTGGTGGGAACGTTCCTGTTCGTCCTCGCCGAGCGCCGTGCCGCCGATCCGCTCATCCCGCTCGGGATCCTCGCCGACCGCACCGTCCTGGTCGCCGGTGGGCTGAGCCTGGTGGTCGGGGCCGGGTTGTTCAGCGTGGTCAGCTACGTGCCGTCGTACATGCGCATGGTCTACTCGATGAGCGCCACCGAGGCGGGCCTGTTCCTGGTCCCGCTGACGCTCGGCCTGCTGGCCACCAACGTCGGCACGGGCTTCCTGATCAGCAGGTTCGGGCGGTACAAGATCTTCCCGGTGGCCGGTACCGCCCTGGCGGCCGTCTCGATGCTGCTTCTCGGGTCGATGACCCCGCAGACGCCCGCCTGGGCGTTGGGCGTCTACCTGGTGCTGCTCGGTCTCGGGGTCGGGTGCTTCATGCAGGTGTCGATCACCGCGGTGCAGATCGCGGTGCCCCAGTCCTCGGTCGGTACCGCCACCTCGACCGTCGTCTTCGTCCGGGAGATCGGGGTGACGGTGGGAGCGGCGGTGATCGGTTCGGTGTTCGCGGCCCGGGTGGCGGCCGCGCTGGGGTCCGTTCCCGGCGGGGCCGGTGACCCGTCCCGCCTGACCCCGGAGGAGGTCGCCGCGCTGCCTTCCGCCGGTCGCGCGCTCGTGGCCACCGCGTACGCCGACGGCCTGGTGCCGATGTTCCTCTGGCTGGCCGGCATCTTCGGGGCGGGGCTGGTATTGGCGCTGCTGCTGAAGGAGCGCCCGCTCACCGGGACCCCGGTCCCGAACGAGGACGGCGAGGCGGGCGGGGCCGCATAGTCGCGATCCTCTCGGGCAACCACCCCCTCATGCGCGGACGATCAGGGTCTCAGTGGTGGGGAGTGGTGCTCGACGCACCCGACGCGGGGGAGCTCGCACGGTTCTACGTGCGTCTCCTCGGGTGGAGGATCACCGCGGAGAAACCGGGATGGGTGGTGCTCATGCCCTCCGACGGGGTCGCCTACGTGTCCTTCCAGACGGAGCCGGAGTACGTGCGGCCGGTCTGGCCGGCCACCGGCGGTCGCCAGCAGATGATGATGCACCTCGACGTGGAGGTCGAGGACCTCGAGGCCGCGGTCGCGCACGCGATCGAGGTGGGGGCGACGCTCCCCGACCACCAGCCGCAGGAGACGGTACGGGTGCTCCTCGACCCGGCCGGACACCCCTTCTGCCTCTACACCGACACGTCCCCGGACGAAGGACCGGGGTGACGACCGGCCAGGGCGGGCAGGCCCGGACCGGATAGGCGTGCCGGTGGTCAGCCGGCGTACGGGGTGGCGACGTCGAGGATCCAGGTGACGCCGAAGCGGTCGGTCAGCATCCCGAAGCCCGGGGCCCACCGCGAGGGGCCGTACCTCTCGATGAGGTCGGCGCCGTCGGCGAGCCTGTCCCACAGCGCGCCGACCTCCTCGACGGTCTCGCCCCGGACGGACACGAAGAACCGCTCGCCGGTCAGGGTCATGCCGTGCTCGCGGGTGGTGGCGGCGGGCGCGGCGGCGGCCGGTGCCTGGCCGGGCACGTCGTAGGCCATGACGCTGAAGCCGTTGCCAGCCGTGACCTGGCCAAAGACGATCTTGTCGGCGTCGGGGAGGTCCTTCGGCATGCCGAAGTCGCCGTACGCGACGGCGGTGAGGTGGCCGCCGAACACGGTCCGGTAGAACTCCAGCGCCGCACGGGCGTCGCCGCGGAAGTTGAGGTGAACGGTGGTGCTGATGGCCATGACGGCTCCTCGGTCGTTGGTGACGGGTTTTCGGGCGCGGTCACGCGCCCGGCCTGCCCGGTGACGGATGACGCCGGCCGGAGAGGACGAGATGGGACGAGATGGGACGAGCGGGATGAGGGGGATTTCGCTACGACGCGCCGATCGGGTGATCGGCGCGCGGCCGACCGGATCGTCCGAGCGGCGCGCTTGTCCGAGCGGCGTGCTTGTCCGAGCGGCGTGCTTGTCCGAGCGGCGCGGTTATCCGAGCGGCGCGGTCGCGGTTATCCGAGCAGTGCGGGCATGATCACGCCGTCGACCAGGGTGACGAGGAACGCGCGGTCGAAGGGTTTGCGCTGGACGAGCGCCCGGTGGGCCGCCATGCACGGGACGACCTGCGAGAGGGTCTCGATGTCGGCCGTCGCCGGGATCTCGCCGCGGTCCACGGCGCGGCGCATGAAGGCGAGGTGCGCGTCGGCCCACGGCTTCACGACCGCGGTGTCGGCGGCCTCGGCGAAGGTGTCGTCGATGGAGATCATCGAGGCGAGCCCGGCCATGATCCTCAGGGTTCGCTCGCCCTCCCCGACCGACTGCGGCCTGTGGAGGGCGAGAAGGTCGCCGCGGAGTGTGCCGGTGTCGGGAAGTCTCTCGACGCCGGCCATGGTGTGCTTCATCCGGGCGACCGCGTCGACGACGAGCTCGCCCTTCGAGGGCCAGCGCCGGTAGAGGGTGGCCTTCCCCGCCTTCGCCCGTGCCGCGACCATGTCCATGGTCATGCCCGCGTAACCGACCTCGGCGAGGACGTCGAGGGTCGCGTCGAGGATCTGGGCGTCCCGCGTGTGGTCGCGCTTCCTGCCGGTACGTCCGGTCTGCTCGGGTGTGGACGTGCCGTCAGGCGTGCCAGGTGTCATGGGCGAACTCCTCTCATGAAGAAACGATACCGGGCAGTTCCGAAACTGACAAGTTCCGGAACTGCGTAGTTCCGATACTGGTGCCACCGGGGGCCCGGTGTGGCACGATGGCGCGATGCTCCACATGTCCGACGACGAACGCCGTGCCCGGCTCGCCGTCCGGCACGCGCTGGCCCCGGCGTTCCGCGTCGATTCCCCGCAGGCCGCCACCCGGGCGATGACCGTGCTGCACGCCACCGAGGCCGCGACGGTTCACCTGTCCTGCCGGGCGCGCGTCGCCTCGCTCGCGCTCGCCGACGTCGACCGGGCGCTCTACGACGACCGCGACCTCGTGAAGCAGTTGGCCATGCGCCGTACCCTCTTCGTCTTCCCGCGCGACCTGCTGCCCGCGGCGTGGTCCAGCGCGTCCGCCAGGGTCGCGGGCACCGAACGGGCCCGCATGGCCAAGGACGCGGTCAGGGCGGGGCTCGCCGCCGACGGCGACGACTGGCTCGACCGTGCCCGCGCCGAGGTCCTCGCGGCACTCGCCGACGCGCCCGAGGGCCGCTCGGCCCTCGACATCCGCCAGGCGGTACCGATGATCGACGTCAGGGTGACGGCCTCGCCGGGCGACCCCTGGTCGGCGTCGCGCGTTCTCACCCACCTCGGAGCCACCGCCGACATCGTGCGCGGCGTCAACGGCGCCCGCTGGTACACCTCGCGGCCCCGCTGGACCCTGATGCGCCACTGGCTCGACGAGGTCCCCGCCCCCATGAGCGCCGCCGACGGCTACCGCGAGATCGTGCGCCGCTGGCTGTACTCGTTCGGCCCCGGCACCGTGGACGACCTCGCGTGGTGGCTGGGAGCCACCAAGACGGTGGTACGGGCGGCGCTCGCCGGTCTCGGCGCGGTCGCGGTCTCGCTCGACCGGGGCGCCACCGGCTGGGTGCTGCCCGACGACCTCGACGCGACCCCCGACCCCGGCCCGTGGGCGGCGCTGCTGCCGGTGCTCGATCCGACCGTCATGGGCTGGCAGGGGCGCGACTTCTACCTCGGCCCGCACCGCGACCTGCTCTTCGACCGCCGGGGCAACGCCGGGACGACCGCCTGGGCCGACGGCCGGGTGGTGGGCTGCTGGGTGCAGGACGACGCCGGGGTCGTGCGGGTACGGCTGCTGGAGCCGGTGCCGGCCGCCACGCGCCGTGCCCTCGACGACGAGGCGTCGCGCCTGACCGAATGGCTCGGCGGCTTCCGCGTCCCGTCCGTCTACAGTTCACCCGCCATGAAGGCCGGCCCGTCCGTCCACAGCTCACCCGCCATGCGATCCGGTCCGCCCGCCACGACGATCCCGTGACGGTCGCGGGTGACGCGCCGGGGAGACGGTCTCGAAGAGGCGTCAGCGACCGGGGCCGGAGGGGCCCAGGCCGGTGAGGCGGCACAGCACGTCGAACCCCGCCGGGGTGCCGGGCCAGTGGCCGCGCACCGCCTCCAGCCCGGCCCGCCGCACCACGCCGCGCAGGACCGCGGCGACGACGATGACGTCGTCGGCGTAGCCGAGCACGGGGATGAAGTCCGGGATCAGGTCGATGGGCATCGCCAGGTAGAGCATCAGCAGGCCGAGCCGGACCCGCACGCCACGGGGCAGGCCCGCGTCGGCGGACAGGCGCCGGAGCAGGCGCAGCAGGTCGGGCAGGATGCGCAGCGCCTCCCGCAACAACCCGGTCTCCGGTCGCACGACGACCAGGGTCACGACCAGCAGCAGCCACCCGGCCACCAGCGCGACGCCCACGCCGAGCGCGACGTTCCCGATGCCCCCGACGTTCCAATCCACGGTGAGTCCTTCCCGCCCCGTTCGGTCCTTCTCGCCGCCTCATCACCCGGGGGCCACGTCCCGGCCCGTCCCACTCCACGACGGGCCGGACGGGCGTGCTCCCGGATCGCGGCGCCCGGTGACCGGCTCACCGGCCGACCGCCGCCGCCAGGGCGCGTACCCGGGCGGCGTGGCCGTCATGGCCGATGATCACCGGCGGCTCGTTGTACGGCATGGCGTCGGAGGAACGGCGCAGCTTGACGTACTGCCCGCAGGCGTCGACCGCGTAGGGCTCCATGTCGTCCTGGAGCGCGCCGATCACCGTGATCCCGTACGTCTCGCCGATCCGGCGGAACAGCGCCACGGCCTCCCTGCGGTGCTCCTTGCCGAGGTTGCGGCCCAGCTCGTCCAGGACCAGGCACAGGTGCCCGCCGCCCGAGGACGCGATCGCCGCCGCACAGACCAGTTTGACCGCCTTCTCGTCCATAAGCGCGGTGTTGGCCCGCCGGTCGTACGGCACGAACCCCTGGCCCTCGCCCCGGCGCCACGTGGGGGTCACCCGCCAGGCCCAGCGCTGCTCGGGATCGGCCGGGGCCGGTGGCACCGGGAACTCCAGCGTCGCCCCGTAGCCTCCGTAGGAGGTGTCCAGCCTGTCGAACTCCTCCGCCACCCGGGCCAGCCGCGCCCTGATCGCGGCGGTCAGCGCGGCCCGGTGCGCGGCGGTGGACCGGGCGGCCTCCTCCGCGCCCCGGGCGGCGGCGGTCAGGTCGCGCTGCCGGGTGACGATCTGCGTCTCGATCTGACGCCGCCGGTGCCGTTCGTACTCCTCCTGCCCGCGCAGGTAGGAGGCGAGCGCCGAGCAGACACCGGGGAACGTCGCCTGCTCGCGCGCGGTACGCCCGGCGCCGGGCGCGGCCCGCTCCCTGACCAGGAAGCGCAACTCCTCGGGCATCTCCTCGTCCTCGCCGGGGAAGGTGTCGCGCATCGCCTCGTCCAGCCGCCGCTCGGCGGACCGCCACCACTCCTCGGCCGTCAGCGGGCGCTCCTGCTCGTCGAGGGCCTCCAGCCAGTCGCGGGCCCCGTCGGCGGTGCCGCCCCACTCCCCGGCCAGCGCGTCCAGCCCGAGCGCCTCCCGGTCGGCGGCGGTCCGCGCCGCCTGCTCCGCGGCCTGGTCCCGGTCGGCCTCGTACCGGGCCCGGCGGCCCTCCAGCCGCTCGGCCTCCATGCTGCGCGTGCGGGCCCGGAAGTCCAGCGAACTCACCCCGCGTTCCGCCTCGCCCACCTTCGGCGCGATCGCGGTCAGCGCCTCGGCCAGCTCGATGAGCGCGTGCCGGCGCTCGGACAGCCGCCGCTCGATGTCGGTGAGCTGCACGGCGGCCCTGGCCCCCTCCAGCCGCCTGCCCGCCTCGGCGACCGCGTCCTCGGCGGCCCGCACGGCCGCCGACGCGCTCTCCTGGACGTCGCGTGCCCGGTGCAGGCGCTGCTCGGCCGCCTTGATCCTGGCCTCCCTGCCGGTGACGGCCACCTCGAACGATCCCACCACGGTCACACCGGCGGCGCTGACCAGCACCGAACCGGGCAGCGCGTCCAGCGCCCGCGCCGCGGCCTCCAGGTCGGCGGCGTCGACGATCACCGCGTGCTCGTGCGGCCACCCCCGGGCCCCCGGCGCGGGCACCGCCCGGCCGCCGGCCGTTCCCTGGTCGCGGGCCTGCTCGGCGACGTCGATCGCGTCCAGGAGCCCGGTGGCCCCCACGCCCGCCCCGGCGAGCGCGTTCAGCTGGGCCGCCGCCGGGCCGCCCTCGGCGTCGTCCAGCGCGGCCCTGGCCCCCTCGCTCTCGCGGTCGGCCACGCCCAGCGCCTTCAGCGCCTCGTTCAGCCGCGCCCTGGCCTCGGCCAGCTCGGCGCCGGCCGTGGTCACGTCACGCCCGTCGGCCAGGCGCCGCTGCTCCTCCAGGCCGGGGATCCAGCCGCGCAGCTCGTCCGCGGAGTTCTCCGCCACCGCCCGGTCGGCGTCCAGCTTCGCCGCGCGCGACTGCAGGTCGGCGAGCTCCCTGCGGGCCTGGGCCAGGCCGCGTTCGAGCGTGTCGTCCTTGAGCGCCGCGATCTCCGCCCGCACCTGGCCGATCGCCTCGACGGCGCGGTCGCCCGCCGCGCGGACCCGCTCCAGCTCCAGCGCCAGCTCCTCGTCCCGCCGCGCCGCGTCGGCGAGCCTGCGCGCCAGCCGTCCCCGCCAGCAGCGCAGCGCGTCGGCCAGCCGGACGCGAGCCCGGTCGCGCCGGTCGAAGGTCTCCAGGAGGGTCCGCGACTCGTCCTCGAACTCGCGCAGCAGCTCCACGGCCCGCGTCGCGCGCACCCGCCGGGCGTGCTCGTCGCGGCGGGCCTCCCGCTCCTGGTCGAGCTCGGCGTCCAGGCCGGTCAGCGCGGCGATCGCCTCGAAGACGCGTTCGGGGGAGATCTCGTTCAGCGGCTGGGAGAGCAGGTTGGTGGCGACCTTGCTCCGCACCGAGGTGGACAGGAACGACACGCACCGGACGCGGTCGCCGTACAGGAACCTGGTCAGGTCGCGCGCCACCACGTCGCGGCGCCCGGCCGAGCGGGGCAGCGCCGCCCAGAGCTCGTCCGCCCGCGCCACCCGCTCCGCCTCCGAGGCGGCCGAGGCCAGGTGGACGCCGGGGACCCACCGGATCTCCAGGTGCGGCGCCTCCTGGTTGACGCGCAGCCACACGGTGACCGCGTCCAGCGAGACGTCCTCACGCGAGGGAGCGTCAGGGGAGGTGCCGGGAGGAGCATCGTGGGAGACACCGCGAGAAGCGTCGCGGGAGATGTCGCGAGAGATGTCCTGAGAGGCATCCTGCCGGGAGGCGTGAGAGGCGTCGTGGCGGGGGGCGGGGAAGGCGCCGGGCACCGGGTCGGCCGGCGCGAAGACGCCGATGATGTACCCGTGGTCGGCGCTGGCCCAGGTCCGCCCGCCGCCGCCCGCGGCGAGTTCGGCGTTGAACAGCAGCTCCGCGACCGACTTGGCACCGGAGGCGAACCGCCACTGCTCGTCCCCGAGCAGCGCCGTGATCATGGCGATGAACGACGACTTGCCCGCGCCGTTGGAGTCCTTCGGCCCGGCGCCCGCGACCACGATCAGGGTGCCCGGCACGGTCGGCACCGGATGGGTGGAGAGCCGGGAGATGTTGACCGGCTGCACGGCGACCAGCACCCGGTCGCCCACCACGTTCTCCGTCGGCGCGCCCGCCCGGACGTCCACGGCGACCAGGGTCGCCTGCGTCCCGGCCGCGCTCCCGAAGCTCCGGGAGTTCGCAGAGTTCTCGGGGGTTACGGGGGTTCCGGTGATCCCTGCGCTTCCGGCGGCCCCGCAACCCCCGGTGCTACCAGCGGTTCTGGAACCCCCTGCGCTTCCGGCGGCTCCGGAACCCCCGGTGCTCTCGGCGGCTCCGGAACCCCCGGGGGTGCGAAGGATTCCGGAGTTCCCGGGGGCTCCGGCGCTCTCGGGGGTCGCCGGGAGCTCGGCCGCAGCGGGCTCGCCCCGGGACTCCGGGGCCGAAGCGGCTTCGGCCCCGGAGGTGCCCCTGTCGGGGGACGCGGTCCTCGCTCGGCCCCCGCGTGAGCCTTTCGCGGCCTGGTTCCGCTGGTCGGTCAACCCCGTTCCCCTCTTCCATCGTGTTCACGGCCCCTGCGTCATGTTCGTGGCATCGGAGCACCGCCCCGGTGACGTTCACCGGCCGGCACCCGGGATGCCGTTCGTCCCGGCATACCGCCCGTCACCCGTCGCCGTCCGTCTCACCCGTCGCCACCCGTCTCCTCCGTCGCCGGACGGCGTCATCGTCGGCTCGCCCGTACGGCCGCGGCCAGCGGCGTGTGCGGACCCGCGGCGAGGATCAGCTCCTCCTGCAGGCGGCGCCTGGCCTGCGGGGTCAGCCGATGGAACTGGGGCCCCGGCACGTAGCCGCCGGCCTCCTCGCCCGCCTTCACCTGGGTCACCAGCCCCGCGTGGCGCAGGACGCGCAGAGCCGCCTCCAGCTCACCGATCGGCAGCCGGGTGTGCCGTCGCAACTCGTCGGCCTGAGCGGGGAACGGCGACAGCCAGCTGTCGGCGGGAAGGAGCCCGTCGGCCCGGGGGATGGCCACCGAATGGACCAGAACCAGCACCAGCACCGCCCGCTCGGCCTCGCCCAGGGCCGGGACCGCCCCGGCCACACCGTCCGCGTACCCCGACGTCCACGTCTCGCGCTCGTGGACCAGGACCCGGCCGCGGCGTTCCAGCATCCCGGCGAGCGTGTGGCGCAGCGAGGGTTCCCGCAGCGCCGGGAAGCGGGCCTCGTGCACGGGCTCGGCCGCGTGCTCGACCGCCATGAACGCCGCCACGATCTCGGCCCTGCGCCGCTCGTCGAAGGGGCCGAGCAGGTCCTCGTCCATGCCCTCGGGAGCGGTGACGCTCGCGGCGGGCTCGATCTCCCCGTCACCGGACCTGCCGGGCTCGATCTCCCCGTCACCGGACCTGCCGGGCTCGATCTCCCCGG
>NZ_JBNCLF010000002.1:214241-232753 GCF_049844535.1 Streptosporangium sp. DT93
CCGGGCTCGATCTCCCCGTCACCGGACCTGCCGGGCTCGATCTCCCCGTCACCGGACCTGCCGGGCTCGATCTCCCCGCTACCGGACCCGCCGGGCTCGATCTCCCCGCTACCGGACCCGCCGGGCTCGATCCCGACGCCGCCCGGACCGTCGAGCTCACCACGATCGCTGTTACCGGGATCGCCGTCGTCGAGGGTGCCGCCGGGACGCTCACCGGCAGCGCCTGGCCCGTCGCCGGGGCCGTTCTCTCCGGCGACGGGAAGGGTCGCGGGGCCGCCTCGTCCCTCCGTGCCCGAGGGCAGGCGGCGCATCAGCTCCCGGAGCTGGGCGTGCGACGACGCGGGCCACGAGGCGCACCGGGGGCCGAGCCGCACGAGGCCGCCGGAGACCTCCAGCCAGGCCGAGTCGTGCAGGCGGCGGAGCGCGCCGATCGCCCAGTTGCGCATCAGGTCGTCGCCACGCCCGATCAGCGCCCGGTACGCCGACAGCACGTCGTCCGTCGCGGCCGGGACGCCGGGCCAGGGATCGCGGGACAGGTCGCTCCAGCAGCAGCGCAGGGCCGCGGCCAGCACCCGGCGGGTCTCCCCGGATCGTTCCACCGGGATCGGGGAGACCTGGTACTCCTCCAGGAGCGACGGGGTCGCGCCGTCCGGCCAGACCGGCAGCGCCAGGCCCGTGCCGTCGCCTCGCCCCAGCCGCGCCATCCCCGGCGGAGCGGGCAGCCCGGCGCCGAGCCGGATCGGACCGCCCGCGCGGGCACGGACGTGCGCCACCTCGGGCCGTTCAGCCGGCACCGCCGGTCCTCTCCAGGCTGCCGTGGGAGAGCCAGGTGGGCTCGGCCTCGGGGTCGGCGGTGAGGCCGTCGGACCAGCGCAGCCGGTACGGGGAGTCGGGGCGCAGGTCGGCCGCGACCAGGTCGGCCAGCAGGCGACGGGCCGAGACCCATTCGCCGTCGGCGGTGAGCAACTGCTCCAGCCGGGCCGAGGAACGCCCGGCCAGCGCTGCCTCGGCCACGGCGGTCAGGTGGTCGAGGCCGCCCGGGCCGCGGTCGTGGGTGGCGGCCGGACCGGGGTCGGGCAGGGCCGAACGCGGGGGAGTGGGCTGGGCGGGCGCCGGGCGCGGGCTCTCGTCCACGGCGCGGACGATCGCCGCCGGGTCGTGCCAGGGCGCGGGGGAGTCGAAGACGAAGCCGTCGAGCACCGCGCTCAGACGCTCCTTGCTCGCGGTCTGGGCGAAGGTGCGCCAGGTCTCCGCGGGCAGGAGCGTCAGATTCCTCGTCGTACCGGCCGAGTCGGCCAGGCGCCCGGCGGCGCGGCGCGAGGCGTCGCTGTAGGCGTAGATCGCGGCGCGCAGCTCGGTGCAGGTGCGGTCGAGGTCGGGCCAGCGGGTCAGGATGGTGCCGTGCAGGCTCTGCGCCCGCCGGGTGATCTCCTCGGTGCCCCAGAGCTTGGGCGCCTGCTCGCGCAGCTCCTCGATGGTCCCGCCGGTCAGCGTGATCAGCTCCAGCGCCCAGAGCCGGAAGGCGCGGGAGAGGTTCTGCGCGCTGGTGCGGGCCTCCTCCATCGTCGTGGCGGGATCGGCCACGTTGAGGTCCTCCAGCGCGAGCAGCCGGTGCATCTCCGACTGGCCGCCGTCGTCCATCATCCGGCGGATGAACATCAGCCCCACCACGCTGGTGAACGACGCGCGGTAGCGGAGCTGGTTGGGCTTGGGGAACACCTCGCGGATCGCCCCGAGGCCGCGCAGCACGCGGAGCCGGTTCTCGAACCGGTCGAGCGGGTAGGACCGGCAGGCGTGGCGCATCTGCTCGTGGGTCAGCCACTCCTCGCCGGCCTCGGCGAACGCGGCGAACAGCGTCTCGGCGATGTCGACGAGCGCCGGGTCGTCCACGACCGCGCCGCTGTCGCGGGCGAGCGCCGCGAACATGCGGCGGTAGGTCGAGAGCACGGCCTCCTCGGTGAGGGCCGAGTCGAGCGTGATCTCGTGGTTCGTCTCTGGCACGCGCCCTACCGTAAGGCCTGCGTCCGACAATCCCGACCCGTACGGCGGGACACGCATCCGGGCCCCGCGAGGGACACCCCGCCGGGGCACACGTGTCCGGGGAAGGACGCGCGCCGGTCAGCGGCCGACGGACGCCCGTACCTCCGCCATCAGGCCGGCCGCGTCGGCGACGGTCCGCTCGATCCGCTCCGTCGAGCCGCCGACGTCGGCGAACAGCCCCCGGGCGCGCGCGGCGAAGTCCCTCGGAACCCCCGGCAGCCGCCCGGCCGAGGCCACCATTCCCTTCTCGTTGACCAGCCATCGGCCCGCGTGACCGTGCAGTGCCTGACAGGCGACGCCGACGGCGCGGAACAGGCAACCGGCCGCGTACGCGGGATCGGTGCCGGTCGCCCCGTACCGTGCCAGGCCCACCGAGAAGTCCGCCTCCCAGAGCCCGTTCACCAGGGCGGTTCCCAGCGCCGGCGGGTAGGCCCGCGTGCTCTCGCGCAACTCGGTGAGCTCCCCGCCGGGGTCGGCCAGCACCCGGCAGAGCGCGACCTCGCCGGCGTAGGCGTGGGAGTAGAAGCCCAGCGGGTGCCCGGCCTGCGCCCCGACCTCGTAGCGGCCCTGCCGGCAGTCGGCCCAGACGCGGTGGACCCGGTCCAGGTCGCGGTAGAGCCAGTCGACCCGTCGGCCGCCGATCGTCAGCCAGCCGCCACCGTCCACCCACGGTCCCCAGAGGCCCGGTTCGGTCAGCTCGCTCCCCTCACCGGCCTCCCGTACGGCCAGCGCGCGCAGCGCCGCCATGTCCGGGGCGCCCCGGTAGTACAGCCCCAGGTCGGTGTCGGAGTCGGGGCGGTGGGTGCCACGGGCCCGGCTGCCCCCGAGCGTCACCGCGACGATGCCGGGGATCTCCACCAGCCGCCGCGCGATCGATTCCATCGTCATCTCGTCCACGACGAGCCATTCGACCACACCCGCGCCGCCTGCCCGTCCTCTCCGACGTTCCCGGCTTTCCTCGCGGTCGCCCCGGACCCGGACCCGGACAAGGGCCTGGACAGGGACAGGCGCCGCGAGCTGCGACAGCGCAACGATTCGCAATTTTCGCGACAAGGTGGAACAAGCGGCATACGGTCGGAATGCCGGAAAGACCGGCCCCCGCGGTGACGAGGTGACGGAGATGGCGACCTCCACGGCACGCATCGACGAGGCGAAGGGCATCCTCGCGGCCCGGCTCAGGTCGCTCCGCGCCGGCGCCGGGCTGACCGGGAGGGCGCTGGCGGCGAAGACCGGCCTGGACCACACCAAGATCTCCAAGATCGAGAACGCGGTCCAGATGCCCAACCAGGCCGACATCAGGACGTGGTGCGAGGCCTGCGACGCGGACGAGCAGGTGGTCGACCTCATCGCCGCCGCCCAGAACATCGAGGCCATGTACACCGAGTGGCGCCGCCTGGAGGAGAGCGGTCTCGGCCACGTCCAGCGCTCCTTCCAGCTCCTCTACGAGCGCACGCGCCAGTTCCGCGTCTGGCAGCACTCCGCCGTCCCCGGCCTGCTGCAGACCGAGGACTACGCCAGGGGACACCTGCGCACCGTCATCGACTTCCGCGGCATCCCCGACGACATCGACGCCGCCGTGGCGGCCAGGCTGCGGCAGCAGGAGGTCCTGCGCGAGGGCGGCAGGAGGTTCGCGTTCGTCGTCGGGGAGCAGGCGCTCCGCACCCCGCTGGTCGGCCCGGAGGAGATGGCCGGGCAGCTCGACCGGCTGGCGGAGCTGACCTCGGGCGTCGCCAACGTGTCCTTCGGGATCGTCCCGGCGACGGTCAGGCCGCCGCTCATGCCGCCGGAGAACTTCTGGATCTACGACACCGACCGGGTCCGCATCGACACCGTGCCGGGACAGATCCAGCACAGGACCCCGGGCGACGTGGCCGTGTACGAGAAGGCGTTCCAGGCGCTGAGCGGCGTCGCCGCGTACGGGCGGCAGGCGCGGGACATGCTGCGGAGAGCGGCGGAGGCGTTTCGCGCGCGGTGAGCGACGGGGCGTTTCGCGCGCGGTGAGCGACGGGGCGTTTCGCGCGCGGTGAACGCGCAACATCGCGCAACATCGTTGAGCCGGGTGCCGGGCGGTCCCTACCCTTTCCCGCGTGACCGTTGATCACAGCCCTTCCGGAGACCTCGTGCCCCACCCGGCCGAACTCCGGGCCGGCGAACTGGCGGCCCTGCTGGCCCGGGCCCACAACATCCCGGCGGACGTGCATCGTCTGCCCTCGGGGGAGCGGGTCGTCTCCGTGTACTACGGGCTCGTCGTCCGCCTCGACCACGCCTGCCGTTTCTGGTGGATCGTCCCTGCCTCCGTCGGCCGGAAGAGGCCGCTGTGGACGAGCGCCGCCACCCCGGTCGTGGCGGCGAGCCGGATCGCCGGTCACTACCGCGAACTGCGCGCCCGCCCGCCGGGTCATCTGATCCGTGGCGGTTACCTGCAGACGGACGTCCTCCTGGACCACCACGCCGCCGCCTCCCCGATCTGACCCGGCCCCGAACCGGCCTCCGTCCTACCCTCCCGCTGCGCGGCGCAGGGGCGGGCGGCGGGCCCAGGTGGCCCAGCGCCAGAGCCACTCGAGCGGCCCCTGGCGGTACCGGCGCAGCCAGAGGACCGACAGCGGCCACTGGACGCAGAGGACGGCGGCGGCGATCAGGTACACCGTCGCCGGTGACCAGTCGTGCGGTGCGCCGAGGACCTGGCGGACCCCCAGGACCAGGACCGTGGCGGTCAGGTAGTTGGTCAGCGCCATCCGGCCCAGCGGCGCGAGGACGGTCGTCAGCGCCGTCCGCAGCGGCGTCCTGAGCAGCACCAGCAGGACGCACACGTACACCCCCGCGACCAGCGCCCCGGCCGTGTACATCCAGAAGTTGACGTACCGGTCGTCCACGCCGCCGGTCAGCGTGGTCTGCGCCCACAGCGCGGGCGCCGCGGCCGCCGCGAAGGCCAAGCCGAGCAGGAGCGGCACCCGGGTGGAGTGCTCCAACCGGTCGACCACCCCGTACCGGACCAGCGACGAGCCCAGCAGGAACAGCCCGGCGACCAGCACGGTCCTGTCACCGCCGAGCGCCAGCGCCGTCGTGACGAGCGCGGCGGCCAGGCCGGCCACGGCCGGGCGCGGCAGCCAGGTCGAGGGAAGCAGCACCAGCAGGCCGACGACGGCGTAGACGGTCAGGATGTCACCCTGCCACAGCAGCAGGAAGTGCGCCAGGCCGATCGCGAGCAGCGTGAGGAGCCGGCGCAGCAGGAGCAGCCTCGGGCGGGCGACGCGGTCCGTGACCGAGACCAGCAGCAGCGAGAACCCGATCCCGAACAGCAGGGAGAAGATCGGGAAGAAGCGCTGGTCGACGAGCATGCCCATGACCTGCGCCACGCCGTCGTGCGCCTCCCGCGCGTCCACCGGTGAACGGCGCAGGACGACCTCGCCGGCGTTGGCGATCGGCCTGACGTTGGCCACCAGGATCCCGCACAGGGCGAACCCGCGCAGCACGTCGAGGGCGACGATCCGCGCGCGACCCCCGGGCGGGGCGGGGAAAGGTCGATCTTCGTATGACATGCGCTCATCCTGCGGACCCGGCCCGCTGCCCGGTACCGGCCGGAGGCAGGGCCCGCGCCGCCCGCGACGGTACTTTCGGCCGGTACGGCGCGCGTACCGGAACGTCTAGCCTGAGCGGCGTGAAGGTGTGGTGCCGACCCGCCGGGCGGCCATGGAGCCGGGCCGACGCCGGGCGGGCCTGGGACGCGGCCGACGCCGGGCTCGGTGTCCTGTTCGCGGCGACGCTCGCCTTCTGGGCGTACCGGGTCGCGGTGAGCTGGGGCGGTGCCCACTGGTGGTTCGGCTGCGCCGCCGGGGCGGTGGTCTGCGCGATCGCCCTGCTACGCCGCCGCGACCGGGCACGGGCGGCGGTCGCGGGCCTGACCGTCGCCGGGGTCGCCGTCCTGGTCGCCCGGCTCGCGGAGGTGCCCGCCGAGCCCGGGCCCGCGATGGCCCTGGCGCTGTCCGTGCTCACCGGCTCCGCGCTCAGGACGCTCCCGGCGCCGCGCGCCGCCGCCGTCGCGGCCGGAGGGCTCGCGGTCGTCGCCGGCACCTGGCCGGCCGTCCCGCCGGCCTCCGGGCTCCCGCCCGTGACGTGGCTGAACGCCACGGCGTTGCTCGCCGGTCTCGCCGCCGGGCTGTGCTCGCGGCTGTTCGAGGCCCGCCACCGGGCGGCCGTCGCGCGGGTGCGCCGCGACGAGCGGCTGACGCTGGCCAGGGAGCTGCACGACGTCGTGGCCCACCACGTCACCGGCATCGTGCTCCAGGCCCAGGCCGCGCGGCTCGCCGCCCGCAGGCGGACGGAGAGGCCGGAGGGCCCCTTCGCGGAGATCGAGACCGCCGGTTCCGACGCGCTGGCCGCGGTGCGGCGCGTCGTCGGCCTGCTGGGCGACGACGGTGACGCGCCTTCCGCCGAGGCCGGCCCCGAACGCCTCGCCGAGCTGGTCGAACGCTTCGGCGGCCGGGGACGCAAGGAACGCGGGGAACGCCAGGAACGCCAGGAACGCCAGGAACACGGAGGACGCCAGGAACACGGAGGACGCCAGGAACACGGGGGGCACGGCCCTGCGGTGCGCCTGCACTCCCTCGCCGACGAGGCGGCGTGGCCCCCGGAGGTGGCCTTCACCGTCCACCGGATCGTCCAGGAGGCGCTGACCAACGTCTCGCGCCACGCCCGGCGGGCCCGGTCGGTCACGGTCCGCGTCACCCAGGACCACGGGTCCGTCGTCGTCGAGGTCGTCGACGACGCCCCACCGGCCCCCGCCGGGTACCGGCGCGGCGGGTACGGCCTGATCGGGATGCGCGAACGCCTGGAGGCCCTCGGCGGCACGCTCCGCGCGGGCCCGCGCCCGGGAGCCGGCTGGTCGGTGCTCGCCACCCTGCCCGTCCCCGAGCGGGAGCGCCGATGACGATCCGGGTGCTGCTGGCCGACGACCAGTCGATGATCCGCCGTGGCCTGCGGCTCATCCTGGAGGACCAGCCCGACATCAGCGTGGTCGCCGAGGCCGCCGACGGCGCCGAGGCGGTCGCCCTGGCCCGGCGGCTGCGCCCGGACGTGTGCCTCGTGGACGTCCGCATGCCACGCCTCAACGGCATCGAGGTCACCCGCCTCCTGGCCGGTCCCGGCGTCGCGGACCCGCTCCGGGTGGTCGTGGTCACCACCTTCGACCTCGACGAGTACGTCCACGACGCGCTGCGCGGCGGGGCGGTCGGTTTCGTCCTGAAGGATGCCGGTCCCGTCCTGCTCGTCGAGGCCGTCCGGGCGGCGAACGCGGGCGACGCCCTGGTCTCGCCGTCGGTCACCCTGCGGCTGCTGCGCCGGCTCACGGCCGCCGCGGCGCCGTCGGCCCCCCGGCCCGCACGCCCCCTCTCCGACCGGGAGGCGGAGGTGGTACGCGCCATCGCCAGGGGCCGTAGCAACCAGGAGATCGCCGCCGAGCTGTTCATCTCGCTGAGCACGGTCAAAGGCCACATCTCCGGCATCATGGCCAAGCTCGGGGTGCGCAACCGGGTCGGGATCGCCGCCTGGGCCTGGGAGAACCGCACGCCGGACGGCATCTGACGCCCCGGGCACCCCGCGGGTGCCCACTCCCGCGGAATCGGCCGTCCGAAAAAAACCCCGAAAGATGATAAATCTGGAAATTGTGGTTCGTATGAGAGGGGCGGTTCTGGAATTTAATTCTTTTTTCGCGCGAAGACGCTTTTTGACCTGCGACGATCCCACTTCTATATCGCCAGATCCGTGCTTAACTCGGACTTGCGGTAATCACCCGACTTCCGGAGGGTAGGGATCCCCGGATTGAGCGAGACCTCACCGTGAAACAGGGGAGACCATTCATGATCAGTGTCCTGATCGCCGAGGACATGCATCTCGTCCGGGGGGCCATGGCGGCCTTGCTCTCCATGGAGAGCGACATCAAGGTCGTCGGCGAGACGGGTCACGGCGACGAGGTGGTCCGCTCCTGCATGGAACTCCGGCCGGACGTCGCGCTCATCGACATCGGGCTCCCCGGCACCGACGGTCTCACCGCCACGGCACAACTGCGCCGCAGGCTCCCCGAGTGCGCGACGGTGATCCTGACCGGGCTCGCGACCCCGGCCGCGCTCTGCCGGGCCCTGGACGTCGGGGCCCGCGGCTTCGTGGTCAAGGACACCCCGGCCGACCAGCTCGCCGGCTGCGTGCGCCGGGTGGCGGCGGGGGAACAGGTGGTCGACCCCGAGCTGGCCGTCGCCGCCCTGCACGCCAAGCGCAACCCGCTCACCGCGCGCGAGCTGGAGGTCCTGGGGGCCGCCGCCGAGGGGGCGCCGGTGGGCGAGATCGCCGACCGGCTCTGCCTGTCCGGCGGCACCGTACGCAACTACCTGGCGCGGATCCTCACCAAGGTCGGCGCCCGCACCCGCGTCGAGGCCGTCAGGATCGCCAGGCAGGCGGGCTGGCTCTGGTCCGACGACCCGGCCGAGCTGGGCGTGATCCGCTACCGGTGACGGGACCGGTCTCACCCGCCGTGATCCGGCCCGTTCGAAGACCTTCCGCGCCGAGGAGGCCGTACCCAGTGGCCGGCACCGCGACGGGGTACAGGTACTCCATGGGGCACCTGCAACGATCGCCGATCACGGGCCGGGCCCGCCGGATCGTCGAAGGCGTGACCTGGCGCCAGGTCCTCTGCCGATGAGACATCGGCTGCCTCGACGTCCACCGGCCGCCGGTCGCCGCTTCGGCCCGCGGCCCCGGCGAAAAAGGACCCGCCCACCATGACGAACCACGACCCGGCCGCCCACGGCGCCGATTCAACGGACGACGGCAGCGCACGACATGTGCCCATGTCCCCGATCCTGCGGGAGCGGCTCGACGCCGCCACCACCGCGGCCCGCGCCGAGCTGATCAGCGTCGGCGAGAAGAGAGCCGGCCTGCTGCTGTCGTGGGCGGGCGTCGCCTACGGCGTGATGGTCACCCTCATCCTGACCGGCCCGGCCCGCTTCCCGGGAATCGGGCGCTTCGGCGTCATCCTGGCGCTGATCCTGCTGTCGACGGCCGTCCTGCTGATCCTGGTCACCATCCGCCCCCTGCCCGCCGCACGCAGCGGAACGCGCGTCCTGGCCTACGCCGACGAGTCCACGCCCGAATCGCTGATCGAGCGGATGAACGCCGAGATCGACGACTACGAGCTGTTCCTGGCCACCGACGCCCTGCGGATGACCCGGGTGGCGCGCGTCAAGAACCGCAATCTGCGCCTGGCGGTCGACCTGATCATCATGGGGATCACGATCATGTCGATCACGGTCTTCCTGGAGCGCCTGCTCTGACCTCGCGGGGCCCGACGGTCCCCGAACGGGCCGTCCCGCGTGCCGCCGTCCGGCACTTCGGCGGCGTCGCGCGTCAGTCCGCGAGGTCGCCGAGCCAGCGCAGGGCGCTCAGCGAGGGCAGGAAGCAGTACTCGCCGCCGCGCGTGACGACGAAGTGCGGCAGCCCCAGCAGGCGTCGCCGCAGTGGCCTGCGAGGAATGGTGAAGTCATCGGAGCCGTCTCCGGAACCGATGACGGGGTCCCTGGCGTCGCCCGCGCCGAAGAAGACACCGTCGTTCATCCACTCGGACTGAACGAACTCGAACTGCCGCCCGAGATGCGCGCCGATGAAGGCGAACATCAGCCCGCGCTCGGCCCCGTCGTCCTCCAGGACGCCTTCGGGCAGCGGCGGGCCGTAGACGGTACCGCGCCTGATCATCCGGTGCAGCCGCACCACGCCCGCCACCGCCGCGTCGCGGGGGTTGCCCCGGCGGATGTGGCAGCCGCCCGGGGTGACGAACCCCGCCGGGTCGTCCTGCCGGTAGAGGAAACTGTTGCGGTAGGGGGCGGCGTTCAGGGCGGGATCGTCGCGTTCCGGACTGAGCGCCAGGGGAGCGCCGCTGCGCCAACGGCCCATGATCTTCGCCGCCAGCAGTTCCTCGTCCACCGGATCGACGGCGTTGTCCCTCAGATAGCCGCGAAAGGCGGCGACGCGCTGGTGGAGTTTGCGGAAGGCCGCGTAGCTGCCGTTGCGTCCCAGCACTTCGGGCTGGAGGGTCTGGACGCCGCCGAGCTCGTCGGGGTAGCCGAGCACGAACTCCCCGGCCCTGAGCGGCTCCTCCAGCGTGTTGGATCCGGCGACACCGCTGCCCTCGACGGCCGGATGGCTGATGCCGTCGCGATAGCCGAAGGGCTCGGTCTCGCCGGGCAGCGCGTGGCAGTCCTGCCGCCAGATCGCTCTCACGCCGGACAGGGCACGGCAGGCCGGACGGGCGCGGTCGACGGCCGCCTCCAGGTGCACGCCGTCGGGCGCCAAGGCCACCAGCACCACGTGGACGCCGGGCGTGCCCAGTGGCGCCTCCCACTTCTCCGGGGCGCTGTCGCCGACGTCGCCCAGCGCCCCGGCCCGTGCGGCCATGCCCTGGCGAAACTCCCAGGCGAAGGTCTGCAGCGACTCCGGCGGCACGCCCAGCGCCACCAGGCCGGAACAGGTGAGCCCGACGCTGACCCAGGTCTCGCCCAGCGGGCCGACGGTGTCGGCGGCCGAGGTGACCACCGTGCCAAGTCGCCGTATCAGCTCACGCCCCTGGTCGCGGTCGTCGATGCGGAACAGGATGTAGGTCGCCGCGTACGGGCTCGGCCGGGGGCTGAGCACCCCGCGCTGGATGTCGTCGAGTTCGAGCTCGACAGGGGTGCGCCCGGTACGGGTGTGATCGTTCACCACCGTTTCCCCTCCCTGCTGCGTCACGTGGCTGAGACGATGTTGTTCCAGAAGGCGCGCAGGCTCTCGTCGACGCCGAACAGCGCGCTGAAGATCGTGGTGTCGGCGAAGATCACATCCCCGGCCCGGTCCCCGCCGGGGGGCATCCACAGGAACATGTTGAACTCGGTGTTGCCGGCCTCGGTGAAGGGGTGCGGCGGCCGGGACAGGTCGATCGGCTGCCGTCCCAGCACGTGGACGACGTCGGTCTCGTCGGTGGTCACGGCGTAGTGCGGCAGGTGCATGTGGAAGTTGAGGCTGGAAACCCCGTCCAGCCACCCCTTGGTGTCCAGATCCCTGGCGATGGTCAGCGGGGCGCTTCTGTTCCCGTCCGCCACCGCGGGCCGCAGGCCGTAGCGGTTCTCCACCGGTATCCCCAGGCCCGCCATCAGCGATCGGGTGTACCTGCCGAAGCGCTGCCGGCGGGGGACCAGGGCGTCACCGTGGTGGTCGTACTCCGCCTGGCGCACCGCCAGGTCGTCCGAGGTGCCGACGTCGTGGTGCGGCCCCAGGGCCAGGCAGGTCCCCTCCCGGGAGAGGAAGTCGCGCACCGCCTCGATCTCGCCGGGGGTGGCGTCCTGACCGGTGATCATGTGGTCCAGCCCCCACACGAACAGGGTGTCGGTGTCGGCCAGCACCCGCTCGTCCAGGGGGGTGAGGAAACCGGCCTGGTCGACGCGCTGGTAGAGGGGCACCGGGTGTCCGGTGCTCTCCTCGGCGAACTGCTGGAAGGGCAGCCAGCCCCAGAAGAACAGCTCCAGCCCGCCCGAGATGCCCTGCTGGAACCGCATCGGATCAGACCATTTCGGGTCCTCGTACGCCGGCCAGGTCACCCGCCGGACCTCGGTCATCGTGGAGAAACGGTCGTCGAGCTCGGCCACGTTCCTGCCCGCCTCGGCCGGATAACTCCAGGCGACGTAGATGCTCAACCGCCGCCGGCCGGGCGTGAAGGGACGCGGGGTGTGGTTCCGGTTGTAGGTGCGTGCGGTCTTCGGCTCGCTCATCTCGTCTCCGATCGACGGTGGGGCCAGGGGTGGCGGAGCGTCCTCACCACGGCTGTGGCCGTTCCCGCGGCTCTCACTGCAGCTGGTCGAGCATCTCCGACAGGGCGCTCTTGATCTTCAACGCCTTCTTGATCTCGTCGGCGGTGACGTACGGGTACTCCCCGTACTCGATGAAGCTCGGACACTGGTGCTCGCGGACGAACCTGACGAAGGCCTCGGGATTGGTCCTCCAGTCCTCGGGGAAGCCTTCGAGGTTCTCGAACGCCGTGCTCACCCCCGCCTGGGTGAACAGCGCGACGGCGTCCTCGGTGTACTTGTCGAAGTCGGTGTCGAAGATCCCCTGGTACATGAAGCGCCTGTCGTCGTCGAAGAGCACCCAGCGCAGGTAGTGCAGTTTCAGGGGCGCCAGGAGATGCGGGTCGCCCTCCAGCGCCCTGGCCAGCGTGTGACCGTGCTCCCTGATCGTCTCGGCCCGCCCCGGCTTGACGTCGGCGATGACGGTGAACCCGTAACACGCCGGAGTCCTGGGGAAGACGGGGCCGTACCTGCCCTGTTCGAGCTGGTCGGTCTCCTTGGGGATGACGACCGCCTGGGGCGTGATCTCCATACCTGTTCCCCTTTCACCAGGTCAGGGGGGAACAGACAGAACCTGTCCGACCACAGAATCATCCCATATCGCGACGCGGGCAGACAGGGCGCCCCGGAGAGGCCGCGGGCGACGGGTCCTCACCCGCCGATCTCCAGGCCCGTTTGGGCGGCGAGGAAGGCGAGCATGTCGGCCGCCAGGCCGATCGCGCGGTCCGCCGAGCGGGAGGCGTGGCCGACGCCGTCCTCGTGGCGCAGCAGGATCGGCCGCGTGCCCGACGTGGCCCACTGCAGTGCCGCGCACATCTTGCGCGCGTGCAACGGGTCAACGCGGGAGTCGCCGCCGAAGGTCGTCAGCAGCGTCGCCGGGTAGTCGACGCCCTTCGTGACCCGGTGGTAGGGGGAGTAGCCCAGCAGCCGGCCGAGCTGCTCGGGGTCGTCGGCCGAGCCGTACTCCGAGCGCCACGCCGGCCCCAGCCCCGAGTGCTCGTAGCGGACCATGTCGAGCAGCGGCGCCGAGCAGACGGCCGCGGCGAACAGCTCGGGGCGCTGCGTCAGCGCGGCGCCCACCAGCAGCCCGCCGTTGGACTCGCCGCACGCGCCCAGCAGTGCCGGGGTGGTCCAGCCGTCCGCGACGAGCTTCTCGGCCGCCGCCGCGAAGTCGTCGAAGACGTTCTGCTTGCGCTCCAGCATGCCGTCGCGGTGCCAGTCCGCGCCCTCCTCGCCGCCGCCGCGCACCTGGGCCAGGGCGAACACCCCGCCGGCCTCCACCCAGGGCAGGACGTAGCTGGAGTACGAGGGCGTGAGCGAGGCCCCGAACCCGCCGTAGCCGTACAGGATCGCCGGCCGGGGGCCGGAGCCGGGGCGGGCCAGCACGACCATCCGGACCCGCGTGCCGTCGGAGGAGGAGAAGACCACCTGACGGCTCTCCAGCTCGGGCACCTCCAGGGCGCCGGGCGCGGCCTCCCACAGCGACGTTCGCCCGGTACGGGTGTCGTGGCGGTGCACGCTCACCGGCGTGACGCTGTCGGTGTAGGTGAACCAGACCTCGTGGCCGCCCTCGGGGCGGGTCGTCAGCCCGCGGACCGAGCCGAGACCGGGCAGCGGCACCTCCCCGCGCCGTTCCCCGGTCGCCAGGTCGTGGACGCCGATCTCGCCGACCGCGTGCCGGGTGCGGGAGACGAGGAGCACCGGCCCGGCGATCGCGAACTCGCCGATCACCGCCTCGGGGTCCTCGCCGACCAGCTCCGACCAGTGCTCGGGGTCCGGCCGCGCGGGGTCGGCCACGCACAGGCGTCCCCGGGGCGCGTCCAGCGTGGTGAGCAGGTACAGGCGGCCGTCGCGGCCGACGGCGGGCAGCGTCGCCACGCCCGCGTCCCGCTGGATGACCCTCAGGTCGGGGGAGTCGGGGGAGGAGGCCGACAGGTCGGCCAGCCACAGGTCGTTGCCGCCGCCCGCGGACGGCGCGGCGATCGTCAGCCAGCGCCCCTCGTGGTCGAGCCCGAGGCCGTACGAGCGCTCCTCGCCCATGACGACGGCGTCGTCGCCGGCCGGGGTGCCGAGCCGGTGCAGGCGGACCTGCCGGGAGCGGACGTAGTAGAAGGACTTCCCGTCGGGCAGCCACGCCACGGGCGCGTACCGGCACCGGTCGATCGGGCCGTCCACCGTCCGCCGGGTGGCGACGTCCATGACCCGCAGTTCCGAGCGCTCGTCCCCGTTCCTGGACAGCTGGTAGGCCAGCAGCCTGCCGTCCAGGCTCGGCTGCCAGTGGTCGAGCGTGGTCAGCCCGCTCGGGTCGAGCGCCGCCGGGTCGACCAGCGCCTCCTCCGTCCCGCCGGGACCGGCGAGGTAGAGGACCGCGTGCCGTTGCTCGGCCGTACGGCGCAGGAAGAAGCGGCTCTCGCCGCGCCAGGCCGGCGTGCCGGCGGACCCGGCGCCGGTCAGCGCCGCCACCCGCGAACGCCACAGGTCACGGCCGGGCAGCTCCTCGGCGTGGGCGCGCCACAGCTCCTCCTGGGCGGCCGACCAGCTCCGCGTCTCCGGATCGGCGGGGTCCTCCAGCCACCGGTACGGGTCGGGCACGGCGTGTCCGTGCAGGTGGTCGACGACCGGGCGCCGTTCGGCGGGAGGGTGGATCATCGGGTTCCTCCGGTGGGGAGACCGTCGTGGAGACCGTGGGCCGGGGGGCCGGCCGGGAGAGGGGGCGGGCCTGCCGGAACCACCGGAAGGACCGGGGACGCCGGGGAGATCGGGGACGCCGGATTCGGATGAACCGGGGACCCGGGGGAGGCCGGATCCGGATGGGCAGGAGAGGCCGGGAAGGCCGGATGGACCGGAGACGCCGACGAGGCGGGGGACGACGGGTCCCACCGGCCGGCCAGGTCGGCGTAGAGCGGCGAGGCGGCCAGCATCTCCCCGTGGGTGCCCGCCAGCACGCTGGTGCCGTCCATGACGACGATCCGCCGGGCGCGCAGCGCCGAGGTCAGCCGATGGGCGATGACGACGAGCGTGCCTCCCCGCCGGGCGAACGCCTCCTCGGCGCGGGACTCGGCCGCCGGGTCCAGATGGCACGTCGCCTCGTCGAGGACGACCAGCCGGGCCGGGGCCAGGTAGGCGCGGGCCAGGGCGACGAGCTGGCGTTCTGCCGGGGAGAGCAGATCGGGGCGGACCTCGGCGGACAGGCCGCCCAGCCGCGCCACCAGGCCGGTCAGGCCGACCTCGGCCACCGCCTCGCCGACCGCCTCCGGCGGGACGTCCCCGGCCAGGTAGACGAGGTTCTCCAGCAGGGACCCGCGGAAGACGTAGGCCTCCTGGGGGATCAGCACCCGGCCGGCGGGGTCGAGCCGGTCGGCCGGCACCCCGCACACCGTGATCCGGCCGGAGGAGGGCCGCAGCAGCCCGGTCAGCAGCGCGGCGAGCGTGGACTTGCCGATGCCGCTGGGGCCCACGACGGCGACGTGGTCGCCCTCGGCCACCGACAGGTCCAGGCCGTCGATCACCGGTTCGGCGTGCGGCCCGTAGGCGAACGTCACGCCGCGCAGCTCGGCCCCGCCGTCCCGGGTGGCGGGGCCGACCCGGGAGCCCGCCCGCGCGGGCGGGTCGCCGTCGCGCAGCAGCCGGCCGAGCGCCACCCGCAGCCGGACCCCGTTGATCCCCAGCCCCTCCACGAGGTTGCCGAGCGCGGGCGCCAGCGACTGCGTGACGTAGGCCAGGGCGCCCAGGATCACCCCGGCCCCCGCGCCCTCGGAGATCAGCCAGGGGGTGCCGGCCAGGATCAGCAGGATCGGCAGCCGGCCGCCCACCGCCAGCGCCACCGTGCGCATCGCCGTCACCCGGGCCAGCGACCGGGCCGCGCGGGCCTGCCCGGCGACATGGAGGCCCACCTCGTCGGCCGTCCGCGGCTCGGCGCGGCAGGCGGTGATGTCCCGCAGCCCGCCCACCATGCCGGCCAGCGCCGTGGAGGTGCGCTCGTCGGCCAGGATGAAGTCCCGCTGCCGCCTGGCCAGTGCGCGCAGCGACAGCAGGAAGACCACGAGGCCCGCGGCGAACGGCGGCAGCACCAGCACCAGTACCTGCGGGACGAGGGCCGCCAGTCCCAGCGCCACGCTCACCACGGTGAACGCGAACGACCTGACCACCGTGATGACCGAGGCGAACGCGTCGCGGGCCAGCTCGACCTGGAGGTTGGAGCGCGCCACCGCCCCGGCTCCGGGTCCCCGGCCGGAGGCGGCCGAGTGGCGCAGCGCGTCGTCCACGACGTGCGCGAGCAGTTCCTCGCGGAACGGCTCCACGATCGCGGCGACGGTCAGGACGACCTGCCGGGCGCCGACCGCGGCCAGCAGCCACGCGCCGCCGAGCAGGGCCAGCCAGGCGAACCCGGTCCCGGGCCGCCCCGCGCCGAACCCGTCGTCGATGGCCCGCGCGATGGCCAGGCCGATGACCAGCGAGGGCGCCGTCTCCGCGACCGACCACCCCGCCAGCCTGACCAGCTGGTACGGGTCCCGGCGCAGCGCCCGCCGCAGGGGCCGGTTCACGAGGTCTCCGCCTCTCGCGAAGCCGTCGCCTGTCACGGGTCCGTCGCCTTTCACCGAGCCTCCCCCCACCGAGCCTCCCCCCACCGAGCCTCCTCCCGCCACGGGGCCCTCGCCGGTCACGGGGCCTCCGCCTGGAAGACGGCGCGGTAGGCCGGGTCGGCCCACAGGACGCGATGGTCGGCGCAGGCGCGTACCCGGCCGTCGTCCACCCAGATCACCCGGTCGGCCGCCGCCGCGGTCGCCACCCGGTGGGTCACGATCAGCCGTGTCCGGTCGCGCAGCTCCCCGGAGAGCGCCCGCGCGACCTGGCGCTCGGTGACGGTGTCCAGGCTGGAGGTGGCGTCGTCCAGGACGAGCAGGCGCCGCCCCTGCGCGAAGGCGCGGGCCAGGCCGAGCCGCTGCCGCTCCCCGCCGGACATGGGCGCCTCCTCCAGCGGGGTGTCGTACCCCAGCGGGAGCCGCTGGACGAAGGCGTCGGCCCGTGCCGCCCGCGCCGCCGCCCGCACGACCTCGTCCCGTCCGGAGGCGTCCCGGGAAGCGTGCCGCGGACCGCGACCGGTGTCCGGGGGAGGGACGGAGGCGGGACCGTGCCCGGAGCCGGAAGGAGAGGAGAGGCCGGAGCCGGGGCCGGAACCGGCGGGAGGGGCGTCGGTGCCCAGGGCGATGGCGCCGCCCACGGTCCCGCCGAGCAGTGCCGGGCGCTCGAAGGCGTACCCCACGGCCGCGCGCAGCGCCTCGTGGGAGAGCTCGGGCAGCGGGACGCCGTCCAGGCGGACCGTACCCCGGTCCGGGTCCGTCAGGCGCCCGGCGACCGCGGCGAGCAGCGACTTGCCGGCGCCGGAGCGGCCGACCACGGCCACCGCCTGCCCGCCGGGAACGACGAGGTCCACGCCGCGCAGGCCGCCCGCGTCGACGCCGTGGAACTCCAGCGTGCCGGGGCCGGGGGGCAGCGTCCGGGTGCCGTGGGCGCGGGGCGCCTCGGTGAGCAGTTCGCCCACCCTGGCGGCGGCGGCGCGCGCCCTGGCCAGGCGGCCGACGTGGCCCAGCGCCGAGCCAAGGCCCGCGCCGAGCACGACGTAGCGGGCGGCGGCGTACAGCTCCCCGGCCGACAGGTCCCCGGCGGCCAGGCGCAGCCCGCCCACCCCGAGGACGGCGACCTCCAGCAGCGGGACCACGGCCCCGGCCTGCACGCCGGCCCGCGCGTTGATCCGCCACATCTCCATGGCGTGCCTGCGCAGCAGGGGCAGGGAGGTCAGCACCCGCGCCCGCTCCTGGTCGGCGGTGCCGGCGGCGGCGATCGTACGGGCCCCGGCCAGGGCGTCGACCAGGCGGGCGGCGATGTCGCCCTGCGCCGCCTGGTACTCGGCCGCCACCGTGGTGCTCGCGCCGAGGAAGGCGCGCAGGACGAGCGCGATGAGGACGAGCCCGGAGACCAGCGTCACGGTCAGCAGGGGATCGATGAGGGTGAGGGCCACGACGGCGCCCGCGGTGGGGATGACCAGCGCGACCGCGGTGACGACCGCCTCCGGGGCGCGTCCGATCTCCTCGGTGTTCAGGCCCATCCTGGTCACCAGCTCCCCCTCGGGGAACCGGCGGGTCGTCACCGGCCCGGCGCCGAGGACGGCGCGCACCACACGGGTCTTGAGCCAGGCCGACGCGCGCGCGCCGCTCGATCCCGAGGCCCACACCTCAAGGGCGTCGCAGACCACGCCCGCCGCCACGACGGCGACGCAGACGCCGAGCCAGGTCGCCGCGCCGCCGGTCGCTCCCGGCGCGCCGGCCACCAGCTCGTCGACCGTCCTGCCCAGCACCAGCGGGAGCGCGAGCTGGGCGAACGCCCCCAGGACGGAGACGACCGCGAGCACGGCCAGCCAGGGTCCGCCCCGCCGCACGGTCTCCGCCACCAGCCGGTCCGCTGCCCGCACGGGTCCTCCTTCCGGGAACGAGTGTGCCCGGGGCGGCCGCCGTCGCTGGCCGTCCCGGGCACCGGATCTCACTAGTGGCAGAGCACGACGCTCAGGTTGCTGGGCTTGCCGGACTCGCAGCCCAGGACCGTGAGGGTGCTGCC
>NZ_JBNCLF010000002.1:232852-384940 GCF_049844535.1 Streptosporangium sp. DT93
CGCCGCCGCCACCGCCGCCACCGGTGGGGGCCTCGAGGGACTGCAGGTCGAGAAGGACCATGGGAATCGCTCCGTTTCCAGGTTTTTCGATGTGGTGTGGTGAAGAGGGGGACGAACTAGTGGCAGAGCACGACGCTCAGGTTGCTGGGCTTGCCGGACTCGCAGCCCAGGACCGTGAGGGTGCTGCCGCCGCCGCCACCGCCGCCACCGGTGGGGGCCTCGAGGGACTGCAGGTCGAGAAGGACCATGGGAATCGCTCCGTTTCTGATTCTGAGTTCTTGCGGGGATCGGGAAGGACTAGTGGCAGAGGAGCAGGCTCAGGTTGCTGGGCTTGCCGGACTCGCAGCCCAGGACCGTGAGGGTGCTGCCGCCGCCGCCACCGCCGTGGCCGCCGCCGGGGGTCTCCAGGGACTGCAGGTCGAGAAGGACCATGTGAATGGCTCCGTTTCCAGGTTTTTCTGACGTGGGGTGGAGAGGGAGGAACTAGTGGCAGAGCACGACGCTCAGGTTGCTGGGCTTGCCGGACTCGCAGCCCAGGACCGTGAGGGTGCTACCGCCGCCACCGCCGTGGCCACCGGTGGGGGCCTCGAGGGACTGGAGGTCGAGAAGGATCATTTCGTTACACCTCCTTCGCTGTGTCGCAGGGGCCAAACCGCCCGGCGCTTCCGTGCGCGGACGCCCCTGCCGGGATGTTCGTCTCGCCGGGCGGTTCGATGAAGGGGAGGAACACCGGCCGGTCGTGCAGCACGGAGCTCATCGCGAACAGGACTCCGGCCGTGCCGGTCGCGAAGTCCATGGAGAGCCTGAGCAACTGGTTACCGGGGAAGGCCAGCCCGCCGCCGTAGGGCAGCGCGTGCCAGTTCAGCCCGCGGAGTTGCTCGGCCAGGTAGGTGTGGTCGCCGGGGGCGCCGGGGGCGCCGGGGGCGGGGACGCGCGGCTCGGGCTCCAGGCCCCAGCCGAGGGCGCCGATCATGCCGCTCCGGCCGGTGAACAGGCCGGACTGCACGAAGTACCGTCCCCGGGTGACGAGCCGGCAGCCGTCCAGGGCGGCGCGGAAGGACTCGTCGTCGCGGTGGGCCAGGTAGCGGGCGAGGACCACGCCGATGCCCACCGACCCCTCGTCCAGGTAGGGCAGCGTGCGCCAGCCCTGGTTCACCTGCAGGCTCCCGTCCTCGCCGGCGGAGCAGCGCCGCAGGTCCTGGCGGAGCGCGACGGCCGCCCGTTCCAGCAGGGAGGGGTCGCCGGTGCGCTCGTAGGCGCGCAGGAACAGCAGGGCCGGTCCCGAGGAGCCGTACATGAGCCCGGCGCGGGGCTTGCCGCCGCCGCTGATCTCGGGGACGTCGTCGGGGCCGCCCAGCCGGTCCGAGCAGATGTCGGTGATCTTCATGGCCAGGTCGCCGAAGGCCTGCTCGCCGGTGGTGCCGCTCAGGTGCAGGAGGTTCAGGCCCATGCCGGCCAGGCCGCCGAAGAGCCCCAGCTCCAGCGACTCCCACCTCTCGCGCAGGCACAGGTCCACGGTGTCGATCGCGTCCTGGCGGTGCCCGAGCAGGTCGAGGACGTAGGCCACGCCGTGCAGCCCGTCGTAGAACCCGATCCCGGTGCCCGGGGCGGGGGCCAGCGCCCTGGCGCGCAGCCAGTCCTCGTGCTCGGGGAGCCGTTCGGCGCCGGCCCGCTCCAGCGCGTACAGCACGCCCGCCGCGCCGTGGGCGAGGTTCACGCCCCCGCCGGGGTGGAACTGGGCGACGTCGCCGGGGAAGAGCCGGTCGTCACGCTCGGGGGTGGCGCTCGCCAGGATGGCGCGGGTCATCGCCTCCCTGAGCTCGGGCCAGCTCGCGGTGCCCGGTCTCGGGGTCGGGGTCGGGATGACCGCCGGCTCGGGGCCCGTGATGGTCCGGACCGCCTCGTCGATCACCTCGGGCGGCACCGGGAAGGTCTCGCGGATGATCCTGCCCAGGTCGACGACCTTGGCGCGGTCCAGCGACAGCATGATCGTGAGCTGCGGGGCGAACAGGCCCAGGCACAGGCACGCCAGGGCGTAGAGGTCGATCTCGACGCCCTGCCTGCCGGCGGGAGCGCTGAACGCGGGGTGGGCGAGCGCCGCCCGGCCGCCGTCGGCGGTCAGCGTGGCCACCTCGTAGTCGATCAGCGCCAGGCGGCCGTCCTCGGTCATCAGGATGTTGTTCGGGTGCAGGTCGCCGAAGACGACCCCGCGCTCGTGCAGGGACTCCACCGCCCGGCGCACCCGGGGGAGCGTGTCGAGCACCCAGGCGGTGTACTCGGCGATGGCCTCGTCGTCGCAGGTCGCCCTGGTCAGCGGGTACTGGTGCACGAGCTTGCGCTGCAGCGGGTTGCCGTCGACGAACTCCTCGACCAGGAAGTGGTGGTCGCCCAGGGTGAAGTAGTCGATCAGCGCGGGCACCGCCTCCAGCCCGGACAGGCGCTCCAGCATGTCGCGTTCGTGGCCCAGCCGCGCCACGGCGTCCCGGCCGACGGCGTCCAGTCCGGCGTGCGGGCGGGCCTCCTTGAGCACGACCCGCTCCCCGGTGCGCACGTCCTCCCCGAGGTAGACGCCCCCGCCGTTGGAGAACTGCATGACGCTCTCGACCCGGTAGGGCAGCCCCTGGGTGGTGACCGCGTTGCGGGCGGCCAGGTGCGGTTCGAGGAAGGCGGGCAGCGTCACCCAGGACGGCACGCCGAAGGCCGGCTCCCGCACGTCCGGGACCAGGGTCCCCTCGTCGTCCTCGATCGCGAGCACCAGCTCGCCGTTGTCGGCCAGGCAGCGCCGCGAGGCGAACCCGCCGTAGCGGACGAAGAGCGGGCCCTCGCCGTAGCGGAGGTCGCTGAGGATGTACGGCCCCTCGACGCCCGTCAGCAGCTCGTCGAGCTCCTTGAGCGTGAGCTCCAGCTGCGCCTCGTCCACCGGGTAGATCGTCACGAGCTTGCCGCTGGAGCCGCGGGGGGCGGCCTTGGAGTTCAGCATGGTCATGACCGGCAGGCTGCGCAGGAACTTGAACGCGACGCCGCGGGGGACGCAGTAGTCCCAGACCGCCTCCATGGCGCGCTCGGCGTCCTCGACGCGGGCCGACACGTGGATCTTCCAGCCCTGGAAGGGCGTACGGCCGGTCAGCGGCGCGTAGTGCATCCAGGTGTCGGTCGCCTGGTGCTGCCAGCCCTCGGGCACGTCCCGGCTCGCGAGTGCGAAGTCGGGGTGGTCTCCCCGGCGGCCGTCAAGCGTGTCATAAAAGAGCGGGTCCGCCAGGCAATAAAGCTCATACTGGTCATCCACGGCATTCTCCCCTGCTGTCTTCCAGAAGAGAGAATTACGGATAACCCGAGAAACCACCAGTTACAAACTGAACAAGTCGCATATGCGAAACTCACACATCCAGCCGTGAAGGTGTGAACTACCTGCGCTTTCGCGAAAGACGTGAAGGTTATTCGGAAAAATTACCAGGAAGTTCGGCTATCAGGGTGAACCACCCATCGCTGCCGCCACCCGCCCGTACCGTGCCACCCAGTTCCCCCAGGCGGTGGCGCAGATTGCCCACGCCGCTGCCCGGCGGGAACGTCTCCCGCCGCGGGGCGCCGTCGTTGACGACGGTCAGGCGCAGCCGCCCGCGCTGCTCGACCAGCTCGATGGCGCACCGCTTCACCCGGCTGTGGCGCAGGATGTTCGTCACGCCCTCGCGGACCACCGCGCCCAGCGCCGTGCTCACCGGGTCGGGCAGATCGTCCACGTCCACCCGTACCGAGCAGTAGGCCCCGAAGCCCTCCATCAGCACTTTCGCCCGCGCGACCTCGCCGGGGAAGGAGAGCCGCCGGCCCGTGGCCGAGACGTCGCGCACCGCGTGCGCGGCCTGCCGCACCGCCCGCAGCATCTCCTCGAGGTCCTCGCGCAGGGGCCCGTCGCCGGCCGCCCGGCGATGGGCCAGCTCCCCCTTGATCGAGGCCAGCCAGAGCCAGTGACCGACGAGATCGTGCATGTCGCGGGCGAATCCCTCGTGCGCCCGGGAGAGCGCCCGCTCCTGTTCCCGGCGCAGCCGTCTGACGCGCAGGGCGAGGGCCCAGGTGACGCCCAGCGATACCAGAAGCACCCCCGCCCCGGCGGCTCCGGCGAGGCAAAGGGGGTGTGACATCAAGCGCCTCTCCCAGAAGAAACGATATCGCGATAATAAACGTGAAAAGAGATCCGGGCGTCAATCAGGCGGTGCGGTTGCGGGGCGTGACCAATACGAGGGGTGAGGGTCGGATAATTACGCAAAGATCATGATATAAATAGCATAATTAGGCGAATCGGGTAAACAGCCACGTCGAGATGCCCGTTCCTCGGGCCCGGTACGCCTCCCGGCGCGCCGCCCCGGGGACACGTGGCGCCAGAGAGCGGTCACCGTGGGTGACCGGCGAACGCGTTTCCACGCTGTTGTCGATTCCGGCCCCTCCCGCGTGTCGCCGGCGTGAGGGGCCACCACGAGGGGCGGCCCGGAACGGTGACGATGACGAAGACGGACGCGACGGTGAACGCCACGATGGACGCCACGCCGGGAACGGGTGGGCACCCGGCGGCGGAACGGGCGTTCGAGGTGACGTGGCAGGGAGAGCTGCCCGCGACCCCGCGCGAGGTCTGGGAGGCGCTCACGCTCCACACCGCCGGCTGGTACTGGGAGATCGACTACGAGCCCCTGGCCGGAGGGGCCGAGCGGGGACTGACCGGCAAGGGCGGCGTGGTGGGCGTCCAGAAGCCGCCACGGCACGTCACCACGCGGACCGTGCCGGGTCCCGACGAGGTCGACGAGCTGGACCGAACGACAGGGCCGGCCCGGCCGGGTACCTCTACCCGCACGCCACCAGGGCCGACCTCCCGCACCGCCCCGGCCGCGACGCGGAGGCGGTGGAGGCGTACCGGGCGGCCCTGGCGCTCGGCGGCAACGACGCCGAGCGGGAGTTCCTCGCCGGGCGCATCGGGCCGTCCGGGGAGGGAACCGCTCAGAGCAGCGCGAACGCCGGGGGGAGCAGCAGGTAGGTCCCGCCCACCAGGCACGCGCCCGCCACCACCAGGAACAGGAACACCCACAGCCCGCCGGGCATGAAGGTCAGCCGGGCGAGCTGGTCGGCGTCGGAGTCGGGCGCGTGGCCGCGACGGCGCTTGCCCTGCAGCTCCACGATCGGCCGCACGCCGCCCAGCAGCAGGAACCACACCGCCAGGTAGGCCAGGATCGCGTCCATGTCGGGCGCGGCGTACCAGGTGAAGGCGGCGATGGCGCCCCCGGTGGCCAGCAGGCTCACCACGCCGAACAGGTTGCGGATCAGCAGCAGCATGCAGAACAGCAGCCCGATCACGACCGCGATCAGCACCGCCACGTACCCGGAGGCGGTCAGCCAGGCCCCGCCCAGCCCCAGCAGGGAGGGGGCGACGTACCCGGCGGCGGCGGTCAGGATCATGCCGAACCCGCGCGGTTTCCCCCGGGTGAGGGTCACGCCCGAGGTGTCGGAGTGCAGCCGGATCCCCTCCAGCTTGCGACGGGTCAGCAGCGCCACCAGCGCGTGCCCGCCCTCGTGGGCGATGGTGATCAGCCCCCGGGACAGCTGCCAGGAGGTGGACCACGACACCACGCCCAGGGCCACCAGCGCGGACAGCAGCACCACCCACAGGGGTGGTCCGGAACGGGCCGTGGTCAGGGTCACCCAGATGTCGGACAACGCTCACTTCTCCTTCGCGACATGGGAGCAAAGCGTCCCACGTCCGCAGGTCTGGCGGCGATAAAGTCAGGTCGTGCCGAACATGATTCCAGCCCCCGGTGGCCCCTGGGACCTCGGGCTCCGCGCGCACTACACTGCGTCCGGCAGGACATTGACGGTCGGGAGAGACTCGTGAACGATCGCAACGCCGCTCTCATCGAGACGTTCTACGACGCCTTCGCGCGCCGCGACGCCGACGCGATGGAACGTTGCTACCACCCCGACGTCACCTTCGGTGATCCCGTCTTCCAGGAGCTGGAGGGGCGCGACAGGGTCATGGGCATGTGGCGGATGCTGCTCGGCGGCAGCGCCGACCTCAGCGTGACCGTCCGTGACGTGACCGCCCGCGACCACGAGGGCGCCGCGCACTGGACCGCCCGCTACACCTTCGGCAGGACGGGCAGGAAGGTCGTCAACGAGATCGACGCCCAGTTCCGCTTCGAGGACGGCCTCATCGTCCGCCACCACGACGACTTCGACCTCAGGCGCTGGTCCAAGATGGCGATGGGCAGACCGGTCGGGATCGTCCTCGGCTGGACCCCTATGCTCAGGGCGAGGATCCGCAGCACGGCCATGCAGTCCCTGCGGGAGTTCATGGGCGCCCGATGAGGAGGGACGCGTGACCGACCGGCGACGGAGAGGGCTGCGAAGCCTGGTGCGCGGGCGTTCGGGCACCGCGGGGGACTCCCCGGAACGGTCGATGGACCCCAGGTTCGCCGAGGGCCGGCCGCCCCCGCCGCGCTCGCGCGTCATCGACAACGCGATCTACGTCGCAGGGCGCCGCGAGGCCACCCCCGGGTCGCTGCCCGAGGCGTTCGAGCGCCTGAAGAACACCCCCGACGGCATGGCCTGGATCGGCTTCTACCGGCCGGAGGACGGGGTCATCCTCAACGTCGCCGAGGAGTTCGACCTGCACGAGCTCGCGGTCGAGGACGCGATCGTCGCCCACCAGCGGCCCAAGGCCGACCGCTACGGCGACACGCTCTTCGTGGTGCTCCGCCCGGCCCGCTACCTCGACGAGGCCGAGGAGGTCGACTTCGGCGAGCTGCACGTCTTCGTCGGCCCGAACTTCGTGATCACCGTGCGGCACAGCGAGGCCCCCGACCTGTCCCAGGTCCGCCGGCGGATGCAGCAGGACCCCGACCTGCTCGCCCAGGGTCCCCAGGCCGTGCTGTACGCCATCCTGGACGCGGTCGTGGACGGGTACGCCCCCGTCGTCGCGGGGCTGCAGAACGACATCGACGAGATCGAGGTCCAGGTCTTCGGCAACGAGCCCGGTGTCTCCCGGCGCATCTACGAGCTGTCCCGCGAGGTGATCGAGTTCCAGCGGGCCACCCAGCCGCTCCTGGGGATGATCGAGGGGTTCATCGCGGGCGCCGCCAAGTACGGGGTCGACCAGGAACTGCAGCGCTACCTGCGGGACGTGGCCGACCACGCGATCACCGTCGCGGAGCGGGTCGGCGGGTTCCGCCAGATGCTCCACGACATCCTGGTGGTCAACTCCACCATGGTCGCCCAGGCGCAGAACGAGCACATGACCAACCTCACCGAGGCGAGCAACGCCCAGAACGAGGAGGTCAAGCGGATCTCCGCGTGGGCCGCGATCCTGTTCGCCCCCACCCTCGTCGGCACCATCTACGGCATGAACTTCGACGCCATGCCCGAGCTCCACTGGACGTGGGGCTACCCGTTCGCGGTCATGCTCATGGCGGGCGTCTGCCTCACGCTGTACATGGTGTTCAAACGCCGCGACTGGCTCTGACCCGCGCCGGCCCCCGGGGGGCCGGCGCGCGCCCGTGTCCGCCGTCCGGGAGCCGGCGCGGCTCAGGGACGGGTGAGATGGGCCTCGGCCCAGCCCAGGTCGAGCGCCAGCAGGGTCTCCCGGGTCGGGACACCGTCCTCGTCCCATCCGGTGAGCCGGTAGTACAGCCGCAGCGCCGCCGCGAAGGCGTCCCCGTCGAGCAGGACCCCCTCGTGGCGTCCGGCGTCGATGGGCTCCTCGTGGAAGCGCCGGGGCAGGGCGTCGTCGGCGGCGCTCAGCCCCTCACGGAGGTTGTAGACGCGCATCAGCTGCCAGCGCCGCCTGCCCCAGACGAACAGCTCGGTGTCGCTCGTCCGCCAGCCGGTGACCGCGTCCACCAGGCGCGCGATGCCCGGCAGGTCCAGCTCGCGGACCGGGGGGCCGGCGAAGAGCGACAGGCAGAGCGCGTCCATCCCGCTCCACATGTCGACGAGAAGGCCGGTCCGCACCACGCGCCGCTCGTCGAGCAGGTCCATCGGCTCGTACTCCAGCGTGCCGAGCGTGCGCATCTGGTCGAGGCCGTGCCGCCACCCGCTCACCGGGTCGAAGTCGATGTCGTGCTCGACGATCTCGTACCGTGGCCCGAGGGGGCTCACGGCGTACGCCAGCGCCTGCCCGGCCGACGCGCGCGGCTCGAACGAGACCATCTCCAGTCCCTTGACGTGCATCGCGAGCGGGCCGAACTCCTCGCCGAGCTCGTCGGCGGCCCGCCTGACCCCCTCTGACAGCAGGCGCACGGGTTCCCTTCCCAGCGCCACCGCCTCCAGGAACGCGACGAGCGCGGGCGTGTCCCCGAAGGCCGGCGGCGCGACGCCGAGACGGCGCTCGTCCAGGAGTCCCCGCCCGGCGGCCTCGCAGACGAACGACACGGTGAAGGCCAGTGAGACGGGGTCGACCCCCCACAGGTGGCAGCGGGCGTTGAGGTCGAGGAGGGTCGCGGTGTCGGTGATGCCGAGGCCCAGGCCGAACGCGGCCAGGGCCTCCTGGTGCAGGCCCCCGGCGCGGGCGTCGACGCGGTTGTCGAAGATCTTGATGCAGTGGTTCGGGCAGCCGGGGCAGTTGCCCTCACCGCGGACCAGCGCGGAGACGAGCCTCTCGCGCATGTCGGAGGGCAGCGCGGGGACGCGGCTGGTGCTGTAGTTCGTCCCGCCGCCGTAGCCGGCGTTCGCGTCGCCGTCGGCGATCCACGCGCCGAACCCCGGGGGGTCGTGCTGCACGGTCGTGAGGTCGTTGCCCGCCATCCGGGCGGCGTACCCGGCGGTGATCCGTTCCAGCTCCGCCGCGTCGTGGACGGCGGGGGCGGTGAGGGCGGGGTCGCCGGCGACGACGATCGCCTTGAGCCTCTTGGAGCCCATGACGGCGCCCATCCCCATGCGGGCGGCCGGGAAGGTCCGGTCGGTGACGATGCTCGCGAAGCGGACCAGGGACTCGCCGGCCTCCCCGATGACGGCCACGTGCGCGTGCGGCCCGTGCCGTTCCACGAGCCGGTCGGTGGCGGCCGCGGTGTCCAGGCCCCACAGGTGCCCGGCGTCGTGCAGGCCCGCCCGCCCGTCCTCGACGAGGAGGTAGACGGGACGCTCGCTCGCCCCGCCGATGATCAGGCCGTCGTGGCCGGACGCCTTGAGGGCCAGGCCGAACGGGCCCTCCACCCGCGCCTCGCCGATCCCGCCGGTGAGCGGGGACTTGGCCAGGACCGCGAAGCGGGGCAGCCCGACGTAGGGGTGCCCGGCGATCACGCTCGACCAGAACGTCAGCAGCGCCTCCGGCGCGAACGGGTCGAGCCCGGCCGGGGTGAGGTCGAGGAGGAGCTTGGTGCCCATCAGCCCGCCGCCGACGTAGCGTCGGTAGTCGCCGGCCGTGGGGGTGAGGACGGAGGTGGCGCCGGTGCCGAGGTCGATCCTGAGCAGGGTCCCGTTGTACCCCGGGGTGGCGGTCACGAGGTCGCCCCCGAGCGGACCCGCTCCAGCGCGCGGGCGTGGTCCCCGGCCCCCCGGACGACCGTGTTGCGCAGGGTCCCGACCTCGGCGAGGCCGATCTCGACCAGGTCGCCGGGCTCCAGGGTGAACGGCAGGTCGGGGACCAGGCAGGTGCCCGTCGACAGGACCGCGCCGTCGGCGAAGGTGTTGTCGCGGAACAGGTACCCGGCCAGCTCCTCGAAGGTGCGGTTGAGCTGCGCGGTCGATGCGGAGCCGTGCCAGACCCTGTCCCCGTCGCGGGTGATGGACAGCTCGACGGTCAGGGCGCCGAGGTCGGCGATCTCCCAGGCGGGCCGGATCGCCGGTCCGACGGCGCACGCGCCGTCGTAGATCTTGGCCTGGGGCAGGTAGAGGGGGTTCTCCGCCTCCAGGCTCCGCGAGCTCACGTCGTCGCACACGGTCAGGCCGAACACCTCGCCCGCACCGGTGAGGACGAGCGCCGCCTCGGGCTCGGGCACATTGATCGCCGAGTCCTCCCGGACCGCGATGGGCTCGCCGTCGCCGACCACCTTCCAGGGAAGAGCCTTGAAGAACAGCTCGGGACGGTCGGCGTGGTAGACGCGCTCGTACACGTCGGCCTC
The DNA here is from genome assembly GCF_049844535.1 of Streptosporangium sp. DT93. Taxonomy (NCBI): domain Bacteria; kingdom Bacillati; phylum Actinomycetota; class Actinomycetes; order Streptosporangiales; family Streptosporangiaceae; genus Streptosporangium; species Streptosporangium sp. DT93. The sequence continues at coordinate 242,947 of NZ_JBNCLF010000002.1, forward strand.
GTTGAGGCTCTCCTCCATCCGGGCCAGCCGCGAGTTCTGGTACGTCACGCCCGCCGCCCACACCTCGGTGCGGCCGTCGACGGGAGGCAGCAGGACGACCTCCTCCAGGGCGGTCCCCGTCCCGGAGGCCCCCTCGCACAGGTCGCGCGCCTGCCCGAGGGGGAGCCGCAGCAACGCGGCCACGGTCTCGGCCCCCTCGACCGGGACGACCCGCCCCTCGCGGAGCACGCCTGCGCGGGCGGGTGACCGGTGGTCCCGGCGGTAACGGACGATGTGCACAACAGGCTCCTCTGGACGGCCCGCGAGGGTTTCCTGGGTGGTCCGGAAGCCGCGACGACCCCGACCTCCCCCTAGACATACGATGTTTAGGTCTCCGTGAGATCAAAGTCAAGGGTTCGGGGTGTCGTCGTCCCTTAAGGGAGGTAACAGTCCGGAAACCCGGTCCAGCCTGGTGGTGGACCCCCTTCTTTTCCGATCATCGTGGACTGAACAGCCCTTTCTTCGCCGAAGAACGCCACTCTCCCGGGAGGCGCCTCGCTCGGAACGCCGGGTTTTTACCCGCCCGAAACCTATTGACAACCTGGAGGGCTGGGTGTTTCGTGGCCTAAACATTCGACGTTTGGTACGACGAGGTCCGCCACGCGACCCGTGACGAAGGAAGCCCCCTTGACCAAGATCACCGCAGTCGAGTCCATCGACCTCCGCTTCCCCACGTCGCGCTGGCTGGACGGCTCCGACGCGATGAACCCCGCCCCCGACTACTCGGCCGCGTACGTGGTCATCCGTACCGACGCCGGCGACGGTCACGAAGGACACGGATTCACCTTCACGATCGGCCGGGGCAACGAGCTGTGCGCCGCGGCGATCGACTCCTACGCCCCGTTCGTGGTGGGCCTCGACCTGGAGGAGACCCTGGCCGACCTCGGCGGGTTCTGGAGGAGGCTGACCGGCGAGAGCCAGCTGCGCTGGCTCGGGCCGGAGAAGGGGGTCGTGCACCTGGCGGTGGCCGCGATCGTCAACGCGGTCTGGGACCTGCGCGCCAAGAGGGAGGGCAAGCCGCTCTGGCGCCTGCTGTCGGAGATGAGCCCCCGCGAGCTCGTCGACCTGGTCGACTTCCGCCACATCGGCGACGTGCTCCCGCCCGGGCGGGCCCTGGAGCTGCTGGAGTCACGCGTCGAGGGCCGGGCCGGGCGCACCGCCCTCATCCACAGCGAGGGCGTGCCCGCGTACACCACCTCGGCGGGCTGGCTCGGCTACAGCGACGACAAGCTCCGCGCCCTCGCCACCGAGGCGGTCGAGGCCGGCTGGGGACACCTCAAGCTCAAGGTCGGCGCCGACCTCGCCGACGACGTCCGCCGCGCGGGCATCCTGCGCGAGGTGCTGGGGCCGGACCGCAAGCTGATGATGGACGCCAACCAGGTGTGGAACGTCGACGAGGCGATCCGCAACATGGAGGCCCTGGCGCCGTTCGACCCGTGGTGGATCGAGGAGCCCACCAGCCCCGACGACGTCCTCGGGCACGCCGAGATCGCCCGCAAGATCGCCCCGATCCGCGTCGCCACCGGCGAGCACGTCCAGAACCGCGTCATGTTCAAGCAGTTCCTCCAGGCGGGCGCCATGGGCTTCTGCCAGATCGACGCCTGCCGGCTCGGCGGGGTCAACGAGGTCGTCGCGGTCCTGCTCCTGGCCGCCCACCACAAGATCCCGGTGTGCCCCCACGCCGGCGGCGTGGGCCTGTGCGAGTACGTCCAGCACCTGGCGATCTTCGACTACATCGCCGTCGGCGCGTCCTTCGACGACGTGGTGGTGGAGTACGTGGACCACCTGCACGAGCACTTCGTCGACCCGGTCCGGATGCGGAACGGCCGCTACGTCGCCCCCGTCGCCCCCGGCTACAGCGCCCAGATCCACGAGAGCACCCTGCGGGACTACGCCTACCCCGGCGGCGCGATCTGGGCGGACGCCCGATGAGCCCGGTCGTGTCCATGTCGAAGGTGCGGCTGGCCTTCCCCGGCACCCAGGCCCTGGACGGCGCGGACTTCGAGATCGAACCGGGGGAGATCCGCTCCCTGCTGGGGGAGAACGGCGCCGGCAAGTCCACGCTGATGAAGGTGCTGGCCGGAGCCGAGCACCCCGACGACGGCGAGATCCGCGTCGACGGCGAGGTCGTCGCCCACCAGACCCCCAGGAACGCGCGGGAGCTGGGGATCGCCATGGTCTTCCAGGAGATGAGCCTGGCGCCCAACCTCACCGTCGCCGAGAACATCACGCTCGGCCGCCCGCCCGCCTCCTACGGCGTGGTGTCCTGGAACGGCGTCCGCGAGCGGGCCGCCCAGGCCCTGGAGGAGCTGAACGTCGGCGTCCCCCTGGACGCGCTCGCCCGCACCCTCACGATCGCCCAGCAGCAGATGGTCGAGATCGCCAAGGCGGTCGCCGGGGACCTGAAGGTCCTGATCCTCGACGAGCCGACCTCCGCCCTCACCGAGACCGAGACGCAGGAGCTCTTCGCGCTGATCAGGAGATTGTCGGCCCGGGGCATCGCGGTGGTCTACATCTCCCACAACCTGGAGGAGATCTTCGTCGTCTGCGACAGCGTGACCGTGATGCGCGACGGCAGGACGATCGCCACCCACCGGACCGCGGAGACGAACGTCGACCAGCTCATCGGCGAGATGGTCGGCCGCGTGCTGTCGGACATGATGCCCAAGGAGTCGATCCCCCGGGGCGAGGTCATCCTGGAGGTCCGCGACCTCGTCGTCGACGGCAGGGACGTCCCCGTCAGCTTCCGGGTGCACCGCGGCGAGGTCCTGGGATTCGCCGGCCTGCTCGGGGCCGGCCGCACGGCGCTGATGCGCTGCCTGGTGGGCGACATCCCCCGCACCTCGGGGACCGTCGAGCTCGACGGCGCGGCCCTGAACCCGCGCCGTCCCGGCGACGCGATCCGCAGGGGCCTGGGCTACCTGTCCGACGACCGCCGCGCCAGCGGCATCGTCGGCGGCCTGAGCGTCCGCGAGAACATCGGCCTGGCCTGCCTGTCGCTCAACGCCCGCTACGGGGTCATGAAGTCGCTCCAGGAGAGACGCCTGGCCGTCACGACCACCGAACGGCTGCGCATCGTGACCAACGGGGTCGAGAAGAAGGTCGGCGAGCTCTCCGGGGGCAACCAGCAGAAGGTCGTCCTGGGCAAGTGGATGGCCGCGGGCGTGGAGGTGCTGATCCTCGACGAGCCGACCCGGGGGATCGACGTCGGGGCCAAGGCGGAGGTCTACCAGCTCGTCAACGACCTCGCCAGGGAGGGCAAGGCCGTCATCCTGGTCTCCTCCTACCTGCCCGAGGTCCTCGGCATGAGCGACCGGGTGCTCGTCATGCGCGACGGCGCCGTCGTCGGCGAGTACGACCGCGGGGACGCCACGTCGGAGTCGGTGATGTACGACGCCACCGGCCAGGCCAAACCCGAGGAGTTCACCCGGGTCACCGGCTACGTGGACTCGCTCCTCGCCGATCCCGCCCCCGCGCCCCCCGCCCCGCCCGCGCCTCCCGTGCCCACGGCGACCCCGGTCGACCCGGCGACCCCGGTCGACCCGGCGACCCCGGTTGATCCGGTGAACCCGGTGGCTCCCGCCCCCCGCACTCCCGACCCCGCCCGCACCACCGGAACTCCGGAGGACCGTCCGTGAAGACCACCAACGAAGTCCCGCGGCCTGCGGGCGGCTCGCCGGACGCGGCCACGTCACCGCCCGGCGCGCGCTGGCGCGCCCTCGTCGCCCCGCTGGGCCAGCAGCTCGCCCCCTTCACGATCGTGTTCGTGATCTGCGTCGTGCTGTGGATCCTCACCCCCCACTTCCTGACCACCTCCAACATCCTGGGCAACCTCGTCCAGATGTCGAGCCTCGCCATCATCGCGGTCGGCGCCACCATGGTCATCGTCGCGGCCGGCATCGACCTGTCGGTGAGCACGGTGGTCGGCCTGGCCGGGGTCGTCTCCACCGTGGCCATCGTCGAGTACGGGGTCGGCGTCCCGCTCGGGATGCTCGCCGGCGTCGTGGCCGGCGGACTGGTCGGGCTGGTCAACGGCCTGCTGGTGAGCAAGCTGGGCCTTCCCGCCTTCATCACCACGCTCGGCACGCTGAGCGTCTGCGGAGGCGCGGCGCTGCTGATCACCGACGGCAAGGCCGTCTACGGCCTGCCCGACGGCTTCAAGTGGCTGGGCAACGGCACCGTGTTCGGGATCCCGGTCCCGATCGTCGTGATGCTGGTCGTGGCGTTCGCCGGGCACTTCCTGCTCTCCCGCACCACCCTCGGCCGCGCGGCGTACGCCATCGGGGGCAACCCCGAGACCGCCCGGCTGTCGGGCATCAACGTCGCCGCGATCCTCATCGCGCTGTACGTGATCTCCGGGCTCCTGGCGGGGCTCGCGGGAATCCTCGAGGCGTCGCGGGTCGTCAGCGGCCAGCCCACCGCGGGGACCAACTACAACCTCAACGCCATCGCGGCGGCCGTCATCGGAGGTGCCAGCCTCTTCGGCGGCGAGGGAAGGATCGTCGGCGCCGTCGTCGGCGCGATGATCCTGCAGCTCATCGGCAACGGGAGCAACCTGCTCAACATCTCGACGTTCTGGCAGAGCGTCATCGTCGGCGTCGTCGTCATCCTGGCCGTCCTCTACGACCAGTTCCGCCACCGCCGGGCCAGAAAGGCCACCTGACCCACCCCGCCCTTCCATGAACCACCCTGCCTCTCCGTGAACCACCCCTTTCTTCCTCGAACCGTCCCGCCCGTCCGTGAACCACCCCGCCTGATCGAGGTCACCATGAACGCCACCAGGAAACCAGCCAGCCGCAGGGCGAGGCGCGCGCTCGCCGTCGTCCCCGTCGTGTGCCTCTCGCTCGTCCTCGCCGCCTGCGGCCGGGACGGCGGCGACACCACCGCCGCCCCCGGCGCCACGGGAGGGGGCGGGGGCCAGAAGCTCACCATCGCCGTCGTCCCCGGCTCCACCGGCTACTTCTACTGGGGCAGTCTGCACGCCGGGGCCAAGGCCGCGGCGGACGAGCTCGGAGCCGAGCTGGTGTGGCGCGGCACCGCCACGCAGAGCGACATCACCGGCCAGACGAACATCCTGCAGGACTTCGTCAACCGCAAGGTCAGCGGCATCGCCTTCGCGGCGAACGACACCAAGGCGCTCGCCCCGATCGTCGAGCAGGCCGCCGCGGCCAAGATCCCGATCGTGAGCGCCGACGCGGGCATCGACCCGCAGTCGATCCCGCTCATCGCCACCGACAACGAGAACGCCGCCGGCCAGGCCGCCGACTTCATCGGCGAGAAGCTGGGCGGCAAGGGCAAGGTCGCCCTCCTGCCGTTCCTGGCGACCTCGGCCACCTCCCAGGCCAGGGAGAAGGGCTTCACCGACCGGCTCACCGAGAAGTACCCCGACATCGAGATCGTCGCCAAGAAGTACACCGACGGTGACGTCAACAAGTCCCTGACCATCATGAACGACGTCCTGAGCGCCCACCCGGACCTCAACGCCGTCTTCGGCCTCAACGAGCCGAGCGTGATCGGCACGATCCGCGCGCTGGAGGCCAAGAAGGCGACGGGCGTGACCGTCGTCGGCTTCGACAACGCTCCCGACGAGGTCAAGGCCCTCAAGGACGGCACCGTGGCCGCCCTCGTGGTCCAGGACCCGTACAAGATCGGCTACGAGAGCGTGATGACGCTGAAGAAGATGATCGACGGGGGCAAGGGGGAGAATGTCGACACCGGCGCCACTCTCGTCACCCAGGACAACATCAACGATCCGAAGATCGAGAAGCTGATCAACCCGCCGGTCGAGAAGTAACGACACCGACCTCACCTTCGGAGGGATCCACCGTGCGAATCACAGACATCGCCATCGAGCGACTTCGCGAGCTGATCGTGTCCGGTGTGTTCCCTCCGGGGGCCAGGCTGCCCCCCGAGACGGAGCTGGCGCAGCAGCTCGGCATCTCCCGCGGATCGATGCGCGAGGCGGTCAGAGCCCTCACCCACGCCCAGATGCTCTCGGTCCGGCGCGGCGACGGCACCTACGTGACCGACCTGCAGCCCGAGGAACTGCTCCGCGGGATCGGGTTCGCCGCCCAGCTCGCCCGCAACGACACCGTTCTCGACGTGATCGAGGTCCGCAGGCTCCTGGAGCCGGCCGCGACCGCCCTCGCGGCGCTGCGCATGTCGGACGAGGCCCTCGACACCCTCAGGACGCACCTGGAGGCGATGCGGCGCACCGCCGACGACCCCGAGTCGTTCGTCGAGCACGACGCCGCCTTCCACAACTGCATCGCCGAGTCGACCGGGAACATGTGGCTCGCCGCGGTGCTGCGCGGCCTGGCCGATCCCACGATCCGCTCCCGGCGGCTGCGGGTCGCCTCCCAGGAGGACGTCTCCCAGCTCACCCTGCGCCAGCACGAGGACATCTTCACCGCCCTCCTCGAACACGACCCGGCGCTCGCCGAGGCGACGGCCCTGGCGCACGTCCACTCCACCCAGCGCGGCCTTCGCGCCATCCTCGACGAGTCGGCCGAGCCGGCCCGCCCACATCCGTAACGATCTCCGGTCACCGGCCGCGCCACACCGCGCCGGAACAGCAAGAGGAGCAGGAACCATGGACACCAAGCAGGCGCTCGCCGAACTCGGCGTGACCCCCGCCCTGACCTCCGAGCAGCGCGAGGCCCTCGACCGCGACGGGTTCTTCATCGTCGAGAACGTGCTCACCCCGCAGCAGTGCGTGGCCATGCGCGAGGAGTTCGACCGCGTCGTCGAGGCGGAGTCCGGCAGCGGCGTGGTCATGGACGCCGAGGCCGGCGCGACCCGGCTCTCCGACCTGTTCAACAAGTCGGACGTCTTCGACGCGGCGCTCGCCATCGAGCCGGTGCTCGCGGCCTCCTACTACCTCCTCGGCGACTTCAAGCTGCACGGCGCCAACATCCGCGACCCGCACCAGGGCGGGGGAGACCAGCCGCTCCACAGCGACGTGCCCAAGAGCGCGGAGGAGGACTGGCGCCTGGTGAACGCGCTCATCGTGCTCGACGACCTGACCCTCGACAACGGCCCGACGCGCATCGTGCCCGGCTCGCACCGGCTCCCGCACAACAACACGCCCACGGTGAACCTGGCCGAGGGCGAGGAGCAGCGGGGCGAGTACGGCGACCAGACGAGGTTCCCCGAGGACCCCTACGCCGAGTACCCCGGCCAGATCCTCTTCACCGCCCCCGCCGGTTCCGTCGCCGTCTGCAACGCGAGCCTGTGGCACGGCGGCACGTCCAACAAGGACGGCGCCCGCCGCCGCATGCTGCACCTGACGTACACGCGACGGGACCTGATGCAGCAGTTCGTGCAGCAGGACCACCTGACCGAGGGCCTGTACGAGCGGCTCTCCCCGGCGCAGCGCCACCTGTTCGACGTCCAGGCCCCCGCCTCCGCCTGATCCGCCGACCCGCACGGAAGGACATCACGTGACCTCGTCGATCGCCCCGCTGCCCCCGCCGGCCGGCACGACCGGAACCGCCCACCCCCTCGGGCTGGGCACCGCCCCCCTGGGCAACCTGTTCACCGGCGTGCCGGAGGAGGACGCGGCCGCCGCCATCCGGACGGCGTGGGACCTGGGGATCCGCTCGTTCGACACCGCCCCGCTCTACGGCTACGGGGAGTCCGAGCGCAGGCTCGGGCGCGCCCTGCGCGACCGTCCCCGGGACGAGTACGTGATCTCCACGAAGGTGGGCCGCCTGATCCGCGAGGGCGCCCCGCCCTCGCCCGAGCAACTGCACGGCGGTGAGCACTTCTACAAGACCTCCGGGGAGGCCAACCCGGTCTTCGACTACAGCTACGACGGGGTCATGCGATCCCTGGAGGAGAGCCTGGAACGGCTCGGGCTCGACCGCGTCGACCTGCTCTACATCCACGACCCCGACGACCACTACGCCGAGGCGGTGGACGGCGCGTACCGGGCGCTCGACAGCCTGCGCGAGCAGGGGGTCGTCCGCGCGATCGGGGTGGGCATGAACCAGTCCGAGATGCTCGCCGACTTCGCCAGGAACGCACGGTTCGACTACTTCCTGCTCGCCGGCCGGTACACCCTGCTCGACCAGAGCGCGATGGAGGAACTCCTGCCGCTCTGCCTCGAGAACGGCATCGGGATCAACGCCGGAGGTGTCCTCAACAGCGGCATCCTCGCCGACCCCTCACCCGGCGCCACCTTCGACTACGTCCCCGCCTCACCCGGACGCCTCCGGCAGGCGCGCGACATCGCCGAGGTCTGCGCCCGCCACGACGTGCCGCTCATCGCCGCGGCCCTGCAGTTCCCGGCCGCCCACCCGGCGATCGGCAGCGTCCTGGTGGGCGCCCGCACCGAGCGCGAGGTACGCGACAACGACCGGTTCGCCTCCCACCCGATCCCGGCGCAGCTCTGGGAGGACCTGCGAGAGCGAAAGCTCATCGCCCCCGGCGCCCCCACTCCGGGGTGACAGACGTTCACGACGACGACCGGGTCACGGCCGCCCCGGGTGACACACGTCCGCGGCGACCGCCGGGTCACGACCGGCACCGGCGCCCCCACCCCCGGGTGACACACCCGGCAGAACGCGAGGAGAACACGTGAGCGCCGTCCTCAGCATCGATCCGCGCACCGGCGCGAGCCACGGCCCGGTCGCCGACGAGTCCGGCCCCGACCTCGTCGACGAGACCGTCGGCGAGGCGTTCCGGGCCTTCCAGGCACTCCAGGACGCCGGCCGCTCCGGCCGCGCACGCCTGCTCGGCGCCTGGGCCGACGCCCTGGAGGAGCACCGCGAGGAGATCGTCCGGATCGCCGACAGGGAGACGGCCCTCGGTGACGTCCGTCTCGGCGGCGAGCTCACCCGGTCGATCTTCCAGGTGCGGTTCCTGGCCGGGGTCGTGACCGAGGGCGGCTACCTGGAGGCCACGCTCGACCCCCCGGGGGACACCCCGATGGGACCGCGCCCGGACCTGCGCCGCATGCTGGTCCCGCTCGGGCCGGTCGCCGTCTTCGGCGCGAGCAACTTCCCGCTGGCCTTCTCCGTCGTCGGCGGCGACACCGCCTCCGCCGTCGCGGCCGGATGTCCCGTCGTGGTCAAGGTCCACGACTCCCATCCCGCGACCTCCGTGCTGTGCGCCGGCATCCTGCGCCGATCGGCGCGCCAGGCGGAACTGCCCGACGCGGTCATCTCCCTCGTGTTCGGCCGTCAGGCGGGCGTCGACCTGGTGAGGCACCCGCTCGTCACGGCGGTGAGCTTCACCGGCTCCCTGACCGGAGGCCGTGCGCTGCTGCAGGCGATCAACGAGCGGCCGGACCCCGTCCCGTTCTTCGGGGAGCTCAGCGGCATCAACCCGCTGGTGATCACCCCGGCCGCGGCCGGGGCGCGCGGCCCGGCGATCGCCGAGGGGCTGACCGCGTCCTTCACCGCCTCCGGCGGGCAGTTCTGCACGAAACCCGGCCTGGCCTTCGTCCCCGCAGGCGAGGCGGGTGACCGGCTCGTCGAGATCGTCGCGACGTCGCTGTCGGCCGCCTCCCCGTACGTGCTGCTCAACGAGAACATCGCCGCCTCCTACCGGCGGGGGATCGACGAGCTGACCTCCGACGACGCCGTCGGCACGGTCGCGACCGGCACGGGATCCGGAGGGGACGGGTTCGGCGTCCGCGCCCGGGTGCTCACGATCGACGCCGCCGACCTGAGGCCGCGCGACGTCGAGGAGTGCTTCGGCCCCGTCGTCCTGCTGGTCAGATACCGGGACGGCGACGACCTGCCCTCCCTGATCGGAGAGCTTCCCGCCTCCCTGACCGGGACGATCCACGCCGAGGAGGCCGACCGCGACCTCGTGGTCCGGCTGGAGGCGGCCCTGCGCATGAAGTCGGGCCGGGTGCTGTTCGACGGATACCCGACGGGAGTGGCGGTGTCCTGGGCCCAGCACCACGGCGGCCCCTGGCCGTCGACCAACTCCCAGCACACCTCGGTCGGCGCCACCGCCGTCCGGCGGTTCCTGCGGCCGGTGGCCTGGCAGAACGCGCCCGAGTTCGTCCTGCCGGCCGAGCTGCGCGACGGGTTCGACGAGATCCCGCGCCGCGTCGACGGCGAGCTCCGGACGCCGTCGACACCGTGACCGGAAGGGTCCACCGGGCCGGTGTGCGGGACGTCCCGGTGCGACTTCGGTCGTAGGCGTACCCACCTAAGACGGTGGCCGGGAACCGGCGGGCCGGGGCAGGATCGGCGCATGACCTGGCGTCCCGTGATCGCACTGCTCCTGCTGGCGCCGTACCTGGGGGAGGTGCTGTCGACCGCCACCTCCCCGCTCGACCTGCTGCTGCCGTGGAAACTCGCGATGTTCGCGGCGCTCTACGGCAGCGGGACCCTGCTGTGCCGGGAGCTGGCGTACCGGTGGGGACTCGGCCCGCCCGGCTGGACCACGACGGGGCCGCTGGGACATGACGGACTCTGGGTGGTCACGGGGATCATCGGTTTCTTCATCGGGCTCGACGCGCTGGTCGGGCTCGGCGGCCGCTACGACCTCAGCGTCGGCGCCCTGCTCCTGGCCGTGGCTCTGATCTGGCTGCACCGCCGCGTCAGGGCGACCGTCGCCGCCTCCCCGCGTTGACGAACATCGCGCCGTCCCCCACAGGCGAACCTTTCAGGGACGCGCGGTCCGAAGGCGGTCAGGCGGGAGTCGCCCGGCATCTGACACGCACCGGCCGCCGAGATGCCCCGGTCCGACGCCCCGGGTCCCGCGATCAGCGGGACCCGTACGCGCCGGTCAGCTGAGCTTGACCAGGATCAGGTCCAGCTTGCCCTCCATGGAGTCCATGCGCCCCTCCATGGCGCCCATCCGAACATCCAGGCCGTCGACCTTGGTCTCCAGGCCGTCCACCTTGGCTTCCAGGCTGTCCACCTTGGTCTCCAGGCCGTCCACCTTGGCTTCCAGGCCGTCGACCTTGGTCTCCAGGCCGTCCACCTTGACGGACAGCGCGGAGAGGTCCTCCTTGGTGGCCATCCTGTTCATGATCTCTTCGAACATCGGCGCGGTGTACATCATGACCTCCTCACGGATGATCGTGGGAAGATCGCTCAGGGTCTCCTTGATGTCGGCCAGGTCGGAACCCGTCCGGAAAGCCCAGGCCTCCAGGTCAGCCACGCGCTGACCGGTGTTTTTGATCGCCACGTCGGGCATGTTACCTCCTGATCAGGGGGATATGGAGGGAGGACCGTCGCCGGATCAGGGCCATGCTCCGTAACGACGCGTTATGCATTGAACACGTTCCGCGAACAGGTCGAGGCGGTTTTCCGAGATCCCGTCCGAAACGCCGAAGCGGCTCCGGCGGCACCGCGCGCGGATCGGCCGGGAGCGGCTCGCGAACAACCGGGCGGATCGGCCGGACGGCTTCGAGCGGATCAGCCGAGCAGCTTGCGGGCGGCCGCCTCGATCTCGTCCTCCGACAGCAGCACGTGCCCGGCGGCCTCCCCCAGCGGGACGAAGCTGTCGCAGGAGGTCACCCGGGCGATCCTGCCGGTGAACCCCGCGTCGAGCAGCTCGGCGACGATGCCCTCCGAGACGCCCCCGGTGCGGCGGGTCTCGTCGGCGATCAGCACCCTGCCCGTCAGGTCGGCGGCCCGCATCAGATCCTCCACCGGCAGGGGGGAGAGCCAGCGCAGGTCCAGGACCCGGCAGCCGTACCCCTCGGCGGTGAGCCTGACCGCGGCGCGCAGGCTCATCCGCAGGCCGTTGCCGAAGGTGACGATGGTCAGGTCGCGGCCGTCGCCGTAGCTGCGGGCGCGGCCGATCGGGACGTGGGTCTCCGCCCAGCGGGCCGGGGGGACGTAGGGGGAGAGCCAGCCGCCGTCGCCGTCCTCGAACATGTCGCGGGTGTTGTACAGGGCGATGGGTTCCAGGAAGACGCAGACGCTGCCGTCGACGCGGGCGGCGGCCAGGCAGCCGCGCAGCATCGAGGCGGCGTCGTCGGGACGGGCCGGGGACGCCACCACCAGGCCGGGGATGTCGCGCAGCGCGGCCACGGAGTTGTCGTTGTGGAAGTGGCCGCCGAAGCCCTTCTGGTAGGCGTACGAGGCCACTCGCACCACCATCGGGTTGCGGAAGGCACCCCGGGAGAAGAACGACAGGGTCGCGGCCTCGCCGCGGATCTGGTCCAGGGCGTTGTGCAGGTAGGCCAGGTACTGGATCTCGGGCACCGGCAGCAGGCCGGACAGGCCCGAGCCGAGCGCCAGGCCGAGCACCGCCTGCTCGTCGAGGTGGGTGTCGAAGACCCGGCCGAGCCCGAAGCGCTTCTGCAGGCCGCGAGTGACGCCGTAGACGCCGCCCTTGCGCGCCACGTCCTCCCCGAAGACCAGCGTGTCGGGGTGGGAGGCCAGCGCGTCGACGAGGGTGCGGTTGACCGCCTGGGAGAAGGTCAGCGGCCCCTCCTGCTCGGGGAGCCTGCCGCCGAACGCCCTCTGCCTGACCTCCGGCGCCGCGGCCGTCGCGCTCGCCGCGGCGACGGCCGCGGGGGTGCGCGGGGCCAGCGGTTCGACGATGTCGGCGGCGGAGGTCAGGCGGGGGCGCCGCGAGCTCTCCATGGCCATCTTGAACAGGTGCTCGCGTGTCGTCTCGTAGTGGAGCAGCAGCTCGTCGGGGGTGGTCAGTCCCGCCTCGACGAGCAGCCGGGCGGTGGCGACGAGCGGGTCGCGCGCCAGGTCGGCGTCGATCTCCCGCTTGTTCCGGTACGACAGCTCCACGTCGGAACCGGCGTGACCCATCAGCCGGACGGTGCCGACGCGCAGCAGGGCGGGGGAGCGGGTCCGGCGCACGTGGTCCGCGGCGGCCGTCGCGACGTCGTGGACGTCGGCCAGGTCGCAGCCGTCGGCGTCGAAGTACTCGATCATCGGGTGGCGGGCGGCCTGGATCCAGCCGTCCGGGGTGCGCACGCTCACCCCCAGGCCGTTGTCCTCGCAGACGAACAGGATCGGCAGCGCCAGCTTCTGGTACGCGCCGTAGGCGGCGGTGTTGACGCCGGTCAGCGCGCTGGCGTGGTTCATCGAGGCGTCGCCGAGGCTGCACACCGTGATCGCGTCGGCGGGCCAGCGCCCGGGCAGGCCGAGCTGGCGGGAGCGTTCGACGGCGAAGGCCACGCCCACCGCGCGCGGCAGGTGGCTGGCGATCGTGGAGGTCTGCGGGATCACCGCCAGGTCGGGATGGCCGAAGACCTTGTGCCGCCCGCCCGCCATCGGCTCCTCGGCCGAGGCGGTCAGGCCGAGCAGCACGTCGCGTATCCCCTCCTCGGGCAGCCGCCCGGCCATGGCCGAGCGTGCGAGGTAGAAGGCGCCGGAGCGGTAGTGCAGCAGGGCGGGGTCGGTGGCGCGCAGCGCGCCGGCGACCGCGGCGTTGCCCTCGTGCCCGGCCGAGCCGATGGTGTAGAAACCCTGACCCTGCTCGCGCAGCCAGCGGGCGGTGACGTCCAGCAGCCTGCTGGCGAGCTGGAACTCGAACAGCTCCAGGCAGCGGGCCCCGGTCAGGGTCGTGCCCTCCCGTACGGGCAGGCCGGGATCGCGCGGTGCCCCGGGGCGCAGGGCGGTCACGGCCTCGGTGAAACGGGTCTCAACAGTGTCGCGCGCCACAACCCGATTATGTCCTCATCGGGAGACGCCGTCCCGAACCTTCACATCTTTGATGCCCCGATGTCGGCCGCCCGATTCTCCACGACAGACATTTATGACAATCTGTCACATTTAATGATCTCTTACCGAAAATGCGATTATTTCCGTTTATGTCGTGATGTCGTCGGCGCCGTGTCCGGCCGGATGCCCGAGCCCGTCCCGCCCGCCAGGTGACGCGGTGTCACGGTCGGCAGGCACCCGTACCGGGGGACGGCGCCTCCCCGGTACAGGCGGTTTCGTTCCGGCCGTCGTCACCTTTTCCGGGAGAGCGGCGCGGAAGACGCCTTTGTCGTCGTACGCCATAAAAGGAGAAACCTCGAACGGGGTTCTCCTCCCCGGTGTGAGGGCCGGGAAAATGCGGGGGCGGGTGACCGTGAGGAGAGCCGTGATGTCGCTTCGTCACCACCAGTAGGCGGGATAGCGCGGTGTCACCCCGCTGCGCCCGACGAGGATGCCGACGATCACCAGGACGACGGTCGCGGCGACGAGGATCGCCAGGAACGGCAGCATGGGCGGGTGCTGGGCGACCACGATCGTCGCGGTGGCGGCGGCGGGGGAGTGCGGCGTACGCGTCAGGGCCGTGACCCCGAGGGCCAGGCCGCCCGCGACGGCCGCGGCCCAGGTGGAGGAACCCGCGAGGGCCAGTACGGCGAATCCGGTGAGCGCCGCCAGGAACTGGCCGCCGATCACGCTCCGCGGCTGCGCCAGCGGCAGGGCCGGTGCGCCGAAGACCAGGGCGGCGCTGGCCACGAGCGGGGGCATCAGCCAGACCTGGCCGAGCACGGCGCCGAACGCGACCAGGGTGACCAGGGAGACCGTGGCGCCCGCGGTGAGGACGACGATCGCCGCCGACCTCGGCCGGTCGGGCGCGCGGCCCCTGAGGACGCGCCGGACATACGTCACGGTGCTCTCACCGGCCGTCCCGGGCTCCGGGTCCGGTGGGGAGAACGACGGCGAGAGCGGCGGGACGGCCACGGGCACCGAGGTCACCGAGGCCGCCGGAGTCGCCGAGGCCCATGGCGCGGGCCGCGCACCCTCCCGGATCTCTTCCCGGGAGGGTGCGTACGGCGGGAACGGTGTCGTCCACCCGCGCGTCCGCCCGGACGGGAAGAAGGTGCGAACCCCCATGAAGAATCTCCTGCGATCTCGGTGCCGGACGCCAAAAGTCGCAGAACGAACTTGCGTCTCACTTGGGGACCAAGGAAAACCCCTGGTAGCGCGGCGGAGACCGACCGCCACGGCGCCGGGGAGCCGGGAACCACGGAGCCGGGAAACCAGGGGCCTGGGAACCAGGGAACCAGGGAACCGAGAGCCGGGGACCGGGGGCCGGAGCCGCGTCAGGGAGTCGGGGCCGCGCCAGGGGCGTGCCAGGAACGCGCGGCTCTTCGGGCGTCCCTCGCGGAGTTAACGATTCCTAACCCTCGGGGGCGGCCAGCGCCGCGCGGGCCATGCCGCGCAGCAGGCCCGCCATCGCCGCGGGCGGCAGCTCGCCGGCGCTGTGCGGGGTGGAGTTGAGCAGCCCGAAGACGGCGTGCGTGGCGGCGCGCAGCCCGGCCTGGGAGCGGCCGGGGTAGAGCTCGCTCAGCACGGTGACCCACTCCTCGACGTAGAGCCGCTGGAGCCTGCGGATCCGCCGGCGCGCGGGCTCGGGGACGTTGCCCAGCTCCCTGTCGTGCACCGTGATCAGCGCCGGATGGTTCAGCGCGAACTCGATCTGGCACCCGAGCAGGGAGTCCAGCGCCTCCTCGGCGTCGGCGGCCTCGGTCACCCGGCGCGATCCCGAGGTGTGCAGGCGCTCGCTGACGTCGAGCAGCATCTCCGCGAGCAGCGCGTCCTTGCCGCTGAAATGCCGGTAGAGGGCGGGGCCCGAGGTGCCGACGGCGGCGCCGATGTCCTCGATCGAGACGCCGTGGAAGCCGCGCGCCGCGAACAGCGCGGCCGCGGCGTCGAGGATCTCCGTGCGCCGCGAGCCGCGGACGCGGGTGGGGGTCCGATCGGTCGTCACCTCTCGTATGGTAGACGGTAACGTTAATGATGACTAACATCGGCCGTGAAGGCGCCGGTCGCCGGCCCCGAAGCGGACGATGACGGCGATGACGGCGATCACGGTGGCCACAGCGATGACACGACGGCGACACAGCGGCGACGGAGCCGGACGAGGGAGGCTCGGATGAGTGGCTGGCCGGTGCTGAGAAGCACCTGCGACCCGGGTGGCGAGGGCTTCAAGCGCAACACCGAGGTCAACGAGCGGCTCGTCGCCGAGCTCGCCGAACGCCTCGCCGTCGCGGCGCTCGGCGGCTCCGAGAAGGCGCGCGCCCGGCACGTCTCCCGGGGCAAGCTGCTGCCCCGCGACCGCGTCGACTCCCTGCTCGACCCCGGCTCGCGCTTCCTGGAGCTCTCCCAGCTCGCCGCGGGCGGCATGTACGGGGACCAGGCCCCCGCCGCCGGGATCATCACCGGGGTGGGCCGCGTCTCGGGCCGCGAGTGTGTGGTGGTCGCCAACGACGCCACCGTCAAGGGCGGCACCTACTACCCGATGACCGTCAAGAAGCACCTGCGGGCCCAGGAGGTCGCCCTCCACAACAACCTGCCGTGCGTCTACCTCGTCGACTCCGGCGGCGCGTTCCTGCCCCGCCAGGACGAGGTCTTCCCCGACCGGGAGCACTTCGGGCGGATCTTCTACAACCAGGCGACCATGTCGGCGCGCGGCATCCCGCAGATCGCCGCGGTCCTCGGCTCCTGCACCGCGGGCGGCGCGTACGTCCCGGCGATGAGCGACGAGGCGGTGATCGTCCGCAACCAGGGCACGATCTTCCTGGGCGGGCCGCCGCTGGTGAAGGCCGCCACCGGCGAGGAGGTCACCGCCGAGGAGCTGGGCGGCGGCGACCTGCACGCCCGGGTCAGCGGCGTCACCGACCACCTCGCCGACGACGACCGCCACGCGCTGCGGATCGTCCGCGACATCGTCTCCACCCTCGGGCCGCGCACGCCCGCCCCGTGGGAGCGCGCCGCGCCCGAGGAGCCGGCGCACGACCCCCGCGACCTGTACGGCATCGTCCCCGCCGACACCCGCACCCCCTACGACGTCCGCGAGGTCATCGCCCGCGTCGTCGACGGCAGCCGGTTCGGCGAGTTCAAGGCCGAGTACGGCAGCACGCTCGTCACCGGCTTCGCCCGCGTCCACGGCCACCCCGTCGGGATCGTCGCCAACAACGGCATCCTGTTCGCCGAGTCCGCCATGAAGGGCGCGCACTTCATCGAGCTGTGCGACCGGCGGTCCGTCCCGCTGCTGTTCCTGCAGAACATCAGCGGCTTCATGGTCGGCAAGGCGTACGAGGCGGGCGGCATCGCCAAGCACGGCGCGAAGATGGTCACGGCCGTCGCCTGCGCGCGGGTGCCCAAGTTCACCGTGGTCGTCGGCGGCTCGTTCGGCGCCGGCAACTACGCGATGGCCGGGCGCGCCTACTCGCCCCGCTTCATGTGGATGTGGCCGAACGCGCGCATCTCGGTGATGGGCGGCGAGCAGGCCGCCAACGTCCTGTCCACCGTGGGCGACGCCGACCCCGACGCCATCCGCGCGCAGTACGAGGAGCAGGGCAACCCCTACTACTCCACCGCCAGGCTCTGGGACGACGGGGTCATCGACCCCCTCGACACCCGCACCGTCCTGGGCCTGGCCCTGTCCGCCTCGGCCAACGCCCCCCTCGAACCCGTCGGCTACGGCGTCTTCCGGATGTGACCGCGACCATGACCCATCCCTCGGAGCCTTCGGAGTCTCGCCGGATGTTCGACACCGTGCTCGTCGCCAACCGCGGCGAGATCGCCCTGCGGATCACCCGCACCCTCAGGAGGCTGGGCATCCGCTCGGTCGCCGTGCACAGCGACGCCGACGCCTCGGCGCCGCACGTCCGCGAGGCCGACGTCGCGGTACGCCTGCCCGGCGGCTACCTGGACGTCGACGCCATCCTCGCCGCCGCGGCGGCCACCGGCGCCCAGGCCGTCCACCCCGGGTACGGCTTCCTCGCCGAGAACGCCGGCTTCGCGCGGCGCTGCGCCGGGGCCGGGCTGGTCTTCGTCGGCCCGCCCCCGGAGGCGGTGGAGGCGATGGGCGACAAGATCCGGGCCAAGGCGACCGTCTCCGCCGCGGGCGTCCCGGTCGTCCCCGGCGGCGCCGAGCCCGACGACGACCTGGCCGAGGCCGCGGCCCGCGTCGGGTTCCCCGCCCTGATCAAGCCCTCGGCGGGCGGCGGCGGCAAGGGCATGGTGCTGGTCCGCTCCGCCGGGGAGCTGCCCGACGCGCTGGCCTCGGCCCGCCGTACGGCCGCGGCCGCGTTCGGCGACTCCACCCTGCTGATCGAGCGGTTCGTGGAGAACCCCCGGCACATCGAGATCCAGGTGATGGCCGACGCGCACGGCGGCGTCGTCCACCTGGGCGAGCGCGAGTGCAGCCTCCAGCGCCGCCACCAGAAGATCATCGAGGAGGCGCCCTCCCCGCTGCTGGACGCCGCGACCAGGGCCGCCATGGGCGCCGCCGCGGTCGAGGCCGCCAGGTCGGTCGGCTACACCGGCGCGGGGACGGTCGAGTTCATCGTCCAGGGCTCCACCGGCGACTACTACTTCATGGAGATGAACACCCGGCTGCAGGTCGAGCACCCGGTCACCGAGCTGGTGACCGGGCTGGACCTGGTCGAGCTCCAGCTCAGGGTCGCCGCGGGCGAGCGGTTGCCGATCACCCAGGACCGGGTCCAGCTCACCGGCCACGCCGTCGAGGCCCGCGTCTACGCCGAGGACCCCTCCCGGGGCTTCCTGCCCACCGGGGGCCGGGTGCTGGCGCTGCGCGAGCCGCGCGGCGTGCGCGTCGACTCCGGGCTGGTGACCGGCGGCGTGGTCGGCAGCGACTACGACCCGATGCTGTCGAAGGTCATCGCCTGGGGCACGGACCGGGCGAGCGCCCTGCGCAGGCTGGACGGGGCGCTCGCGGCCACGGCGGTGCTCGGGGTGCCCACCAACATCGCGTTCCTGAGGGCGCTGATCGGCCACCCCGCGGTGCTCGCCGGGGACCTGGACACCGGCCTCGTCGAGCGCCACCTGGACGAGCTGATCCCCGCCCAGGGCGTCCCCGCCGACGTCCTGGCCTCCGCCGCGCTCCTGCTGCACCGCGAGCACGTCCCCGCGGCGCCGGCCGACCCGTGGGATGTCCCCGACGGCTGGCGGCTGGGCGAGGCGGCGTGGACCGTCTACCGGCTGGAGAGCCGCGACGGCGTCCACGAGCTCCGCGTCCGCGGCCTGCCCGGCACCGGGGCCGAGATCCGGCTGCCCGGTGACGAGCCGTCCGCCTCCGGCGCCGGGGCGGGGACCCCGGGAGCCGGTGGCGACCAGGCCGGGCCGGTGACCGTACGGGCGCGCCTGGCCGAGGCCGGGGAGGACGTGATCGTCACCGTCGGCGGGACCGCCAGGCGCTACGCCGCCGCCCTGGACGGCGACACCGTCTGGCTCGCCCGCGACGGCGACGCCTGGGCCCTGACCCGCCGCCACCTGGGCGACCCCGCCGACCGGGCGGGCGCGGGCGGCGCCGGGGACGGGCAGGTCCGCAGCCCCATGCCGGGCACCGTCCTGGTGGTGAAGGCCGCGCCGGGGGACCGGGTCGCCCAGGGACAGCCACTGCTCATCGTGGAGGCGATGAAGATGGAGCACACCGTGACCGCGCCGATCGACGGCGTCGTGGAGGAGCTGCGGGTCCGCGCGGGCCAGGCGGTCGCCATGGACGCCGTGCTGGCCGTCGTACGCGGGGAGGAGCCGTGACGCGCGAACCGTACCCGGTCCGGGCTGAAGGGCTGCCCGAACGGGTCACGATCCACGAGGTCGGGCCGCGCGACGGGCTGCAGAACGAGTCCGCGATCGTCCCCGTCGAGGTCAAGGCCGAGTTCGTCGCCCGGCTCGCCGCCGCCGGGCACCGCGTGATCGAGGCCACCAGCTTCGTGCACCCGAAATGGGTGCCCCAGCTCGCCGACGCGTCGGAGCTGCTGGAGAGCATGGAACGGGTGCCGGGCGTGCGCTACCCGGTGCTCGTGCCCAACGAGCGCGGCCTCGACCGGGCCCTCGAACACGGCGTCGAGGAGATCGCGGTCTTCGCCAGCGCCACCGAGACGTTCGCGTCCAGGAACCTCAACCGGACGCTGGAGTCGCAGTTCGAGATGTTCGAGCCGGTCGTCGCGCGGGCGCTGGCGCACGGCCTGAGGGTCCGCGCGTACGTGTCGATGTGCTTCGGCGACCCGTGGGAGGGGCCCACCCCGATCGGCCAGGTCGTCTCCGTCGGGCGCAGGCTGCTCGACCTGGGCTGCTTCGAGCTCTCGCTCGGCGACACCGTCGGCGTCGGCACCCCTGGCCACGTCGCCGCGCTGATCGAGGCGTTCGGCGGCCCCTCGCGGCTCGCGGTGCACTTCCACGACACCTACGGCCAGGCGCTGGCCAACACCCTCGCCGCCCTGCGCGAGGGCGTGACCGTGGTCGACGCCTCCACCGGAGGCATCGGCGGCTGCCCGTACGCCGAGAGCGCCACCGGCAACCTCGCCACCGAGGACCTGGTCTGGATGCTGCACGGTCTCGGCATCGAGACCGGGCTCGACCTCGCGTCGCTGGTGGAGACCAGCACCTGGCTGGCCGCGAGGCTCGGCCGCCCCAGCCCCTCACGGGTCGTCCAGGCCCTGGGCGGCACCCCGCCCGCAGGGCCCGGCCGGGCCACCACCCCGGCCCCCGGTCAGGGCACGACCGCGGACAACGTCAAGGAGTGACCATGCCGAAGCTGACCGAAGAGTACGAGGACCTGCGCAAGACCGTCGAGGCGTTCGCCCGCGACGTGGTGGCCCCGGTGATCGGGGACCTCTACGAGCGCGAGGAGTTCCCCTACGACATCGTGCGGCAGATGGGTGCGATGGGCCTGTTCGGGCTGCCGCTGCCCGAGGAGCACGGCGGCATGGGCGGCGACTACTTCGCGCTCTGCCTGGTCCTGGAGGAGCTGGCCAGGGTCGACTCCAGCGTGGCGATCACCGTGGAGGCGGCCGTGTCGCTGGGCGCGATGCCGATCCACCGGTTCGGCACGCCCGAGCAGCGCGCCGAGTGGCTGCCGAAGCTGGCCACCGGCGAGATGCTGGGCGCGTTCGGCCTCACCGAGCCGGGCGGCGGCTCCGACGTCCCCGGCGGCATGCGCACCACCGCCGTGCTGGACGGCGACGAGTGGGTCATCAACGGGTCGAAGGCGTTCATCACCAACTCCGGCACCGACATCACCGGCGTCATCGGCGTGGCCGCGATCACCGGCGAGCGGGCCGGGGGCAAGAAGGAGATCTCCACGATCCTGGTGCCGTCCGGCACGCCCGGCCTCACCGTCTCGAAGAAGTACTCCAAGGTGGGCTGGAACTGCTCCGACACCCGCGAGCTCTCCTTCACCGACTGCCGCGTCCCGGCGGGCAACCTGCTCGGCGAGCGCGGCCGCGGCTACGCGCAGTTCCTGCAGACCCTCGACGAGGGCCGCGTCGCCATCGCCGCCCTGTCCGTCGGCCTGGCCCAGGGCTGCGTGGACGAGTCGCTGCGCTACGTCCGCGAGCGCCAGGCGTTCGGCCACCCCATCGGCCACTACCAGGCCATCCAGTTCAAGATCGCCGACATGGAGGTCCGCACCCACACGGCCCGCCTGGCCTACCACCACGCGGCCGAGAGGATGCTCGCGGGCGAGCCGTTCAAGAAGGAGGCCGCCATCGCCAAGCTGGTCGCCGGCGACGCCGCCATGGACAACGCCCGCGACGCCACCCAGATCTTCGGCGGGTACGGGTTCATGAACGAGTACCCGGTCGGCCGCTTCTACCGGGACGCCAAGATCCTGGAGATCGGCGAGGGCACCAGCGAGGTCCAGCGCATGCTGATCGCCCGCCAGCTCGGCCTCGGAGACCTCTGAGCCGTACGAGGGCGGCGCGTTCGGAACGACGGCCGGTGACCGGTGACACGGTGGGTTCGGGACGGTGAGTCCGGGGGCCGGCAGGCCGGGGGCGCGAGGGCGGGGCCGGGGCGTCAGTGCACGGGGACCGTCGCGGTGAAGGGGCGGCCCGTGACGGTGCCGGAGACGGCGATGTCGTCCCGGGCGCGGAACGCCTCCCACCTCAGCTCCACGGCGTGCGACCCGCCGGCTCCGGTGACGGTCAGCCGGGCCGTGGCGTCCCCGCCGTTCAGGCGGGCCTCGCCGTCCACGGAGAGGTCGTCGGCGAACCGGACGTCCCGGAGCGTGATCGCGACCGCTCCGCCGGTCCCGTCGCCGAACGTCAGCAGGCCGCCGCGCAGGCCCGCCTCGGTGGCCTCCTGCCAGTACGGGGACCTGAGGGGATCGCGCCTGGCCGCCGCGTCGGCGACGGTGGCGAGAGTGGCCGCGACGACCTTCCGCTCCTCGCCGGTCAGGCCGGTGCCGCGGGCCCGCGGCACCCGCCCCGCGGTCCGCGGGAAGGAACCCAGGGCGCGGTAGGTCGCCTCGTCGCATCGGGGCGCGCCGCCGGAGGCGTACGGGTCGGCGATGAAGGCGCGCATCGCGCCGCGGGCGCACGCGTTCGCCGGCGTGCTCACGGTGGGGCCGTGGCCGCCGGCACGGACCCGGGAGAAGACGGAGACCGGGAAGCGGCGGGTCACCGCGGCCGCCTCCGCAGGCGTGGTCGTGTCGAAGTCACCGCCCAGGGCCAGGACCGGCACCCGCGGGTACACCGCGCCCGGCGGCACGGGCGGGCTGCTGCGGGGGGTCGGCCAGCCGACGCAGATGTCCTGCATGCCGAGGATCGGCCGCTGCGAGGAGGACGCGCCGAGATCGGCGACGGTGAACGGGCTGAACGGGCGCTCGGCGTCGTAGTGGCGCTCCAGCTGGCGCCGCCGCTCGTCCGGCGCGGCCCCGCGCTCGAACGGGAAGGCGCTGTCGGCGCAGGTGTAGGAGATCAGGCCCGCCAGCTCCGCGCCGCGCAGCGGCGCCCTCGGGGCCGCGTCGATCACCCGCGCCAGCCGGCGCAGCGGCAGCGGGTCGCCGTCCAGGTACGCGGCGACGGCCGCGTTCAGCTCGCGGCCGACCATCGGCAGGTAGAGGTTGTTCGTCAGGTGCCCGAGTGACGGGAGCCGCACCCCCGGATCGGGGTGTTCGCGCAGGTGCCGTACCAGCCTCGCGAGGGCGTCGGCGGGGGTGCCCGGCAGTCGCCGGCAGGCGCGCGAGGGGGCGCAGGCCACGTCGAGCAGGTGGGCGCCGCTGCGGATCGGCCTGGTCACGTAACCGTCCGGGCCCGTGGGGACGATGCTGTCGAGTATCACCGCCGACAGGCGGTCCGGGTGGCGGGCGGCGTACGCCTGGGCGAACAGGGTGCCGTAGGAGACGCCGTAGAACGTCACCTTCGGCACCCCCAGCGCCGCGCGGACGGCGTCCATGTCGGCGACGGCCTGGTCGGCGGTGAAGAACCGGACGCGCGGGCCCAGGTGCGCGGCGCAGGCGCCGACGCTCTCCTGGCGCTCCAGGTCGAGTCCCGGGCAGAGCAGGGGGCTGGACCTCCCCAGCCCGCGCGGCTCGACCACCAGGAGGTCGTGCCGGTCGAGCACCGGCCCGAGCGCCTCGGTCAGGGACGGCACCGCGGGAAGCGCCGGCGCGGGCCCGCCGGGATTGGCCAGCACGGTTCCGGCCGCGGGGCGGGAGGCGTCCTTCCTGGGGAGCCAGGCGAACGCCACGGTGATCCGCTCCGACGCCGGATCGCTCCAGTCGAGGGGTACCCGTATCTCCCCGTCGCAGCGGGCCTTCGCGGAGGCGCACGGATGCCGGGAGCCGTTCGTGCCCCTTGATGTCTCCCCGCTCGCCTCCCGGCCTTCGGCGGGCACGGCGGCGGAGGGCGTGTCATGGTCTCGGGCGGCGGCGTTCGGGGCGGTGAGGAGCGAGACGAGGAGCGTCCCGCAGGCTCCTGTCGTGACGAGCGCTGCCGCGGCCCGGCGTGTGATGGATCGCTGGTCCCTGTTCATGTCTCCAGGTTCGCCCGCGATCGGGCCCCTTCCCTCGTCGCGGGGAACGATTTCCCGCCTGGGAGCGGGGCGCCGGTCGCTCTCCCGTCTGGGAGCACGGTCCCAGGCCGGACCGGCGCCGGGAGGGCCCGGCGAGGCTCGTGAGAGGTGTACGGAGAAGGAGGCGGGCGGGGGCGGGGCGGGGGCGGGTCAGCCGGTGGCGCCCGGGGTGACGAACCCGGCCTCGTAGGCGATGACCACGGCCTGGGCGCGGTCGCGGACGCCGAGCTTGGCGAACAGGCCGGTCACATGGTTCTTCACGGTGGAGGCCGCCACGCCGAGCGCTTCGGCGATCTCGGGGTTGGACCGCCCGTGCGCGATGAGGACCAGCACCTCCCGCTCACGGCCGGTCAGGCCGGCGAGCTCGGGCGGCATCGTCGCGGGCCGGGGTCGTGCGGACCGGACGAAGGTGCCGATCAGGCGGGTCAGCAACCGCGGGGCGACGACCGAGTCGCCGCGTTGCACCACCCGGACCCCCTCTATCAGTTCTTCGGGGGAGACGTCCTTGGGCAGGAAGCCCGAGGCTCCGGCCCGCAGGGCCTCGACGACGTACTCGTCCAGGTCGAAGGTGCTCAGCGCGAGCACGCGCACGCCGGGCAGTTCGGCGGTGATCCGTCCGGTGGCGGTGACGCCATCGGTCTCCGGCATGTGCAGGTCCATCAGCACCACATCGGGGAGCAGGTCGCGGGCGAGGACGAGGGCCTCGTCGCCGTCGCCCGCCTCGCCCACCACGGAGAGGTCGTCCTGGGCGTTCAAGATCATCCGGAAGCCGGAGCGCACCACCGCGTGGTCGTCGACGACCAGCACCCTGATCATGTTCTTCTCCCTCCTGTCCGGCCGGTTCCCGGCGCCCGGACGCCTTCCGGCCGGACACCGGCCGGCGGAATCCGCCGGACCACCCCACCCGCCGCCGTCGCCGCCGGACCGGGCCGTCAGGTCGTGTCGGAGAGCGTGAGGGGCAACCGGGCGTGGATCCGGAATCCCCCCTCAGGCAGAGGTCCCGTCTCCAGCCGCCCACCGCAGAGTGCCACACGCTCGGCCATCCCGCCCAGCCCGAACCCACCCCCCGCCTGGCCCTCGTGTCTCCGGCCACCGGAGGGTGTGCCGGGCCCGTCGTCGACCACCTCCACCTCGACGGCCGAGGGATCGTAGACGACCCTGACCCTCACCGGCGCGTTCCCGGCGTGCTTGCGCGCGTTGGTCAGCGACTCCTGGACGATCCGGTAGACCGCGTGGTCGACCACGGCGGGCAGACGGCAGGGCTCGCCGGTCACCTCCAGGGACACCGGCTGCTCCGCCTCGCGTGCCCGGACGACCAGCGCGGGCAGGGCGGCCGCCCCGCGGGCGGGGAGGGCGGCCGGCTCAGGGGAGGTCTCCGCGCCGGCCGGATCGTTCGCCTGGTCGGCACGGAGTACGCGCAGGAGCTGGCGCATCTCCGCCAGGGCCTCGCGTCCGGCGCGCTCGGCGCCGAGCAGGGAGGTCTCGGCCGCGGCGGGGTCGTCGGCCATGGTCATGCGCGCCGCTCCCAGCAGGATGTGCATCGTGCTGATGTTGTGGGCGACCACGTCGTGCAGCTCCCGGGAGATGTGACGGCGTTCCGCCCGTACGATCTCCTCGGCACGTTCGGCCTCCTCGGCGAGGACGGTCTCCCGGCGCAGCCGCACGAGCCTGCCCGCCCCGACGAGCAGCGGCGGGACGACCAGTCCCACGGAACCGGAATCCCGGCGATCGGCCGCCGTGACGAGCTGGACGCCCGTCGCCACCGCCGGATAGAACAGCGCCGCGGCCACGGCCGCGATCCAGGCGCGCCGGGCCTCGCCGTGCCTGCCCGCCGCGTACAGGGCCAGCATCACCTGCAGGCCGTACCCCTTCCAGCCCGTCGACACGACGATCACGCTGTCGCAGATCGCGGTGACGGCCACGACGACACCCGGCCGGCTCCGCCGCCACAGCAGGGCCGCGGACGAGACGGTGAAGAACGTGAACAGCAGGACGGAGAAGCCCTGCGAGGAGAGCCTGCCCTGCAGGACGGTCAGGGCGACGTACAGCAGCCAGACACCCAGTGCGAGGACGACGTCCGCCACCCGCGAACGGTTCGTCGGCCACCCGTCTCCGAGCATCCGGGACCTCACGGCCGTCCCGAGGCGCGCGCCCGCCGTCGTGAACGCGGTGCGCGCCCTGCCGGGGACGAGGGAGGTCCTCGCGAAACCCCTCACCGTCGTGCCCCTTCGCGGTGCCGTCCGATCCCGGGGGCGCCGGCACGGCCCGAGGGGTGAGCCGGCCCCGTACCCGGCCGATCCGGGACGACGGTCCGGGAAAGGAAGGGGGATCCTGGGCGTTCGATCTGGAAGATCATGACTTCATATGGTCTCAGCGGGTGCGGTGTTCCGGCGAGTGTTCGCGGGGGAACGAGGACTCCCCGTGCCGGGCGGTTCCCCGCGCTCTTCCGGACCCCTCCCACGCGGGCGACGCCGTCCGGCCGATGTGCTGAAACTTTCATGGGGTGCGGCCGGTGTTCGCACAGGTCAGCGCGGCGTGGTGTGAGGGCGGAGGCACCGGGGCTGTCTACCGGAGCACCCGCGCACCTATGTTGGGAGCGCTCCCATGCCCTCCTTGAAGGAGCTCGATCCATGCCGAGAAGGTCCATCCTCGCCACGCTCTGCGCTGCGGTCGCGATCGTGTCGGGTGGCGCGGTCGCCGTCGCCACCGGCGCCTCCGCCGCTGACTCGCCTTTCTACGTCGACCCCGAGACCGGCGCCGCCAAGTGGGTCGCCGCCAACCCCGGCGACTCCAGGGCCGCGATCATCCGCGACCGGATCGCCGCCGTCCCGCAGGCGCGCTGGTACACCACCACCAACACCTCCACGGTCCGCGGCCAGGTGTCGTCGTTCGTCGGGGCCGCGGCCGCCGCGGGCAAGATCCCCATCCTCGTCGTCTACAACATCCCCAACCGCGACTGCAGCGGGGCCAGCACGGGTGGCGCTCCCAACCACACGGCCTACCGGCAGTGGATCGACGAGGTCGCCGCCGGCCTGCAGGGACGCCCGGCGTCGATCATCCTGGAGCCGGACGTGCTCCCGATCATGACCAACTGCATGAGCTCCTCCCAGCAGCAGGAGACCAACGCCTCCATGGCGTACGCCGGCAAGAAGCTGAAGGCCGGGTCCTCCTCGGCCAAGGTCTACTTCGACATCGGCCACTCGGGCTGGCTCTCGGCCGGTGAGGCCGCGGCCCGGCTCAGGGCCGCGGACGTGGCCAACAGCGCCGACGGCATCTCCCTCAACGTCTCCAACTACCGGTCGAACTCCACCGAGGTCCCGTACGCCAAGAACGTCATCGCCGCCACCGGCGTCTCCCGCCTGCGCGCGGTGATCGACACCAGCCGCAACGGCAACGGCCCGCAGGGCAGCGAGTGGTGCGACCCGGGCGGCCGGGCCATCGGCACGCCGAGCACCAACGCCACCGGCGACTCGATGATCGACGCGTTCCTGTGGATCAAGCTGCCGGGCGAGGCGGACGGATGCATCGCCGCGGCCGGGCAGTTCGTGCCGCAGCGCGCCTACGAGCTGGCCCTCGCGGGCTCGCCGCCGCCCACCCCCACCGTGACCCCGACCGTCACGCCCACCCCCACGCCGACCCCGACCGTCACGCCGACCGCCGGGCGGGCCTGCACGGCCTCCTACAAGGTGTCCGGCTCCTGGCAGGGCGGCTTCCAGGGTGATGTGACGGTGAAGAGCACCGGCACCGCGCCGCTGTCCGGCTGGACGGTGACCTGGTCCTTCCCCGGCGACCAGCGCATCACCCAGCTCTGGAACGGCCAGCACACCCAGAACGGCTCGGGTGTCTCGGTGCGCAACGTCTCCCACAACGGCTCCCTCCCCGCGGGCGCCTCGGCGAGCTTCGGGTTCACCGGTAGCTGGTCCGGGAGCAACCAGGCACCCTCTCAGATCGGCTGCACCGCCGCCTGACCCGGCGATGTGGCGTGATCCGGTACGGCTCACACGGTATGCCCCCCGTGCGAGCCGTACCGGATCCTTTTTTGTGGTCCGCCTCCGGCCGGGGATTCCCTCTGCGCGGAGGCACGGTACAGGGGGAGATCCACGCCCCGGCGCCCGTCGGGGAAGTGTCTCGCCGGTCAGCCCGGGGTCTCGCCCGGTCCCGGGGCGCGGAGCGGGCCGGGGGGCACCGACTCCATGGCGGCGGTGGCCTTCGTCATGATCTGCCGCATGGCCTCGATCTCCTCGGGGGTGAGCCGGTCGATCAGGAAGGCGCGCACGACGGCGACGTGTCCCGGCGCGGTCCTTCGCAGGCAGTCCATTCCCTTCTCGGTGAGCACGGCGAGCACCCCCCGCTCGTCCGAGGGACAACTCGCCCGGGTGACGAGCCCCTTCCTCTCCAGCTGCCCGATCTGGTACGTGAGCCCGCTCTTGGAGACGATCAGTCTGTGGGCGAGCTCCGTCATCCGTAACTGCCCCCCGGGGCAGGCGGAGAGTTTCGCCAGGATCTCGTACTGGGCATGGGTCAGGCCGGAGTCGGCCTTCAGCTGATCCTCGACGCGACGCTCCAGCAGGTGCGTGGCGGCCACATACGCCACCCACGCGGCCATCTCGGCCTCGTTGAGCCATCTCGTCTCGCTCACCCCTACATCTTATGCTTGTTCGAATTTGAACTAACCGCTAGGGTTCTGTACAAATTCGAATGACATGAGGAGTCATCATGGTTGACAGGATTCACCCCTACACCCTGCTGGTGGCACGCGTCGTCCTGGGTGTGGTCTTCGTGGTGCACGGCTGGCAGAAGTTCACGACGATGGGCCTGGCCCAGACCACGGCGTTCTTCGACTCGACAGGCATCCCGCTGGCGGGCGTCGCCGCCCCGGTGGTGGCCGTCCTGGAGGTCGTCGGCGGCATCGCGCTCATCCTGGGCGCCGCCCTGCCCGTCTTCGGCACCCTGCTCGCGCTCACCATGCTCGGCGCGATCCTCTTCGTGCACGGCGCCAACGGCTTCGGTGCCGCCAAGGGCGGCTACGAGTACGTCCTGGTCCTCGCCGTCACCACCCTGGCCGTCGGCTTCAGCGGCGGCGGCGCCCTCGCCGTCGACAGCATCTGGCAGCGCCGCCGCCAGCCGGTCGCGGTCTGATCCCCGCGTCCGTCCGCCCACGCACATCCGGCGAGCCCGGCCCGGCCCGGCCCGGCCCGGCCACTGTCCTGTCCTGTCCTGTCCTGTCCTGTCCTGTCCTGTCTGGCCCGGCCACTGTCCTGCTTCGTCCTGTCCGGAACGCCGGGCCGTCCTCCCCGTGGAGGCGGCCCGGCCGGAAAAGGCGCGAAACATCGCGCGTCCGGTGGTCCCGGCCGCGTACAGCGGGAATAGTCATCTGCGACGGTGCCCGATGGCTGGGGGGTCGGTATGCGATGGCTGCGCAGGGTCGGTGCGGATCTCAAGGCCCGTCAGCACCTCGACGCGTACGCGCTCACCATCGTCGTCTTCGCGTTCGCGTTCCTGTCGACCTTCAACGACCTCCTGAGCGAGGAGCTGAGGTGGGCGGCCCTGTTCTCCGGTCTGGGGCTGCTGATCTACCGCCTGACCCTGCCGGCAGGAACGGAGGCCCCGCCTGCCGACCTGCTGCACGACCGGTCGGTGTACGACACGGCGCCGCTGTCGTCGCTGTTCGCCCACGCGCGCGACGTCCGCGTGTTCGCCCCGTCCGCGGTGAACCTGCTGTCGGCGCAGACCTGCGAGATCCTGCGCACCACGGTGCTCGCGCGGGAGAAGGGCCGGGTGAGGATCGTCGTGCTCGACCCGGCCGAGAAGGCGGCCGTCCGGCTGGCCGCCAGGCAGCTCGACGACTCGATCGAGTTCCCGGTGCAACGGCTCCCCGCCTCCCTGGAGGGGACGATGGAACGCCTCCGCCTGATGGGCGACTGGAAGGTCGCCGGAGGGTTCGAGTACCGGATGCTCCCCTACAGCCCGGGATTCAGCCTCGTGCTCGTCGACCCGGAGACGCCCAGGGGCCGGATCATCGTGGAGATCCACGGATTCCACAACCCGTCGACCTCCTCGCGCATGCACCTTGAGCTGACCCGCGGTCGCGACGAGCGCTGGTACGCCTACTGGGTGGAGCAGTTCGACCACATCTGGCGCACCGCGACGCCGGACCTCAGGCGCTTCTCCGCTCCCGCGGAGAATCCCCGGCCTGTCTCCGAAGACGCGGTGGAAGCCCGGGACTGACCGCGTCGAGCCGCCCTTCGGGGGCGGAGCAGGCGGCCTGGCGGTGATCGTGCCGGGCCGCCGGTGCCGTCAGACCGGCTCCAGGTCGCCCAGGGCCTCAAGCCGGTCGAGATCGGCGAGGATCTCGTCACGCAACGCGAGCATCCGGGGGGAAGGGGTGTCGGCCATGGAAACGACCCCGTTGAGCAGGGCGAGGGCCGGACGGGGGTTGCCCTGACACCAGAGGGCCTCACCGAGCGCCAGTTGTACGGACAGATCGTTGGGAGCCCAGGGCAAGGCGGTGTAGAGCCGCTCGACCGCCCGGTCGTAGTCCCCCTGGCCGAGCCAGAGCCGTCCTTCCCCGGTCAGCGCGACGGCCACGCCGGTGAAGCGCTGGAGTTTCGCGAACATGTCCGCCGCCCGCGCGAAGTGACGTCGCGAGGTCTTCACCTCTCCCGTTCTCGCCGCCACCTCGCCCAGGACCACCAGCGCCTCGGCCCGCACCGAGGTCTCACCGGCCTCCAGGGAGCACGCCTCCTCGGCGCGGTCGCGCGCCCTCATCAGGTCCCCCCCGGCCAGGGCGGCCCGCGCTTCGGTGAGGCAGGTGGCCGAGGAGCGCGACCGGCGCAGGGAGGCCAGCATGCGGTCGTCCAGCACCCCGTACCGGCGTAGTCCCAGCCGTTGCTCGCTGCGCAGCAGGTGGTGGTCCTCCAGCGCCCTGACCACGCGGTTCGGCATGCCCGCGGTCGTGTGGGGGCCCTCGTCGACGGTGGTGTGCCTGTCCGCGTCGGTGAGGAAGGTCGTGCGCAGCCACGAGCGGATCCCGTACGCCGTCATCCCCGATCCGGCCGAGACCTGCTCCGGGATCCGGTCGCAGAACCCCGCCAGGAAGGCGTCGACGTCCTCGGGCAGGTTCACGTGCCCGGCGGTGATCTCCGTCAGGGAGGGAGGCAGCGCCTCCCACAGCGCGGAACAGGCGATCTGCAGGCGGACCGGCTCGACCGCGCGGAGGCGGGAGGTCTCCCCGGCGTGGCCGGTGAGGGGAGAGGCCGCCAGGCCGTCGACGAGCCGCTCGGCGGCGCCGGGGGCGAAGGAACGGCCGGTCCCTCCGAGGGGCCTGGTCACCGCGTCGAGGGCCGCCGCCCGCGAGAGGGGGAGCAGGCGGAAGCGCGTCCGTGAGCTCCGGCCCAGCAGGCGCTCGTACGGCAGCATGGGTGCCAGGCACTCCTCGCGCAGCGACAGGAGCAGGTGCAGCCCGGCGTGCTCCCTCACCGCCCGGGTCAGCTGGAGGAGCAGCTCCTGGCGCTCCTCCTCCTGGTCGGGGGGGCCGCTGAAGAGCTCCTCGGCCTGGTCGATGGCGACCAGGACGGGGATCGGGTCACCGTATCTGTCGACCCGCTCCGGGTGCTCCCTCAGGAAGTCCGAGATCGTCAGACCGGCCAGGGCCGACAGCGGCTTTTCGGGGGCCCATGACGACAGCAGGGCCAGGACGTGGGTGTTGCCGGGATCGTCCGGGAACGGCGGGGAGAGCCTGTGCGGCGATACGCGGGCGACGGGCAGGATGTCCGCGTGCCCGGCGTCGATGCGGGGCAGGACGCCCGCCCGCAGGAGTGAGGACTTCCCCACACCCGGCGCGCCGAGCAGGACGACGAGACCGGTGGCCGGCCACATGGTGGCGATCTCGCGGGCCTCGTGGTCCCGTCCGAAGAACAGTGCGTGATCGTTTCTGTCGTAGGAGCGCAGCCCCGCGTACGGTGCAAGGGAGCCGTCTCCGGTGGAGGCCGTGATCGTCATCTCACCCGCTTCTGTTCTCGGCCGTGCCCTCTCCCCGTTCGATCGGGGGCATGGGCGCCGGCACACGTACGACGGTGGCCGACGGTGTGCCGGTTACACGGGGTGTCACCGGTAGGAGACGGACCTGCATGACCCCTCCCAGGGCGTGGACGTTTCCGGCGAGCGAATCGATCGGCCTTCCCGGCCGACACCGTACATGAGCCACCCTGACCAAGGAGATATGTCCTTACAACACTCTATACCGCTTATTTCGGCAGCGTTGAGGTCACGGTTTTCTGCACGACCGATGAGAATCCGGCGACAGGCCCCATATCGTCATCATCGAGTATGTGCCGCAATGCGTCCCTGAACGCCGACCCTTCGATCCGGTCGAGGTCGGCCAACGTCAGTCCGGTCACGTCGACCAGGCGGCCTTTCACGTGCGCGTCTTTCATGTCTGTTTTCCTGGCCACAGGGCTCCCCTTGTCTTCTTCTTGAAGTGATCCGTATAAGGTTGTCTTCTCGGCGGGATCACTTGTAGTGTCGTCTTTCCACGCTTGACGAGCACTGCCAACCTAGCGTAGCCGGTTGTTTTGGTGCGGCAAAGAGTGGGGGATACATGCGTGCCGTATTTCTTCTTCGGCAATCTCGCATGGGACTATGACCTCCGCGTGCATGCCTTTGGCGTGGGTGGGTCTCTTAGGCTGAGCCGGGATCGGACGAGCGGAGGCGATCGCATGTCCAGTTCGGAGTCGTCGGCGGCTTCTCGGACACGGGGACGCCGGCCCCGGGTCTGGGGCAGGGTGCCACCACGGAACAAGAACTTCACCGGCCGCGAGGACCTCCTCGAGAAGTTGCACGCCGGGGTCACCTCCGAGGTCACCGCCGTGGTGCCGCACGCGCTTCACGGATTCGGCGGTGTCGGCAAGACCCACGTCGCGATCGAGTACGCCTACCGCTTCCAGGACGAGTACGACCTGGTCTGGTGGATTCCCGCCGACCAGCCGATGCTCGTGCGCTCCACGCTGGCCGGGCTCGCTCCCGACCTTGGGGTGGAGTCCTCGTCGGTGATGGGCGTGGAGGAGGCGTCCGCCGCCGTGCTGGACGCCCTGCGCCGCGGCGAGCCCTACTCGCGGTGGCTGCTCATCTTCGACAACGCCGAGAGGCCGGAGGAGATCAACGACATCATCCCGCGCGGCCCGGGACACGTCCTGATCACCTCCCGCAACCACGCCTGGGAGAGCGTGGTCGACACCGTCCCCGTCGATGTGTTCAGCAGGGCGGAGAGCGTCGAGTTCCTTCGCAAGAAGGTGGCCGGCTCCAGCAGCGACGAGGACAGGGACCGGCTGGCCGAGGAACTCGGAGACCTCCCTCTGGCCCTGGAGCAGGCCGGGGCGCTGCAGTACGAGACGGGGATGTCCGTCGAGCGGTATCTCACGCTGCTCAAGAAGCAGACGACCAAGGTGCTCGACGCCAACAGGGCGACCGGCTACCCGCTGTCGATGACGGCGGCCTGGTCGCTGTCGGTGTCGCAGCTCAAGGCCAAACTTCCCGAGGCCGTGGAACTTCTGCGCTGCTGCGCGTTCTTCGGCCCCGATCCCATCCCCCGCGACGTCTTCGACACCCTTCCCCAGGGGTTCGCCTCGGAGTCACGCCTCGGGCCCCTCTTCGACGATCCGCTGCTGCTGAGCAGGGCGATCAGGGAACTGGGACGTTACGCGCTGGTGCGGATCGACCCGGGCAACCGGACGATCCTGGTGCACCGGCTGGTCCAGGCCCTTCTGCGGGACGAGCTGAGCGGGAAGGAGAAGGAGTCCTTCCGCCGCGAGGTGCACCTCCTGCTGGCGCTGACGGCACCCCAGAGTCCCGACGACAACGCCCTCTGGCCGCGCTTCACCGAACTGCTCAGCCACCTGAAGCCCGCCGAGGTGGAGGTGAGCGACGATCCGCGCGTGCGCCGCTTCGCCCTCCGTATGGTGCGCTTCCTCTACTCGTCGGCGTCGTACAGACTGGCCGTCGACCTGGTCGAGCGTCTGATCACACGATGGCGGGCCGACAGCGGCGACGACGACCCGTACGTGCTCTCCGCGCAGCGGCATCTCGGCCTGGTGCTGCGCGAGCTCGGCGACTACAAGACCGCCTTCAGGCTCAACAGCGCGACCCTGGAACGCATGCGGGAGGTCCTCGGAGTCGATCACGAGGAGACGCTCCTGATGACCAACAGTCACGGAGCCGACCTGAGGACGAGGGGCGATTTCAGCGGAGCGCTGGAGCACGACGAGAACTCGCTGAGCCGGCACGAGGCCGCGTTCGGCCCCGAGCACCCCCGGACGCTACGGGTCATGAACAACCTCGCCGTCGACCACATGCTGCTCGGTGACTACACCAAGGCGTTCGAACTGCAGAAGAAGGTCCACTCGCTCCAGCGTTCGTCCTCAGGCAGGGACGTGGGCAAGCAGGCCGTCATCGCCTCCTGGAACGGCCTGGCCCGTATCGTCCGGCTCCGCGGTGACTACTCCGAGGCCTGTGACATCGGCCAGGACGCCTACGAGTTCGGCATGCGGGAACTCGGCCCCGACCACCTGTGGACCCTGCGCACGGCCAGGGACCTGTCCATCGCCCAGCGCAGGGCGGGACTGGTCGAGGAGGCGGGGGAGCTGGCCGAGTCGGCGTTCGAGCGGGCCGAGCGCATCTTCGGGCGGGACCATCCCGACACGCTCGCGACGGCCCTCTGTCTCGCCAACGCGCAGCGCAGCAACGGGCAGGTCACCGAGGCCCTGGCGTTGCTGCGTGACACGGCGGCCCGCTACCCCAGGCGGTACGAGGAGTCGCACCCCTTCACGTTCGGCTGCGACATGAACCTCGCACTGCTCCTGCGCGTCAGCGATCTGGTCGAGGAGGCGACCGGTCTCGACCGGCGATCCCTGGAGGGTCTCGACCGTACGGTCGGCCGCACGCACCACTACTCGCTCACGTGCGCGGTCAACCTCGCCAGCGACCTGGCCACCGGAGGGGACGTGGCCGAGGCCGCGCGACTGGGCCGGCAGACCCTGACCCGGCTGCGGGGGCTGCTGACCGAGGACCATCCGCTGACGCTCGCCTGCGCGAACAACCTGATCATCGACCTGAGGAGTGAGGGCTCCTCCGACGAGGCGGAGGCGCTGAGCGTCGACACCCTGGAGCGGTACCGGCGGGTGCTGGGCGAGAACCATCCCGACACGCAGGTGGCCATGAGCGGCGAGCGGCTCGACTTCGACTTCGACCCGCCCGCCGTCTAGGCGTGGCGTTCGAGCCAGCGGGCACGGTGGTGCTCCGCGCGCTCAAGGGCGAGGTCGCGGGCGTCGGCCGGCACCGTCTCCCGTGACCACTCGTCGAGCCGCCGCGCCATTCCCGCGGTGAACGTCTCGCCCGCGGCGGTCAACCGCCCGCTGCCGTGCAGGGTGTCGGTGACCAGGCGCGCGGCCTCACGCCACCGGAAGAACTCGGCGCCCGCGTGCACGGCGGCCGCCCCCTGCTCCAGGTGGCGTTGACGTCCCCAGAAACCGGCCACGCCCAGGAAGGCATAGGCCCCTTGGAGCAGCCCGGGAACGGGCCGGGGGTCCTCGCGCCAGGGGGCGTAGTAGCGGGAGCCGTCGTCGGGGAGGGTCAGGGGGACGAGGTCGAGCAGGGCCGAGAGCTTCGCGTGCTGGGTCTCGTGCGTCAGGGTGACCGCGAGGGTGGTGGCGTCCGGAGGCGTCGAGAGCGCGACGCAGCCGAACGTCTCCCGCGAGCTCGAACTCGTCTGGCCCTGGGCCGGTGCGACCAGCGGCGTGAGGACGGTGATCGTCGTGGAAACCTCCCGCGCCACGGCCTCGTGGTGGCGGACCATCAGCTCCCAGGCCCGGTCGAGCGTCGACTGCCACCGCGCGGTCTCGTGTTCGCTGAGACGCGCCCCGATGTTCGCCGTCTGGGGCATCCGGTAGGGATCGAGGTCGTCGATGAGGAGGCTGAGCGGCATGCCGTCCGCCTGGGCCGACAACGATCGCAGTCCCTTCCAGCCGGGGGCGTCCCGGTGGGGGTGCGGGGGGATCCGGACGATGATCCCGTCCGCCGCGACCTCGGTGCCGTCCACGGCGCACTCGACCGTGGCCGTGGAGACGGTGGGGGAGAGGACCGCCTGGCCCAGTGACGGCAGGGTGACGACCCCCTTCACGGCCGGTACGTCGATCTCGCAGGCCGTACCGGACCGGATCGCCGCCGCGGCGGCGACCGCCGCGAGCTGCCCCGGCGCCGCATCCGGGTCGCCGCGGTCGAGCATCTTCACCGTCCGGCGTGCCCAGGCGCCGACCGAGGGGTGACGCAGAACCGTGCCGACGACCTCCGGATGACGACGCTGGACGGCGGCGAGCAGGTCGTAGGCGCGGCGGGTGACGTCGGCGTCGGGATGGCCGTTCGCCCGCGCCGCCTCCAGGACCCCCCGGACCAGGAGGATGTGCTTGCTGTGCTGGGCCGCGGAGAGCTCCGTGAGCACGGCGGCCCCCCCGCCACCCTCGGCGAGCTCGGAGAACTCCTCGACCGGGATCCGGTGCTCACGCAGGTTCATCGTGACCTTCTCGCTCTGTTCCTTCGACCGGGATGTGCTCCTGAACACGCCAGGCGGTACGGACGCGACGGCGGGCCGCCGCATTGGGAGAACCGTTCCGACCACGATATCCATGCCGCTGTCGTGTCGCAGGTTTTGATGCCTGTCCTATGCGATTTCGTCGCGTGTCGCAACCGGCCCATGGGGCGGGACTGATCACGTGTTTGATCCATGCGCGATCGCGCTGTGTAATGACGGAGGCGATCCCGGGGATAGAGGCTACCGCCATGTGCGGGCGGTCCGCGCAGCCCGCCGAAGAATGTATGTAGTGCTTTGCGAGCTTCGTTGCCCTGTGCCGGTTAAGAGAAAGGTGATGTATTTTGTCGCATAAGTCTAATTTTAGGCTACCGCTTCCCGGAGGCGTTTTCCCGGACACGCTCGACGTTCCGGAACTGCTGTCGACGGGATGGCGGCCGGCGGCTTTCCGGCAATTCATCCTGAAGATACACAGCAGGTGTGATCTCGCCTGTAAGCATTGTTATGTGTATGAAATGGCGGATCAGTCCTGGAAGGCCCAGCCGCGGCGGATGTCCACGGCGATCGCCGACTGCACGGCGCGACGGATCGCCGAGCATGCCCTCACCCACGAACTGGCCGAGGTGGAGGTCGTCCTGCACGGCGGGGAACCGCTGCTGGCGGGGCGCGAGTTCATCTCCTACGCCGTCCGCACGATCAGGCAGGAGGCGGCCGAGGTCGGAACCCGTGTCCATGTCGGCGTGCAGACCAACGGACTGCGCCTGGACGAGACCTACCTCCGGCTCTTCGACGCCCTGGAGATCGGCGTCGGCGTGAGCATGGACGGTTACGCCGAGGGCCATGACCGGCACAGGCGTTACGCGGACGGCAGGGGAAGCCACGCGGCCGTGACGGCCGCGTTGAGACGCCTCACCGCCGGTCCGTATCATCGCCTTTTCAGCGGTCTTCTCTGCACGGTCGACGTACGCAACGACCCGATCGCGACCTATGAGGCGCTCCTGGGGTTCGATCCGCCGGCGGTCGACTTCCTGCTCCCGCACGGCAACTGGTTCACGCCCCCGCCGGGACGCGTTCCCGGATCGGCCGACACGCCGTACGCCGACTGGCTCATCCCGATCTTCGATCTCTGGTACGGATCGGCCGGCCAACAGACCGAGATCCGGTTGTTCGGAGAGATCATGCGCCTGCTGGCGGGCCGCTCCTCGCGGAGCGAGACGATCGGGCTGTCGCCCGCCAGGATGGTCGTCGTCGAGACCGACGGCGGCATCGAGCAGTCGGATATCCTCAAGTCCAGCTATCACGGGGCCGCCGCGACCCGGCTGCATCTCCTGCGTGATCCCTTCGATGCCGCGCTCACGCACCCCGCGATGGTCGCCCGGCAGATCGGTGAGCTCGCGCTCGCCCCCGTCTGCCTGGCCTGCGACCTCCACTCCGTCTGCGGCGGCGGACTGTACGCGCACCGCTACAGCGAGGCCGGGGGATTCCTCGGAGCCTCGGTCTACTGTCCCGACCTCTACCGGCTGATCACCCACATTCGCGACAGGTTCGCGCGCGACGTCGCGGCACTGAGGGCGAGCCGGTGAGCGGAGGCCGGGGGTGCCCGACATGCCCCCGGTGGCGAAGAGTGAGAGCGGCCGGTGGGGTGGTCAGATCGGCGGGGGGTCGAAGTCGCACTCGATCCGCTGACCCCTGCTCGCCATGACGGCGTCGGGGTGTCCGGACCGCAGCGGCCGCTCGTAGCGGTACATCGTGTTCGCACGCAGGAGTCCGGCCTCCTCGTCGGCGCCCGCCGCTTTCAGGTCGAGGGAGAGGTTGGCCGCGCAGGCCATGGTCAGGAAGTGATCCTCGCCGAAGAGGTCGCGCAGGCCGGTGAGCGTCTCCCCGCCGATCCGGCATGCCTCGGCGTGCTCGCCCAGCGCGGAGAGGTCCGCCTGGAGACCGATGGCGCACGACAGCGGATAGTGGTGCTTCGGGCCGACCTTGACGATCAGTTCTTTCACGGCCTCCCGGTTGAGGTCCCGGGCGATCGTGACCTCACCGCGAAGCCGGTGAAGGATCGCCAGGTTTCCCCTGCAGGCGAGACTGTAGGGATGACGGTCGCCGAACACCCTGGGGTAGAGGGCGATCGTCCTGTCCGCGGTGACGAACGCCTCGTCCAGGTCACCGGCCGTCCGCAGAGCGTTGGAAAGGTTGATCGCCGCCGCCATCGTGTCGGGATGCTCGTCCCCGAAGAGCCTCTGCAACCGGGTGTGCGTGTCGCGTGCGAGGTCCAGCCCTTCGGCGGTCTCTCCCGCCCGGCGCTTGGCGATGGACAGGTCCTTGGCGGCCAGCAGGGTGTAGGGATGATCGGGCGTCAGCTCCTTGACCCCGTAGGCGTAGGCGTCTTCGCCCAGATCGCAGGCCTCCGTGTAGTCACCGCACAGCCGTACGGCCCTGGCCAGGCCGTTCCACGCCTGGAGCAGGAAACTCTTGCTGACCCCCTCCACCGCGTCGCTGCTTTCCGTGTAGGTCTCCTGATGCAGCCGCCGCGCCGCCTCGTACTCGCTGGTGAGGGCGTAGTCGAGGGCCAGGCTGTTCAGCAGGCGCAGGGTGGCCGGAGAGGTCGGCCCCAGGTGCTCCTCGTGGGCGGTCCGGGACTTCTCATCCAGCTCTCGGGCAGCGGCGAAGTCGCCGCGAGCCCGCAGGGACGCTCCGTATCCGTTGGCCACCCGAAGGGTCTCGGAGTTGTTCTCGCCGAGGATCGCTCCCATGTTACCGACGGTGACACGGTCGGTCTCGTACGCCTCCGTGTACCTGCCGAGCCCACGCAGGACGTTACCGAGGTGCCGGTGGGCGATCAGCACGTCCGGGTGTTTCGCCCCGTCGGCCGCGGTCCATCGGTCGATGAAACCCTTGAGGAAGGAGAGGGCCGACTGGTAGTTGCCGGAGGTGTACAGGTAGCGGATGACGTCGAGGGCGAACCGCCTCACCGAGGGATCGGAGCATCCGTCCAGGCCTGAGGGAATGACATGGGCGACGAGTTCCTCGAAACTCCGCCATTTGTCGGTGTTGTCGGGGTCCTTCGGCGCGCTGCCCGCAAGCAGCAGATGGACCTCGTGCCGTGTCCTCCTCTTCTCCTCCTCGGCCAGGTCGTCGCGAAGAAGCGCCTGGATGAGACGGTGTACCTGGATCGTCCGGTTCGTGGACTCGATCCTGGCCAGTGCGAAGCGCCCCAGCTCGCTCAACGCCCTGGCGAGCAGGATCGGGTCGGACAGGATCTTGCCCAGCGGGGAGGCTGCGGCGGCCTTGCCGCCCCTGCGGAAGACGTCGCGAGGAATCGGTTCCGGGCCGAAGAAGGCACAGGTGCGCAGGAGCGTGACGGCCTCCGGCAGGCGGTCCTCCAGAAGCGACACCGAGACCTTCCAGGCGGCCGTCATCGAGAGCGGGTATCCCGACGCCCTGTTGACGCCCAGCAGCAGGCTGGTCTGCTCTTCGAGTTGCTCCAGGTACTCGTCGATGGACATGCCCGTCTCGTACTGGAGGGCGCCGGCCTGTTCCAGGGCCAGCGGAAGGTCGCCGAGTTGCTCGGCCAGGCGGAAGGCGTCGGCGGTGGGCACATCCCGGCGCAGGCGCTTGTTCAGGAACGCGATGCTCTCGTCCCGGATGAAGACGTCGACCCGGAGCGTGTCGAAGTGGTCCTCCCACCTGGGGTTGCGAGAGGTGATCAGGACGTGGCCGGGCCCGCGGGGGATGAACTCCTCGACCTGTCCGGGCTCCTCGGCGTTGTCGAAGACCAGCAACCATCTGCGGTAGGGATCGCCGTTCTGCAGGGCTCTGCGGACGGACTCCGCGGCCTCCTCGACGCCGGTCGCCGATGCCGGGGGAAGACCCAGGTACGGCGCCATCGCGGCCAGCGCGGAGGGCACCAGCACGCGCTGGTCGGCCGGGATCCACCAGACCAGGTCGTAGTGCGAGCGGTAGCGGTAGGCGTACTCGATGGCGAGGTGGGTCTTGCCCGCGCCGCCCCATCCCTGCAGCGCCTGGGGCTGAGGCACGATGGCCGTCACGGTGTTCATGTTCTGACGGAGACTGCGCAGCAGGTCGTCCCGTCCGGTGAAGTTCCGGTTGCGGGGCGGTACCCTCTCCCAGACCTCGGGCTGCCGTTCGGGCACGGTGTTCGCCGCACGTGAGAGTTCCATCGCCTGGGGCCTCGTTTCTCGCCACCGGAAAGCCTGCGGCCATTCTGAAGGCCGGTTCTGGAAAGCGCGACTTCCCATCGTACGCGTAAAGTGATGACCCGAATTGGGAGAGATGCTCATTATGCTTTTCGGACGTCTCGAATTCGGGTTCCGGCGGCCGTCCGTTCGATGCGGTGTGAAACGAGCATGCCGATGTGAAGGTTATTCAAGATCGACGATTCAGGGTGGCGGTGATGTGGGAGATTTTCGACGTGAAAAGCGCGGTGGCCGTTTCCGGGGAAGGGCTTCGATCGTCACCTCCATGGCTCGATCCCCGTG
Organism: Streptosporangium sp. DT93; assembly: GCF_049844535.1. NCBI lineage: Bacteria > Bacillati > Actinomycetota > Actinomycetes > Streptosporangiales > Streptosporangiaceae > Streptosporangium > Streptosporangium sp. DT93. Next base: position 283,761 of record NZ_JBNCLF010000002.1, read on the forward strand.
CCCGCCGCGTCGCTTCACGAAGCGGGCGTTGAATGATCCGGTGTCGTTCCGTCGGCGACGCGGGTGGGAGAGGGAGTTTTCTTCCGGAAGGTTGAATGTGCACATAGAGTCGGATGACATCGGGGTCGTCAGCCTGTCCGCCCTCCTGACCGTGAGGTGGTGCCCTGCGTGCACAACATGGGGGAACCCGAGTGGGAGCGCCTGCTCGACCAGCTGAAAAGTGGGGACTGCACGCCATTCCTGGGGTCGGGAGCGTGTGTGGGAGCCCTCCCGACGGGAGTGGGATTGAGCCGCGAGATGGCTCGGCGATGGGGATATCCTTTCGAGGACGATCACGATCTTCCCCGGGTGACGCAGTACGCGGTGATGAAATACGGCGACCCCCTCTGGGTCAAGAAGCAGGTCTGCGAAGAGCTGAAATCCGGGCACGAGCCCGACTACGGTCAGCCGCTGGAGCCTCATGGCCTGCTCGCCGAGTTTCGACTACCGGTGTATCTCACGACAAACTATGACAATTTCATCGCGCGCTCTCTGGAGCTCGAGGGGAAAAAGCCGAACGCGGCCGTCTGTCCGTGGAACGAGGGCCTGGAGTACGCGGAGGAGCTGTTCGCGAGCGAGGACGGCTGGAATCCGCGGCCCAGCGCGCCGCTCGTCTACCATCTGCACGGCAGTCTGCGAGATCCGGCGTCGATCGTGCTCACCGAGGACGACTACCTGGAATTCCTCACCACCCTCGCCGCCGGGGGCGTCGAGGGTGACCAGAGAATCCTGCCCCCCTCCATCCGGGCGGCCCTGACCACGCGTTCCCTGCTGTTCGTCGGCTACAGCCTGCGGGACTGGACCTTCAGGGTGCTTTTCCACGGGCTGCTGAAAACGGTGTGCGGGGTCAACCGCCGCAGGCACGTGAGCGTCCAGCTCACCCCGTCGCTCGCCAGCGCGAAGGCGGACATCAGGGAGGTCAAACGCTGGTTGGACAGATACTACGAAAGCTCGCAGATCTCCATTTTCTGGGGAACGGCGGAGGAGTTCTGCGGCGAGCTGCGCCGGAGGATGGATCCGTCGTGAGCCTGGATCGTCACCCGCCCACCGGGCAGCCGTACGTCGGCCTACGAGCGTTCCGCCGCCGGGACGACGCGAAGTTCTTCGGCCGGACCAGGGAGTCCTACCAGGTGGCGGACCTGTGGCAGGGCGGACGGCTGACCGTGCTGTACGGGCCGTCCGGGGTGGGCAAGACCTCCCTGCTCCAGGCGGGCGTGCTCCCCCTGCTGGACCCGGGCAGGACGGACGTGCTGCCGATCGGCCGCGTCTCGCACGGTTCCCCTTTCCCGTCGGCGGAACTCTCCCGGCACAACCCGCACGTATTCGCGCTGCTGTCGTCGTGGTCGCCGGAGGAGACGCCCACGCGGCTGGCCGGGCTTACGATCCGCGAATTCCTGAAGCGGCGTCCGGCACATTGGGACGCGTACGGCGATCGGGTTCTCACCCTGGTCGCGATCGACCAGGCGGAGGAGCTGTTCGCGGACCTTCCCCACCGTCGGCCGTACCAGAGGGGGCTCGTCGGCCAGCTCGTCGAGGCGCTGGACGAGGATCCGAACCTGCGCCTTCTCGTCTCGATCCGGGACGACCACCTCGCAGGGCTCCTTCCCCACGAGCCGCGACTGGCCGGTCCGCTCAAGAGCCGCTTTTTCCTGGCCCCTCTCGACATGACCGACACGGTCCGGGCGATCGAAGGTCCCCTTCAGGGGACCGGGCGCTCGTTCGCCCCGGGCGCGGCGGAGGAACTCGCGGAGAACCTCCGGATGATCCGGGTCGGCAGGGTGTCCGGGAAGGACGTCGTCGCCGACACCGAAGAGGTCGAACCCGTGCGGTTGCAGGCGGTCTGTTCCGCCCTGTGGCAGTCCCTGCCCCGGGACGTACAGGTCATCTCCGCCGATCACGTCCGCAGGTTCGCGAACGCGGACCGCTCACTCATCGACCTCGTCGAGCGGATGATCGCCGACGTCGCCCGCGAACATCTCGGAGGCGACGCCGACGGGCTCAGGAGCTGGTTGCGCCGCACCTTCATCACCGAGCTAGGGACCCGGGAGACCGTCCACCTGAGGAAAACCGTCACCGCCGGTGAGCCGAACGCCCTCATCGAGGCGCTGGTGGACCGGGACATCCTTCGCGAGGACGTCAACGCGGGTGCGCGGTGGTGTGAACTGTCACACGAACGCCTCATCCAGCCGATCCTGCAGAATGACCGTCTTTCCGTGGAGGCTCGGAGCCCGACGTCGTTCGAGGAGCACCTGCGGATGGCGGAGATCTCGCTCCGGGACGGGGATTTCGCGCAGGCGGCCGAACAGGCCGAGGAAGCTCTCGAGTGGTGCGGTGACAGCACCAGGGCTCGGGCGGAGATCGAATCCCTTCTCGGCAACATCGCGCATCGCCGGGAGAACCTCGAGGCGGCCGTCTCGCACTACCACACCGCCGCGGGCCTGTTCGAGACGGTGGGCGCGACCTCCGCCGTGGGCGGCCTGCTCGCCGGGATCGGCCGACTGCGGCTGGCCCAGGGGCGCTCCTCTGAGGCGGTACGGGAACTGGGCTCGGCGACGCGCCGAGTGCCCCACGACATGGGCGTTCAGATCGAGCTCGCCTGGATGCTCTGGTATGACGGTCATCCCGACGCGGCGAGGGAGGTGCTCGACGGCGTCCTGATCGGGGAGGGGAACCTGCCCGAGGCGTTGCGGGCACGGGGTGAGATCCTCGCCGGACTAGGCAGCGCGGAGGCGGCGTTACGTGACCTCATTCGGGTCAAGCCGCTGCAGTGGCCGTCCAGCAGGGCCGCCTACGCGCTCGCGCTCGCCTCACTGGGGCGGTTCCCAGAGGCGGAGCGCGAGATCAAGGCGGTGCTGGCGGGGACGGAAGAGCACGGCCCGGCGCTGCTGTACGCGGCGAAGGTCGCAGTGCTGGCCGGCGATGCCGCCTCGGCGGCGGATCTGGCTTGGCGTGCGAAGGCGGCGAGTAGGCCCAGGCTTCCCCGTCATCTGGTGGCGGAGGCGGATCGGCTGCGCCTCGCCGCCCCTTGAAGGGCGCCGGGGCCGATGACGAGGGAACGGATCCGGTGCGCCTTGGCGTCCACCAAGGTCTCGCCTGACGTGTCCTTCCCACGGACGTCCGTGGGAAGGAGCAACGTTCGCGAAGCTCAGGCGGGGAGCTGGGCGTCCAGGCGGTAGCCGTCCACCGTGACGTAGACCTGGTCGCCGGGGCGGGCGTTCAGGCGCATCAGCACGGGTTGCAGCGAGTCGAAGACAGGGTGGTCCCGCCAGACCAGGACCACGGCGTTGTCGCCGGGGCCGGTCACCGAGAGCAGCGTGCCGGGGCGCATGCCCAGGCGGGTGGCGTACCCCTCGGGCACGGCCACCGGGCCGCCCCGCAGGTGGTCGCTGGTCACCTCTATGCGCTGCCAGCGGCTCGGGTCGGCGGTCGGGCTCGCGGGCGGGTGCATCGGGGCCCGCCGGCTGGTGATCAGGTGCGGCCGGGTGTTGCCGCCGGACAGGGCCGAGAGCGTGGCCAGCGCGGCACGGGGGTCGATGGAGCTGGTGCTGACCTGCGGGACCGGCTGGCCGCCGCGATGGTGGTGGCCGTTGGCTCCCGGCGTGCGGCGGGGCAGCTGCCTGGTCTCCTCCGTGGAGGGCTCCTCGTGGGAGGGCTGTTGCGCGGCGCTGGCGGCGAGGGCGTCCAGCCAGGCCTGGGCCGAGTGGGCGCGGATGCCGAGCTGGTTCTCCATCAGCACGACCGCGTCGGAATCGGAGGGCTTGCTCGCCAGCAGACGGCGCGTCCGGTCACGCAGGCCGCCCAGGTCGCCCACGACGAGCCAGTCGTCCTGGAGACGCCGGTCCGGCATGAGCGTGACGAGCACCCGCCAGAGCGGGGTGCGCAGCGTGGGGACCTCGACCGGGTGCGCGGTGTCGGCGCCGATCAGCTGCTCCTTGGTGGCGGCGGCGCCCAGCCACTCGGTCAGCCCGAACATGTGGCCGGTGAGGGGTGCGGACTCCGAGGAGCGCAGCCAGAGCAGGATGCGCTCCTCGGCGGAACGCTGGGCCGCCGACAACGCGTCGCGGTCGGCGTTCAGCTTGTGCGCCAGCGCGCGCAGGCTGATGGGGTCGACCGCGAAGAGCCGTTCCACCGCGACCGCGAGGTCCAGCGGGCCCCAGTCGCGGAACATGTTGTCCACCAGGCGTACCAGCGGGAACCCGCTGAGGTCGACGCGCACGTCGGCACCTGCCGCCTCGGCGGCCGGCGCGGCAGGGACGGTGGGCGCGGCGGCTGCGGGTGCGGGGGCCTGCCGCTCCTGCGCGGTCTGGGGCACCCGCGGCGCCGGGGAGCGGGCCGGGACCGGAGTCCGCGCGGGGGCCTGCGCCGGGATCTGGGGCGCGGACGGCTGCGCGGGAGCCTGGGACCGAACGGGGGGCTGAACCGGGGGCTGGGGCTGCGCCTGGGACTGCTGGGTGTGCGAGGGCTGCTGGGCGTGCGACCCGGCCGCCGCGGGGTCCGGTGCCGCCTGCTCGGCGATCCCCGGGATGCGGCTCAGCACCTCGCGGAACATCGCGGTGACCACCACCTCGGGGGAGGGGGGCATGGCGGGCCCGCTCAGATCCCCGGCGGTCAGCCGGCGCAGGCGGGCCCATCCGCCCAGCCCGGTGACGGCCGAGCGGGCCTGCTCGGGCCAGCCCGGCAGGGTGGGGTCGACCGTGTGGACGTGCAGGGCGGGCAGCACGTCGCTCAGCGGCAGGTGATCCCAGCGCGACAGCGAGAGCCGGGCCAGCCCGTCGCAGACCCAGTCGAGCCCGGCGGTGCCGAGGGCCTTGGGAAGGGAGACCGACGACCACCAGCCGGCGGGCAGGCGGGGGTCGGCCAGGGCTTCGGCGATCTGCTGGGGGCGGCTCCAGCGCAGGGCCGGCACCAGATCGCTCAGGCAGATCGATGACTCTGCATCCATCGGCGGACCGCAACCTCCCCAGAGTGACGCGTGTGGCTAGTGGTGCAGCTTACGCCGCAAGCTATCAATTGGTGTTAAGAGGGTAAAGCTCGTTCGTACCCAAATCAGACGGAAGGACACGCGGCCGACCGCCCAGGACCGTTACGGCCTCCGCGCCGGCGCGACGTCCCGCGTCGAGCGCGGCCTCGTCGTCGGCCCCGCTCAGCAGGGCCGTCAGCAGCCCGGCGGCGAACGCGTCCCCCGCACCAATGGAGTCAACCACCTCGGTGGCCAGCGCGGGAAGGCGTGCGGCCAACTTTCCGTCCCTGGCCATCAGCGCGCCACGGGAGCCGAGCTTCACCGCGGCGGCGCCGTAACGCAGGCTCAGGCGCTCCGCCGCCCCCTCGGGGGTGGCCTCCCCGGTGAGCAGCAGCGCCTCGTCCAGGTTGGGGACGATCAGCCGGGCCGTCGCGGTCTCCAGCAGGAAACGCTCGACGCCGAACGAGCGCAGGAACCCGGTCGAGGCGGGATCCACGCTGATCGAGACGCCGCGCCGCGACGCCTCCGCCATGGCCAGCCGGGCGAGTTGCAGCCCCGGTTCGGCGAACAGGGTGTAGCCGGACAGGTGCAGGTGGCCCACCCCCTCCAGCAGGCTCTCGTCCCAGTCGCCCGTGCCGATGTGCCCTCCGGCGCCGCGGTTGGTGAGCATGGACCGCTCCCCGGTCACGTCGACCATGGCGATCACCACCGCCGTCGGCCGGTCGGGGTCGACCCGCAGGTGCGCCCGTACCCCGGAGCGCCGCAGTTCGGCCGCGTGCCAGTCGGCGGTGTCGAAACCGGCGCGGGTCAGGATGCGGACGTCGGCCCCCAGGCGGGCGGCCCAGGAGGCCGTGTTGGCCCCGGAGCCGCCGGGGCGCAGCACGATGTCGGCGGCGGTGTCGGTGCCGACGGCCAGGCCGGACCGGGCGGACCCGGCGTGCAGCGCGACGACGTCGGTCACCACGTCACCGATGATCAACAGGCCGTTTCCGGTCACGGCGCCCTCAGTCTCCCCGGCTCCAGCAGGTCGCGATCCGCCCGGCGAGCCGGACGTTGCCCCGTACGGCGGCCAGGTTCGCCTCCAGCGAGGCGCCGTCGGTGCCGCGTACCAGGTAGCCCAGCAGGAACGGGGTGATGGCCTGGCCGGTGATCCCCTCCTCCCGCGCCGAGGCGAGGGCCTCGGCCAGGACCCGGTCGTGCAGGGCGGGGTCGAGCTGCTCGTCCCGCGGCACCGGGTTGGCGACGATCAGCGCGGTCCGCGGCCCGCCGAGCTCGTCCTGGGCCCGCATGATGCCGGCGGCCTCGTCCGGGGTCTCGATCCGCCAGTCGATCGGCTCGCCCGAGGAGTGCAGGTAGAAGCCGGGGAACTCGCCGGTCCGGTAGCCCGCGATCGTGACGCCGCGCGTCTCCAGCCGCTGGAGGGTGGCCGGGACGTCCAGGATCGACTTCACGCCCGCGCAGACCACGGTGATGCGGGTACGGCTCAGCATGTCGAGGTCGGCGGACTCGTCCTGGTCCTCGGTCCAGCCGCGGTGCACGCCGCCCAGCCCGCCGGTGGCGAAGATCCGGATGCCCGCCCTGGCGGCCAGGAACGAGGTGGCCGAGACGGTGGTCGCCCCGCTCGCCCCGAGCGCGGCGGCGGCGGGCAGGTCGCGGAAGCCCAGCTTGTGCAGGCCCGGCTCACCGGCGACGCGCTCCAGCCGGTCCTTGTCGAGGCCGATGTGCGCCACCCCGTCCAGCACCGCGATCGTCGCCGGTACCGCCCCGGTGTCGCGGACGATCCGCTCCAGCTCGACCGCGACCTCCAGGTTGCGGGGCCGCGGCAGGCCGTGCGAGATGATCGTCGACTCCAGCGCCACGATCGGGGCACCCCGGTCCAGCGCCTCGGCCACCTCCTCGGAGGGACGCAGCAGGTCGGTGAGGGCCGGTCGGGTGGTACCCATGAGGCGGTTCTGTCTTCCTGTCCGCGGTAATGACCATTGTTCGCTTCTGGAACGGGGTAAACGACACCGTCTTCCCAGAAAGAGCAGGTTACGGCGGTTACGGGGAGACGTCCACTCGACGATCAGCCGGCGATCAGTCGGCGATCAGTCGGCGATCACGGTGTCCGGCCGGGGCGATCCCGCCGGTGGGGAGCGTGCGAGAAGCGCGGGACGCCGCCCGGGCAGCGCTCGGGCAGCGCTCGGGCACTGCCCGGCGGCCACGGCGTCCGGCCGGCCGGATCCCGCCGGGCGGCGCCCCGTGGGGGCCGTGGGGCGCCGCCCGGGGATCAGCTGATGATCATGACTCCGGCCAGGGAGATCCCGCCGATGAGGGCCGTGGCGATGCCGCCCAGGAGCAGCGATCGCCCGCCCCGCGCGAGGCGGCGCAGATCGACGCCGGTGCCCAGGGCGAACAGGGCCGCCGCCAGCAGCACCGAGGTCAGGCCGGGGACCGCGCCGGTGATCCCGGCGGGTACGACGCCCAGGCTCCGGATCGCCACCGCCGCGACGAATCCGGCGACGAACAGCGGCACCACGGGCGGGCGCCGCCCGGACTCGCCGGCCGGACGGCCCGCGGCGCCGTGGCGCAGGGCGGCGGAGGTGAGCCCGACCATCGGGGCCAGCAGCAGGACCCGGGCCAGCTTGACGGCCACCGCGCTCGCCAGCACCCCGGCACCGGCCGCCGCGCCGATGGCCGCGACCTGGGCGACCTCGTGGACCGACGCGCCGGCCCACAGGCCGAGCTGGTGGGGGGTCAGCCCCAGCGCGCCGGCGAGCAGGGGCAGCACGACGATCGAGGCGCTGCCGTACAGCACGACCACGCTGACCGCGGCGGCCGCGTCGTCGTCGTCGCTCCCGGCGACCTCGTGCATGGCCGCCACGGCCGCCGCCCCGCAGACGGACACGCCGGTCGCGATCAGCAGGGACCTGCGCGGGGTCACCCCGAGGCGGACGCCGATCCAGCGCGTCGCGCCGAACGTGACGCCGGTCGCGACCGCGACCACCGCCAGCGCGCCCCCGCCCAGCGCCAGCAGTTCCGGAAGCGCGATCTGCAGGCCGAGCAGCACGATCGCCACACGAAGCACCCGCCGGGAGGCGAACCTGAGGCCCGGTGCCAGGCGGGGGCGCAGGCCGCCGAGGTTGGTGAGCGCCACCCCCAGTCCCACCGCGAGCACGGCCGCGCTCACCCCGGTGACGACCCGGCTCGCCGCCGTGGCCAGCACCGTCGCCGCGATCACGACGGCGAGCCCGGGCACCAGCGGCCACAGGTGCGCCGTCCACACCCTTGCCGTCCAGGGGCCCGCAGCCCGTGCTCCAGCAACTCGTGGCTCTGACGTCCCCGTTCCCGCCGCCGGTGATCCCGTCGCCGACGATCTCGCGGCGCCGGGACGGTCAGCCGGTGACGTCGACGGCCGGAGAGGGGCCGCCGTCCGTGATTCCGGGGGCCGCGGGGGTGCGGTCCGTGACTCCGGCGGCCGGAGGGGTGTCCTCTGCGGCCCCGATGGCCGGAGCGGTTCCGTCCGTGATGCCGGCGGACGCGAGGGCGTCGTCCGTGAATCCGCCGCCCGCGGCTCCGCCGTTCCTGATCGGGTCGTTCGTGGCTCCGTCACCCGCGACTCCATTGTCCGTGGCTCCGTTGTCCGAGGTTGCGTTGTCCGAGGTTGCGTCGTTCGTGGTCGTGCCGTCAGCGGCCGTACCGCCGGTGGTCGTGCCGTCCCTGGCCGTGTCGTCGGTGGTCGTGCCGTTCCTGGCCGGGCCGTCCTGGACGTCGTCGTCCCCGGGAGGAGGCGGCCATGGTCCGAGTCTCGGCCGGACACGGCACGGCCGGTAGCCGCCGCCTCGGTGGGAGGTCATAGCCTGGAGCTATGAGCGAGCTGCCCGACCTCGAATCCCTGCGACTGCTCGTCGACGTGGACCGGCTGGGCAGTCTCGGCCAGGCCGCCCGTGCCGCCGGCATCGCGCAGCCGTCGGTGAGCAAGCGGATCTCACAGCTGGAACGCCGCCTCGGGCTGCCGCTGCTGGAACGCACCCCCCGCGGCTCCACCCTCACCCCGCAGGGCGCGATGGTCTCCGCCTGGGCCGCGCAGGTGCTGGCGGCGGCCGAGGAACTCATGCGCGGGGCGGAGGCCGTACGGCACGGCCGGGCCGCGCACCTGCACATCGCCGCCAGCATGACGGTGGCCGAGTACCTGCTGCCGCGCTGGCTGGGAGAGCTCCAGGACCGCGAGCCCCAGGTTCAGGTCGGCCTGGACGTGCAGAACTCCGCCGAGGTGGCGAGGCTGATCGGCGGGGAGATCGAGCTCGGGTTCGTGGAGGGGCCCTCGGTGCCGCAGGGGCTGGTGTCGCGGGTGGTGGCCACCGACCGGCTCGTGGTGGTGGTCGCGCCCGGCCACCCGTGGGCGCGGCGGCGCACACCGCTGCTCGCCGCCGAGCTGGCCGCCACCCCGCTGGTCGTCCGCGAGCGCGGCTCGGGCACCCGCGAGACCCTGGACCGCGCGCTGACCGGCCACGCCGTCGCCGCCCCCAGGCTGGAGCTCGGCTCCAACGCGGCGGTCAAGGGAGCCGCCCGCGAGGGAGCCGCCCCCGCGGTGCTCAGCGGGTACGCCGTGGAGGCCGAGCTGGCGGGAGGCCGCCTGATCGCGGTACCCACCAGGGACATCGACCTCACCAGGCGGTTGCGCGCGATCTGGCGGCGGGGCCGCGCCCCCAGCGGCCCCGCCGCCACCCTGCTGAGGATCACCCTCTCCGCGGGCCGGGAACGGCAGTGAGGCTCTCCAGGGAGCGGTGGTGAGGGCGCGAGGTGCCCGGGGTTCTTGGAAGTCGTCGAGGTGGAGTGACGGCGAGGTGGACAGGGGGAGCCGCGAGGGGTTGCCGGGATGTTCTGGAACGTCCGAGAACGTCCAGATAAGGTGAGTGGCGTGGGGTGATCACGACCCGGCCGTGCCCCGCCCCGGGCCGCCCGCCGGGGCGGATCCCCGGGTGGCCGGAACATCCGCCCTCTCGTCCCACCGGGAAGCCCCGTGCTCCGCTCGCGCTACGACGCCGTGATCGTCGGAGGCGGCCACAACGGCCTGGTCGCCGCCGCCTACCTCGCCCGCGCCGGACGGCGCGTCCTCGTCCTGGAACGCCTCGACCACGTCGGCGGCCTCGCCGTCTCGGCGCGGGCGTTCCCGGGGGTGGACGCCCGGCTCTCGCGCTACTCCTACCTGGTCAGCCTGCTGCCGTCCCGGATCGTGACCGAGCTGGGGCTGAGGATCACGCTGCGCCGCCGCCGGTACGCCTCGTACACGCCCGTGGGGGAGAGCGGCCTGCTGGTCGACAACGGCGACGCCGCGCGGACGGCGGCCTCCTTCACCCGGGTGACGGGCGGCACCGGAGAGCTGGACGCCTGGCGGCGCTTCTACGCGATGACCGCCGCCGTGGCCGAGCGGGTCGCGCCGACGCTGCTGGAACCGCTGACGGACCGGGCGGCGATGCGGCGCCTGGTCGGGGACGAGGCGTGGCGGGAGCTGTTCGAGCGGCCGATCGGCGAGGTGGTGGACGAGCGGTTCGCCGACGACACCGTGCGCGGCGTCGTCCTCACCGACGCCCTCATCGGCACCTTCGCCGACCCGCACGACGCTGGCCTGCTGGCCAACCGCTGCCTGCTCTACCACGTGATCGGCGACGGCACCGGGGACTGGAACGTCCCGGTGGGCGGCATGGGGGCGGTCTCCGGCGCGCTCGCCGACGCCGCCCTCGCGGCCGGGGCGGAGATCCTGACCGGCGCCGAGGTGTTCGGGATCGACCCCCGCGGCGAGGTCGCCTTCCGCGACGCGTCCGGGGAGCACACGGTCTCGGGGGAGCGGATCCTGGCGGGCGTGCCGCCCGTCGTGCTCGACCGGCTCCTGGGCGGCGGCGCCGAACCCCTGCCCGAGGGGTCCCAGCTCAAGGTCAACATGGTGCTCTCGCGGCTGCCCCGGCTGCGGGACCCGCACGTGGACCCCGCGGCCGCGTTCGGCGGCACCTTCCACATCAACGAGGGGCGCCGGGATCTGGCCCGCGCCTACGAGGAGGCGTCGGCCGGGCGGATCCCGTCGCTGCCCCCGGCCGAGGTCTACTGCCACTCGCTGACCGATCCCTCCATCCTGGGACCGGGGCTGCGCGAGGCCGGGGCCCACACGATGACGCTGTTCGGCCTGTACATGCCGGCCGGGCTGTTCCGCGAGGACCCGGAGGGGGCGCGCGAGGCCGCGCTGCGCGCCACGCTCGCCTCGATGGACCGGGTGCTGGCCGAGCCCGTCGAGGACTGCCTGTTGCGCGCCCCGGACGGCACCGCCTGCCTGGAGGTCAGGACGCCGGTGGACCTGGAGACCGAGACGGGCCTGCCCGGCGGTCACATCTTCCACCGCGACCTTTCCTGGCCGTACGGAGAGAGCGGGAGCTGGGGGGTGGAGACCGGCTTCGAGCGCGTCCTGCTCTGCGGCGCCGGGGCCCGGCGCGGCGGCGGCGTCAGCGGCATCCCCGGCCACAACGCCGCCATGGCCGCGCTCGGCTGATCCCCACGTTCCCGATCGCGGTCGCTCGCCCGCGTCCCGGCCGCGGGCCTTCACGGGCTCCTCATCATGGCCGTCTACCGTGGCCCCATGGCTGACGGTGAGGCGGCGCGGGTGCTGGTCGTGGACGACGAGCCCGCGCTGCGCAGCGAGAACGCCGGGCGCCCGCGGGGAGATCCACCCGGCGGGCTCAGGCCCCCGTCCGGAGGTCCGTGCGGGATCGCCCGATCTCCGGGCCGGGGAGCCGGACCGGGGCGGCTCAGCCGGAGAAGCCGGTCGCGTCGGACGTATCGGTGGCGTCGGGCGTTCCTGGCGCGGGCCAGATGCCGGCGCGGCCGAGCTGCGCCGGAAGGGGCGCGTCCAGCTCGGGTTCGATCAGGGCCGCGGCCCCCAGCAGCGCCGGCAGGTCCAGGCCGGTGCGTACCCCGGAGCGGTGCAGCAGGTAGACCAGGTCCTCGGTGGCGATGTTGCCGGTCGCGGCGGGTGCGAAGGGGCAGCCGCCGATGCCGCCGGCACTGGCGTCCAGGGACGTCGCCCCGGCGTGCAGGGCGGCCTCGGCGTTGGCGTACCCGGTGTTGCGGGTGTTGTGGAAGTGGAAGCGCAGCGGCAGGTCCGTGACCTCGCGCACCGCCGAGGTCAGCAGGCGCACCTCGGCGGGCACGCCCACGCCGATGGTGTCGGCGAGCGCGATCTCGTCGGCCCCGGCCCCGGCGCAGCGCCGCACGATCTCGGCCACCCGCGCGGGGGAGACCTCGCCCTCGAACGGGCAGCCGAAGCTCGCGCCGACGGTGACGGTGACGCCCAGCCCGGCCTCGCGGGCCCGCCCGGCGATCACGGCGAAGGCGTCCACGGCCTGCCGTACGGACATGTTCTGGTTGCGCTCGGAGAAGGTCTCGGTGGCGACCACGACGACGTTGACCTCGTCCACCCCGGCGGCCAGCGCGCGGTCCAGGCCGCGCTCGTTGAGCACCAGCCCGGCGTAGCGGACCCCGGCGACGCGGGGCACCCGGGCCATCACCGCCTCGGCGTCGGCCATCTGCGGCACCCGCCCGGGGTGGGCGAAGCTCACCGCCTCGACGCGGCGCGACCCGGCCGCGACCAGCGCCTCGATGTAGGCCACCTTGGCGTCGGTGGACACGATCATCGGCTCGTTCTGCAGGCCGTCCCTCGGGCCGACCTCAACGACGTCTATTTCCATGAATTGTATGCAACCTCTTGTTATTGACCAGGCATATCCCCATCATGGTGGCAGATAGACCGGAGGAATGTATACATGTCAGTGGTCGATGACCTACGTGGGCTGATCCTCGCCGGGCAGTACGTCCCGGGCGACCGACTGGGCGAGGCCGAGCTGGCCGAGACCCTCGGCGTGAGCAGGACGCCGGTCCGCGAGGCGCTGCGCCGCCTGCAGGCCGAGGGACTCGTCGAGATCGCGGCCAACCGCGGCGCCCGCGTCGTGGAGTACCCGCGCGAGGACCTGGAGACGATCTTCGAGCTGCGGGCGCGGATCGAGGGCCTGGCCGCGCGCCAGGCCGCCGCCGTCGCCACCGCCGACGACTGCGACCGCCTGCACCGGGTCGCGCTCGACCTGCGCGACCACGCCGACCGGGGCGACGTCGAGGCGGTCTACCGCCTCAACGCCGACTTCCACGGCGACCTGGTACGCCTCGGCGGCAGCGCCGTCCTCGCCCAGTCGATCAGCTCCCTGGTCCACTCGCCCGTCCTGCTGCGCACCTACGGAGCCTTCGACGAGGAGGCGATGCGGCGCAGCGTCAACCACCACATCGAGATCGCCGCGGCCGTGCGGGCCGGAGACCCCGAATGGGCCGAGGCCGTCATGCGCGCCCACCTGTTCTCCGCCCGCGCGTCCCTGCTCGGTCCCCGTCACCAGGAGAATCCCAGATGAGAGGCCTTCCGCTCGGAGACGTCCGGGTCGTCGAACTCGGGCAGCTGCTCGCAGGACCGTTCTGCGGGCAACTCCTCGGCGACTTCGGCGCGGAGATCATCAAGGTGGAGGACCCCGGCCGGGGCGACCCCATGCGCCAGTGGGGCAGGGAGAAGCCGCACGGCACGTCCCTGTGGTGGCCGGTGGTGGCCCGCAACAAGAAGTCGGTCACCTGCGACCTGCGCACCGCCGAGGGCCAGGACCTGGTCCGCAGGCTGGTCGAGCGGGCCGACGTACTGCTGGAGAACTTCCGGCCCGGCACGCTGGAGCGCTGGGGCATGTCCCCCGAGCGGCTGCACGAGATCAACCCCGGCCTGGTCATCACCCGGGTCACCGGGTTCGGCCAGACCGGCCCGTACGCGCCCAGGGCCGGGTACGGCTCGATCGGCGAGGCCATGGGCGGCATCCGCTACGTCACCGGCGACCCCGACCGGCCGCCGTCGCGCGCCGGGATCTCGCTGGGCGACTCGCTGGCCGCCACCCACGCCTGCATCGGCACGCTCGTCGCGCTGCACGAGCGCGAACGCAGCGGCAAGGGCCAGGTCGTCGACTCGGCGATCTACGAGGCCGTGCTCGCCATGATGGAGTCGATGCTGCCCGAGTGGCAGCAGGCCTCCTACCAGCGCGAACGCACCGGCCCGGTGCTGCCCAACGTCTCGCCCAGCAACGTCTACCCCACCGCCGACGGCGACTCGGTCCTCATCGCGGCCAACCAGGACAGCGTGTTCCGCCGCCTGGCCACGACGATGGGCGCGGACGAGCTCGCCGCCGACGAGCGCTACGCCACCCACGGCGCCCGCGGCGCCCACATGGCCGAGCTGGACGAGACGATCGCCCGCTGGACGGCCGGCTTCCCCGCCGACGAGCTGCTGGAGATCCTGCACCGCGACGGCGTCCCGGCCGGGCGGATCTACCGGGCCGCCGACATGTTCGACGACCCGCACTTCGCCGCCCGCGAGGCGATCGTGCGCGTCCCCCACCCCGAGTTCGGCGAGCTGGCCATGCAGAACGTGGTCCCCAAGCTCTCCGACACGCCGGGGAGCGTACGCAGCGCCGGGCCCGAGCTCGGCGCGCACAACGACGAGGTCTACGGCGGCCTGCTCGGCCTGACCGGCGAAGAGATCGCGCGGCTCGCCGCGACAGGAATCATCTGACAAGGAGCACGGCATGCACTACCGGCTCGGGGTGGACGTCGGAGGGACGTTCACCGACATCCTCCTCATCGACACCGACAACGGGCGCACCTTCCGCGCCAAGACCCCCTCGACCCCCCACGACCAGTCGGAGGGGGTGCTGGCGGGCATCGAGAAGGTCTGCGCCGAGGCCGGCATCCCCCTGTCCGAGATCGGCCAGGTCCTGCACGGGACCACGGTCGCGACCAACGCCATCCTGGAGGGCAAGGGCGCCCGGGTGGGCCTGGTGACCACCGCAGGGTTCCGGCAGGTGCTGCAGATCGCCCGCTCGTTCGTGCCCGGCGGCCTGGCCGGCTGGATCATCTGGCCCAAGCCCGAGCCGCTGGCCGCGCTGGAGGACACGATCGAGGCCGTCGAACGCGTCGCCTCGGACGGCTCCGTCGTCATCCCCCTGGACGAGGACGCGCTGCGCGCCTCCCTGGGACGGCTGCGCGGCGTCGAGGCCCTCGCGGTCTCCCTGATCAACTCCTACGCCTTCGACGGCCACGAGCGGCGGATCGCCGAGATCGCCGCCGAGGAGCTGCCGGGCGTGCCGGTCTCGATCTCCTCGGCCGTCCTGCCCGAGCTGCGCGAGTACGAGCGGACCATCACCACGGTCGCCAACGGCTACGTCCAGCCGCAGGTCGCCCGGTACATGGACAACCTCGCCTCGAAGATCGCCGCAGGCGGGGTGGAGGGCACGCTGAACATCCTGCGCAGTGACGGCGGCCTGGCCTCCGCCCCGGCCGCGGCGGCCAGCCCGGTCAACCTGCTGCTGTCGGGCCCGGCCGGCGGCGTCGCCGGCGCGGTCTGGGTGGCCGAGCAGGCCGGTTTCCCCGACTTCCTCACCTTCGACATGGGCGGCACCTCCACCGACGTCGCCCTGGTCGAGAACCTGCGCCCGCGTATCGGCCGCGAGACCAAGGTCGGCGACCTCACCGTCCGCTCGGCCTCGGTGGACGTGCGGACCGTCGGCGCCGGCGGCGGCTCCATCGCGCACGTCCCCGAGCTGACCCGGGCGCTGCGCGTCGGCCCGCAGTCCGCCGGAGCCGACCCGGGCCCGGCCGCGTACGGCAGGGGAGGCGAGGAGCCGACCGTCACCGACGCCAACGTGGTGCTCGGCTACCTGCCGACCCGCCTGGCCGGAGGCGAGATCGTCCTGGACCGGGAACGTTCCCACGCCGCGGTCGCGCGGGTCGCCGAGGCCATGGGCCTGCCGTCGGCCGAGGCCGCGGCCCAGGGCATCGTCGACATCGTCAACGAGAACATGTTCGGCGCGTTGCGCCTGGTCTCGGTCCAGCAGGGCTTCGACCCGCGCGACTTCGCCATGGTCGCCTTCGGCGGGGCAGGGCCGCTGCACGCCAACGCGCTGGGCCGCCTCACCGGCTCCTGGCCGGTCGTCATCCCGCCCTCGCCGGGCGTGCTGTGCGCGTACGGCGACGCCACCACCTCGCTGCGCGACGAGGCCTCCCGCACCTACATCCGGCGCTTCTCCCGGCTCACCGACACCGAGCTGGGCGAGCTGCTGGCCGAGCTGGCCGAGACCGCCGCGCGGACGCTGGAGGCCGAGGGCGTCGGCCGCGCCGACCAGAGCGCCACCTACCACGTCGACGTCCGCTATCACGGGCAGGGATTCGAGATCCCGATCCCGGTGGAGGCCGACACCGGTCTTGAGGCCCTGGGCAAGGCGTTCGACACCGAGCACGAGCGGCTCTTCTCCTTCCTGCTGGGCAACGAGCACGAGCTGGTCAGCGCCCGCGCCGCGGTCAGCGGCCCGCGCCCCAACGTCCGCGCGGTCGCGCTGGCCGCCGGTGGCGAGGACGCCTCCGCGGCCGTCGTCTCCACCCATCCCATCTGGGTCGAGGGCGGCTGGAGCGACGCCTCCGTCTACGACCGCTCCGCACTGCTGGCCGGGAACGTGGTCCGCGGCCCGGCGATCGTCGTCGAAATGGACTCCACCACCCTCGTGCTGCCGGGCCACGCCGCCACGGTCCACGAGAGCGGCAGCCTGCTCATCCGCCCCCAGGAGGCATGATGGCCCAGATCATCGAGACCGCCGGCGCGCCGCTCACGGCGGTGGACGTCGACCCGGTCACCCTCGACATCATCGAGAACGCGCTGCGCAACGCGCGCCACGAGATGGACGAGGTGCTCTTCCGCACCGCGCTCTCCCCGGGCATCCGCGAGCAGCACGACGAGTTCCCGCTGATCGGCGACCCCCAGGGCCGCATGGTCGTCGGCCAGTTCGGGCTGTCGATCCCCTCGCTGCTCGACGGGTTCGACGGGACCATCGAGGAGGGCGACGTACTGCTCACCTCCGACCCCTACTCGTGCGACGGCGCGATCAGCCACGCCAACGACTGGCTGATCGTCATGCCGATCTACGTGGACGGCCGGGTCGTCGGTTGGGCGTCGATGTTCGGCCACATGTCGGACGTCGGCGGCAAGACCGCCTGCTCCATGCCGACCGACGCGCGCACCATCTTCGAGGAGGGCGTGGTCATCCCGCCCTTCAAGCTCTACTCGCGGGGCGTGCTCAACGAGGACGCGCTGCGCATCATCCTCAACCAGGTGCGCCAGCCCGACTGGAACCGCGCCGACCTCAACGGCCTCATCGCGGCCTGCCGCACCGCCTCCCGGCGGATCCAGGAGCTGTGCGCGCGCTTCGGGACCGAGACCTACACCTCGGCGCTGGAGGCGCTGCTGCGGCGCAACCACGACGCGATGAAGATCCTGCTGGCCACGCTCTTCGAGGACGGGGAGACCCTCACCTTCTCCGACTACATCTGCGACGACGGGGTGGGCTTCGGCCCGTACAAGCTGACGCTGTCGCTGACGCGGACCGGGGAGAAGGTGCTGCTGGACTTCTCCGGCAGCGACCCGCAGGCCCAGGGGCCGATCAACTACTTCATCAACGAGAACCTCGCCCGGATGTTCTTCGGCATCTACCTGATCACCGTGGCCGACCCGCAGATCCTGTGGAACGACGGCTTCTACCCGCTGGTGGACGTGCACATCCCGGAGAAGAGCTTCTGGAAGCCGGAGTACCCGGCCGCGCTCAACGCCCGCAACCACGGCATCGGCCGCATCTTCGACCTGTTCGGCGGGCTGCTCGGGCAGCGGACGCCGGAGCTGCTGAACGCCGCGGGCTTCTCCTCCTCGCCGCACTTCATGTACTCCGGGAACAAGACCGGCACGGGGGAGTGGTTTCAGCTCTACTCCATCGGCTTCGGCGGCATCCCGGGACGCCCGATCGGCGACGGGCCCGACGGGCACTCGCTGTGGCCGTCGTTCACGAACATCCCGTGCGAGTTCCTGGAGTCGTACTACCCGCTGCGGATCGAGCGCTGGGAGACCGTCGCCGACACCGGCGGCGCCGGCCTGCACCGCGGCGGCAACGGCGTGGACGTCGCCTACCGGTTCCTGGAGCCGGGCACGATCGCCATCCACGACGACCGCTGGCTCACCTACCCCTGGGGCGTCAACGGCGGCACCCCCGGCGCCCGGGGACGCAAGTGGATCGAACGGGCCGACGGGAGCGTGCAGACGCTGCCCAGCAAGGTGCACGACGTCCCGGTCTCCCCGGGCGACCTGCTGCACTTCGTCACCTGGGGCGGCGGCGGGTGGGGCGACCCGCTCGAGCGCGACCCCGCGCTGGTCGCGCTGGAGGTACGGCGCGGGCTGGTCAGCGCCGACGGCGCCCGCCGCTACGGCGTGGCCTGCGACGCCGAGGGCGTGGTGGACGAGGGGGCGACGGCCGAGTTGCGCGCCTCGCTGCGCGAGACCAGGCCCGAGCCCGCGGTGTTCGACATGGGCCCGCCGCTGGAGGAGATCCTGGCCCGCTGCGAGGAGGAGACCGGCCTGCCCGCCCCCCGGCCGCCGGTACGGGTGTGAGCACGGGGTCCGGGACGGGTCCGGAGTCCGGGCCCGTCCCGGGCTCGGGCTCGGGCTTGGGATCCTGGACGGAGTCCGGCTCGGGCTCGGGCTCCGGTTCGGGCTCTGGTTCGGGGTTCAGGGCGGGATCCGGGTCCGGTGAGGCGTTCGGGGGGACCCTGCCCTTCGGGGAGCGTCCGGCGCTGATCCTCATCGACCTGATGCGCGCCTACTTCGAGCCGGGTGCCGAGCTGTTCCTCGGGTCGCGCGGCTGCCTGGAGTCGGCCGCCCGGCTGCTGGCCACGGCCCGCGAGGCGGGCGTCCCGGTCGTGCACACCCGCGTCTCCTACGGGCCGGGCGGCACGGACGGCGGCCTGTTCTTCCGCAAGGTCGCCCCGCTGCGGCACCTGGTCGGCGACGGCCCGCTCGGCGCGCTCATGCCCGAGGTGGCCCCCGCCCCGGGCGAGCTCGTCGTCGTCAAGCAGTACGCCAGCGCCTTCTTCGGCACCTCCCTGGCCTCCACCCTCACCGCGCTGCGCGTCGACACCCTGGTCGTCGCGGGCGTGTCCACCAGCGGCTGCGTCCGGGCCACCGCGGTCGACGCGATCCAGCACGGCTTCCTGCCCGTCGTCGTGCGCCAGGCCGTCGGCGACCGCGCCCCGGGACCGCACGAGGCGAACCTCCACGACATCCAGGCCAAGTACGGGGAGGTCTGGGACGAGGCCGAGACCCTTGCCCGCCTGCGCGCCCCCACCGCCTGACGCGCGTCCCCGCCTCCGGACATGCCCGGACGGGTGGGCCGCGTCGTTTTCTCACCCGGTGTCAACGATCGCCTTGGTCTCGGAGTTGGTCCCGAAGTTGTGGAACACTCATACGCTCAGCCATAAGGCAGGGACGAAGCAGGAAGCCTCAGAGGTGCCGCGTGACGCGGCACGGGCTGAATCCCCGGCCTTCGGGCCGGGGAGCGCGTCAAATGGACGTGGATCTCTCCACCGACCTGGACGCCTTCCTGCCGCTTGTGGCCCCGCTGCCGATCGAGTACCTGACGCGCAACCGGGGCGGGGCGACCTGGCTGGTCGCGGTGAGCGGCGCGCAGGGTGCCTCCTCCGTCATCCTGACGACGCGGCTGCCCGTCATCACCACGGGCGGTTTCAGCGGCGGCGACCCCGCGATGACCGTGGACCGGCTCCGGGACCTGCTCTCCTCCGGCGCCCTCGGGTATGTGATGACCGGTGGCGGCCGGGGAGGTCCCGACGGGGGAGGCTCCCAGGTGACCGAGTGGGTTCGGGCCAACTGCGCCGCGATCCCGGCCGCGGAGTACGGGAGCACCACCGGCCGACCCCTGTACCGCTGCGGCTGACCGGATACGGTCACCCGTGGCGGGGTGAAACGGTTGACTGATCAGCCAATCAGTAGTAGTGGGGAGGGCGGTGCGGCTGCTGTAGTCTTGCGCCGTGCACAGCGGAGCAGGGGCGCGCGGCAGTCGCGCCGACCAGGCCGACCAGCGGCGCGCGGAGCTCCTCGAGGCGGCCAGGCGGGTCGTGCTGGAGCGCGGGCTGGCCAGCACCCGGGTCGCCGACATCGCCAGGGCGACGAACGTGAGCGGTGGGCTGATCCACTACCACTTCGCGACCAAGGACGATCTCATCACCGAGATGCTCCGCAGCACCAGCGACTCCGAGGTGCAGCGGCTGAGGGAGATCGTGGCGGAGCCCGGCACCGCCGTCCAGCGTCTCGACCGGGTCCTGCGCTTCTACATCCCGGCCTCCCGGTCCGACCAGAGCTGGATCCTCTGGCTGGACGCCTGGGCCGTCGGGGTGCGCGAGGAGCACGTCCGCAGGATCCTGCTGGAGCTGGAGGGCTCCTGGATCGAGATCCTCGGCCTGGTGATCTCCGAGGGCGTGGCCTCCGGCGAGTTCGCCTGCGACGACCCGGTGGGCTCGGCCGAGCGGATCGACGGCATGCTCGACGGCCTGGTGGTCCGCTACACCCTGCACACCGGCACCATGTCCCGCAGCCGGTTGCTCCACCACGCCCGGGTGGCCGCGGCCCGGGAGGTCGGTCTCGACCTGTCGGTCTTCGCGGTGGAACCGGCCGACGCGCCGTAGAGACCGGCCCTGCGCGCCGTACGGACCGGGCGGGCGCCGTGTCGCCGGCCCACCGTCCGGCGGCGCCTGCCTGACTCACGGTCCGGCCGTGCGTCCCCCCTCGCCGTCCGGCGGCCGTGTCACCGAACGCGCGAGGCGGAGGACGCCGGCGCGTATGCGTCTCTCGCCCAGTTCCGGCAGGAGTGCGGACACGTGCTCGGCCGACAGCGCGGCCAGCACGGCATGGGCGGTGTGCTCGGGATCGGGCGTGCCGCCGAGCAGGATCGTCACGTGGCGGTGCCAGAACCGGTAGGCGCCGATTCGGTAGCGGGCGCCGGGCGCCGCGGTCTCCGACATCCGGATCAGGTCCAGGTGCTCCAGCAGGTAGTCGACGTAGGCGTCGACGAACGCGGCGAGCCGTTCCCCCGCCGCGCCCCCGAGGCCGAGCGGCGGCGGCCCGTGCAGGATCGCCTCCTGCAACACGCGCTCCCGGGCGTCCAGCAGGGCGGCGGCCAGCCCCGACCTGTCGCCGAACCGGCGGAACAGGGTGCCCTTGCCGACGCCGGCGGCGGCGGCCACCTGGTCCATGGACACCGCCTCCACGCCCTGTTCGGCGAACAGCCGGGCCGCCGCCTCCAGTACCGCGGCGCGGTTACGGGCCGCGTCCGCCCGCTCCCGGGGAGGCGGCGTGCGCAGCAGTTCCAGCGGTGTTGCAGAAGCGGACTGCGGTCCGTTATTGTCGTGAGCCACAACCGGACTATAGTCCGATTCTTCTGGAGGTAGCGACATGACCGCACTCATCACCCGGGACGAACTGAGGACCGCGATCGACGCGGGCACCGTGACCGTCGTCGACGCGCTGGGAGGGCAGTACTACGCGCAGCGGCACCTGCCCGGCGCCGTCGCGCTGGTCAGGGCCGACGTCGACACGCTGGCCCCCGTCCTGCTCCCCGACCGTGACGCCGCGATCGTCACCTACTGCTCCAACCCGGCGTGCCCCAACAGCGGGCAGGTCGCCGACCGGCTCACCGCCCTCGGCTACACCGACGTCCGCAAGTACCGCGAGGGCATCGAGGACTGGGCCGGCGCCGGCCTGCCCACCGAATCGGCGTGATCTCCCCGGGGAGGGGAGCCGGTTCCCGGGGAAGCCGGTCGCGCGGAGCGCTCAGATCCGGGGGGTGGGCAGGGCCGCGAGGAGGAAGGCCAGGCGCGCCGCGGCGCCGTCGATGTTCTCGCTGTTGCCGAGACGGTATCCCCAGGAGGTGATGAAACCCCCGTCGGGGGAGCAGGTCACGGTCTCGGCCAGGGTGCTGCTGAAACGGTTGCGGACGTAGACGTACGCGGGGTCGCCGAAGGAGATGCGCCGGACCGACAGGTCGGCGTGCTGCCGTATCGCGACAACGAACCGCTCCAGGCAGGACAGCGTGTCCAGCATCGTGCGTCACCTCCGTCTCGACAGAGAATTGCACGATCTTGAGATGCTTATCAAGCGATCGAGGCTTTAGCGGGCGTTTGTATAAATAGATCAAACTTTGGCCTCGTCCCGGGAGACCTGCCGTCATACGCCCCGCCGAACGTGCGCGTCACCTCCGGCGGGGCGCGCGATCGCGTGAAGGTTTCACATGAACGTGCGGGCGCGGGCGAACAGGTTCAGGGTGGTCGCGTGGAGCAGGTCCCCGATCTCCTTGGGGGCCTTGCCCGCGCAGGCGCGGGCGTGCGTGCCCTCCAGGACGATGCCCAGCTTGAAACAGGCCATCACCGCGTACCAGTCGGCGGCCGACAGGTCGCGGTCGGACAGGGCGGCGTAGCAGTCGACGAGCTCCGCGGTCGGGGCCAGGCCGGTGACACCGCCGGAGATCACGCCGACCCCGTCCGGGGACGGCCAGGTCGCCAGCAGCCAGCCCAGGTCCAGCAGCGGGTCGCCGACCGTGCACATCTCCCAGTCGACGATCGCGGCCACCCGCGGGCCGTCCAGGGCGAACATGAGGTTGGCCAGGTGGTAGTCACCGTGCATGATCCCGGGAACGAACCCCGCGGGCCGGTTGCGCTCCAGCCAGGCGGCGGTCTCCTCCAGGCCGGGAATGTCCGGTCCCGGATATCCGGCCAGCGCGCCGTACCCGTCCAGCTCGCCCATCCAGCGCGGCACCTGCCGCTCCAGGAATCCCTCGGGGCGGCCGAAGCCGTCGAGCGCGCCGTGGTCGGCCCGGCCGAGCTCGGCCAGCGCCGAGGCCGCCTCCAGTCCCATCCGGTGCCGGATGGCGGGATCGTTCGCGTGCCGTTCGGGCAGCCCGACCGTGGCGTTGAACCCCTCGACCGGCTCCATCAGGTAGAAGACCGCGCCCATGACGCCCTCGTCGACGCAGGCCGCGACCAGGCGCGGCGCGGCCACCGGGGTGTCGCGCAGGACCGCGAGCACCCTCGCCTCCCGGCGGAGCACCTCGTTGCTCCTGGCACGCGGGTGCAGCGGCGGCCTGCGCAGCACGTACGACGCGCCGCCGCGCCCGAAGCGCACCATGACGTTCTGCGTCCCGCCGGTCACCGGCGCGACGTGCTCGAACGGCCCGCCGGGCAGTCCCTGCTCGTCCATCCACGCACCGAGCACGTCGAAGTCGATCGCGGTGACGTCGATGTGCGCGGCCGTCATACGCCCTCCCGTACCGAATGATGTTCTGGCAGGGGTGAATCTACGATTCCCGCCCGCGACGGTCAATAGCGGCCCGGACCGCGGAGGCGGTCCCTGCTCCGCACGCGACCTCGCCGGGCCCTCCGTGACGGGCGGGAACACTCGGCGAGACGCCGGCCTCCCGGGGGGATTCCCGCCGCCCACCCGGTCGCCGTCGCCGGGGCCCCGCCCGGAAGAGCCGGCGATCCAGGGTCAGAGCAGGTGGCGCGGGACGTCGGCGAACCCGGCGCGGAGCTCCTCGCCGAGGGCCTTGGCCTGCGCGTCGAGACGGGGACTCGCGGCCACGCCCCGGCCGAGGAGGCCGTGCACGACGAAGTTGAGGGCGAGCAGGTTGGGCAGCTCGAAACGTTCGACCCTCAGCCCGGCGGTGGAGGGCAGCAGCTCCGCCAGGCGCTCGGTCGTCAGGTGGTCCCTCAGCCAGCCGAACCGTTCAGGGGTGGCGACCCAGACGCCCAGGTTGGCGTTGCCGCCCTTGTCCCCGGAGCGGGCACCCACGATCGTGCCCAGCGCCACCCGCACACTCCCCGCGTCCCGGCCGACGTCGTCACCGGGGACGGCGTCGTGCTCGTCACCGGGCACGGCCTCGTGTCCGTGGCCGGGGTCGTCATCGGACGCGGCATCGTGGCCGGGGCCGTCACCGGGCGCGGCACCGGAGACGGCACCGGTGGCGTGCCCGGTGTTCTCCGCGATCCCCGCCCGCGTCCCTCCCACGCTCCCGGCGTCTCCCGTGCCCTGCGGGTCCTCGGTGCCTCCGGCCGGTGTGCCGGGGAGTTCGTGGCCGTCGAGCAGGACGCGGGCCCGTACCGTCTCCGCCGGGACCAGCGTCGGCCAGTAGACCCCGTACGGCGAGGCGTCACCGGGAGGGGTGAGGCCGTAGAAACCGGGATAGCTCGCCAGGCCCGTCTCGACCACGGCCGAGGAGAAGGCGCGTCCGGCCCTGCGCCGGTCGGCGTCCATCACGGTGACGCGCAGCAGGGCCGTCCCGGCGAGCGGGGTCAGCTCCACGTGGACCTCGTCGAACGACTCCTTCGGCACCCGCGACCAGATTGCCTCCTCCGCCAGGCGGGCCTTGGCCTCGATGTCCAGGCCGGTCAGCACGAGCGTCATCGTGTTGCGGTAGCCCGCCAGGTAGTTGACGGCCACCTTGAGCGTGTCCGGCGGCGCCTCACCGCGCACCCCCGAGACGCGGACCCGGTCCGGGCTCTGCTGCTCCAGCCGGATCGTGTCGAAGCGCGCGACCACGTCCGGGCCGAGGTAGCGGGGCGAGCCGATCTCGTACAGCAGCTGCGCGGTGACCGTGCCCACCGAGACGAGCCCGCCGGTGCCCGGGTGCTTGGTGACCACGCACGACCCGTCGGCCTCCAGCTCCACCAGGGGGAACCCGCAGCGCGTCAGGTCCGGCACCTCCTCGAAGAACGCGTAGTTGCCGCCGGTCGCCTGGCAGCCGCACTCGATGACGTGCCCGGCGACCACGGAACCGGCCAGCGCGTCGAGGTCGCCGGGCCCCCAGCCGTACCGCCAGATCCCCGGCCCGGTGACCAGGGCGGCGTCCGTGACGCGGCCGGTCACCACCACGTCCGCCCCGGCCGACAGGGCGGCGGCGATCGGGCGGCCCCCCAGGTAGGCGTTGGCGGTCAGCGCGGGGGCGGGCAGCGGCTCGCCGGTGTCGGCGTTCGGCGCGCCCGCCAGATCGCGGCCGGTCAGGTCGTCACCGGTGACGCAGGCGACCCTCACCGGCAGCCCGAGGCGCCCGGCCAGCTCGCGCACGGCCTCGGCGCATCCGGCCGGATCCAGCCCGCCCGCGTTGGAGACGACCTTCACCCCCCGCTCCAGGCACGTCCCGAGGACCTCCTCCAGCTGCGTCAGGAAGGTCGTCGCGTAGCCGGGCCGGCCCTTGGCCCGGTTCCCGGCCAGGATCAGCATGGTCAGCTCGGCGAGCCAGTCGCCGGTGAGCACGTCGATCGGGCCGCCCTCGACCATCTCCCTGGCGGCAGAGAGCCGGTCGCCGTAGAAACCGGAGCAGTTGGCGACGCGCAGCATCAGAGCGCCGCCCCCGGCGGCACCCAGGAGGCCGGCCGCTTCTCCATGAAGGCGGCGATGCCCTCCTGCCCCTCGGCGGAGGTGAAGCGCCGCGCCGACAGCTCGGCCATCTGGCGCATGCCCTCCTCGACGCTCAACGACGGCACGGTCCGCACCAGCTGTTTGGTCAGGGCCAGCGCCTCGGGACCGCCGCGCAGCAGCATGCCGGTGTAGTGGGCGACCGTCGCGTCCACCTCCTCCTCGGGCACGGCCCGGGTGAGCAGCCCGATCTCCGCGGCGCGGGCGGCGTCGAAGGTCTCGCCGGTGAGCAGGTACTCGGCGGCGGCGCGCGGGTCGAGCCGCCGCAGCACGGTCACCGAGATCATCGCGGGCACCACGCCCAGCCGCACCTCGCTGAACGCGAACGACGCCGAGGCGGGGGCGATCGCGAAGTCGCAGGCCGCCACCAGGCCCAGCCCGCCGGCCCGCGCGGTGCCGTTCAGCCTGCACACGACCGGCTTGGGGCTCTCCCAGATCAACTGCATGATCTCCGGGAACGACGCGGTCACCGGCGCCTCGTGGGCCGCGCCCGGGGCGACCCGCTGCTCCTTGAGGTCGGCGCCCGCGCAGAACACCGGCCCGGTGGCGGTGAGCACGATCACCCGGACGCTCTCCTCCGCCAGCGCCCACTCCAGGCGCTCCTCCAGATCGCCCAGCAGCCGCACCGACAGGGCGTTGCGGTTGCGGGGGGAGTCGAGGGTGATCGTCGCCACCCCTCCGGACGCCTCCCCGTGCACCAGGCGATCCACCGGCCAACCTCCATCGGTTCTCATCCCGCTCCTCTCCGCGAAGGGCCGCGGCTCGGCAGGAGGGGTCACGCCCGCTCCTCGATCACGACCAGTACCGCCCCGGCCTCCACCTGGCGTCCTGGCGTCACGTTAACCGCCGTCACCGTACCCGGCGCGGGCGCGGTGATCCGGTGCTCCATCTTCATCGCCTCCAGCACCACGACCGCCTGCCCGGCGCCGACCGTCTCCCCGGGGACGACGTCGACCCGCAGCACCGTACCGGGCATGGGGGCGGTCAGGGAGCCGGGGGGTACGTGGTCCACGGGTTCGGGCAGGAGGTCCAGCGGGGTGAGCCGCACCGCCCCGAGCGGGGAGTCCACGTACGTCGTCCCCGTCGTTCCTGCCGATGCCGGTCCCGGCGTGCCGTCGTAGCGCGCCACCTCGAACCGGTGCCGTACGCCCCGGGTCTCCAGTACGACCAGCGAGGGGGTCGCGCTCACCAGGACCGTGCCGGGGAAGCCCTCGGCCCGCAGGCCGTCCCTGGTGATCCGGTACGGGACCTCGGCCTCGGCCTCGGCGAAGACCGCCCGCTGCGGCTGCGACACCACGTTGCGCCACCCGCTCGGCAGCCCCGCCTGCACGGTCGCCGCCTCCCGGTTGGCCGCGGCCCGCGCGAGCGCGGCGGCGAGGGCGGACAGCCGCACGACCTCGGGACCGCTCGGCGGGCCGTGACCGTCGGCGTCCCCCGGCTCGTGCGTCGTGCCGTCGGTATTGCCGTCCTCGGTGTTCGCGGTGTTCGCGGTGTTCGCGGTGCCTTCCGCAAGGCCGTCCCCGGCGCCCTCCGTAAGGCCGTTCCCGACGTCCGCCACGGGACAGTCCGCCGCGTCGCCGGGGGACCCGCTCGCCGGACCGGTCAGGCCGTGCTCCTGGAGAAACCCGGTGTGCGTCTCCCCGGCCAGGAAGGCCGGATGGCGCAGCACCGCGACCAGCAGGTCCCGGTTGGTGACCGGGCCGTGGATCCGCGCGCCCGCCAGCGCGGCGGCGAGCCTGCGCACCGCGTCGTCGCGGCCCGCCCCGTACGCGATCACCTTGGCGAGCATCGGGTCGTAGTGCACGCCGATCTCCGAGCCGTCCTCCACCCCGGAGTCCAGCCGGAGCCCGTACCGGCCGCCCGGTGCCGGGGCGAAGCGGGAGTCCACGCCGGGCACGGCGAAGCGGTGCAGGGTGCCGCTCTGCGGGAGCCAGTCCCGCGCCGGGTCCTCGGCGTACAGGCGCACCTCCACGGCGTGCCCGGAGGGCTCGGGCGGCGCCTCCGGAAGCCGGGCGCCCTCGGCGACGCGAAGCTGCCACGCGACCAGGTCGATCCCGTACACGCACTCGGTCACCGGGTGCTCCACCTGCAGGCGGGTGTTCATCTCCAGGAAGGCGACCGTGTCTCCCGCGACCAGAAACTCGACGGTCCCGGCGCCCACGTACCCGATGGTCCGCGCGGCGGTGACGGACGCGTCGAACAGCCGGGCCCGCGTCGCCGGGGAGAGCGCCGGGGACGGCGTCTCCTCGACCACCTTCTGGTGCCGCCGCTGGATCGAGCACTCCCGCTCGCCCAGCGTCCACACCGTCCCGTGCGCGTCGGCCAGGATCTGCACCTCGATGTGCCGGGCCCCCTCCAGCAGGGGTTCGACGAACACCGTGCCGTCCCCGAACGCCGCCAGGGCCTCCCTGCGGGCCGACTCGACGGCCTCGGGCAGGTCGTCGGTCAGGCGCACCACGCGCATCCCGCGCCCGCCGCCCCCGGCCGACGCCTTCACCAGCAGGGGTACGGGCCACCCGGACGCGGACCCGCTCATCCGGGTGAACACCGCGTCCAGGTCCCGTTCCAGGTCGTCCATGGAGTAGCCGGGACCGGCGGTGAAGCCGGGCAGCACCGGCACGCCCGCCCCGGCCATCAGCGCCTTGGCCTCGATCTTGGACCCCATCGCGGCGACGGCCGCCGCGGGCGGCCCGACCCAGGTCAGCCCCGCCTCCGGTACGGCCCGCGCGAAGGCGGCGTTCTCCGACAGGAAGCCGTAGCCGGGGTGGACGGCGTCCGCCCCCGACCTGCGGGCCGCGTCGACGATCCTGTCCGCGGACAGGTAGCTCTCGGACGGCCTGGCGCCGCCGAGCCGTACCGCGTGGTCGGCCTCGGCCACGTGCGGCGCGCCGGCGTCCGCGTCGGAGAAGACCGCGACGGTCTCGATGCCGAGGTCGCGGCAGGTACGGAAGACGCGACGGGCGATCTCGCCCCGGTTGGCGACCAGCAGACGGCGGATCACCGTCACAGGCACGTTCTCCGGCGCGTTCGCGTGCGGGTTCGCGGGCACGGGCATGGTCACGATCACATCCGGAAGACGCCGAAACCCGAGGGCTCCGGGACGGGGGCGTTGTTGACGGCCGACAGGCACAGGCCCAGGACCGTCCTGGTGTCGCGGGGGTCGATCACGCCGTCGTCGTAGAGACGGCCGGACAGGAAGAACGGCAGCGACTCGGCCTCGATCTGCGCCTCCACGAGCTGCCGCATCGCCGCGTCGCCCTCCTCGTCGTAGACCTGGCCGCGGGCCTGCGCGGCGGCCCTGCCCACGATGGACAGCACCCCGGCGAGCTGGGCGGGCCCCATGACGGCGGACTTCGCGCTGGGCCAGGCGAACAGGAAGCGGGGACCGTACGCCCGGCCGCACATGCCGTAGTTGCCCGCCCCGTACGAGGCGCCCATGACGATCGTGATGTGCGGGACGGTCGAGTTGGACACCGCGTTGATCATCATGGCGCCGTGCTTGATGATGCCGCCCTGCTCGTACTCCTTGCCGACCATGTAACCGGTGGTGTTCTGCACGAAGATCAGCGGCGTCCGGGTCTGGTTGGCGAGCTGGATGAACTGCGCCGCCTTCTGCGCCTCCTCGCTGAACAGCACGCCCCGGGCGTTGGCCAGGATGCCGACCGGATAACCGTGCAGGCGGGCCCAGCCGGTCACCAGGCTCCCGCCGTACAGCGGCTTGAACTCGTCGAAGTCGCTGCCGTCCACGATCCGGGCGATCACCTGGCGCGGGTCGAACGGGACCTTCAGGTCCTCGGGCACGATGCCCAGCAGCTCGTCCTCGTCGTACGAAGGGTCGCGCGCCGGCCCGGGGGAGACGCCGAGCCGGGAGCGGTTCAGGCTCCTGACGATCCGCCGCCCGATCCGCAGGGCGTCGTGCTCGTCGGCCGCCAGGTGGTCGGCCAGCCCGCTGACGCGGGCGTGCATCTCGGCGCCGCCCAGCGACTCGTCGTCGGCCTCCTCACCGGTGGCCATCTTGACCAGCGGCGGCCCGCCGAGGAAGACCTTCGCGCGTTCCCTGACCATGACCACGTGGTCGCTCATCCCCGGCACGTACGCCCCGCCGGCCGTGGAGTTGCCGAAGACCAGGGCGATCGTGGGGATCCCGGCCGCCGACAGGCGCGTCAGGTCGCGGAAGATCCGCCCGCCCGGGATGAAGATCTCCTTCTGGGTCGGCAGGTCGGCCCCGCCCGACTCCACCAGGTTGATCAGCGGCAGCCGGTTCTCGAAGGCGATGTCGGCCGCCCTGAGCGTCTTGCGCAGCGTCCATGGATTGGACGCGCCGCCCCGCACGGTCGGGTCGTTGGCGACGATCACGCACTCGACGCCCTCGACCACCCCGATCCCGGTGACCACGCTCGCTCCCACCGGGAAGTCGCTGCCCCAGGCGGCCAGCGGCGACAGCTCCAGGAACGCCGAGTCGGGATCGACGAGCAGCTCGATCCGCTCCCTGGCCAGGAGCTTGCCCCGGGCACGGTGCCGGTCGGCGTACTTGGGGCCGCCGCCCGCCACGGCCTTGGCGTGCTCGGCGTCGAGCTCGGCCAGTTTGGTGAGCATCGCCTCGCGCCGTGCCCGGTACTCGTCGGCCGGGATGTCCGGCAGGGTCATGGCCGCGCCTCCTTCGTCACCGTTGACGTCACCGTCAGGTCCGTGGTGCGGTTCGCCGGTGTGGGCGTCAGGCCGATGGCCCGAGCCCAGAGCGTCGAGAGCAGGGCGACCGCGGTCCCCTCGTCGGCGCGTTCGCCGAGGTCCAGCCAGACGTGGGCGAAGTGCTCGACCATCCCGCCGAGCATCACCGCGGTCAGCCGCGGGTCCAGCGACGGGTCGGCCAGGCCCTGCTCCTGCAGGCGCCGCAGCCCCTCGGCGCCCCGCCGCACGAAGACCTCGCGCAGTTCGAGCAGGAGGTCGCGGAAGCTCTCGTCGCCGATCGCGGCCTGCTCCAGCATCCGTACCAGCCGCGAGTTGGAGGCCCAGGCGCGCAGGTAGAGCAGGTTGGCGGCCTCGATGCGGGCGTAGGGGGCGTCCCCGGCGGCGGGCCCGACCAGGCTGGCGCTGAACATCTCGCCGACCACGGCGGCCGCGACCTCGCGGAACAGCTCCTCGCGCGATCCGAAGTAGGTGTAAAAGGTGCCGTGCGAGACCCCGGCGCGCGCGCAGACGTCGTCGACGCGCACCGCGTCGTAACCGCGCTCCTCGAACGCCTCCCGCCCGGCCCGCACGAGCGCGGCCCGGGTGCGACGGCCCCGGTCACCCAGCGTCTCAGACTTGACGATCACGTCAAGTACGTTAGCTCACAACCGGGATTTCCTCGACCGGCCACCGGCCACCGGCCACCGGCCGAGCCGCTCCCGAGACGACAGCCCTGGCCCGGCGGTTTGTCGCGATCATGCCTGTATGGCGAGTGACGTCAGCCTAAATTGCCATTCCTGACACCGCGAATGAATACGGCCCATTCTCTTGAGGGGAACGTCAGGACGGGGCCGCCGGGGTCTTTGGAGTCCCGTACGGCCTGACCTCCACCGGGGAGTGTGGCGACCTCGACGCAGTTGTCGCCCGAGCCGGAAAGAGAGCTCTTCAGCCAGGTCGGCGAGGAGGTTCGGGGAGTGTTCATGATCGCCTCTCAGTTCAACTGATCGATCAATTCGGCCATACGCGCTACGGACGAGCTCGGACTGAGCGCAGATGACCGTATGAGGTCGAAGATGAGCTTATAGCGTTGAAGCTCTTCGTGAGTCTCCAGATACAGGTCACTTGTCGCGGTTTCGATGTAGACAATACTTGGATCATCTTGGTCCTGGAAATTCAGGATTGTGAACGCTCCATCCATCGCGGCATGGGCTCCGGCGGAGTCGGGGAGGACCTGAACGTGGATGTTCGGTCTGGCGCTCATCTCGATGATGTGCCGCAGTTGTTGCCGCATCACCGACGGACCGCCTACGGTCTTGGTCAGCGCGGCTTCGTCGATCACGGCCCAGAGGGCGGGGCACGTCTTGTCGTGCAGGATGGTCTGCCTTGTCAGCCGTGCCTCCACGCGGCGACTGATCTGCGTGTCCTCCATCACCTGGCCACCCTTGAACATCGCTGCGGCGTAGTCTTTGGTCTGGAGCAGTCCGGGCACGCGAAGATCCTCATATGTGTTTATCAAGGATGCTTCTGCTTCGAATCCCGCAAGGGAGCCGCGCCAGATGTCCTGGTAGTTGGACCACCAGCCTTTCTCTCTTGATTGACGGGCGAGCGTAAGAATGGCCTCGTGCTGCACTGGATCCGTGACCGCGTAGAGGTCCAGAAGCGCCCGGATGTTTCCCAGATCTGGTCTGGTCCATTTGTTGGCCTCCATCTTGTTGAGGCGACCACGTGACCACTCCAATCGGCGCCCCGCCTCCTCGACACTGAGGCCGGCTTGCTCACGCAGGCGAATGAGTTCGGCGGAGAGGCGGCGTCGACGAACCGTAGGACTTGCCACAAGTTCCCCCTTTGTAGCAAATGGGACATAGTCTCATATTGAAACTATCGCCTTGAAAGTATCAACGTGATCAGTCACGATGAAGATAGCACTCATAACTCCGTGTGATGGCAGCTGCTCGTGAATGATCATGTTCGCTCGTAGAAAGGCTCGTCAGCCACGCGCATGGAGACGGGCGTTGTCCACGGAGATACAGAAAGCCGCGCTGGAAGCTCGATCACGCTGACGGGGGGGCGCACTTACGACGCTGTGCAAGGCCTGATCAGACGCGCCACCGTTTCGCTCGTCGCATGCGCTCGTTTTGATCACAACAAGCGAAGGTATGGCCCCGGCGTCCTCGGGCGTGGCGACTCGACCACCCGCCCGAGGACTGAACCAAGAACTCGGAGTTTCCTGATCTATGAAGAACCCTAACGCCGTTCCACCTCCCATAAGGGCCGACAGCAAAACGCGGGAGGCGAACTGGGACCTGCCCGTCCATCCCGAAACAGTGGGCAAGGCGCGTGGTCTCGTGCGTGAGACCCTCACCGTCTGGGACGTGCCCAGCGTGGTGGAGAACGTGACCATGGTCGTGTCCGAACTGGTGAGCAACGCGATCCTGCACGGGAAGGCTCCGGTGACCCTCGCCCTGTACCAGTACGGACGGATCGTACGAGGAGAGGTCACCGACCACGGCACCGCATGGCCCACCCCGAC
Organism: Streptosporangium sp. DT93; assembly: GCF_049844535.1. Classification (NCBI taxonomy): domain Bacteria; kingdom Bacillati; phylum Actinomycetota; class Actinomycetes; order Streptosporangiales; family Streptosporangiaceae; genus Streptosporangium; species Streptosporangium sp. DT93. The sequence goes on from NZ_JBNCLF010000002.1 coordinate 316,353, forward strand.
CCCGGCCGGTCCGGACGAGGAACACGGTCGCGGGCTGGCGATCGTCACGGCCTACGCCGACAGGTGGGGCGTCGTGCCGGCGCAGAACGGCGATCCGGATGGCAAGACCGTCTGGTTCGTCTGCGCGGAGTGGAGATCCCGGTGAACGGCCCGCTGTCCGTCCTGGACCTGCCCGGCGGTGTGCGCATCTGCGCGGGATGCGGTACCAGCGTTGTCACGCTGGCTGCCGCCGTACGCCTGATCTGGGCCGACATCACCGACGACGTGCTCCCGGCGGAGGCCGTCGAGCAGATCACCGCGCCGGTCGCAGACGTCTGGGTCGACCTGCTGTGCGACCCGTCCTGCCCGCCCGGCGACCACGAGCGGCACCCGGGCTGACTGCCATGTCACCATGCCGGACGGCCCTCCCCGTCCGGCCCGTTACCGAGTCATGCGACGGTGACCCGGTCCACACTCCGGATTCGGCGAGCGGCGGCGGAAAGACGGCCGGCCGTACCGAAGGACGTCCCTGCGATCGCGTCGGTCACGGTGGTCGGCCGGTGAGGTTCCTGAAGAAATTTCAGCGAAAACGCGTATGGAGCAGACGGTGCCGGGAAGCGGCAGGCCATGAACGACACGCCTGACGAAGCATCGAACACGTCCAAGAACGACTCCTACGCCGCCGGTCTCCCCCTCGGCATCGGCGTAGGTCTCGCCATCGGCACGGCCCTGGGGATCGCCCTCGACAACCTGGCCATGGGCATCGGCATCGGCGTCGCCATCGGCGCCGGGCTGGGCGCGGCCTTCATGGGATGGGGCGCCGGCAAGAAGAAGGGCAGTTGAGGGAACCGCTCGTCGACGACCGCCACGGTCGCCGGGCGGGACACGTTCCGCCCGGCGACCGTCGCGACGAGCCGGCCCTCGGACGTCCCGTCCGATCGTGCGGGCCGGCGGTGAACCTAGCGAACGGTGACCCGGTCGCCCTTCGGGGAGTGAACCGGCGAGTGATTGGCGATGTACGACGCCAGCGCCGCCTCGTCGTCCGGTCCGCCGTGGTAGACGCCGAGGCTCCCCCGCCACGCGGGGAAGCCCTCCTGGCCGCCCGACAGGTACCAGTTGGCCGCGATCTTGAGCACCTGCGTGTCGGTCACCGGGGTGCCGTTCAGCGTGAGTTCGGTGACCGTCCCGCCCTTCAGCGTGTAGCGGAGCGCGGACGAGGGGGTCAGCACCCCGATCGCCGGGGTCGCGTGCCCGAGCAGCGTCTTGAGCTGCGCGCCGGTCATCGAGTGCACGTCGATGACCTTCCTTCCGGGGGTGAGGCCGTGCAGATCCTCGACGGTCACGGGACCGGCCTTCAGGCTGAAGCGGGGCGCGCTCATCGAGAGCTTGCTGACCAGGGCGAACTGCGCGCCGGAGACGGCCTGGACCGCCTCCCACTGTGAGTCGGCCATCAGCTCGGCCAGCGGGCCGCCCCTGTCGGTCGGCTTGACGTCCTCGGCCATGACGCCGAACCGCACGCCGGAGAGCCGCGGCTCGCACTTGAAGTAGTGGAAGACGTTGGACGTGAGGCCGTCCGGCTGGTCGATCTCGATCCGGGCCGAGCTCTCGCCCGACTCGTGGTCCCAGGTGAACGTGTCCAGCACGGTGGTGAAGACGGCCCCGTGGTCGGCCGGCACGTTGACGGTCTTCCACTCCCGGGTGCCGGCCAGGCGGTACCGGAAAGTCTGCGCGCCGGCGGGGAGCCCCTCGAAGTAGCCGTGAAGCTTGAAGTTCACCGGGCACTTCGACGGGTCGGTCCGCTCAAGGGCGATGCTCACCTTGCGCACCGTGTTCCGGGCGGGGTCGTCGTCCTGCCCGGCGGGGGGCGGGGTGGTCCCGCTGTCCGGCCTGTCGGCCTCGGGCCTGCCGGCTCCCGGACCGCCTGCCTCCACGGCGGAGACGGAAACGCTGTTCCACACGTCGCCCGTGCTCTCGTCGTCACCGGTGCAGGTGACGGCGAACAAGGCCTTTCCGGAGGTCTTCCTCACCGGGCCTGCCAGGCGGACCGCACCCCAGCCACGGGCGTCACCGGTGACCTTGAGCGCGGTGGAGAGCCGGACGGTCTTGAGGCCCTTGCCGCCGACCCGGTAGGTCCTGGCGCGGCTCCTGTCCCCGTCACTGAAGGTCCACGCGTACTTCAGCGCCACCGGGGCCTTGACCTTCACCGTGGTGGACAGCGTCACGGTCTTCGGGCAGGGGCCGTTATGGGCCTTCGGCGAGGCGGAAACCTTACCGAAGACAACGGGGCCGGGGGCCGCCTGCGCCCCCGATGTGAAAGCGCCGGAGACAAGGGCGACAACGGCCACCAGTCCGCCGATCCGGCGCATGGCCACGGTTGATGATTTCACAGGATTCCTCTCATTCGATCTTGACCGGTGAATCCTGGCAGGTCTTTGTCAACGAAAGGTAACAATCTCGGCGGTGCTGCTTCTGCCGACGAATATGAAAGGGCCGCCTTCCCGATGAGTGTGACGTTTTTCTTCTCCTTGACGCCGTGGTCCGTCGAGTGATCTCGCAGGTAGAAGCCCTTAAGATGTGGTCGCCAGATTCATCATGACTCCGTCCGGTCGAGGAGATCCGGCCGCACCACATCAGGGCGATCTTCGTATGAAGCCGAAAATTTACCCCGAAAGTCGGGGGTCGGCGATCGCCTGGGAAGGAAACCCCCTGAAGGTAAGCCGATCCGGCACGGAATCGCGCGAAGAGAAATCCGCGAGCCGGTTGCATCGTGAACACGAGAAAAACCGCTCGGTGACTTCAAAGGCCGATGAGCGTTGCGGACGAAGAAAGCACGGACGGCGCCCGGTGGAAATCAACGGAAGCCGACGAGAATCGACGGTAACCGATGGGTCCGACAAAATTACGGCGTCACGACGATTCCCGACGGGACCGGGCGAACGCGCCGCACGGTGAGGAACGCGACCGGCATGGACGGTGGGACGAATCTCCCCGCCGCCCGGACGCCCCTGTCGGGGACGAGGACACCGAGCGGGTCGACGTCCCCCTTGATCTCGTGATGGCCTTCAGACACCCGGGGACTCGGCCGCCCGGACGCCTGAATGACCGGCCGGACGCGCGGGGGCCCGGCCACCCGGATGTCCGGCCACCCGGCGTTCAGCCGCAGTGGCTCCAGCCGCTTCTCCAGGACAGCGAGCCGTACGAGCCGCCCCAGATCACGCACTTCCTGGCGGCCGGGAGGCGTACCGGGCCCGCGTAGGCGGTGAACCTGCCGGGGTTGCCCCCGCGGGAGCCGCCCTTCACGCGGAGCGTCGCGTTCATCGCCACCTTGCCGGGGACCACATACCTCGACATGGTCACGACGCAGTTCCGGCCCGCGGCGGTGTCGTGGAGCAGGTAGACGGTGGCGGCGCCGCCCAGCGCGTGGGAGCCGACCACCCGGTAGCCGCCGCCGCACACCCCGGTGGCCGTGTACGGGTTGGATCTGCGCGGGGTGGGCTTCGGGCTCGGCTTGACGGTGGGCTTGGGGGTCGGCTTGACGGTGGGTTTCACCGTCGGTCTGGTCGTGGGTCTGGCGGTCGGTTTGACCGTCGGCACGGGCGTCGGCTTGACGGTCGGCGTGGGGGTGGGTTTCACCGTCGGTCGCGCGGAGGGCGTGGCGGTCGGTCCGCCCGACGTGCCGGGGGCCGGGGAGCCGCCGGGAGTCCTGGTCGGCCGCGCCGATGCCGTCGGTTCGGCGGACGGGGCCGGCCCGGTGCCCGTGGCCGCCGGGTTCGCGGAGGAGGCGCCGCCGGATTCCCGTTCCCCCTCTCCGGCCTCCGCCCATCGGCCTCCGCCGGGTCGCAGCGACGGCTGTGCGACGTGCCGGGACCGCTGGGGCGGGGCCGCGGTGGTCGTTCCGTCCTCGGCGGGGACGGGAGGTTCTCGCCCGGCCTCGGACGGGCCGCCGGGAGCGGCCGCCGGGCCTGGCCCGTTCCCCGCCGCGCCGGGGATCGCCCCCCGTGCCGCGGCGCTCTCCTCGTTCTGGAGGAGTACCATGGCCCCGGTGGCCGTGCCGAGGGCGGCCACCACCGCCACCCCGGCGAACAGGAGCCGCATCGGCCGGCGTGGCCGCTCCGGCGAGGGCTCCCCATCGGTGGGCCCGCCGCCCCGGGGACCTCCCGGCACGGCCGTGTCCACGAGCGGCACACTCCCGCTCCGGGTGTCCCCGACCGGTGCGCCGGCCGTGGCACCGGCCATGGAATCGCCCTCGGAACCGGCCGCTGAGACGCCCCTGGGACCGGCTGTGGAGTCGCCCTCGGTACCGGTCGCTGAGTCGGACGTGGAACCGGTCGTGAGGCCGACCGGGGAACCGGTACCGGTACCTGCCGTACCGCCGCCGGGGGCGGGGAGGAGGATCGCGCCCGTCAGGCGGCCGACCAGGTGCTCGGCCTCCGGGCGCAGCGCCGGGTCCTTGGACAGGCAGGCCGCGACCAGGTCGCGCAGCGGCCCCTCCAGGGCGCCCAGCTCGGGCTCGGCGTTGAGGATCCGGTTGATCACGGCGGCGATGGAGTCCTGGCCGAACGCGGGCCTGCCGGTCGCCGCGAAGACCATCGTGACCCCCCAGGCGAACACGTCGGCCGCGGCCGTCACCTCGCCCGTCCCCAGCTGCTCGGGCGCGAGGTAGGACGGGGTCCCCATGGTCACCCCGGTCGCCGTCGTCCCCGGCGAGTCCAGCGCCCTGGCGATGCCGAAGTCGATCACCACCGGGCCCTCGGGCCCCATGAGCACGTTGGCGGGCTTGAGGTCGCGGTGCAGGATGCCCGCGCGGTGGATCGCGGCCAGCGCGGTGGCGGTGCTGATGGCCAGCCGTTCCAGGGAGGCGCCGCGCCGGGGCCCCTCCCGCTCGACCAGGTGGCGCAGGGAGGGGCCGGGGACGTACTCGCTCACGATGTACGGACGGCTGCCGTCGAGGTCGGCGTGCAGGACCGGGGCGGTGCAGAAACGGGCGACCCTGCGCGCGACCGAGACCTCGCGCAGGAAGCGGGCCCTGGCCTCGGGGTCGCCGGCCGACCCGTGGTGCAGCAGCTTGACGGCGACCGGCTCGCCCTCCGGGCCCCGGCCCAGGTAGACGGTCCCCTGGCTGCCGGTCCCGAGCCGGCCGAGCAGCTCGAACCCACCCAGCCGACGGGGGTCCTCCGGCGTGAGCGGCTCCGCCATGATGCCCCCTGACAAGACCCCGCGAATGGAATGCGTGGTGAGGAACGCTACCAGCGGGGGCGATGAGGCGGATCTTCGACGACCCCGCCGGGGGACGCGGACGGCCCTGCCCGGAGGTGGAGGGCCGCATCTCGGGCGAGACCCCGCCGGGGGACGGGGGCGGCCTTGCCAGGGGAGACGCGAGCCGCACCCCGGACCGGTCCCGCCGGGGAACGGGACGCGGGGCCGGGCTCAGATGGCCTTGCCGGGGTTGAGGATGCCCAGCGGGTCGAAGACCGCCTTGATCCCGTGGTGGATCTCCTCGGTGACCGGCCCGGTCTCCAGCGCCAGCCAGCGCCGCTTCATCAGCCCGACGCCGTGCTCGCCGGTGAGCGTGCCGCCCATCCGCAGCGTCTCCCGGAAGACCGCGTCGGCCGCCGCCCACACGTTGGGCGGGGGCTCGGCCAGGGAGCGGTCGAAGACGAACACCGGGTGCAGGTTCCCGTCCCCGGCGTGGGCGACGGTGGCGATCAGCACGTCGTGCGCGACCGCGATCTCCTCGATCTTCTCGATCATGTACGGCAGCGCGGAGCGCGGCACGCACACGTCCTCCACCAGGCACGTGCCCAGCCGTTCCTTGGCCTCGTAGGCCATCCGCCGGACCGCGATGAGCTCCTCGGCCTCCTGGGGGGACGACGACACCGCCACGAAGGTCGCGCCCGTGGCGGTACAGATCTCGGCCATGCGCGCGGCGACGGCCGGGCCGTCCGCCGCGTCCGACTGGCCGATCAGCATCGCCCGGGTGGCCTCCTCCAGGCCGATGTGCCGCCAGTCGTCGATGGCCTTGAGCGTGTTGCGGTCCAGCATCTCCATCAGGGACGGCTGGCAGCCGGCCGCGATGATCGCCGAGACGGAGGCCGCGGCGTCCCTGAGCGAGCCGAACTCGGCCGCGATCGTCGTCGGGTGGACCGCCGGTGCCCTGCGCAGCCGGACGGTGGCCGCGGTGATCACTCCCAGCGTCCCCTCGGAGCCGACGAACAGACCGGTCAGGTCGTACCCGGTCACGCCCTTCACGGTGCGCCTGCCGGTGTTGATCACCCGCCCGTCGGCGAGCACGACCTCCAGGCCCAGGGCCGAGTCGCGGGTGACGCCGTACTTCACGCAGCGCAGCCCGCCCGCGTTGGTAGCCAGGTTGCCGCCGATGGTGGAGATCTCGTACGAGGAGGGGTCGGGGGCGTACATCAGCCCGTGCTCGCGCGCGGCCCGGTCCAGGTCGGCGGTGATGACGCCCGGCTCCACCACGGCGATCTCGTCGGCGGGGGAGAGCTCCCTGATGGCCGTCATCCGGTGCAGCGCCAGCACGACGCAGCCCTCGACGGCGGTGGCGCCTCCGGCCAGGCCGGTCCCCGCCCCCCGGGGCACCACCGGGACGCGGTGCGCGGTGGCCCAGGCCATCACGGCGACCACGTCGTCGCGGCTGGAGGCCAGTACCACGGCCAGCGGGCTCCCCGGCTCCAGGAAGGTGCGGTCGCGGGCGTAGGAGCCGGTCACGTCGGGGTCGGTCAGCACCTTCTCCGGGGTGAGCGCGGCGACGAGTTCGGAGATAGCGGTCACAGCTTGGACTGTACGACCTGAGGCGGGGTGGCCGCCCCGCGCCCCCATGACCCGAGGTGGGACCGGTCCCGCGCTCCGGAGCTCCGGGGCCGGGAGCCCGCCCCGGGTCCCGTTCCGCCACGCTCGGCCAGGTCAGACGGAAAGTCCGCCATTCAGGGCGAAAGCGGGCTTTATTGCAGTTTTACAACATCATGCATTCGCTTGACTGTTTCTTTACTTTCTCGTCTAACGTCCCGGTTCGGCGCGCTTCATTCCACGCGCCGGAAGGTCCGTGCCCCGGGGGAACCCGCGGCACAGGGAGGGGACGACGTTGTCCGGCAGAGTCAGCAGAGCAGGCGCCCGCAAGCGCCTTCTCGCGATCGTTCCCGTGGTCGGCCTGGCCGTCACGGGACTGGCCGTGGGCGGTGCCTCGGCCAACAGTGACGACTCGGTCGCGCGGTACCAGCCGACCGCGGCCGATTACTACATCAACTACGCGCCGCCCAGGGACGAGCCCGAGGTCGACGACCCGGCCGTGCCCTCGCCCGGCGCCCGCAGGGGCGGCCAGGCCAAGAAGATCGACCGCAAGTACTCCGAGGGGAACCCCGCCGCCGCGCGCGTGCTGGCCTCCCGGGAGGCCGAGGCGATCAGGACCGGGCGCAACCCCATCGACTTCATCTTCAAGAAGTCCAAGACCGTCAGGACCGCCAAGCTCCTGACCCTGCTGGTCGAGTTCAACGACAAGGCCAACGACGACTTCTCCGGCTTCTCCCGCCCGCTGGACGTCAACAGCGAGGACCCGGCCGAGTGCGTCACCGAGCCGGCGGGCACGCTGCTCAACGGCCCCCTGCACAACAAGATCCCCAACCCGGCGACGCTGGCGCACAAGGACAACAACAGCTTCTGGGTGCCCGACTTCAGCCCCGACCACTTCAACAAGATGCTCTACACCAAGGAGGGCATCACCAAGCGGGTCCGCACCGACCTGACCGACCCCCGGGACGGCAAAAAGGGCATCGACATCTCCCGTCACACCATGAAGAACATGTACGAGGAGATGTCCAAGGGCGCCTACACCGTCACCGGGCAGGCCAGCCCGTGGATCAAGGTGCCGCACTCCGAGGCCTACTACGGCGCCCGGGCCTGCGGCCAGCCCGTGCAGGACATGAGCGGCCACCCGGACAACCCGCTCGGCGCCGGCCAGCTCGCCATCGACGCGGTGAACACCCTGGTCGCCACCGACCCGAGCTTCCCCTGGGCCGACTACGACGTCGAGGACGTGGCCGACTCCGACGGTGACGGCAACCTCGCCGAGCCCGACGGCGTCGTCGACCACCTGGTCCTGGTCCACGCCGGCAAGGACAAGTCCTCCGACGGCGGCGCCGAGGGCACGTACGCGATCTGGGCCCACTCCAGCGCGGTGGCCGGCGGCTACCAGGTGCCCGGCAAGAACGTGAAGATCTCCAACTACATCGTGCAGCCCGAGGACTCCGGCGTCGGCGTCTTCGCCCACGAGTACGGCCACGACCTGGGCCTGCCGGACCTCTACGACACCAGCGGCCAGGCGTCCTCCGCCGTGGACTTCTGGGACCTGATGTCCAGCGGCTCGCACAGCGGCCCGATCTTCCAGTCGATGCCCACCCACATGGGCATCTGGGACAAGTGGATCCTGGGCTGGGCCGACCCCGAGGTCTTCAACCCCGGTGACCGCGCCCGCGTCGTCACGATCGGCCAGGCCTCGCGCACGCCCAAGCTCACCGAGGACGGCGTCCGGGTCAACCTGGAGAGCGCCCCGCTGAGCATGGTCGAGCCGCACAGCGGCACCAAGGCGTGGTGGTCCAACCTCGACCAGGAGTGGGCCGACGTCAAGCTCACCCGCGACGTCCCGGTGCCCGCCGGGTCCGACGTGAAGTTCTGGGTCTGGAACAACTACGAGATCGAGCAGGACTGGGACTTCGGCTTCATCGAGGTCTCCACCGACGGCGGAGCCACCTGGACCCAGCAGAAGGTCTACACCGAGGGCGGCGCCCTGGTCTCCACCGACGACGGCTACGACGACCCCAACAAGAACCTCGCCACCTTCGGCAACAAGAAGTACGGCCTCACCGGCAACACCGACGGCTGGCGGCACGACTACGTCGACCTCACCCCGTTCGCCGGCACGGCCGTCAAGCTCCGCCTGACCTACGACACCGACGCGGCCTTCTCCCCGCGCGGCTGGCACGCCGACGACTTCTCGCTCACCAACGGCACCCAGACCGTCTGGAGCGACGACGTCGAGGGCGGCGCCAACGGCTGGACCGCCGCGGGCGGCACCTTCACCAACACCCACGGCCAGGGCTGGACGATCAACGACGGCAAGCGCGAGATCTCCCGCTTCTACCTCGCCGAGTGGCGCAACTTCGACGGGTTCGACAAGGGCCTGCAGCACACCTACACCACCAACTACTCGCGTGACGGCGCGTGGAAGGTGGAGAAGGTCAAGTACAACGCCCCCGGCCTGCTCGTCTGGTACCGCGACTCGACCTACACCAACAACTCGCTGGCCGGCAACCTGGAGCTGCCGCCCAGCATCGGCTCCAAGGGCAGCCTGATCCTGGTCGACTCCCACTTCGACCCGCTCCGGCGGACCGGCACCGCGGCCGAGAAGGACCCCACGACCCTGAAGAACATGCAGGGACGCGTGCAGACCTCCAACGCCGCCTTCTCCTTCGCCAAGACGTACCCGTTCACCGAGTGCTTCGAGGCGCCCGAGGAGCCGTTCAGCGAGTACTGCACCAAGACGGGCGCGCTGCGCGGCGTCTCGGAGTTCACCGACGCCAAGACCTGGTACCCCGGGTTCGAGGCGCGCGGCACCAGCCTGTTCTACCGCGACTTCGACGCCTCGGTGGTCGTCCCCTCCAAGGGCGACCAGCTCTACAGCACCCGCGTGGTCAACGAGAACGGCACCCCCGCCACCGAGCTGTACGGCACCGACATGGGCAACGGCCACGTGCTCGGCTCCGGCAACCCCGGTGACGAGGGCAAGGCGCTGGGAGTGAAGATCAAGCTCCTGACCCCGTTCCCCGGCAACCTCGGCGCGATCGTCCAGGTGACCCCGCCGAAGAAGTGACCCCCTGATCGCCTGAGCACCCCCCAGGAGGGCCCCGCCGTCGTCGACGGCGGGGCCCTACCATGTTCACGGGCACGACCCGACCGGATAGGGGCAGCGTGGGAGAGCTTCGAAGCAAGGCCGAGCACACCGAGGCGATCAGGACCCGGGGCAGGATCTGCGTGGTCGTCAACACGCGCTCCCGCCGCGGCCGGCGCCGCTACCCCGAGGTGGTCCGCCTGCTGCGGGCCGCGGGGTTCGACCCGATCAGGCTCTTCCCCGTGGTCGACCCCAAACGGCTGCGCGCCACCCTGGAGGAGGCTCTGACCGCCGGACCCGACCTGCTCGTGGTGGGCGGGGGGGACGGCACGCTCAGCGCCGCCGTCAAGCACGTCGCCCACCGGGACGTGGCCCTCGGCGTGCTGCCCCTGGGCACCACCAACAACTTCGTCCGCAGCCTGGGCGTCCCGCTCGACCTCGCCGGGGCGATCCGGGTGCTGCGCACCGGCAAGGTCGCCGACATCGACCTGGGCGTCGCCGGGGACCGCGAGTTCGCCAACCTGGCCAGCTTCGGGGTCTCGGTGGAGGTGGCGGGCACGGTGAGCAACACGGTGAAGCGCCTGCTGGGCCGCGCCGCCTACCCGCTCACCGCGCTGACCGTCCTGCCGGGCCACAAGCCCTTCCGGGCCTTCCTGACCGTGGACGGCCGCCGCCACGAGCTGCTCACCCACCAGCTCAACATCGCCAACGGCCGCTTCCACGGCGGCTGGCAGGTCGCCAGGGACATCAGCATCGACAACGGCCGCCTGGTCGCCTACCAGCTCGGTTCGGGCAAGCGGCTGCGCCTGGTGGTGGAGACCCTGCTGCGCGGCGCCGGAGGCCGCTGGCGGAGCGTGGCGGGCGGCCCCTTCGTGGTCGGACGCGAGATGCACCTGGAGACCGACCCGCCGATGGCGGCCGACGTCGACGGCGAGGTCCGCCTGATGACGCCGATCACGATCCGCACCGTCCCGAACGGCCTGCGGGTGATGGTCCCCGAGGAGTTCGTCGACTCCTGAGCGGCCCCCGGGCGGGGCGTGAACCGGGGCGTGAACCGGGGCCGTGGGCCGATGCCGTGGATCGGCGCTGATTGGAGGCGGTGTTCCCGGGTAGTGGACCGGTCTCACGAGAGGGAGGGACACCATGGCTTCGATGATCGACCGCATCAAGAACTACCTGCGCACCCCGCAGGGGCAGCGGAACATGGAGAAGGCCAAGACGATGGCCCGCGACCCGCGCAACCAGCAGAAGATCCGCGGGCTCCTCAACCGCTTCCGCGGCGGTTCCACCCACCACCGCTGATCGTCCTCCCCCGCCTCGCCGGGACCGTCACGGGCCGGGCGGATCGTCGGCCCGTCCCATGACCGTCGCGTCCGCGGGGCAGGCCGCCCCTCAGCTTCCCCTCAGCCGCCGGAACCTCGCCCTGAGCCTGCCCAGCAGCGGTTCCCGTTCCGGCGGGACGGCGGGCGGCCCCGGAACCCCGGACGCGCCGGGTGGATCGGGAACGTCCGGGGCGGGAACGTTCGCGACCCCGGAGACCGGAGCGGGCTCGAAGGCGGGCACCGGAGCCGGCTCGGGGGCCGGGGCGGGCTCGGGGACCGGGACGAACCCGGAAGCCGGGTGTCCCGCCACGGCGGCCTCCGGCGCGGCGGGCGGCTCAGGACGCCGCGCCCGGCGCAGGTCGGCCAGGGCCTCGGCGGCGCAGGGCCGCTTGCCCGGCGCGTGATCGCGCATCCTCCGCAGCAGGTCCATCACCTCCACCGGCGCCTGCCCGGAGACGGGCTCGGCGTCCGGGTCGGCCGCCGGGAGCCTGCCGGTCAGCAACTGGAAGGCGATCACCCCGGCCGCGTACACGTCCGAGGCGGCCGTCATCCGCTCCGGCATCGCCTGGCACTCGGGGGCGGCGTAGTGGGTGTCGAGGACGTTGGGCAGCTCGTTGGCCACGGTGTGGGCGCGCGGGCCCGGCTTGGCGTAGTCGAACCCGGTGAGCATCGCCCCGCCCTCCTCGGTCACCAGCACGCACGCCGGGCTGAGCGCCCGGTGGATCACGTTGTTGGCGTGCACGTGGGCCAGGGCCAGCAGCATGTCCTCCACCACGTCCAGCCGTACCTCGGCCGGGAGCGTGTCCGACGGCGCCCCGGGGCGGCCGGTGAGGTGCAGGTGCAGCGCCCGGCCGTGCACGTCGTCGAGGACCAGCACGAAGCGGCTCTCGTCGTCGACGGCGAAGAAGTCGCGGGCACGCACCACGCACGGGTGCGCCGGGATCCTGGTGAGCGCCTGGTAGGCGTTGGTGATCAGCCGCCGCTCGGCCGCCCTGGGCTCCTCCTCGGCCAGCGGGTCGGCCCGGTAGACGCGCAGCAGGACCGTCTCGCTGCCGGGCACCGTCGCGTTGATCGCCCGGTACTCGGTGACCCGGGTGTCGCCGCCCAGCTCCTCCTCGACCTCCCAGCTGCCGAACCTCGGCGGCGCCGTGGAGCGCCGCACGCTCCCGTTGAGCGCCTCGATGATCGCGGTGCCGTACGGGGTGGTGTCGGTGGTGTGACCGCGCCTGATCCGGGAGACGTCGGCCAGCGTGGCGATCAGCCCGTCCAGGTCGGTGACGTGCCGGGAGTCGCGGCCCGCCGGGTCGATCAGCTCGGCGTCGGTCCCGGTGAGCACCACGAGGCTGTCGACGTAGACCCGGCCCAGCTCGCGGCGTTCCTGGGTGAGCAGGCCCTTGAGCGCGCGCCCGTTGCCGCGCAGCTTGGTCACCGGGGAGCCGAACGCCTGGCGCCGCTGGGGGAACCAGCGCGTCCCGGCGACCTCGATCCGGCCCCGGGTGCCCTTGACGTCGATCACGCAGAGCGAGTGACCGGTCAGGACGATCACGTCCACCTCGAAGGTGTCGTCGCCGCGGGGCACCTCGATGTTGTGCAGCAGCAGCCAGTCGTGCGGGGCGTGGTCGCGCAGGTGGGCGATGACCCGTCGCTCGGCGTCGTTGACCGGGTTACCGCCGCCGACGATCTGTGCCATCTCTAGCGTGCCGCCTTCCTGATCGTGCTCACCCCTGCCACGCAGTATCCCAAGACGCTCATCCTCACGCGCACCCTCGTCCTGCCGCCGTCCGGACACGCGGGCCTCCCTATGATCATGACGTAGTCCCGGGGTCGTCCGTCCGCGTGATCGGCGAGGGCTCCCCGCCGCGGCGCGCGGCCCGCCGGGGAGGGGGCGCGGACGCCCCGCCGCCCGGTGGGCGGCGCCGCCGCCGGAGGATCCCATGATCACGGCCGCGGAACGATGTTTGCCGTGGCCGGAGTGGGTAGACGCCTCTCCGTAGGGGGAGGAGGCACGCCATGACCAACGCCAAGGACGCGCTGCCGACGTCGGAGCTGATCCGGCAGCTTTCTGAGCAGGTTTCCCGTCTCGTACGGGACGAGCTCCGCCTGGCCAGGATCGAGCTGACCGAGAAGGGCAGGCACGCCGGGATCGGTGTGGGCCTGTTCGGCGGCGCCGGGGTCGTGGCCCTGTTCGGAGGCGGCTGCCTGGTCGCCGCGGTGGTCCTGCTGCTCGCGCAGGTCCTGCCCGCCTGGGCGGCGGCGGCGATCGTGGGCGCGGTGCTGCTGGTCGTGGCCGGAGCGCTCGGCTTCTTCGGCAAGCGCCAGGTCACCGAGGCCGTGCCACCGACTCCCGAACGGACCATCGAGAGCGTCAAGGACGACATCGACGCCGTGAAGGAGAGAGCGCACCGATGACTGAGACAGACCCCGGCGGGGAGCGGCCCCAGGCCGAGGCCGGCACCACCGGAGCCCGCCGCAAAGAGGTCGGCGAGCCCGTGACGCCGGAGGAGAGCGGGTCGCTGAACATCCCGCCGAACCAGCCGGACGCCGCGCCCGGCGACGGCGGTGACGGCCGCGACGGCGGCGACGGCCGTGACGTCCCGGCGTCCGCGCACGGCGGCGCGTCCCGGTCCTCCGAGGGCACGCTCGCCGCGGTCCCCGACCCGGACCCGGCGCACACCACCCCGTACGCCAACACCGGGGGCACCGGGGGTGCCGCGGGCACCGGTGCGACGGAGACGAAGATCGGAAAGACCGTCGGAGGCGACGGCGGGAACGACACCGAGAGCGTGCGTCGTGACATCGAGGACGCGCGCCGCGAACTGGGCGACACCGTGGAGGCACTCGTGCACAAGACCGATGTGAAGGGCCGACTGCAGGAGACCGCCGGTCAGAAGGTCGACGACCTGCGCAAGGTCGGCGCGGCGACGGCGACCACCGCCACCGAGATGGTGGAGCGGGTCAAGGCCGCCGCCCCGGAGATGGTCGGCCGCGTGAGGGAGGCGGCCCCCGAGGTCGTCGGCAGGGTCAAGGAGGTGACCCCCGTCGAGCTCAAGGACGCGGCGGGCAAGGTCACCACCGAGGCGGGCAAGCGCCCCGTCGCGACGGCCGCCGTGCTGGCCGCGCTGGCGCTGATCTTCTTCAGGGTCCTGCGGCGGGGCAAGAAGAAGTAGATGTCCCGCAGCACCGGCAGAGCCGCTCCCGGAACATCGCGGGGGCGGCTCGCTCTTGTCCCCCAGAGCCCCTCGGACCTGCCCAGGCGGGCCTGGTGGGGGGTGCTCAGGCGGACCGTCTCGGAGTTCCAGCAGGACGGGCTGCCCGACTGGGCCGCGGCCCTCACCTACTACGGGGTGCTCTCGATCTTCCCCGGCCTGATCGTGCTGGTCTCCCTGCTGGGCCTGGTCGGCCAGGACGTGATCTCCAGCATCCTGGCCCAGGTCGCGATCCTCGCGCCGGGCGACGTCACGAGGCTGGTGAGCGACCAGATCGCCCAGTTGCGCGGCAGCGGCGGCGCCAGGGGCGTTCTGGCGATCGTCGGCCTGCTGGTCGCCCTGTGGTCGGCGTCGGGCTACATCGCCGCCTTCGTCCGGGCCGGGAACGCGATCTACGACATCCGCGAGGGGCGTCCGCTGTGGAAGCTGACCCCGCTCAGGATCGGGCTGACGCTGGTGTTCGTCGTCCTGATGGCCGCCGGGGCGGTGGCCGTGACCTTCACCGGCAGGCTGGCCCGGCTGGCGGGGGACGCGCTGGGCGTGGGGGAGACCGCGGTCGCGATCTGGGACTACGCCAAGTGGCCGGTGCTGGTGCTGATCGCCACGGGGCTGGTGATGCTGCTCTACTGGGCCGCGCCCAACGTCCGCCAGCCGGGGTTCCGCTGGATCAGCCCCGGCGGGCTGCTGGCGGTGCTGCTCTGGGTCGTGGTCTCCGCCGGGTTCGCGCTCTACGTCGCCAACTTCGGCTCCTACGACAAGACCTACGGCACGCTCGGCGCCGTCGTGGTCTTCCTGGTGTGGCTCTGGCTGTCGAACATGGCCATCCTGCTGGGGGCCGAGTTCGACGCCGAGCTCATGCGGGGGCGCCGGATCGCCGCGGGTCACCCGCCCGAGCAGGAGCCCTACGTCGAGCCCAGGGACGAGGCCGAGGATGAGGGCCCGGTGCCGGGTCCCGGCGAGCGCTGACCTTTCCCCGTGCGCTCCGCCGGATCACGGACGCCCGGTCCCCAGCCTCGGCGGGCGCTGACTTCGGTCCCTCCGAAATACAGAAAACCGCTGGATTTATACGGATGTATCGGGAGTTAAAATCCCGGTAAAGCACGTCCATGCTCGCCGGGGTATTCTGACCGTTTCCGGGTGGGCGGGCGGACCCCCTCCTCTCCGCCCGCCCGGGTTCCCCGGCCGTCACGGCCTTCCCGGTCTCCGGCCCCTTCTGGGACTTCCGAATTCTTTGTGGTACGTCCCACGGCATGTCATGCCTTATGGCTTTTAGTTGAAGATGCGTACGATGTCCTATTGGCTGGAAAGGCGGGTATCCCGATCTCGCCCGCGCGAGCGCCCGGCCACCTGTAGCGTTCGGGGAGCAGGACACGCTCTCGGGGGCAGGACACATCGGAGGTCTCATGCGCCGTGCTCTCGGGATCGCCGTCGGCCTCGTTCTCGTCGCGGCCGCCCTGACGCCACCCCAGGCCCAGGCCAGCTGCGTCACGGAGGCCAAAAAGTGCGGGGGGAAGCCGCTGATCGGCATCGAGGTGGCGGCCAAGGCCGTCCCCCGCGCGACCGGGAGCCGCCGGATCTCCTACACGCTCGACTACACCATGACCCCGACCCCCTCCTTCGCCCCCTACTGGGGGGACTTCTGGGTGGGAGGCCGCTTCCCCCGCGGCGCGCGCGGGCCCACCACGGCGACGCTCCTGGACGCCACCGGCAGGCGGCTCGCCGTGCTGGCCTGCCGCAGGCACGCCGACGGCGTCTGGTGCGCCGCCGGGAGCCACCTGCCGCACCGGGGACGGATCGTGTTCACGGCCCGCATCGCCCCCGGTGGCCCGGCCACCGCCAGGCTCGGCTTCGACAGCTTCGAGGCACTCGACCGCGGGCAGTCCGAGCGGCGCCGCACCCGCGCGCAGGCGCGCGCGACATTCTGCAACCACCGTTTCACCACGATCGTCGCCATGACGCCGGACTCCTGAGGAGACGAGTTGAACGCCGTACTGACCGGTGTGCACCATCTCAAACTGTGGGTGAGCGACCTGGAGCGGAGCCGATCCTGGTACGAGCGCGTGCTCGGCCTGGAGCACCACATCAGCTTCGAGGACGAGGACGGCGTGATCCGGGGCATGAGCTTCACCGTCCCCGGGGCGGGCTTCCAGATCGCGCTGCGCGAGAACCCCGACCTGGCCAGGGCCCTGCACGACGCCGATCCCTTCGCCCTTCAGGTCACCCGCGACGGCCTCGACGCCTGGGTCGCCCGCCTCGACGCCCTGGACGTCCCGCACAGCCCGGTCATCCGCGCCTCGGCCGGCCACGCGCTCGGCTTCACCGACCCCGACGGCGTGCAGATCCGCCTGTACGCCCCCGACGAGGAGGTCCACGCGGCCCAGGTGGACGCCGAGGGCGTCTACCGCTCCGCCGCACCGGCCCGGGAGCCCGCCCCCGGACCGGACGGGACCTGACGCGCGTCCCGGGCCGTTCAGTAGTCGGTGGCCATGTCGAAGAAGCGCCGTTCCAGCCGTACGGCACGGCGGAAGACGTCGAGCACGCGCAGCCGTCCGTCCTCGCCGAGGAGGGGCCCCAGCCGGTCCAGCTCGCCGCGGATGAACTGCACCCAGGCGCGGAACTCCGGCCCCTCGTGCAGGTCGATCCACTCGCGGTGCACGAAGTTCTTCGGCAGCGGCTCGACGGCCAGGCTCGCCCACCCCAGGTAGGACCACTCGGCCACGCAGAGCAGCGCCAGGACGACCGGGTAGTCCAGGCTGCGCCTGGCCTCGTCCATCAGGGCCCGGAATTCCTCCGTCACCGGCTCCAGCCGGGGAGAGGCCAGCTCGGCGGGGGTGACGCCGAGCGCCTCCAGGGCCCGCTCGAAGTACGTCAGCTCCTCGGAGGTGGCGGTCTGGCCGAGGAACCGGCCGAACGGCACCCGCGACTCGAAGCTGTCCGCGCTGGCCACGGCCGCGCCGAGCAGGGCCGTGAAGGAGTCGACGAACTGGAGGTCCTGGAGCAGGTAGCGCCGCATGGCGGCGTCGGGCACGTCTCCCCGGGTGATCGAGGCGGCGAACGGATGGCTCACCACCGCGGTCCAGTCGGGCTCGCTCAGCGAGCGCAGCCACTCGCTGAAGGAGGCGTCGTCGGCACTCGCGCGCCACTCGTCGTAGGGAACGACCTGCTCCACCGGTCTTCTCCTCACCGTCCGCCCCACGGGGGCTCTCCGCGCGCCGGTCCCCGCGTGCCGGTCCCCGGCGCGACGCCGTCAGCGTGAATCGTAGTCCGCGCCCCGCGACCGCGGCGGTCGCGGAACACGCCGGGGCGGGGGCACGAGGGGGGCCGGGCCCTGCCGGACATGTCGGGAGGGTGCGCGCGGGGGGCCGGGGCACTCCCGGACATGTCCGGTTTCCCTTACGATCGCCGGGTGACCGCCTACCAGGCACTCGCCGCGGACCTGCGCCGTCGCATCGTCTCCGGGGAGTTCCTGCCGGGGGACCGGTTGCCCGTCGAACCCGAGCTGTGCGCCGGGTACGGCGTCAGCCGCAGCACGGTCCGCGAGGCATTGCGCCTGCTGACCAGCCAGAACCTCATCAGGACCGTGCGCGGGACGGCCGGGGGCAGCTTCGTCGCCCACCCCGATCCCGACCACATCAGCGCCTACCTGGAGACCAGCGTCGACATGATGCGGCCGGGCATCGACCAGCTCACCGAGATCAGGGAGCTGCTGGAGGTCCCCGCGGCCGGGCTGGCGGCCCTCCGCCGCAGCGGGGCCGACCTGGAGGCGCTGCGCGGCTGCATCGCCGGGGCGCGCGGACGCGCGGCCGGGGAGGTCTTCGCGCCCAACCGCGACTTCCACGTGGTGCTGCTCCGCGCGGCGGGGAACCCGCTCCTGGAGATCGTGGCCCGCCCGGTCTTCGAGGTGCTGGAGGGGCGCTTCGTCCGCGACCGCGCGCCGCGCGCCGCGCTCGACGCGATCGACCGCGAGCACCGGATCGTGCTGCGCCACGTCGAGGCGGGGGACGCGGAGGGTGCCCGCGAGGCCACCCGCAGGCACCTGGAGAACCTCAGGACGGTCTACTACCCGAGCGTGGAACGGCCCGCCCCGGCCAGCCGGGATCCCGCCCCGGCCGGCTGAGGTCCGTACGGACCTCGGATCCTCACGCGGGGCGCGGGAGCGCGGGCCCGCGCGACGGCACCGCGCGGACCCGCGCGGACCCGTGCGGACCCGTGCGGACCCGTGCGGGCCCGCGCGGGCCAGGGCCCGCGACGTGGCCGGCGGGACGGGTCAGCGGCCCCAGCCCGGCGTGGTGCCGCACTTGGCCTTCGCGTTGATGCAGACCTTCACGAGCGCGCCGAGCGCCTCGGGCTTCCACGCGTTCATGAAGTCCCCGTGCATCGAGGACGGCAGGCCCGACGACAGCGACAGGCCGTCACCGCCGAGGGAGTCGTAGCCGACCATGAGCGAGACGCTGGGGATCGCGACCGGATGGGTACCGGAGCACCGGCCGTCCCTCATCGGCGCCATGTGCGACTTGTGGTCGGGCGAATCGATGTGCTTGCCGTCCCAGCAGTCCTGGAACGTCAGCTGGTAGATCAGGTTGCCGCCCCGCGCGCAGACGGGCCAGTTGCCGTCGTCGCTGCGTCCGGTCTCCGCGCTGCCGGCGCACCAGAACTGGCCGCCGGCGTTCTTCGGCGTCGCCACCTGCCGCTTCGCGTCGCCCTGCACCGCGACCAGGCCCGGCGGGAACGGCACGACGTCGGAGGGGTCCTTGAGCCGGGAGCCGTAGTACACCCGGAAGTTCTTCATCGGGACCGGCTTGCCGTCACGCATCAGGGTCGGCACCCAGTAGGCGCTGTTGTCCCCGGGCGCGTCGCAGTTCGTGGTACCCGCGAGCAGGTCCTCGGTCGTGGTGGCCGCCGTCACCTTCGGGCCGAAGAAGGTGTGCAGGTGGGAGGCGCCGGGCAGGCCGGGCAGCACGACCGGGTCGTCCTTGGCCTGGTTGGCCACCTCGCAGTTGGTCTGGAACTCGGGGACCCTCACGATTCCCGCGGGGACCGGCTGGGGGGCGATCTTGTCGAACGCCTCCAGGGCCTTCTTCCAGGCGGCCTGGTTCACCGGCACCCAGCCGCGGGCGGGCGGGGCGGTGCCGGACGGGGTGGCGCTGGGCGTCGGCCTGGGCGTCGGCCTGGCCGTCGAGGTCGGGGTCGGGGTCGGGGTCGAGGGGCCCGAGCCGGTGCCGAAGACCTGGAACTCCCACAGCGAGACGCCGTAGCGGCCGGACCGCTTGGTCGCGTACAGCCGGACGAACCGGCCGGTGGCCGACACGTCGACGGTCTGGACGCCGCCCTTGCCCGCCGTGGTGCCGTACACCGTCTTCCAGGGGCCGTCACCGCCGGCGGCGGTCTGGATCTGGAACGCCGTGGCGTAGGCGTTCTCCCAGTTGAGGACGATCTTCTTGATGGCGGTGGACCTGCCGAGGTCGACCGTGAGCCACTGCGGGTCGCTGAACCCGCTGCCCCAGCGGGTGGTGGTCCTGCCGTCGAAGGCGGCCTGGGCCGACAGGTCGGCGCGCTCCGCAGAGGAGGCGTAGGCGGTACGACCCTGCGAGAGGGGCACCTCGGCCGCGGCGGCCGGGGAGGCGACGCTCACCACGGAGGTGCCCAGGAGACCGACGAGAACACCGGTCATCGCCAGGCGCCGGGCCTGACGTGAGACGGACGCGCGTCCGGCCCGGATGCCGCGCGAGGCGGTTGTGATCATAGTGAACGAGGTCCTTGTCCTGTGGGGAAGTCGTGCGGGGACGTCCGGCGGCTTCGTACGTGCCGCCACACAGGAGACCCGCGGGCCACGGGGGGATAACGAAAACTTCCGAGAGGTTCGAACCTTTTCGCCGCCCGTCCTGCCGCGGGCACGTCCTGCACGGTCCGTCTCGTGCTCTGCCTGTCTCGTGCCCGGTCTGTCTCGTGCTCTGCCTGTCTCGTGCCCGGTCTGTCTCGTGCTCGGCCCGTCTCGTGCCTGGTCCGTCTGTCTGCCCGGCGGTGGCTCTGATCTCGTACCGGACATGCGGCCGTGTAGCGGACAAGGGACTTCGTACCGGACGTGGAGGAAGAAATGACCGGGTCGGCCATTGACCGGTGAAACGTCAGACGATTAGCGTCGAGGTCCCGCCGTCCAGGGAGAGACCGTGACCGTGCACGAACCCGGCCTCGGCCGGTACTACGAGGACTTCGTCGTCGGTGACGTCTACCGGCATCCGCTCGGCCGCACGATCAGCGAGGCCGACAACACCTGGTTCACCCTGCTGACGATGAACACCAACCAGAACCACTTCAACGCGCACTTCGCCGAGCGCGCCCCGGTCGGGAAGATCATCGTCAACTCCGGGCTGACCGTGGCGATCGTGCTGGGCCTGTCGGTGATCGACGTCAGCCAGACCGCGCTGATGAACCTCGGCTGGGACGAGATCAGGCTGACCCACCCGGTCTTCCTGGGCGACACCCTGTACGCCGAGTCGATCGTGGTCGAGAAGCGCGAGTCGGGCTCGCGGCCGTACGCCGGGATCGTCACCTGCCGGACCCGCGGGCTCAACCAGGACGGCGACGAGATCATGTCCTGGCGCCGCACGGTGATGGTCTACCGCCGCGACGCCCCGCACGACAAGAACTACTTCCCGCGGGCCAAGACCGGCCCGCTCACCCCCTGAGACCTCCTCGCGCCTCCGGGACTTCCGGGAACCCGGCGGACCTCCGGGCCCCGGACCTCCGGGTCCCCGACGACCTCCGGGGACCCCGGACCTCTTGGAGCCCAACCCCCCGGACCTCCGGAGCCTCCGAACCCCCGAGCCCCGGCGGACCCTGAGAACCCCGCGAGTCGCCTCCCCTTCCGAAAGGACCTCGTGATGGACTTCGAGCTCAACGAGGAACAGCAGCTGTTCCGCCGGACCCTGCGGGAGTTCGTCGACAAGGAGATCGTGCCGGTCGCCTCCGAGTGGGAGCGGACCGGCCGCTACCCCACGGAGATCGTCGAGGGCTTCGGGCGGATGGGACTGTTCGGGATCACGATCCCGGAGGAGTACGGCGGGCTGGCACTGGACCGGGTGTCGTTCGCCCTGGTCTTCGAGGAGATCGCGCGCGGCTGGATGGGTGTGGCCGGGGTGCTCGGCTCCCACTCGCTGGCCTCCTGGATGATCGCCAGGTACGGGACCCCGGAGCAGAAGGACGCCTATCTGCCCGACCTGGCGACCGGTGCCCGCCGTACCGGCATCGCGCTGACCGAACCGGCGGCCGGCACCGACCTGCAGGGCATCCAGACCCGCGCCGTCCGCGACGGCGACCACTACGTGATCAACGGCACCAAGACCTGGATCACCAACGCCCGGCACGCCGACCCGATGCCGGTGCTGGTCAAGACCTCGCTGACCGATCCGGCCCACCGGGGGATGTCGCTGATCCTCGTCGAGGCCGGCACCCCCGGCTACACCGTCAGCCGCGACCTGCCCAAGCTCGGCTACAAGGGCACCGAGACCTGCGAGATCGTCCTGGAGGACGTGCGCGTCCCGGTGTCGGCGCTGCTCGGCGGGACCGAGGGGCGGGGCATGCAGCAGGCGCTGTCCGCGCTGGAGCTCGGCCGGGTCAACATCGCGGCCCGCGCGGTCGGCCTGTCCCAGTGCGCCTACGACGCCGCGCTGACCTACTCGCGCGAGCGTCACGCCTTCGGGCAGCCGATCGCCGACTTCCAGGCCGTCCAGCTCAAGATCGCCGACATGGCCACCGACATCCAGGCGGCCCGGCTGCTGACGTACTGGGCGGCGGTCCGCTCCGAGAGCGGCGCGGTGAACTCCGAGGCCGCCATGGCCAAGTACTTCGCCTCCGAGGTCGCGTTGCGCACCACCATGGAGGCGATGCGGATCCACGGCGGCTACGGCTACTCGCAGGAGTTCGTGCTGGAACGGCTCTACCGCGACGCGCCCCTGATGGCCATCGGGGAGGGCACCAACGACATCCAGCGGATGGTCATCGCCAGATCGCTCATCTCCGGCAGCGCCAAGGTCGGCTGGTAAGCCGGTCCCGGCCTCCCACTGCCCAGACCCCTTATGGTCCCAGCCCTCCCACGCCCCGAACCCTCGCGCGGCTTCGGCACGTCCGAGGTTCCGGCCCTTCCGGGGTTCCGGCCCTCACAAGGCTCCGGTCCTGGCGGTGACGCCCCCGCCGCCGGGTGATCGTGGGCGCGGCCGGTCCTGCCCTATCCTGGCGTGATGCCGGATGGGGAGTGTCTGTTCTGTGCCATCGTGGCCGGTGAGCGTCCGGCCACGGTCGTGTTGTCCGACGACGTGACCGTGGCCTTCCTGGACACGCGGCCGGTCTTCAAGGGCCACGTGCTGGTGGTCCCGCGGACCCATGTCGAGACGCTGACGGACCTGCCGGTGCCGTCGGTCGGCCCGTTCTTCGAACGTGTCCGCAGCGTCGCCGCCGCCGTCGAGCGAGGACTGGAGGCGGGCGGCACGTTCGTCGCGATGAACAACCGGATCAGCCAGAGCGTCCCGCACCTGCACGTCCACGTCGTCCCCCGCAACCGCAAGGACGGCCTGCGCGGCTTCTTCTGGCCCCGTACGAAGTACGACGACCTCGCCGAGGCCGAGTCCTACGCCGTCCGCGTCCGCGAGGCCATCGGCTCGGCCCCGCCGACCGGCTGACCTCCTTCGGGCTCAACCCGACCAGGCTCAACCCGACCTGGCTCCACCCGACCTGGCTCCGCCTCACCCGGCGGCGTCCTGCCCGGCCGTGTCCCACCGGCCTGCCGGTCCCTCTCCGGGGCGGCGGTGTCCGCCGTCGAGCCGGGCCGGTCGGGTCGTTCCGGCCGCCCCTGCCGCCCCTGCCATCCCTGCCGGCCGCGCAGGAGCGGGAGCAGCCGTGCCGTGGCGGGTCGGCCGAGGAGGACTCCGAGGAGGGTCAGCGCCAGGCCGCAGAGCTGCCGCGCGCTGAGCGCCTCCCGCGCGACCAGCGTGCCGAGCAGCACCCCGGTCACCGGGTTCAGCAGCCCCACGAGTCCCACGGTGCCCGTCGGGAGGTGGCGCAGTCCCGCGAACCAGGCGGCGAAGGCGAGGGCCGTCGCGATGACGGTGACGTAGCCGAACCCGAGGACCGCCGGCACGTCCAGGGCGGGCGGCGCGCCCTCCAGGACGACGGCGAAGGGCAGCAGGACGATCCCTCCGGCGATGAGCTGCCACGAGGTCGACGACAGCACATCGACGCTCCCGGCACCCCCGGCACCCCCGGTGTCCGCGCTGTTCCATCGCTTGGCCAGCACGTAGCCGATCGACGACATCACCATGGCCGTCACGGACGCGAGCACGCCGACGGGGTCGACGGCGGCCGTGCCGGTGAACAGCATGAGGCACACCCCCGCGACGCCGACGCCCGCTCCGGCCAGGTGCGGGATCCGCGGGCGTTCCGAGACCATCGTCCAGGCCAGGAGCATCATCACGGCGGGCGACGTCGCCATGATCGTCGAGGCGACGCTCGTCGGGAGCGACTGGGCCGCCACGTAGATCAGCGCGAAGAACGCGCTCATGTTGAGCGTCCCGAGGACCGCCGACCTCCACCACCACGACCCGTGCGGCAGCCTCCTGCGGAGCAGGAGGAGCAGGAGCCCCGCGGGCAGGGCACGAATGGCGGCCCCGTACAGGGGATGGCCGGGCGGGAGGAACCGGTCGGTGACGAGGTAGGTCGCCCCCCACGCGATCGGCGCCGTCGCGGTGACCAGGACCCACCGTACATTAGCTTCCATGGAAGACACTATAGCTTCCCGGGAAGCTATAGTCGTCCCATGAGCGAATCCCTGGATCACGTCGCCCGCATCCAGAGGGAATGGGCTCGCGAGCGCCCGGACCTGGACGTGAGCCCGCAGGGGGTGATCGGCCGCCTCCACCGTCTCGCCGGGCACCTCACCGAGCAGCTCTGCGTCGTCTACCGGAGGTACGGGCTCGCGGAGGGGGAGTTCGACGTCCTGGCCACCCTGCGCCGCGGGGGCCCGCCCTTCGAGCGCGCGCCGGGGGAGCTCGCCGCCTTCACCATGGTCACCACCGGCGCGATGACCAAGCGCGTCGACCGGCTGGAGCGCGACGGGCTCGTCACCCGCCGCCCGAGCGAGAGCGACGGCCGGGGACGCGTGGTCGCGCTCACCGCCGCGGGCAGGGACCTGATCGACCGGGCGTTCACCGAGCACATGCGCAACGAACGCCGCCTCCTCGACGACCTGCCCCCCGAGGAGGCCGCCCAGCTGGAGAGGCTCCTCACCGCCTGGCTGGCCCGCTTCGAGACGGGGTTCGAGCGGTGACCGTCCGGTCGGCGGCGGCGACGACGTCGGCCGGGTGAGCGACCCGGCGAGCAAGATGATCATGGCGGTGACGGAGCCCGCCACGACGCCGATGGCGATGGCCCGGCGTGATCGTCACCCGGCGACGCTCCTCTCCCCCCGGCGCCGGGGCGCCTCGGTGAGGGCGAGCAGTTCCGCTCTGGCCACGGCGAGCTGCTCGGGGGTCAGGTACGGGCTGGAGAGCGCGGTGGCCAGGCCTTCGGCGGCGAAACGGATGGCGAGCGTCCGTCCGGGGGGAAGCCCGTCGGCCTCGAAGGCCGCGTTCCAGGCCCGCGCGTCGCGCCGGTTGAGCTCCTCGTCCGGGATCACGACCCCGAGCACGGCGATGAGACCGGTGGGGGAGAAGGCCTTCGCCAGGTACGCGCTGTCGCCGGTGAGGGCGCGCACGTAGCCTCGGGTGAACTTCCCCGGCCGGTTCTCCGAGATGTCGACGTGGGCTCGGACCTCCTCCCACATGCGGGCGACGCAGCGTTCGCATACCCCCCGCAGCAGGGCGTCGCGGGTGGGGAAGTGGTGCATGAGGCCGCCCTTGGTCACGCCCGCGGCGGCGGCGATGTCGGCCAGGCTCACCTGGGCGCCGCGTTCGGTGAAGATCCTCTCGGCGGCGTCCAGGATCGCGCGGCGGGTGCGTTCCTTGTCGCGGGTCCGGCGTTCAGGCGTGGCCATGCCCTTGTCCCGTCTCGGTGGGGGTGGAGGGGATGATCCGCCAGGCGAGCACGGCGGACACCGCGAGGATCGCGGCGGCGATGAAGGAGGTGGTCTGCACGGCGGTCGTGAAGGCCTCCCGGGCGGCGGCGACGGCGCCGTCGTCGGCCACCGTGGCCACGGTGGCGGCCAGCGACTCCTCGGCGGTGGCGGTGTCGGCCGGCGACAGGCCGGCGGGCAGGTCCAGGGCGGCGCGGTAGACGGCGGCCTGGATCGAGCCGAGGACGGCGATGCCCAGCGCGCCGCCGAGCTCGTAGCCGGTCTCGGCGATCGAGGAGGCGGCGCCCGCCCTCTCCCTGGGGACCGCGGTGACCACGGCGTCGGTGGACAGGGTCATGGAGACGCCGATGCCCAGGCCGAGCACGACCAGGAAGGCTCCCAGGCCCCAGTACGACGACAGGGGGACGGTCAGGCCCAGGCCCGCGAGCCCGAGGGCGCCGGCGGCCAGGCCGGCGCCGATCGCGTGCCCGGTGCCCAGCCTGGAGACCAGGACGCCGATGAGGACGATGACGGCCATGGAGGCGATCGTCGCGGGCAGCTCCGCCAGCCCGGCCCTCAGCGGGCCGTACTCGCGCACGAGTTGCAGGTAGGGGGAGAAGAAGAACAGCAGGCCCATGAAGGCGAAGATCGACAGCGTGTTCGTGATCACCGCCCCGGCGAAGGCGGGAACCCTGAACAGTGAGACGTCGAGCAGCGGGAACCTCAGCCGCCTCTGGCGGCGCAGGAACGCCCACCCGGCCAGGAGCCCGATCGCGGCGCCGGCCGGGACGCTCCCGTCGAGCCCGGTGCCCACCCAGTGCTTGATCGCGTACACCAGCGGGACGATCGCGAGGATCGACAACGCCGAGGAGACCAGGTCGACCGGCTGGTCCGCGTCGCCGCGCGACTCCGGCAGCAGGAGGTAGCCGGCGACCAGGACCAGCAGCATGACGGGCACGTTGATCAGGAAGACCGAGCCCCACCAGAAGTTCTCCAGCAGCACGCCGCCGACCAGCGGGCCGACGGCGGCCCCGGCGGTGGCGCCGGCCGACCAGATCGCGATGGCGCGGGTGCGCTGCGCGGCGTCGGTGAACATGGCCCGCACGATCGACAGCGTCGAAGGCATCAGCGTCGCACCTGCGACGCCCAGCAGGGCCCGGGCCGCGATCAGCGTCTCCGGGCTCGAGGCGAACGCGGCCGCCACCGAGGCGACGCCGAACGCGCCGCTGCCGATCAGCAGCAGCCGCTTGCGGCCGATCCGGTCGGCCAGGTTGCCCATCGTGATGAGCAGGCCGGCCAGGACGAAGGAGTAGATGTCCCCGATCCACAGCAGCTGGGTGGCGGACGGGCCGAGGTCGGCCGTCAGCGACGGGACCGCCAGGTAGAGGACGGTCCCGTCGATCGTCAGGAGCAGCACGACCAGGACGAGGACGCCGAGCGCGAGCCATTCGCGACGGCCCGCCCGCGCCGGGGCGGGGGTGTTCGGTGGAGACATGACGCCCACCGTAACAAACCAGATGGACTGTTGTAGGTTCCGGGTGGTCCGCAGCCTCCGGAGGGCGGACACGGGGTGTCCGGGCCACGTTCCGTGAAACGGTGTGAGGCCCGCTCCCGCCGCCCTTCGCCGAATGCCGTGAC
Source organism: Streptosporangium sp. DT93 (assembly GCF_049844535.1). Lineage (NCBI taxonomy): Bacteria > Bacillati > Actinomycetota > Actinomycetes > Streptosporangiales > Streptosporangiaceae > Streptosporangium > Streptosporangium sp. DT93. The sequence goes on from NZ_JBNCLF010000002.1 coordinate 343,437, forward strand.
CCGTCGTCGCCCGTCGTCGCCCGGCATCGCTCCTCACCGCGCACCGCCCGCCGCGGGGAGGGAGGCCGCCCGGCCCTGTCCTGATCAGGAAAGCTCCGTGATCTCCATGGACGAGGCACGGGCGGGGTGGGGAGTATAAGGTCCGGAGCGTGGAACCCGTCGTCGCCGTGTTGCTGGTCATCGCGCTGGTCGGCGTGCCCGCCCTGGTGCTGTGGCGGGTGCTGCGCGGGCGCCGGGAGCTGGGCAGCAGCCCGGCGGAGCGGGCCACGTTCGAGACCCTGCACACCGCCTCGCTGGCCGCGCCGCCGCTGCGGGCCGGGCTGACCGAGGCCGGGGCGCAGAAGGCCTCGCGGTACCTGCGGGAGCTGCTGGGCTCCCCGGCGCTGGCCGTCACCGACGAGAAGAGGCTCCTGGTCTACGACGGGGAGGGCGACCACCACGCCCGCGACGCGTTCACCCACGCCGACAAGACCCTCGCCGGGGGGCGGACCAGGGTCCTGGGCCCGGAGGTCGTCTCGTGCGATCTTCCCGAATGCCCGATCAGGTTCGCGGTGGTGGTGCCGCTCACCACCGACGGCCGGGTGGTCGGCTCCCTCGCCGCGTACGGCGGGCACGCCTCTGCGGGGCTCGTCAGGGCCGCCCAGGAGGTCGCGAACTGGGTGAACTCACAACTGGAGCTGGCCGAGCTCGACCGCTCCAGGACGCGCCTGATGGAGGCCGAGGTCCGGGCGCTGCGCGCGCAGATCTCCCCGCACTTCATCTACAACTCGCTGACGACGATCGCCAGCTTCGTCCGTTCCGACCCGGATCGCTCCCGTGAGCTGCTGCTGGAGTTCGCCGACTTCACCCGCTACTCCTTCCGGCGGCACGGGGAGTTCACCACGCTGGCCGAGGAGTTGCGCTCGATCGACCGGTACCTGACCCTGGAACGCGCCCGCTTCGGCGACCAGCTCCAGGTGACGCTCCGCATCGCCCCGGAGGTGCTGGCGGTCGCGGTTCCCTTCCTGTGCCTGCAGCCGCTGGTGGAGAACGCGGTCCAGCACGGGCTGGAGAGCAAGCCCGGGACCGGGCGCATCTCGATCGTCGCCGAGGACGCCGGGGCCGAGTGCCGGATCAGCGTCGAGGACGACGGCGTCGGCATGGAACCGGCCCGCCTGCGCCGCATCCTGGCCGGTGACGCCGAGGAACGCTCGGGCGCCGGGGGGGTGGGGCTGGTCAACGTGGACGAGCGGCTGCGTCAGGTCTACGGTGACGAGTACGGCCTGGTGGCGGAGACGGCCAAGGGGGCGGGCACGAAGGTCAGCGTCCGCCTGCCGAAGTACCACCCGGGTGTCTCGGCCCGTTGAGCCCGTGCCCGGTCAGCCGTCGCCGCCCGCCGCCGGGACCCTCCGCTCGCGACCACGAAGAGTTGACATGCGATGTCTGATTCACCACCCTCGAGAAGTTCGCACGTGAACGATCCGGAGGGGTGGGCGTGACCGGCCTGCGCGTCCTCGCGGTGGACGACGAGCTTCCCGCCCTGGAGGACCTGGCCTACCTGCTGCGGGACGACCCGCGCATCGCGGAGGTCTCCCTGGCCAGGGACGGGGCCGCCGCGCTGCGCGTCCTGGACCGGGCGATCGCCGACGGGCGGCCGATCGACGCGGTCTTCCTCGACATCCGGATGCGCGGCCTGGACGGGGTGGTGCTGGGCCGGCTGCTCTCCCAGTTCGCCAACCCGCCCCGGGTGGTCTTCGTGACGGCCTACGAGGAGCACGCGGTCGACGCCTTCGAGATCAAGGCCGAGGACTACCTGCTCAAGCCGGTCCGGCCCGAACGGCTCGCCGAGGCCATCCGGCGGGTGTTCGTCTCGGCCGAGCTGCCCGAGGGCGAGGTCGCCGGCCGCGGCGACCCCGACACCATCCCGGTCGAGCTCGGCGGCGTCACCCGGTTCGTGGCCAGCACCGAGGTCCGCTACGTCGAGGCGCAGGGCGACTACGCCCGCCTGCACACCGCGGGCGGCAGCCACCTGGTGCGCATCTCGCTGGCCACCCTGGAGGAGCGCTGGGCCTCGGCGGGGTTCGTCCGGGTGCACCGCAGCCACCTGGTCGCGGTCAAGCACATCGACGAGCTGCACATCGACTCGGGCCGGTGCGTGGTCCGCATCGGCGAGACCGAGATCCCGGTCAGCCGGCGCCACACCCGCGAGCTGCGGGACCTGCTGGTCCGCCGGGCGCGCAAGGGGCGGGCGGAGTGAGCCGCGTCCCCGAGCCCGGCCAGGGGGCCGAGCCGCGCCGGTGGATCGGCGACCGGTCACGCCGGGAGCCCGAGCGCTCCCGCAAGGAGCCCGACCACTCCCGTAAGGACACCGAGCGCTCCCGGAAGGAGACCGACCGCTCGCGCAGGGACGCCGAGCGCTCCCGGAAGGAGGCCGACCGGCCGCGGCGCGAGGTGGTGACGAGCCCCCGGACCCTGGCCCCGCGCCACCCGCGCTACCCGGTCACCCGGGAGATCGACGAGCAGACCCGGCTGGGCGAGGTCTACATGCGCTCGCTGATCCGCACCCAGTTCCGGCTGGCCCTGTTCGTCTGCACGGTGCTGGGCTGCGTGGTGGGCGGGCTGCCGCTGCTGTTCCTGCTGGTGCCCGACCTGCGCGCGGTCCGCCTGCTGGGGATCCCGCTGCCCTGGGCGGTGCTGGCCGGCCTGATCTACCCGGCGTTCGTGATCGGCGCCTGGCTCTACGTCCGGCAGGCGGAGCGGAACGAGCGCCACTTCGCCGAGCTGGTGGACAGGGCCCGTTGATCCCTCACCCGGGGCGAAGGTCCCCCGTCCGACCGCCGGGAGAGACCGGATGAACACCGCGTACGGGATGACGGCGGTCGTGCTGGTGGTGGTCGCGGCGGTGCTGATCGGCGCGTTCGGCATCAGGCTGTCGCGGACCACCTCCGACTTCTACGTCGCCTCGCGGACCGTCTCCCCGCTGTGGAACGCCTCCGCCATCGGCGGCGAGTACCTGTCGGCCGCGAGCTTCCTCGGCATCGCCGGGCTGATCCTCACCTACGGCGCGGACATGCTCTGGCTGCCGGTCGGCTGGACCGGCGGCTACCTGGTCCTGCTGGTGCTGGTCTCGGCGCCGCTGCGGCGCTCGGGCGCGTACACGCTGCCCGACTTCGCCGAGGCGCGGCTGGAGTCGATGGCGGTACGGCGGATGGCGGGCGTGCTCGTCGTGCTGATCGGCTGGCTGTACCTGATGCCGCAGTTCCAGAGCGCGGGCCTGGTCCTGCGGGCCATCACCGGCGCCCCCGAGTGGGCCGGGGGAGTGCTGGTGGCCGCGGTGGTCGCGGTGAACGTCATGTCGGGCGGCATGCGGTCGATCACGTTCGTCCAGGCGTTCCAGTACTGGCTGAAGCTCACCGCGCTGGCCGTGCCGCTGGTCTTCCTGCTGCTGGCCTGGCGGGAGGGGGGAGCGCCGGGACTGGACGCCCGGGACGCGGCCGTCTGGGCCCTGCCGCTGGCCGGTGACCGGGAGTACGGCGTGTACTCGACCTACTCGCTGATCCTGGCCACGTTCCTGGGCACCATGGGGCTGCCGCACGTGCTGGTGCGGTTCTACACCAACCCCGACGGCCGGGCCGCCCGCCGCACCACGCTGGTGGTCCTGTCGCTGCTGGGGGCCTTCTACCTGCTGCCCGCCGTCTACGGCGCGCTGGGACGCATCTACGTCCCGGAGCTGGAGGGCAGCGACACGGTGGTGCTCGCGCTGCCCGGGCACCTGATCGGCGGGCTGGCGGGCGACCTGCTGACGGCGCTGGTGACGGCCGGGGCGTTCGCGGCGTTCCTGTCGACCTCCTCCGGGCTGACGGTCTCGGTGGCCGGGGTGATCGGCCAGGACATCCTCAAGGGCGGGGTGCGCTCGTTCCGCGCCGCGGCGGTGCTGGCGGTGATCGTGCCGCTGGCGCTGGCCGCCGCCGCCCGCTCGCTCCCGGTCGCCGACGTGGTGGGCCTGGCGTTCGCGGTGGCGGCCTCCTCCTTCTGCCCGCTGCTGGTCCTGGGCATCTGGTGGCGGCGGCTGACGCCCGCGGGCGCGATGGCCGGACTGCTCGCCGGGGGCGGCCTGGCCTGCGTGGCGGTGCTGCTGACGATCGGCGGCGGGCCGCACACGGGCCTGCTCGGCGCGCTGCTGGCACAGCCCGCGGCGTGGACGGTGCCGATCGCGTTCCTCGTCATGGTGGTGGTCTCGCTGCTGACGCCGTCGCGCATCCCGCCGAACGTGGCGCGCACCATGGTGCGCCTGCACACCCCCGAGACCCTTGACCTGGACCGCGGTGACTGGCGGCCCCGTTCCTCTTGACGGGCCCGGTCACCTATGGCGGAATGACCGTTATGTGGGTTCATTTAGGCTGTTTTGATTAGTTTTGGTGGATATGAGTTCCGATGATGAGGCGCCCGCCGGGACCGGCGACGCCGGCGCGTCATCGGCGTCATCGGCGTCATCGGTGCCGTCGGCGTCATCGGCGGGGCGGCCGATGTGCCGGCCCGTCGGCCGGTGGTGACGCCGGAGGTCCTGCGGCTGCCCCGGTTCAGGCTCGTCTACATCGGGATGGCCGTCAGCCTGCTCGGTGACGCCTCGCTGTTGCTGGTCCCCGGCATCCTGGCCAAGAGGCTCACCGGCTCGGACGGCGCCGCGGGCCTGACCCTGTTCTTCTTCACGCTCCCGCTCTGCCTGTCGCCCTTCTTCGGGTACCTGATCGACCGTACGGACCGCAGGAGGCTCCTGGTCGTCACCTGCCTGCTGTCGGGGGTCGCGCTCCTGCCGCTGGTCGCGGTCACCGGGCCGGGCACGTTCTGGCTGGTCTACCCGGTGTCGTCGGCCATGGGCTGCTCGTACGCGGTGATCTTCGCGGCGCTCGGCGGGCTGCTCAAGGACATGCTGCCCGAACGGCTCCTCGGGCAGGCCAACGGTGCCCTGCACACCACCCGGCAGGGGCTGCGCCTGATCGGGCCGCTGCTGGGCGTGGCGATCCACGCGGGTTCGGGGATCGGCGCTCTGGTGCTGTTCGACGTGGTCACTTTTCTGGTGGCCGCCACGATCTTCGCCGCGCTCCCGGCGCCGGCCCTCGCGGACCGTCCGGCCCCTGTCACGAGTCAGGCCCCGGTCACGAGTCCTGCTCCTGTCACGAGTCCGGCCCCGGCCGCGCGTCCGGTTCCCGCCGGCCGGACGGCCCCCACGGCCCGTTCCGCGAGGCGTCCCGCGAGACGCTCCGGAAGGCGTTCCGTGAGGGGAGAGGAGTTCTGGGCCGGGGCGCGGCACCTGGCCGCGGACCCGCCGCTGCGCCGCGCGGCCGGGGCGGCCTGCCTGATGTTCACGCTGGCCGGGGCCACCGAATCGTTGATCTTCGCCGTCATCGAGCACGGGCTGGGCGGGTCACCGGAGTTCACCGCGCTCACCTCGGTCGCCATGGGGGCCGGGGCGATCGCCGGGGGGCTGTGGGGCCCCGCGGTGATGGCGCGCAGGGGAGAGATGTTCGCGATCGGCGCGGGCATCGTGCTGTACGGCGTGGCGGTCCTGTGCTGGGTGGTCCCGGCCGCGACGGTCGTCCTGGCCGCGATGACGGTCGCGGGTGCCGGCCTCACCATGGAGGGGGTGGCCAGGGCGACCCTGCTGCAGCGTCGCAGCCCCGGCCACCTCGTGGGGCGGGTCTCCACCGCGTTCGAGTCCGTGGCCGGGTTCACCCAGCTGTTCTCCCTGGTCGCGGGCGCCGCGCTGGTGTCGCTGGTGGACTACCGCCTCCTGCTGGTCCTGGTGGGCCTGACGGTGTGCGGCGCGGGAGGCCACGCGCTCAGGGGGCGGGCCAGGGCCGTCACGGGGTGAGAACCCCGCCCGGCCGCCACGGGAGGGAGACCGCGCCACGGGGACGGGGGTGCGCGCCGCCCGGCCGTCACGGGGTGAGAGCGCGCTCCGCCCGCCGGTGACGGCCGGACGGGACCCGGTGACCATTCGGCGTACGAGACAGACCTTTCACCGCAAGACATATCCAACTGAACGCGACGCGTCGGCGCCTCGGCGAAGAGAACGCGTGCGGGTCTCCACGGAGGGTAGCGTCGCCCCCTACGTTGTCCGTGATCCAGATCACATTTGTGGGAGGTCTTGTGACCGCCAGGCAACATGATTCATCGGTATATGAAGAGATTCAGGCCAGCGAACAGTTCCAGGAACTGAGGCGCCGGTTCCGGGCGTGGGCGTTCCCGATGACCGCCGCGTTCCTCGCCTGGTACCTGTTGTACGTCATCCTGTCGGCCTGGGCCCGTGACTTCATGGGCACGAAGGTCATCGGCAACGTCAACGTCGCGTTGATCTTCGGCCTGCTCCAGTTCGTGTCGACGTTCGGCATCGCCTGGGCCTACTCCCGTTTCGCGGGCAAGAGGCTCGACCCGCTGGCCGACGAGATCCGCCACGAGACCGAGGGGAAGAGCGAATGAGCAGCCAGACGCTGTCCACGATCCTGTTCCTGCTCTTCGTCGTGGTGACGCTGGGGATCACCTTCTGGGCCAGCCGCAACACCAAGGACGCCACCGACTACTACGCCGGCGGCCGTGGCTTCAGCGGCGTGCAGAACGGCCTGGCCATCGGCGGCGACTACATGTCAGCCGCCAGCTTCCTGGGCATCGCCGGCATCATCGCGCTGTCGGGCTACGACGGCTTCCTGTACTCGATCGGCTTCCTGGTCGCCTGGCTGGTGGCGCTGCTGCTGGTCGCCGAGCTGATGCGCAACTCCGGCAAGTTCACCATGGCCGACGTGCTGGCCTTCCGGATGAGCCCCCGCCCGGTCCGCACGGCCGCGGGCGTCTCCACCATCACGGTGTCGATCTTCTACCTGCTGGCCCAGATGGTCGGCGCGGGCGCGCTGGTCGGCCTGCTGCTCGGCGTCACCTCGCCGACGGGCAAGGCGCTCACCATCGTCGGCGTCGGCGCCCTGATGATCGTCTACGTGGTCATCGGCGGCATGAAGGGCACCACCTGGGTGCAGATCGTCAAGGCCGTGCTGCTGATGGGCGGCGCGGCGCTGATCACCCTGCTGGTGCTCGCCCACTACGGCTTCAACCTGTCGGGCCTGCTCGGCGACGCCGCCACGCAGAGCGGCAAGGGTGACGCCTTCCTGGTGCCGGGCCTGAAGTACGGCACCGAGGCGCAGGGCCTCGCGGGCAAGATCGACCTGATCAGCCTGGGCCTGGCGCTGGTGCTCGGCACCGCCGGCCTGCCGCACATCCTGATCCGCTTCTACACCGTCCCCACCGCCAAGGACGCCCGCAAGTCCGTCCTGTGGGGCATCGGCATCATCGGCGTCTTCTACCTGCTCACCCTGGTGCTCGGCTTCGGCGCGGCGGCCCTCGTCGGCGGCAAGGCGATCGTGGCGCAGGACAAGGCGGGCAACACGGCGGCACCACAGCTCGCCGAGGCCATCGGCAAGCAGATATTCGGCGACGTCGGGGGCACCGTCCTGCTGGCCGTGATCGCGGCGGTCGCGTTCGCCACGATCCTGGCGGTCGTCGCCGGGCTGACGCTGGCCTCCAGCTCCTCCTTCGCCCACGACCTGTACGCGCACGTCTTCAAGCGCGGCAACGTCACCGACAAGGAGGAGGTGCTGGTCGCCCGCATCTCGGCCTTCGTCATCGGCGCGATCTCGATCGGGCTCGGCATCCTCGCCCAGGGGCAGAACGTGGCGTTCCTGGTCGCGCTCGCCTTCGCGGTGGCCGCCTCCGGCAACCTGCCCGCGATCCTCTACAGCCTGTTCTGGAAGCGCTTCAACACCGCCGGGGCCGTCTCGGCCATCTACGGCGGCCTGGTCTCCGCGCTGGTCCTGGTGATCTTCTCGCCGGTCGTCTCGGGCAGCGCCACCTCGCTGTTCCCCGACGCGAACTTCGCCTGGTTCCCGCTGAGCAACCCCGGCATCGTCTCGATCCCGATCGGCTTCCTGGCCGGGTTCCTCGGCGCGCGGTTCAGCAAGGAGTACAGCAGCGAGAAGTACGCCGAGATCGAGGTCCGCTCGCTGACCGGCGTCGGCATGGAGAGGGCCTCCAAGCACTGACGGGCACCCCTCGACGGGGCCCCGCCGGCGACCGGTCCACCCGCGACCGGCCCGTACGACGGGGTCCCGCCACGACGGGGCCTGGCCACGACGAGGTCCGTCCATGACGGGGCCCTGCCTCGGCGAGGTCAGGCCGCGACGGGGCCCGGCCGCATCCGCGACCGGGCCCTGTTCTCATCCGCCCGTTCTCAGGGGCCCCGTCACGACGGGGGGCCGTGACGGGGTCCGGCCACGACTCCGCCCGTGCACGTCCGTCCGGCCCTCACCGGCCCGTCAGCGGGACGCCTCGTCCAGCAGGGCCAGCTCGTCCTCCGAGAGCGTCACCTCGGCCACCGCCAGCAGCGGCCGCAACTGCTCGACGTTACGGGCGCTGGCGATCGGCGTGGCCACGGTCGGCTGGGCGGCCAGCCAGGCGAGCGCCACGGTGGCCGGGGCGACGCCGTGCGAGGCCGACACCTTGTCCAGCGCGTCGAGCACCCGCGGGCCCCGCTCCGACTCCAGGTACTCCGCGGCCCTGCCCGCCCGGGGACTGTCCACGGTCACCCCGGGACGGTACTTGCCGGTCAGGAACCCGCGCGCCAGCCCGTAGTAGGGGGTGCTGGTCAGCCCCTGCTCGATGACCACCTCGCGCAACGCCCCCTCGTAGTCGCGTTCGAGGAGGTTGTAGTGCTGCTGCAGCACCCCGTAGCTGGCCAGGCCGTCCCGCTCGGAGATCCGCATGGCCTCGCTGAGGCGCTCGGCGCCGTAGTTGGAGGCGCCGATGTTGCGGACCTTGCCCTCGGTGACCAGCTCGTCGAACGCGCCGAGGGTCTCCTCCAGGGGCGTGTTCGCGTCGTCGACGTGGGCCCAGTACAGGTCGATGTAGTCGGTGCCCAGCCGGCGGAGCGAGTCCTCGGCCGCCGCGCGGACGTTGGCCGCCGACAGGCCGGGCCGCTCGCCCCACATGCCCACCTTGGTGGCGACCACGATGCGGTCGCGGTTACGACGTGAGGCCATCCACTCGCCGACGATGGTCTCCGACACCCCGCCGGAGTACAGATCCGCGGTGTCGACGAGGTTGCCGCCCGCCTCGGCGTAGGCGTCCAGTACCGCGAACGAGGCGTCCCGATCCGCGGTCCAGCCGAATACGTTGCCGCCGAGGCAGAGAGGGAACAGGTTCAGCTCAGAAAAGCTCATGTGCTAACTCTATTTCGCGAATAATCGCGCGGTTGCCGGGCATCGGCGGCGACCGGCGGAGCGTTATTATGATCGGCGTCAATAAGACTGCCGGAGGCCCCCATGGCGCCAGGTTCACGGGTACGCGGATTCCTCGCCGGCGCCGTGGTCGCGGCCGGGCTGTTCGTCCTGGTGGCGGCCGTCGTGGCCACCCTGGCCCCCCACCGCCCCGGGCCCACCGGCCCGGCGCCCCCCGAGCGCCCCGGCACCTCGGGCGCGTCCCGCGTCCCGGACGCCACCCCCGATTCCCCCGATTCCCCCGGCAAAGTCCCCCGCAAGGCCCCCGGCGGCATCGAGGTGGTCGCGGAGGAGAGGTCAGGCGATCGCCGGATGGACCTGACCCTGCGCTCGGCGGCCCTCGGCGACGTCACCCGGGTACGGCTGCTGCTGCCCGAGGGCTGGTCCCGGGACGCCGGCAGGACCTGGCCCACGCTCTGGCTGCTGCACGGCGGGCTCGACGACCACCGGTCCTGGTCGGCGTCCGACGTGGACGAGCTCACCCGCGACGACCCGGTCATCGTCGTGATGCCGGACGGCGGCCGGTGCGGCAGCTACTCCGACTGGTACAACGGCGGCGACGGCGGTCCGCCCCGGTGGGCGACCCACCACCTCGGGGAACTCCTCCCGCTGCTGGAGAGCCGGTACGCGGCGAGCCGGGAGCGGGCGATCGCCGGATACTCGATGGGCGGCCAGGGGGCGATGCTCTACGCCGCCGCCGGCGGGTTCAGGGCCGCGGCCTCCTTCAGCGGCGCGCTGCACACCCTCATGCCGGGCGTCGACGTGGCCGTCATGCTCGGCACCACCGCGGGATGCCCCGGCACCGACTGGAAGCGCGTCTGGGGCGATCCGCGCGACGACCGCGAGGTCTGGGAGCGGCACGACCCGTACCACCTGGCGGGCAGGCTGCGCGGGGTCCGGCTCTACGTGGCCGCCGGCGACGGCGCCAGGCGCGACGGCGAGCTGTTCGGCGACATCACCGAGGAGCTCGCCCGCAAGGCGGCGCTGGCCTTCACCGGCCGCCTCGAGGCGCTGGACATCCCCTTCGAGCCACACTTCCCCCCGGGCCGCCACACCATGGCCTACTGGAACGGGGAGCTCCGCCGGGCACTGCCCATGCTGCTGCGGTCGGTCGGGGCCCGCTGAAACCGGCCGGTCGTCCGGAACGCGCCGAACAGGCCGGTCGGGCCGAACGGGCCGGTCGGATGAGACGGCCGAACGGGCCGGTCGTCCGGAACGCGCCGAACCGGCCGGCGGTCACGGGACAGGGCCTTTCTGGCCCGGCCCTCAGGCGGGCACCCTCTGCCCGGCGGGAACGGCGGGCTCCGCCGGCACGGACAGGGCGGGCGGCGCGACCTGCTCCATCAGCTCGTCCATGGCGCCTCTCAGGTGGCCCATCAGCCGCCACACGTCGGCCACCCGGTCCGGGCAGGACAGGATGCCGAAGTCGAGCGAGCCGTCGTAGGAGAAGCAGGTGATGTTCACCCCGCCGCTCACGTCGGTCAGCACCGACATGGGGTGGTAGGCCAGCACCCTGGCCCCGCACAGGTAGAGCGGGAGCTGCGGGCCGGGCACGTTCGAGACGATCAGGTTCACCGGCGGCAGCACGATCGAGGCCAGCCGGAACACCGCGGAGGTCGCCAGCGCGGTGACGGCGGCCGGCAGCATCGACGACAGCTCGCCCAGCCAGCCCGCCGGGGAGCCGGCGAAGCGCCGCTTGGCCGTGCGCATCATCCCCGCCATGACCCGCAGGCGCTCGCGCGGGCAGGCCAGGTCGGTCGGGATGGGGGTGACCATGACGGAGATCTGGTTGCCCATCACCTGCCCGGAACCTCCGCGGACCGCGACCGGCACCGCCGCGATCAGCGGCCGGTCGGGCAGGGCGTCGCGCTCGCGCAGCCACGTGCGCAGCGCCGACGCGCAGAGCGTCATGACCACGTCGTTGACGCTGGCCCCCGCGTCCCTGGCCACCCGCTTGACGTCCGACAGCGGGATGGACCCGAAGGCGAAGCGCCGCTCCGCCCCGATGGGGCCGTTGAACGGCGTGCGCGGCGCCGCCAGCACCGGCAGCTCGGGCAGCTCCTCGGTCCTGCCCGTGACCATCCGGGTGGCCGCGGCGGCCACCCGCCGGGCACCCGGCAGCGCCGAGGCCAGCGGCATCGTGTCGAGCTCGGCCGCCATGCGGCCCAGCGAGTACAGCGTCCTGGCCGGTTGCAGCACCGTCCTGGCCACCGCCCCGGCGAGCATCCCGGCCAGACCGGGCGCGGTGGACGCCTGCGCGGGCGGCGCGGCGGGCACGGCCGGTGTGGCGGGCGGCGCGGGCGGCTCGACGACGCGCGGCTCGGGCGTCAGGTCCAGCAGCGCGGCGATCGTCTCCGCCCCCGACACGCCGTCGATGGCACAGTGGTGCACCTTGGCGTAGAGGGCGACCCGGCCGCCGGTCAGGCCGTGGATGAGGTGCATCTCCCACAGCGGGCGGGAGCGGTCCAGGTGCCGCTCGTGGATCCGGGCGACCCGCTCGGCGAGCAGGTCGTCGTCGCCCGGATCGGCGAGGGTCGTCTCGTGGACGTGACCGGCGACGTCGAAGCCGGGATCCTCCACCCAGTACGGCCGGTCGAGGTCGAACGGCACGGTGGCCAGCCGCATCCTCAGCGCCGGGGTCAGGTGCAGCCGCTCGCGCAGCAGCGCGACCAGGCGCTCGCGGGTGACGGCCCCGGCGTCCGCGTGCGACGGGGCGAGGACGGCCAGCCCGGCGACGTGGGCCGCCGTGGTCGCCGACTCGGCGTGCAGGAACTGCGCGTCGAGCGCGGTCAGCTGGCGCATCGGCCGGGCCTCCCGGAAGGAGGGGGAACGCGGGTAGCCGTCATCTCGCCATCATCGCCTCGGCACGTTTCCCTCTCGTTTCCGCCACGGGACCGCGGACGCCTCTCCGGCGACGACCGGACGAACCGGCCGTCATCCAGGGTCACATTCCCGTTTCTCACGGTCATCACGCCTTTTCGTGCCGATGCCCGCTCCTCGGGGCTTCACCTCGTCCGGGACCCCGCCTTCCGCGAGGACGCCTCCACGGTCCGCACCTCGGCACCGTGGGACGGTCTCAGCCGTATCGCCCGACGAGCGCGCCGCCGATCGAGGCCAGGTGGTCCCGCACACCCGCAGGGCCGGTCACCTCGAGCCATTCGACCAGCCCGGCGAGCTCACCGGCGAGCGCGTACTCGTTGTGGCCGCGGATCACGACCTCGACGCGGCCGTCGGTCGTGGAACCTCCCACCTCGAGCCGATCGCCGAGCATCATCCGGAGCAGGTACATCCCGTGGGGCGCGCACACCGCCTGGATCTCAAGAGGCGTTCGTCTGCGGTCGACCTCGTCGGCGATCTCGCGCCAGCTCTCGGCGAGGTCGAAGTCCTCGGGCCGGTGCACGGGATCGCCGGTCGGGTCGGCGGACGACACGCGGTCGATCCGGAAGGTCCGCCGGCCGGCCTCGACGGTGGCGACGAGGTACCACGACGGGCCTTTGGCGACGATGCCCAGCGGGTGGACGGTTCTCCGGGTCTCGGCGCCTTCGCGGTCGACGTAGCCGAGCCGCACCTGGACGCCGCGGATCACCGCGTCCTGGAGTGCGTCGAGGAAGCGAGGTGGCCGGTGCTCGACCACCCGGCTCGCCCCCCATCGTCGCGGGTCCGTGACCAGCGACGACGCCGCCGCCTCGGCCTGCGCCCGGAAGGGCTCAGGCAGGGCCTGGACGAGCTTGCGCAGAGCCGCCTTCACGGCCGGCGTCGCGGCCGAGGCCTGACCGGCGACCAGGAACAGGGCGCGTGCCTCGCTCGCGGTCAACCCGGACAGGTCGGTGCGGGCGCCGCCCACGAGGCGCCAGCCGCCGCCTCGGCCCTGCGTGGAGTACACGGGCACCCCGGCCATGGCCAGGGCGTCGAGGTCGCGGCGGGCGGTGCGCTCGGAGACCTCCAGCTCCCGGGCGACCTCCGCCGCCGTCACCTGCTCGCGCCGTTGCAGCAGGAGGAGGACGGCCACCAGCCGGTCGGTTCGCACGCCGACGACACTTTCACATGAAACCGGTCATGGGGTGACCGGTTTCGGTCGGCACAATGGCGACATCTCCTCGCCGGAGGGTCCCGCCCACGACCGTGTCGACCCTCGGCCTGCCGGAGGTGCGCCGTCCTGGGAAACCTTCGTCGCCTGATCACCCCGAAAAGACAGACAGGAAATGCGATGTTCGATCCACGTGATTTTCCCGATCCCACCCTTGTCCCGGTCAACGGTGTGGAACTTGAAGTCTTCGAAGCAGGCCGGAAAAACGCGGGAAAACCCATCGTGCTCTGTCACGGCTGGCCGGAGCACGCCTTTTCCTGGCGTCATCAGGTGCCCGCCCTTGTCGCGGCGGGCTACCATGTCATCGTCCCGAACCAGCGGGGTTACGGAAACTCGTCCCGTCCGGCCGAAGTGACCGGCTACGACATCGAGAACCTGTCCGGTGATCTCATCGCACTTCTCGATCACTACGGGTACGAGGACGCCACCTTTGCCGGTCATGACTGGGGGGCGGCCGTCGTGTGGGGCCTGACCCTGCTGCATCCGGGCCGGGTGAACAAGGTGATCAACCTGAGCCTGCCCTACCTCGAGCGCGGGGAGAAACCCTGGATCGAGTCCATGGAGGACGTGCTCGGCGGCGATTTCTATTTTGTCCACTTCAATCGACGACCGGGTGTCGCGGACGCCGTGTTCGAGGAGAACACATCCCGCTTCCTTCGCAACCTGTACCGGAAGAACGAGCCTCCCGCGGAGCCTCGGCCGGGTATGGCGCTGATCGAGCTCGCCAGAGCGGAGACACCGCTCGGTGATCCCGTGATGAGCGACGAGGAACTGGCCGTCTTCGTCTCCGCCTTCGAGTCGGCGGGATTCACGGGCGGCGTGAACTGGTACAGAAACCTTGACCGCAACTGGCACCTGCTGGCGGACGTGGACCCGATCATCCAGCAGCCCGCACTCATGATCTACGGCGACCGGGACGTGATCGCGAAGTCCGGGACACTGAAGGATTTCGTGCCCGGCGTGGAAGTGGTCACCCTGGACTGCGGCCATTGGATCCAGCAGGAGAAGCCCGAAGAAACAAACCAGGCGATCCTGAAATGGCTGGAACGGCAGGACGCCGCCACCTGAGGGGCGCCTGAAAAACCGGCGTTCGCGTGACCGCCCGGTCGCCCGCCGGCGGGCGTCGCCGGGCAGGGGAGGCCCCCGCGCCCGGCCCCCGGCGCCCCTGTCCGGCCGATCTCACCGGCGCCGAACGGCACCGCCGAAGCCGCCGGCCCCCGTCCCCGAGTACGGCGGACGCCCGCCGCTGTTCCAGGCGACGTGACACACCCGGCCGCCCCCTGACCGCACGGCACCGCTACCGAGGCTTGTACGACATTCGGATCCTTGAGCGGGATGAGAACCCCGGCAAGGCCCTGACCTGTGAGAACAGGTCAGGGCCTTGTCGTGTTTCCGGGGACGGCGCCGGGTGGCCTCCCGTCCGGGCACCGGGTCCGCGCCACCTCGTCGAGACGGCCCGTGCCGCCGGTGACTCCCCGCCCGATCCCTCCGGCCCGCTCGCCGGGCAAGGCCGCCGGGGGGAGTGGCCCGGGATGGAACGGGGGGTGGAACCGGATGGAACACCTAAGGGGTGTCCGGCTCGCCGGCCCTTCTCCCGAAGGGTGATCGGCGGGTTCCGGGCAGCGTCGCCTCTCCGTGGACGAGCGGACGAGCGGACGAGCGGGCGGCGCGGGTCCCACGACCTCAAGGCGCCACCGCGAGGTCCCGGGGCGCCACCGCAGACCTCAGGCACCCACGGCGAAGGAGACGGCGATGACCACGGTGAACGTTCTCGGAAGGTCCCGGAGACGGCTGAGCGCGTTCGCGATCCCGCTCATCTGCACGGCGCAGTTGATGGCGACCCTGGATGTGACGATCGTCAATCTCGCCCTGCCCGCGATGCAGCGGGAGTTCGCGCTGTCGAACGCCGGGCTGGCCTGGGTGATCGACGCCTACACCCTGGCCTACGCCGGGCTGCTGCTCCTGGGCGGGCGGGCCGGTGACCTGGTGGGGCATCGCCGCACCCTCATGATCGGGATCTTCGTGTTCACGGTCTCCTCCCTGCTCGGCGGGCTGGCGTACGACCCCGCGTTCCTGCTCGCCGCGCGGGTCGGGCAGGGGGTCGGCGCCGCGCTCGCCACCCCGACGACCCTCTCCCTGATCACGACACTCTGCCCGCCGGGTCCGGTCCGCACCAAGGCCATGGTCGCCTACGGGGCGATGGCGGGCCTGGGCATCACCATCGGGCTCGTCCTGGGCGGTGTCCTGACCGAACTGGCCTCCTGGCGCTGGGTGTTCCTGCTGAACGTGCCGATAGGCGTCGTGCTGCTGGCCACCGCGCCACGCGTACTGCCCGAGTCGACCGGAGCGCGCCGCCGCCTGGACGTGCTGGGCGCCGCGGTGGGCACCGCCGCGCTGACCTCCCTGGTGTACGGCATGATCCGGACCGGCAGCGACGGCTGGGGCGACCTGACCGCCACCGTCGCCCTCGGCGCGGCCGCGCTGCTCCTCGTGCTCTTCGTCCTGGTCGAGCGCGGGACGGCCGAGCCGATGCTGCCGCTGAGGCTGCTGGCCCATCGCACCCGGCTGGGCGCCTACCTCGTCGCCGGGCTGCTGTTCGCCTGCCTCTACCCGTCCTTCTTCTTCCTCAGCCGCGCGCTGCAGGACGTGCTCGGCTGGCAGCCGATCGAGGCGGGGCTCAGGTTCCTGCCGGTCGGGGCCGGTGTGCTCGTCTTCGCGATCGCCACCCGCAGGCTCATGCACGTCACCGGGTCCCGGGCGCCGGTGATCGGCGGCACCGCCGCGACCGCGGCCGCGGCGCTGTGCCTGGTGACGCTCGACACCGGCAGCTCCTATCCGGCCCTGCTGCTGCCCGCTCTCATCGGGCTCGGCGCCGGGGTGGGGACGACGTTCGTGGCCAACGCGGCCTCGGCCATGACCGATGTCGCCGACGCGGACGCGGGGATCGCGTCCGGGCTGCTCAGCACCTTCCAGGCGGTGGGCGGCACGATCGGCGTCGCCATGCTCGCCGCCCTGGCGGCCTCGGTGACCGAGACGGAACTGGCCGACCGGGTCCGGGCCGTCTCCGCCGCGCCGACGCCGGACGTGATGCGGGAGGCGCTCGTCTCCGGATTCGGTCAGGGCTTCGCCGCCGCGGGCGGGCTCGCCGTACTCGCGCTCGTCGTCGCCGTGTGGACGACCCGGAAGCGCTGACCGGCGCCTCCCCAACAGCTCGGAAAGGTCGTGTCATGTCCATCCCTCCTCCCAGCGTCGACCCGTTCTACGCTCCGGGCGACCACGTCGGCCGTCCCGGTGAGCTCCTGCGCTCCCGGCGGGCCGAGATCAAGATCGACACGGAGGCCGCCGTCTGGCAGGTGGTCTACGCCTCGACCGACTCGCGCGACCGGCCGATCGCGGTCTCGGGAACGGTCCTCGTCCCCTCCGCCGCCTGGCCGGGCCCCGGCCCGCGGCCGATCCTCGGCTACGGGGTCGGCGTGCACGGCCTGGGCCGCGACAACGCGCCGAGTCACCTGATGCGGTCGGGGACCGAGATCGAGATCACGCTGATTGAGCTCGCGCTGGCCCGCGGCTGGGCTGTCGCCGTCACCGACGGGGAAGGCCTCGGGATGCCGGGACCGCACACCTACGGCGCGGGCCGGTCGGGGGCCCACGCGATGCTCGACATCGTCCGCGCGGCCACCGGGCTCGACGGTGGCCCGGCCGCGGGAGGGCCCGTGCTGGTCTGGGGTTACTCGGAAGGCGGGCGCTACGCGGCCTGGGCGGCGGAGCTGCAGCCCTCCTACGCGCCGGACCTGGACCTGCGGGGCGTGGCGGCGGGCGGGGTCTTCCCCGACCTGCGGGCGGCGGTGAAGGCGATCGACGGAGGGCCGTTCTCCGGGCTCGGGCTCGCGGTCCTCGTCGGCCTGGCCCACGCCCACCGGGACCCGGCCCTCGGCGCGATCCTCAGCGAGAGCGGGAAGGCGGCCGCGGCGCGGGCCGCGACCCTGGACGTGACCGGGCTGATCGTCGAGTTCCCCGAGCCCATGCGCCATCACACGGTCCGTGACGAGCCCTGGGACGAGCCCGTCTGGCGGGAACTCCTCGACCGCGAGAAGAACGGCCGTCACGTGCCGGGCGCGCCGCTCTACCTCTACCACGTCGCCGACGACGCGCTGGTCCCCACCCGTCTCGGCCGGGCGCTGTTCGCGGACTACACCGCCCTCGGCGCCGAGGTGACCTGGGTCGAGGTACGGGCCGAGGAACATCTCTCCGGCGCGTTCGCCGGCGCCCCCGACGCCGTCGAGTGGCTCGCCGGCCGCCTGGCCCGGGACCTCCCCTGATTTCTCCCCGTACGGCGAGTGAGCCGTGCGCGGAGCGCGTCGTACGGCAGACGAGCCGTACGAAACCATGGAAAGGAAAGCGAATGACCAACCACATTCCCGCCGCGCACCAGATGGCGGGCGGCGGCGCGTACAAGCCCCGCAGGCCGGGGACGCTGCTGGTCGCCACCCTGGCCACCGCGGTGGCCGCGGCGTCCACGCTGTCGTCGGCGGCGGTCTCCCTGATCGCGGGCAGAAGCCTGCTGCGGAGCTACGTGAGCGACGAACTCGGCCTGGAGATCGACTCCGCGGCCGTGGGGTCCGTCGTGGACACCGCGGTGGAGGCCGCGTTCGGCTCCCTCCAGGCCCGGGCGTACGTCTGGCTCTTCCTCGCGGCGGCTCTCGTCCTGCTCCTGCTGCCCGTCCGCGACGGCAGGACGTGGGCCCGGATCGTGCTGAGCGTCCTCACCCCCGTCGTGGTTCTCCTCGGGCTGCGGGACCTCACGGACATGGTGTCCCCGATCACCGGATTCGCGGCCGCGCTGGCCACGCTGGGCACGCTGGTCGCCGTCGTGGCGTGCTGGCTTCCCGCGAGCAACCGCTACGCCAGGACGCGCAAGCAGTCGCGTCGGTCCCAGCCCCGATGAACACCGGACCGACCGGGACGAACGGGGCTCCGCGCCGGGCGGACGCCGGTCCGGCGCAGACGAACACCGGCCGGGCGAACACCGGCCTGACGAACACCGATTCGAACCGGGCGAACACCCGCCCCGTCCAGACGCACACCGGAGGAACGACGATGTCCGCAGTCAAGAGAACCGCTCGCCTGGCCGCCGCGCTGGGGGTCGCCACGGCGCTGGCCGTGGGGCTCGCGGCCGCGCCCGCCCAGGCCGACGTACCCGGCGCACTGACCGCCCGGCTGACGATCACCAAGGAGGCGGCCGGCTGCAAGGTCCTCACCTTCGGCAAGGTCGGCATGACGCAGGCCCAGGCGCAGTACCTGGTCGACAACGGCGCGACGGTCCAGGTCGAGATCTGGGGCGAGGACGCCGTCTACGACAACCGGCTGTACAGGGCGGGCCACGCGCAGCTGAGCGCGGCATCGGACCGGAACGGGGGAGGGCTGATCATCATCTCGGCTCCCACGATCCGATGCTCCATCCTCGACGAGGACGACTCCTCGCTGGAGGGCGCCGGCGACGAGGTCTACGCCAAGGTCGTCTTCAACGCCCCCGGGTACTCCCGCATGACGAAGAGAACGAACACGGTGCACGGCCGCTACTGATCCCCGGATCCCCGGACTCCGGACCTCGGGCAGGGGAGTGCGGGGCACCCCCTGGTGAGCGGCCGGCGGAAGGCCACGGGGGCGCGGCCGGCGGCGGCGGCCCCGCGGGCCTGGGCGACCAGATCCCGCGAGGCCGTCACGGCGGTTCACGGCCTCGCCGCGCTGACGCCTTGACACCTTGCCGCGTTGACGCCTCGTCGCCGGGGCCGTGAAACCGGGCCGGACGGTGGGCGTCACGGGTGTTCGGGCGCCGGTGAGGGCACGCCGCAGGTGCGGGGATCCGCGCGCAAGGATCTTGCAAGACGAGTGCAACCGCCCGGCGGGAACCTGATCGCACACCGATCCGAGGAGTCCCGACATGTCCGCCGCTGTGGAGATCGCCACGGTCGCCGCCGACCGCGCGGCCCCCGTTTCGCCCGCCGACCCCGAGGGGCACACGTTCTGCCTCACCGTGAGCTGAGGCGCGCCGTGAACCGCCAGCCGCTGCTCCTGGCCCACAACCCGGCCCACGACAAGACGGACAGGGGGCGGAGGGGTCCCGTGTCCCGCCGGTCACGGGCCGGCGACTGCCTGCCGTACCACGACAAGATGACGCCGAAGGCGGACAGTGTCGAGTCGCTGTTCCTCAGCGGGATACGCGCCCGGTGCGTCCACGGTGACCTGCGCTCCAGCCGGGAGTGCTTCGACGCGGCGTACCGCGCGGCGGAGAGCGAGGGCGACGGTCAGGCGATGGCCTTCGCGGCGCTGGGACTGTCCGGTCTGTGGGTGCACGAACACCGCGGTGTCATGGCCGCCGCGTCGATCGAGGCGCGCCTGCGGCACGCGTTGTCGGTGGTGGACCCGCGGTCGACGGAAGCCCTCCGGCTCAGGGTACGGCTGACCGCCGAGGCCGACTACCGGTCGGGCGGGCACACCGCCGTCCTCGCCGTGCTGGAGGAGGCCAGGCGGGCGGGCGATCCGACGGCGTGGAGCGAGGCGGTCAGCCTGGCCCACCACTGCCTGCTGGGTCCCGGCCAGAGCGAGGCGCGTCACGAACTCGCCCGGGAGCTGATCGCCGTGGGTTTCCGGACCTCGTGCCGCAGCGATCTGCTGATGGGACTGCTGTGGCGCACCGTCGACCACGTTCTCGACGCGGACCCGCACGCGGAACGTCACCTGGCGGAACTGCGCGGCCTGCTGGCCCAGCAGGACCACCTGGCGGTCGGGTTCGTGGTGCGGGCGATCGAGGTGATGCTCGGCATCCGCGCGGGGCGGCTGGAGCAGGCCGAGGCCGAGGCGGCCGCGTGCGCCGAACGGGGGCGGCGGGCCGGTGACGCGGACGCCGCCGGCTGGTACGGCGCGCAGATGATCGCCATCCGCTGGTACCAGGGCCGCATCGCCGAGCTGGTCCCGATGCTGACCGAGGAGGTGAACTCGCCGACGCTCAGCGCCGTGGACAACTCCTACCTGGCCGCGCTGGCGGTCGCCGCGGCCACCGCCGGGGACCGGCGGCAGGCGGCCGGCGCGCTGGCGCGGCTGCGGGGCGGCGACCTGGCCCTGCTGCCCCGGTCCAGCAGCTGGCTGGTGACCATGTACGGCGTCGTGGAGGCCGCGTACCTGGTGGGGGACACCGAGGCCTCGGCGGCGGCCTACGAGCTGCTCGGCCCGTTCGCCAGGCTCCCGGTGGTGGCCAGTCTCGGCGTCGCGTGTTTCGGCTCCGCCCAGCACGCGCTGGGCGTGGCCGCGCTCACCATGGGCGACGCCCAGCGGGCGGCCGAGCATCTGCAGATGGCCGTACGGGGCAATCTGGCCATGGGGCACTGGCCGGCGGCGGTCCTGTCGCGCGTGCGGTGGGCGCAGGCGCTGACGCTCCGGGCCGGGACCGGAGACGCCGCCGAGGCGGGCCGGCAACTGGAGGTCGCCACGAGCGAGGCGGCCGAGCTGGGCATGGTCCTGCCCGCCGGAGGAGGACCGCACGCCGCGGTCACCGCCGCCGGGCACGGCGGGCGGCGGCCCCTCATGGAGTGCCGGCGCGAGGGCCGCCGGTGGCGGATCGGGCTGGGCCCGCGGAGCGCGTACGTCGAGCACAGCCTGGGGATGGCCTACCTCGCGATCCTGCTGGCCAATCCCCGGTACGAGATTCCGGCCATCGAGCTCGCCGCGGGCCCGGCGGCGCGCGACGGGGCGGCCGTGGACGCCGGGACCGGCACCGCCCAGCCGGCTCTGGACGAGGAGGCCATCAGGGCCTACCGCAAACGGCTGTCACTGTTGCAGGAGGAGATCGACGGATACGAGTCGGCCAACGACGTCGTCCGGGCCGAGCGGCTGCGGGCCGAGCGTGACTGGCTGATCGAGGAGCTGGCGTCCGCGACCGGTCTGGCCGGGCGGATCAGGAACTTCACCGGCAACGAGGAACGGGCCCGCGTCTCGGTCGGCAAGGCACTCCGGCGCGCCGTCGACCGCGTCGCCGCCGCCGACCCGGTCCTCGGCGAGGAACTGCGCACGACACTGCGAACCGGACGCCTCTGCTGCTACCAGCCGGCATAGCCTCCGCGGGAACGGCCGGAACGACACCGCGGCCGGTACGGCTCCGGACGCGACCCTTCGGGATCGTGCGAGGCCCCCCTCGCGCCTCCCCCCGGGGGGAGATGCAAGCCTTTGGTGCCGTGGCCGGAAAGGTTCACCGGGTTGACGTGCAGGGCGTCCGGGCCGGTTGGACGGTGCTGATCACGCGAGTGTTCGAGGAATCAGCCCGGCACGAACGTGCCTGGCTGATTCCACGCGAAGATCGTCTCGTCACCAGAGACGGTCGACCGTGCCGGGGAACAGGGCGACACGGGCGCCGAGGAACGACGGGCGATGCCTGATGGCGTGCGGAGAGAAGAAGGCCCCCATGGTGACCTTGTCGAACCGATCACTGGGAAACGGGTCGTCGGGGGTGCCGCCGACCAGCACCGTGCCCGGCAGGGATTCCCAGCCGGCGGCCTCGTAGAAGGCCCGCAGCGGCCGATCGCAGGTGAAGATCCCCAGATCCGGCGGGACCGTCACGGCCATCGTCCGCAGGGCGGCGGCGACGAGTGTCCTCCCGTGACCTCGTCCACGCCGGTCACCCCGGGTCACCACGGTGCTGAGGCCGCTGGCCGCGAACGTCCGTCCCGCGTGGACGAGTGGCTTGCTGAGGATGTCCAGGCTCGCGACCACGTCGTCGCCGTCGAGGAGCAGGAGGGACACCGGGTCGAGCAGGGGGTCGTGGCCGGGGGAGTGGCCGGGCCATGCGGATTCGAGCAGGGCGGTCACCTGTTCCCGGAGTACCCCGGGCACCGAGAATCCGGGAAATGAGACGATTCGCACATCCAGGACGCTATCCGACTCGATGTACGTACCGCCCGCACGCCCGCGCCGGACCACCACGCGGCCGACCCGGCCGGCCGCGACGGGCCGGCCTGACAAGGCGCTATCGGGAAGCGGTCCGCACGACATGGCGCAGGGTCTCGCCCAGCCCGGTCGTACACGTGACGTACCTGTCGCCTCGGAGCTGGAAGGCGCCGCGCTCCTCGGCGAGCCGGGGCGGGACGCCCGCCTCCGTCATCGTGCCGGTCCACGCGGGCCGCGGGACGGTCACCACCGTGAGCGGCCTGCCGATGACGGCCGCCAGCTCCTCGGCCACCTGCCGTTCCGAGTACCGGTGACCGTCCAGGTCGACGGTCTCGCCGGCCGCGGGAGGCGCCGTTAGGGACTCGGCGGCCACCCCGCCGACGTCGCGCGTCGCGACCATCGCGACGGGCACGTCGGCCGACGCGCCGAAGACCGGGTAGACGCCGGCCCCCAGAGCGGCGCCGAGCACGGTCTCGACCTTCTCCTGGAAGTGCGACGGGCGGAGCGCGGTCAGGGTCACGCCGGTCTCGCGCAGCCGGTTCTCCATGTGGTGGAGCCAGCGGATGGGGCCGGTGCCCTCGGCCAGCTCGGCCCCGATCGAGGACAGCATCACCACGTGCGGGACACCGCTGTCCCGCACCGCCCCGGCGGTCGAGTCGGCCAGCCGGCGATAGTGGTCGTCGGGGTCGTCGGCCGACGGATCCGTCGGCAGCATGACGAACGCCCCGCGGCAGCCGCGGAACGCCTCCGCCAGGGCCGCCCCGTCGCCGAAGTCGGCGACGGAGACCTCGGCTCCCGCGCCGGTCCAGTCCGCGCCCCTGGCCGCGTCGCGGACCACGGCCCGTACCGGTTCCCCCCTGCTCAGGAGCTCCCGGGCCGTCGCTCCGCCCACGTGGCCTGTCACCGGGTAACCGGAGGATGCTCTGGTCTTCAGGCCGGAGGGGAATTCGGGTTCCCGCGTAGCGGGGCGGAAGAAGACGATCCGCCTGGTGGGTCGTCGCCCGCTTCGGGGTCGTCGAGCGCGGTCTCCAGCAGGTGGAGGATCTCGGAGTTCAGGGAGCGGCGTTGATGCCGGGCGTGGGCGGTGAGTCGGGTGTGCAGAGTGGCCGGGACTCTCAAGGTGATGCGCACTTCGGATTCCATAACGCCACGGTAGCGGCGCCGTGGTGTTATCGTGATGTCATGACGACACCAGGTGAGGCGCAGGAGACCGGGCATGCCCGGTATACCTATCGTCTTCGCCTGTTGTCGGAACGCACCTACACCTGCACCACGTGCGCAGCCGTCTCCCCGAGGGACAAGAACTCCGCACGCGTGATGCTCATCCGGGCTGGTCTCAACCCGGCCGGCGCCGAGGGCGTAAGACCTCCTGGAGCGCCGCTCCAGAAGGCTGCCTGAGCCAGGAATCCCCCTCCTTCAGGAGGGGGAGGATTCAATCCTGTGATCGCGTACATCGGATACCTCCGGTGGGTCGTCGAAGTGGGTCACGTCCCAGTGAATACGCACCGGGAGAGACGATCCATATTCCGTACGCTCGCTTTCATCTCTGTGCGTCTAGACTGAGGCGATGGATCCGCTCGCCGCGCTGCTCGACGGCGTCCGTGCCCGGAGCGCGGCCTTCTGCCAGGCGGTCCTGGAGCCACCGTGGTCGCTGCGGATCTCCGACGGTGCCCCGCTCGCCCTGGTCACCACGCTGCGCGGGCACGCCTGGATCATGCTCGGCGGGGCCGAGCCGGTGCTGATGCGCACCGGGGACGTGGCCATCGTCAAGGGCCCGGAGCCGTACACGATCGGCGACGATCCGGCGACCGCGCCGGAGGTCATGGTCCACGCGGGCAACCGGCTGACCACGATGGACGGCGTCGACATCACCGACGCGCTGCGGCTCGGGCCGCGCACGAGCGGGCGCACCCCCGACGGGTCGGCGATCGTGGCCAGCGGGACCTACCAGGTCAGCGGGGACGTGAGCGAGCGGCTCCTGAACGCCCTGCCGGAGGTCGTGCTCGTGCCGCGGTCGGACGCGCGGTCCCCGATCATGGACCTGCTCGCCCAGGAGGTCGACGGCGAGGGGCCCGGCCAGCAGGTCGTCCTCGACCGGCTTCTGGACCTGGCGCTGCTCGCGACCCTGCGCGCCTGGTTCGCCCGCCCCGAGGCCCGGGCGCCCGGCTGGTACCGGGCGCAGAGCGACCCGCTGATCGGTCCGGCGCTGCGGCTGATCCACGACGACCCGGCCCGCCCGTGGACGGTGGCCACGCTGGCGGAGAGGGTGGGCGCCTCGCGCGCGGCGTTCGCGCGCCGGTTCACCACCCTGGTGGGGGAGCCGCCCATGGCGTACGTCACCGGCTGGCGGCTGGCGCTCGCCGCCGACCTGCTGCGCTCCTCCGACACCACGATCGACTCGGTCGCCCGCTACGTCGGCTACGCGAACGCCTTCGCGCTGAGCGTGGCCTTCAAACGGGTGCGCGGCGTGTCCCCGAGCCGCCACCGGACGGGCGTGTAGGCCCCCGCCCGGCACCCCTCCACGACGGTCACCCGTCCACGACGGTCACCCCTCCACGACGGTCGGCCGTCCACGGGGCTCGGCCGTCCACGACGCTCAGCCGTCCACGACGGTCACCGGGTGCCGGACGACGGCGTCGAAGAGGTAGCCGAAGTCGTTGTGCGGGGTGTGGTCGGGCTGCACCGCGCCGGTCTCGTCGGTGGCGCGGGCCAGCAGCAGGTACGAGCCGGTCCGGGGCGGCCTCCAGACGACCTGCCAGCGGGTCCAGGCCGTCGCCGTGTCCGGTCCGCGCAGCGCGACGCGCTGCCAGGTGGCGCCGCCGTCCAGGCTCACCTCCACGTCGGCGATCCGGCCTCCTCCCGACCAGGACCGGCCGCGCAGCACGTACGGCCGCCCGGCGGTCAGGACGGCGTTCCAGGGCAGCTCGAAGGCGCTCCTGACGCCCCGCACGGTCACCGGCGGCCCGCCCCCCGGCGGATAGGCGTCGCCGAACATCCGGTAGAACACGGTGTTCCACGGCGAGGACAGCGGCGAGGCGGAGACCTCGATGTCGCCGACCCACTTGATCGACGCCAGGCCGATCCACCCGGGGACGACCAGCCGCACCGGGTGGCCGTGGTCGGGCGGGAGCGGCTCGCCGTTCATCTCGTAGGCCAGCAGGACGTCGTGCAGCGCCTTGGCCACCGGGATCGGACGGCGTACCCGGCCGTGGTCCACGCCGTCGGCCACGTAGGCCGGGTCGAGGCCGCGGGCCATCACGTCGACGGCGTCCGGGGTGATCCCGGCACGTTCCAGCACCGTCGCCAGCGGCACCCCGCGCCAGCGGGCCACCCCGATGCCGCCGAGGCCCCAGGGGGTGCCGACGGCCGGGCGGTGCTGCTGGGAGGCGAACAGGCTCCGCCCGTTGCCCGCGCACTCGATCGCCACGTCGCGGGTCACCGAGGGCAGGGCGAGCAGTTCCCGGTAGCCGAAGTCGCGGGGGGAGGCCAGGCCGGTGCCGTGCAGCCGCAGCCGCCAGGTGGCCGCGTCGACGATCGGGGTACGGGTGTGGTTGCGCACGAAGAAACGGTCGTTGGGCACGTGGAAGCCGACGTCGCGCATGGCCTCCCAGCGCGTCTCCGCGTTGGTCTCCAGCGCGGTGAACAGCTCCGGCGGCAGCGGCTTGACGATCCCGGGGACGGGGTGCCCGCCCTCCCCGGGGCCGCCTTCCCCAAGGCCGCCCTGCCCGAGGCCGCCCTCCGCGCGGCCGTCCTCGTCGGTCCCGTCGGCCCCGCCGGTCCGGTCGCGGCGGTAGGCGGTCTCGTGACGGCTCTTCTCGTACGGCATCCGGCATCACCCCTTTGGCTACATCTATTTCCTACCAGGAAAGTCTGTAATAGCGAAGGACGGAACGCTTCTGTCACCCCCATCATGTCGCCGCTCCCGGGACGCGGGCCCTCGGGGACCCCTCGGGGACCTGCGGGGACCCGCGTCCCGAGCCCTCAGCGGCCGAGGAAGGCCAGCAGCCGCTCCAGCGGCCAGGTGTTGATCACGTCGTCGGCGGTGAGCCAGCCGCGCTGGGCCACGCCGACGCCGAACCTCTGGTTGTCCAGGTGCGGCACCGCGTGGGCGTCGCTGTCGACGGAGAACCTCACCCCGTGGTGACGGGCCAGCCGCACCAGGTCGGAGGGCAGGTCGGAGCGGTCGGGGAAGGAGTCGATCTCCATCGCGGTGCCGGTGCGGGCCGCGGCGCGGAACACCTCGTCCCAGTCGGCGTCCACCGGCGGGCGGACGCCGATCCTGCGGGTGGTGGGGTGGCCGATGATGTGCACGTGCGGGTTCTCGCAGGCGGTGACGAACCGCCGGGTCATCTCCTCGCGCGACTGGTTGAAGTGCGAGTGCACGCTGGCCACGCAGACGTCGAACCCCTCCAGTACCTCGGTGGGCCAGTCGACCGACCCGTCCGGGGCGATGTTCAGCTCGCTGCCGTGCAGCAGCCGCATGTCCGGGTAGCTCTCCTGCAGCGCGCGCAGCCGCTCCCGCTGCTCCAGGGCCTTGTCCAGGGTCATCCGCTGCATCGCCAGGTCGGGCGCGTGGTCGGTCACCGCGTAGTAGGCGTACCCGCGGGCGTGGGCGGCGGCGACCATGTCCTCCAGCGAGGCGATCCCGTCGGTCAGGTCGGTGTGGGTGTGCAGGTCGCCCCGCAGGTCCTCGACCGTGACCAGGACGGGCAGCTCGCCCGCGAGCGCGGCGGGGATCTCGCCGCCGTCCTCGCGCAGGGTCGGCGGGATCCACGGCATGCCGAACGCCGCGAAGACCTCCTCCTCGGTCGCGGCCGCGATCACGCGCTCCCCCTCGAACAGGCCGTACTCCGAGAGCTTCCAGCCCTTCTTGACGGTGATCTCCCGCAGGTGCACGGTGTGCTCCTTGGAGCCGGTGAAGTACATCAGCGCGGCGCCCCACGACTCGGCCGGGACCAGGCGCAGGTCGACCTGCACGCCGTGGGCGGTGCGGATCGAGGTCTTCTTCGGCCCGGAGGCGACGACCTCGGCCACGTAGGGCTGGGCCTTGAAGTCGTCCATCAGCGACTCGGGGCCGACCGCGAGGATGTCGACGTCGCCGATGGTGTCCTTCATCCGGCGCAGCGACCCGGCGTAGACGATCCGCTCGGCGCCCGGCAGTGAGGCGATGACCCGCTCGGCCAGGTCCATGGCCGTGCCGGTGTGCATCCTGGCGCTGTTCTCGGCCAGGTGCTCGACGCCCTTGAGGAGGTTCTCCACGGTCTTGGCGCCGAAGCCCTTGACCCCCTCCAGCCGCCCCTCCTCGATGGCCCTCACCAGCGCCTCGGGGGAGTCGATGCCCAGCTCCCGGTACAGGAAGACGGCCTTCTTCGGCCCCAGCGAGGCCACCCTGGTCAGCCGCCGCACCCCCTGGGGGACCTTCTCGCGCAGCTCGTCGAGCTGGCGGAAGCCGCCCCGCTCCAGGTACTCCTCGACCTTCTTGGCGATCGCCTCGCCCACTCCCGGCACGCTCCGCACCGGTACGTCCGTGATGTCCTCGGGGAGGCCGGCGATCGCCTTGGCCGCCTTCTGGTAGCTGCGCACCCGGAAGGCGTCACCGCCGTTCATCGCGAACAGCTCGGCGTACTCCTCCAGCGCGGACGCGACGTCGTCGTTAGCTCGTGCCATGCCCCCCAGCCTAGAAGGCGGCGTGCTCCGGGGCGGGATAGGTCAGCAGATGGCCGCACATGCCGTCGCGGGGCACGGCGGCCACCCGGACGACCTCGGCCTCGCGCAGGTGGCCGAGGTCGCCGGCGCGCAGGGCGGCCAGCCGCTCGCCCGTGGTCTCGGCGGCGCGCAGCGGGCCCTCCCGCCAGCGGGACTCGAAGGCGTCCAGCCGGGGCGCGAGCAGGGCCGCGGCGGCGTCCAGGAAGGCGGCGAAGGCGTCCCGGCCGCCGTCGCGCAGCGTGAGGAACCCCTCGACGGCCAGGTCCCGGCGCTCCAGCGGGTCCGAGCCCACCGCCGCGGCGTACCGGGCCGGGTCGGCCAGGACCGGGGCGGGGAAGGTCAGGACGGCGTCGCCGGCCTCGGGCAGGCCGCTGTTCTGCATCAGCACCACGATGCGCAGGTCACCGCCGTTGACCAGGCGGTGGACGGTGCCGGGGGTGAACCGGACGACCTCCCCGGGGGCCAGCGGGGTCTCCCGGTAGCCGCTCCAGGTCAGGGTCTGCACGGCGCCGGAACCGGCCACCACCACGTACGCCTCGGAGCAGAGCGTGTGCAGGTGCGGCGAGCCGCCGTGCAGGCCGTCGGGGGCGGGCTCGTCGTAGACGGACAGGTCGCTCACACCAACACCGAACACGGGCCCTCCTTCACTCCGGTCCCGCTCACGCCCGGAGCGGACACGGGCTCGTTCACGCCTGGATCGGACACGGTCCCTCCCTCACGTCGTCCCGCTCGGGGCCGGTGCCGGGCACGGATGCTCCCTGACGTAGGCCTCCAGCCGCTCGCGGTCCCACGCGCCGGTGGCGACCGTCACCCGGTAGCGCAGGCACAGCGTCCCGCCGGGCGGCAGGAGGAGCGGATCGTGGAAGGCGATGGAGGGGTTGACGGCCGCGAACGGCGTCGTACGGACGAACCAGACGACCGGCAGGCCGCTCTGGAACAGCAGGGTCGAGGACCGGTCGACCTCGTCGTGCGCGCCGACGTAGGCCAGCCACGCCGACTCCCGGCCCATCATCTCCGGCCCGTCGCCGCGCTCGGCGATCACCGTGCCGTGCTCGAAGGAGCGCGGCCCGCGCCAGAACAGGCCGCAGTAGCCGGCCATCGGGCGGCCGTTGGTGGTGGGACTGCCGAACACCAGGTCGTCGCCGCGCACGTTGACGATCTCCGTGGTCAGCTCCAGCGTCCAGGAGTCCTCGCACGCGTCGCGCACCTCGAAGGTCCTGCGCTCGTCCACCCAGTGCTCGCCGCCCTGGGTGTGCCAGGTCAGGCGCTCCACGCCGGGGGAGGGGAAGTCCTCGTGCCGCATGGTCCCGTTGTTGGGCAGGTCCACGTACCCGGCGGCCTCGCGGACGTAGCTGCCGCCGCCCCAGAAGTTCTCCCCCGACAGGTCCGAGACGGTGAACTGCAGCCCCCGGTGCCAGCGGTGGTCGTGCGGGCGGTAGGCGGTGACCACGTCGCCGGTCGTGGTGCGGATCGGGTGGAAGTAGGGTTTCGGCGACTCGAAGACCGGGGTCTCCGGCACGTACACGTAGCGCAGGACCGGCACGCCGCGCTCGGTGAGGGTCAGTTCCATCCGCGTCCGTCCAGGCGGTCGTAGAAGGGGTGGCCGGGGACGAGGTCGGCGCGCAGCACGGGCCGGCCGGTGGCCGCCGAGGCGTACAGGCCGGTGATCAGCTCCAGCGCCCGGCGCCCGTCCGCCCCGCCCATGGGCGGGGGCTCGCCGCGCTCGTAGGCGTCCAGCAGGTCGGCGAGCTGGGCCTCGTGCGAGCTCGGCAGGTCCTCGGGCGGCCTCCACCGTTCCGAGGTGGAGCTCCAGTCGGCGTTGCGGTAGCCGTACAGGTGGCGCAGCTCCACGGTGGCCTCGGTGAAGTCGAAGCGCAGGTAGCTCTCCTCGCGCCGCGACAGCACGCTGTTGACGACCGAGGCCATGGCGCCGGAGGCGAAGCGGACCGAGGCCATCGAGACGTCCTCGGTCTCGATCCGCCGTTCCAGCGTGCCGGTCATCGCGCGGATCTCCGTCCAGTCGCCCAGCACCGAGAGCATCAGGTCCATCTGGTGGATGCCGTGCCCCATCGTGGGGCCGCCGCCCTCGGTCTCCCACCGGCCGCGCCAGGGCACGTCGTAGTAGGCGTCGTCGCGGTACCAGGTGGTCACGCAGAGCGCGACCAGCGGGTTGCCCAGTTCGGGGGCGAGCGCGCGCAGGTGCCGCGCGCCCGAGCCGAAGCGGTGCTGGGAGACGACCGAGGCGCGGCCTGGCCCCTCGGCCGCCGCGATCCGGTCGTACTCGGCCAGCGACAGGCAGACGGGCTTCTCGATCCACACCCAGGCGCCCGCCTCCAGGCAGGTCACCGCCTGCGCGGCGTGCAGGTGCGGGGGCGTGCACAGGTGCACCAGGTCGGGCCGCTCGGCCTCCAGCATCGCCTCCAGCGAGGTGTACGCCCCCTCGATGGCGTGCTCGGCGCAGAACGCCTTCACCCGCGCCTCGTCCACGTCCACGGCGGCCACCGGCCGGACCCGGTGGGCCTGGGTGCGCAGCGCGGGCAGGTGGCAGATCCCCGCGATGCCGCCGGTGCCCACCACCGCCGCCCGGATCACCGTCCCCTCCCCGCGGGGCTCCCCGGGAGAGAGGACGTTCCGGGCATCGGTGACGGGGGGATGCTCATGATCCTCATCGTACGACCACGGTCGTCAGGGAGCGCGGCGGCAGGACGAGGTCGCGGCCGGGGCGATGGCCCGGCAGCGGGGTGGCCGTCAGCGAGTGCGCGGTGTCGGTCAGGTAGGAGGTGGCCCGCCCCGGCCTGGTGGTGACCTTGGTGGAGACCTCGGTGGTGGCGGTGTTGAGGATCTCGACGACCTCCGAGCCGTCGGCGTTGCGGAAGGCGGTCACCTTCAGCGCCGGGTCGGGCGCCTCGGCGGCCAGCCGGACCGCGCCGGGGCGGATGAAGCGGCTGTAGGCGGCCAGTGCCCACAGGCGCTTGGCGACGCGGTAGGTGGCGGTCGCCTCGTCGATCTGGATGAGGCCCCGGGTGGTGCCGCGCGAGGCGCCGAACCAGAAGACGTAGCCGGAGACCCCGCCCAGGGTGAGCGAGTCGTGGATCTGCTGGGCGACCGCGATGCCGTCGTAGCCGCTGCCGTCGTCCCACGCCTCGTTCCAGGTGTCGCCGTTGGGCGACCACTCCGACATCCAGGTGGGCCGGTCGGTGGGCAGCGGGCCGTCCACCGGGCCGGCGTAGGGGTGCCCGGTGTGCGTGGCGACCCATCTGCGCGCGATCGGGTCGGCCTCGATGGCCTTGGTGTACTCCCGCTGCTGGGACCACCCGACGGCGTCGCAGCAGGCGACCTTGATGCCGGCGCGGGCCGCGACCGGGCCGAGCACCTTGACGAAATCGGTGGCCTCGGCCGGGGTGAACCGCATCGAGGCGTAGGAGACGGTGAGGTCGGGCTCGTTGGTGAACCCCAGGTCGGTGACGCGGATGCCCTCGCGGGCGTAGAACTTCGCGTACTGCACCAGGTAGTTCGCGTACGCCCTGCGCCACTCCGGCAGCAGCGAGCCGCCGTTACTGTCGGAGCCGTTGTCCTTCATGTAGCCCGGGGCGCTCCAGGCGTCGGCGTAGAAGCGCTTCACGCCGTACCGTCTGGCCTCCTTGGCCAGCCAGAGCTGGCCGCCGTCGTCACCGTCCCACACGTACTTCGGCGGCGCGTCCGGCCCGCCGGGGTCGACGGGCTGGATGGAGGACATCAGGTCGTACGGGCTGCCGGTGGGGGAGGAGCCGATGCCCAGGCGGAGGATGCTCAGCCCGGCCCCGGTGCGCGGGTTCAGCCACAGGTCGAGGATCTCCCGCTGGGAGGCGGCGGGCAGCGCGCGGACCAGCTCGTTGCGCCGGAACGCCTGGGAGAAGCCGAAGCCGTCGATCCGCTGGAGGGTCCGGTGGCGGTCCACCCGGATCCCCGTGCCGGTCCGCGGACCGGAGGCGGCCGGTGGGGCGACCGGCGAGCCGGTCGGTGAGCCGCTCTTGGAGCCGCCCTCGGGGCCGTCCCCGGGACCGGTCCGGGCGGCGGCCGGGACCGCGCCGAGCAGAGGGAGCAGGAGGATCGGTACCAGTACTGTCCTGCGACGTCGAGACATGCGGGAACCCGCTTTCCGAAACTTTCACAAGATTACAGATACTTTTCGCTTCCGTACCGTAAACGTCACGCGGGTGAGCGTCAACGCCCCGTCCGCGGCGCGGTGCTCTCCCGCACGACGAGCTCGGTGCTCAGCTCCACCCGCCGGGGCTCGCGCCCGCTCGCCGACGGGTCGAGCACCATCCGGGTGGCCAGCGCCGCCATCTCCTGGAGCGGCTGGCAGACCGTGGTCAGCGGCGGCCAGGCCGAGCGCGCCAGCGGCAGGTCGTCGAAGCCCACCACCGACAGGTCGCCGGGCACCGCCATGCCGCGCCGCCTGGCCGCCTCCAGCACGCCGAACGCCTGCATGTCGCTGCCCGCGAAGATCGCGGTCGGCGGGTCGGCCATGGAGAGCAGGTCGTGCCCCCCGTCGCGGCCGGACCCGACCAGGAAGTCGCCGTACCCGATGAGCGCGGGGTCCACCGGCACCCCCGCGGTCTCCAGCGCGGCGCGGTAGCCGTCGACGCGGGCCCTGCTGCACAGCATGCCGGGCGGGCCGCCGATCATGCCGATCCTGCGGTGTCCCAGCTCCAGCAGGTGGCGGGTGGCGGCCAGGCCGCCGTGCCAGTTGGTGGCCCCGACCGAGGCGACCCCGGGCGGCGGCTCGCCGTCGGGGTCGACCACCACGAAGGGGATGGAGCGGGCGGCCAGCCGGTCGTGCCGGTCGGCGGTGATCCGCGAGCCGACCAGGATGGCCCCGTCGGTGCGCCGGGCGGCGATCCGCTCCACCCAGTCCCGGCCGGGACCCGTCCGGTCGTGCAGGACCGAGATCACCACGCCGGCGCCGACCTCGCGGGCCGCGGCTTCCACGCCGCGCACCAGCTCCATCGCCCACGGGCTCTCGATCTCGGTGAACACCAGGTCCACCAGCCCGGCGGGGCCGTCGCCCTGGCCGCCCCTGCGCCGGTAGCCGTGCTCGCGCAACAATCGCTCCACCCGCTGCCTGGTCGCGGGGGCGACCTCGGGCCGTCCGTTGATGACCTTCGAGACGGTGGGCGCGGAGACCCCCGCCTGCTCGGCGATGATGGCGATCGTCACGCGCCCTGTGGTCGACATGAGGCGAATACTAACCGAAAACTTTCGGAAACTTCACTGTCCCGATCGGAGGTGGGCCCGGGTGCCGAAGGGCACGGGACGGGATCACTACCTCGGTGACTATTGACGCGTAACCGGGAGTTTACCTATTCTCCGGGACACGAAATATTCGGGGTTCATATGAAACTTTCTAGCCTCACTCCCGAAAGGGGATCCCATGCTGAGTCGGCGAGGCGTGGTGGCTCTGGCGGTATCGACGCTGCTTCTCGGAGCGTGCAGCACGACCGGGGAAGACGGCGGTGCCACCTCCGGTGCGGCCGCCGGCTCTGACAAGGTCACCTTCGAGTTCTGGAACCTGGCGACCGCGGAACCGATGAAGACGTTCTGGGCGGATCGCATCAAGGAGTACCAGGCGGCCCACCCGAACGTGACGATCAAGAACATCGCCATCGAGAACGACTCCTACAAGCCCAAGCTGGCCACGCTCACCCAGTCGGGCAAGGCGCCCGACCTGTACTCCACCTGGGGCGGCGGCGTCCTGAAGCAGCACATCGACGCGGGACTGGTCAAGGACCTGACGTCCGACGCCGCCGACACCATCGGCGGCATCACCCCGGCAGCCCTGTCGGCCTACCAGTTCGACGGCAAGACCTACGGGCTGCCCACCGACATCGGCATGGTCGGGTTCTGGTACAACAAGGCGCTGTTCAAGAAGGCCGGCATCACCGAGCCGCCCACCACCTGGACCGGGCTCCTGGACGCGGTCAAGAAGCTGAAGGCCGACGGGACCACCCCGATCGCCCTCGCGGGCAAGGCCAAGTGGCCGGGGCACTACTACTGGTCCTACCTGGCCATGCGGATGGCCGGGCTGGAGGCGTTCAAGCAGGCCGGCACCACCCACGACTTCACCGGGCCCGACTTCGTCGCCGCCGGGCAGAAGCTCAAGGAGCTCGTCGACCTCCAGCCGTTCCAGAAGGGCTTCCAGGGCGCCGACTACTCCACCCCCGACGGCCAGGCCGCGACCATGGGCAACGGCAAGGCCGGCATGGAGCTGATGGGCCAGTGGGCCCCGTCCGTGCAGAAGGACTCCGGCAAGGGGCTCGGCGAGGACCTCGGGTTCTTCACCTTCCCCGCCGTCGAGGGCGGCAAGGGAGCGCCCGGCGACGCGTTCGGCGGCGGCGGCGGACTGGCCGTGGGCGTCAAGGCCCCGCCCGCCGCGCTGGACTTCCTGAAGTTCTCGCTCACGGCGGAGAACCACAGCAAGGCCGTCAAGGCGGGCGGCGTGCTGCCCGTGCTCAAGCAGGGTGAGGAGGCGGCCGTCACCGACCCCCACGTCAAGACGGTCTCCGAGACCCTCGCGGCAGCGAGCGGCTTCCAGCTCTACCTCGACCAGGAGTACCCGCCGGCCGTCGGCCAGGAGATCAACGACTCCGTGGCCGAGCTGATCGGGGGCACCAAGACGCCCGAGGAGGTCGTCCAGAGCATCACCGAGACGGCCAAGGCGGAGTCGGAGTAGCCGCCCGGATGAAGACGATGACAGGGCCGGACGCGCGTCCGGCCCTTTCCCCCGAGGGACCCGCACCGGCGCGAAGGCGCGGGGGCGGGTCCCGGCGGGGGCGTGGCTGGGTCACCGCGATCCTGTTCGTGCTCCCCGCGCTGGTCCTGTTCGCCCTGCTGGTGCTGGCCCCCATCGTGGTGGCCGGCTACACCAGCCTCTACAAGTGGAACGGCATCGGCCCGCCGAGCAACTTCGTCGGCCTGGACAACTTCACCCGGCTGCTGGCCAGCGACGTCTTCGTCGGCGACCTGCGCAACGGCGGCATCCTGATCGTGCTGGGCCTGCTGGTGCAGCTCCCGCTCTCGCTGGGCCTGGCGGTGATGCTGAACCAGCGGATCCGCGGGCGGGCCTTCTACCGGCTGCTGTTCTTCGCGCCGTACATGCTCTCCGAGGCGATCATCGGCGTGCTGTTCTCGCTGATCCTCTCGCCCGAGGCGGGCCTGGCCAACCGGATGCTCGTCTCCTGGGGGCTGGAGCCCTGGACATGGCTGTCGGAGCCGGACACCGTGATGTTCTCGCTCTTCCTGGTGATCACCTGGAAGTACTTCGGCTTCCACATGATCCTCTACCTGGCCGGCCTGCAGAGCATCCCCAAGGAGCTGAGCGAGGCGGCCAGGATCGACGGCGCCGGAAGCTGGAACGTGTTCCGCCACGTCACGCTGCCGCTGCTCGGCCCCACCATCCGGGTCAGCGTGTTCCTGTCCATCATCGGCACCATCCAGCTCTTCGACCTGGTCTGGATCCTCACCGGGGGCGGCCCCTCGCACGCCTCCGAGACCATGGCCGTCAGCATGTTCGAGTACGGCTTCAAACGATCCCAGATCGGCTACTCCAGCGCGATCAGCGTCGTCATGTTCCTGATCAGCCTCGTCTTCGCCCTCGGCTACCAGCGGTTCGTCCTGCGCCGGGACCTGGAGGGGGCCAGCACCACCATGGGAGACCGCCGATGATCGCCCGGCTCCGCACGTTCCCGATCCACGCGCTCATCTGGATCGCGGCCGTCTTCATCGTCGTGCCCTTCCTGTACGGCCTGCTCGGCGGGTTCAAGACCTCCGACCAGCTCTCGGGCAACCCGCTGGGCCTGCCGTCGCCGTGGGTGAGCGGGAACTACATCGACGTGATCGTCTCCGGCACGTTCTGGCGCCAGCTCCTCAACAGCCTGTTCGTCGCGGTCGCCACGACCGTGCTGGTCGTGGGCCTGTCGGCGATGGCCGCCTTCGCCTTCGCGCGCTTCGCCTTCCGGGGCCGGGAGTTCCTGTTCACGCTGTTCGCCATCGGGCTGATGTTCCCGTTCGCGGTGGCGATCCTGCCGCTGTTCGTCCTGCTGCGCACCTTCGGCCTGCTGGACAACCCGCTGGGGGTGATCCTGCCGCAGGCCGCGTTCGGCCTGCCGCTGACCGTCATCATCCTGCGGACGTTCTTCCGGTCCATCCCCAAGGAGATCGAGGAGGCGGCCATCATCGACGGCTGCAGCCCCTTCGGCTTCTTCTGGCGGGTGCTGCTGCCGATCGCCCGCCCCGCCCTGGCCACGGTCTCGGTCCTGGCGATCGTGGCGAGCTGGAACAACTTCTTCCTCCCGCTGGTGGTCCTCAACGACCCGAGCCTGTGGACGCTGCCGCTCGGCGTCCAGCAGTTCCAGGGGGAGTACATGGCCGACACCGCCAGGATCCTGGCCTACGTCATCGTCTCCATGGTCCCGGCCCTGGCCTTCTACGCCGTCGCCGAGCGCCAGCTCATCAGCGGTCTCACCGCGGGCGCCACCAAGGGCTGATCCCCGTCCCCGCTCATCCCCGCTCACCCCCCGCCCGTCGCCGTTCGTAGTGATTCATCGTGGTTCGTCGTGTAGGAAGTGAGAAACGAAATGACCCTGAGCGTTGCCGGATCCCGTCTCGTCGACGCGGCCGGCACCCCGGTACGGCTGCGCGGAGTGGGCCTCGGGGGCTGGCTGAACATGGAGAACTTCATCACCGGCTACCCGGCCGACGAGTCGTCGATGCGCGCGGCCGTCCGGGACGCGCTGGGCGAGGAGCGCGCCGAGCTGTTCTTCGACCGCCTGCTCACCTCCTTCTTCGGCCCGGACGACGCCGCGCTGCTGGCCGGGCTCGGCGTCAACTGCGTCCGCGTCCCGATCAACTACCGCCACCTGGAGTCCGACGACCGCCCCTTCGAGATCGACGAGCACGGCTTCCGCCACCTGGACCGGGTGATCGGCCTGCTCGGCGAGCACGGCATCCACAGCGTCATCGACCTGCACGCCCTGCCCGGCGCGCAGAACCAGCACTGGCACTCCGACAACCCCACCCACATCGCGTCGTTCTGGCGGCACCGCCACTTCCAGGACCGCGCCGTCCACCTGTGGGAGGTCATGGCCGACCGCTACCGCGACAACCCCTGGGTGGCCGGCTACAACCCGGTCAACGAGCCGGGCGACCCGAGCGGGCAGGTCGTCGGCCCCTTCTACGACCGCCTGGTCAAGGCCGTGCGCGCCGTCGACCCGGGCCACGTGCTGTTCCTGGACGGCAACACCTACTCCACCGACTTCTCGGTCTTCCGCGAGGTGTACGAGAACACCGTCTTCGTCTGCCACGACTACGCGCTGGCCGGGTTCGCGCACGGCGGCCCCTACCCCGGGCACACCCGGGGGGAGTGGGTGGACCGCGAGCAGCTGGAGCGCTCCTTCGAGCGCCGGACCGTCTTCCAGCGCGAGACCGGCACCCCCATCTGGGTCGGCGAGTTCGGGCCGGTCTACACCGGGAACCCGGAGATCGACCGGCAGCGCTACCAGATCCTCCGCGACCAGCTGGAGATCTTCGACGCGCACGAGGCCGGCTGGTCGCTGTGGACCTACAAGGACGTCGGCCTGCAGGGGCTGGTCTGCGCGGGCGAGCCGTACATGGGCCGGTTCGGCGACTTCATCGCCAAGAAGCAGCGGCTGGGCGCGGACCGGTGGGGATCGACGATGGAGGAGGCGGCGAGCGAGCTGGCGCCGCTGCACCGCCTGATGGAGGCCGAGTTCCCCTCCTGGGACCCCTACCCCTGGGGCGCCCGGTACCAGATCGACGACCTGATCCGGCACATCCTCATCGCGCAGGCGCTGCTCCCCGAGTACGCCGGGCTGCTGCGCGGCAGCTCCGACGAGGAGCTGATCGCCCTGGCCGACTCGTTCGCGCTCGCCCGGTGCAGCAGGCGGCAGCCGCTGCTGGACCTGCTCGCCGAGAACCTGGGCGCCGGGAACCCGCTCGGCGGGGATCCGCTCGGGAGCCACGCGCGAAGGGGTGACGTGCTGGAGGAGGACCCGCGCGGCGAGGACGCGCGAGGGGGAGGGGCCGCGCGGCTCCTGACGCCCGGCGACTCCTAGGTCAATATCCGGAAAAATCAGGAAGGGCGTGGTATTTCGGGAAGGCCGTAGCACCCCATCCTGATTCGTTTCCACTCCTACCTGACCGAGGAGCCCTGGAAAGATGCGCGTCCCCCGGCCGCGAACAACGGCCCTGGCACTGCTGTCCCTCGTCCTGTCCCTGTCGGCCGGAACGGTGGCGGGCCTTCCCGCCACCCCGGCCGCCCACGCCTCCACCGCCCACGCCTCGACCTCCACCGCCTCCACCGCCCTCGCCGCCCACGCCTCCCTCTCCACCGCTTCCACCGCGCACGCGCCCGTCGCGCACGCGTCCGCCGCCACGGTCGTCACCTACGACTTCGAGTCCGGGACCCAGGGCTGGGAGCCGCGGGGCTCCGGGATCTCGGTCGAGGCCACCCCGGACGCCGCGCACGGCGGCACCCGCTCCCTGCTCACCACCGGCCGTACCGAGACCTGGCACGGCGCGGCCGTCACCCCGCCGTTCGAGAAGGGCGTCACCTACGAGGTGTCCGCGTGGGCGCGCGCCGTGACCGGCCAGGAGCCCTCGACCCTCGCGCTCACCGTGCAGCGCACCCCCGCCGGGGGCGACGCCGTCTACGAGCGGGTCGCGGCGGCCACCGTCACCGACTCCGCCTGGGTCCGCCTCACGGGCACCTACACCTACACCGCCGACTCCACACTGTCGCTGTACGCCGAGAGCTCGACGGCGACCGCCGCGTTCCACCTCGACGACATCGTCGTCACCGCCGACACCGACCCGGCCACCTCCGGCCTGACCAGCGACTTCGAGACCGGGAGCGCCGAGGGCTGGACCTCGCGCGGCGGCGCCGTCCTGACCGCCGAGGCGGGCGCCGCGCACGGCGGCGCGTACGGCCTGGGCGTCACCGACCGGCAGGCGGCCTGGGACGGTCCCACCCGGACGGTCCTCGGCAAGATGGCCAAGGGATCGAAGTACGACCTGTCGATCTGGGTGCGCAGCGCCACCGCCCAGAGCGTGAGCCTGGCGGTCGAACGACGCTCGGGCGACACCCCGTCCTACGACCGCGTCGCCGGGCCCCGCGCCCTGGCGGCCGGCGAGTGGACCAGGCTCACCGGCACCTACCTCCTGGCCCACGACGCGGACTTCCTGAGCGTCTACGTCGAGTCGGCCGAGGGGACGGCGCCGTTCGCCGTCGACGACTTCCGGCTCGCCTACATCACCCCCAAGCCGGTGCAGACCGACATCCCCTCGCTCAAGGACACGGTGCCGTTCACGATCGGCGCGGCCTTCGAACGGGCCGCGACCCTGGGCGAGCACGCCAAGCTGATCACCAAGCACTACGAGAGCGTCACCCCGGGCAACAGCCTCAAGTGGGACGCCACCGAACCGGCCGAGGGGCAGTTCACCTTCGCCGAGGGCGACCACCTGGTGGACTGGGCGACCGCCAACGGCCTGCGGGTGCGCGGTCACACCCTGGTCTGGCACAGCCAGACGCCCGCCTGGGTCTTCGAGGGCGCCACCAAGGAGATCCTGCTGCGGCGCCTGGAGAGCCACGTCCGCGCCGTGATGGGCCGCTACAAGGGCCGGATCGACACCTGGGACGTGGTCAACGAGGTCGTCGACGAGAGCAGGCCCGACGGGCTGCGCCGCTCCCCGTGGTACGAGATCACCGGCCTGGACTACATCCGGACCGCCTTCCGCGTGGCCCGCGAGGTCGACCCGGACGCGACGCTCGTCATCAACGACTACAACACCGAGTTCCCCCGCAAGCGGCAGGCGCTCTACGACCTGGTCGCGAAGCTGCGCGCCGAGGGCGTCCCGATCGACGCGGTCGGCCACCAGCTGCACGTCAACATCGAGCACCCGCCCGCCTCGTACATCGAGGACACGATCGAGAAGTTCGCCGCCCTGGGCGTCGAGCAGCAGGTCACCGAGCTGGACGTGAGCGTCTACACCGACTTCGTGAGCTCCTACGAGACGGTCCCGGCCGAGGTCCTCGCCCTGCAGGGGCACCGGTACCGGGAGATCTTCGACGTCTTCCGTCGCCAGGCCCGGCACCTGTCGTCGGTGACGATCTGGGGCGTGGCCGACGACGCGACCTGGCTGTCCACCTTCCCGATCACCCGGCTGAACCCGCCGCTGCCCTTCGACGACGAGCTCCAGGCCAAGCCCGCCTACTGGGGCATCGCCGACCCCACCCGCCTGCCGCCGCTCGTCCGCGCCCTGAACGCGCCCGCGGGCACGGTCACGGTGGACGGCAAGCGGGACGGCGAGTGGGACCTGCTGCCCGGCGCCCCCGTCCCCAGGGCCGGTGACCTGTCCGCGAGCTGGCAGGCACGCGTCGCGCCCGCCGGTCCTTCCGGCCCGTCCGGCGGCCTGTACGTGCTGGCCGAGGTCACCGACGCCACCGCCGACAAGACCGACACCGTCACCTTCACCGTGAACGGCACGCCGTACCGCGTCCGCCGGGGCGGCACGCACGCCCACGGCTTCAAGGCGCACGCCAAGCCGACCGCGACCGGCTACCGGGTCGAGGCACTGCTGCCCGTGCCGGTCGGCGCGACGGCCGAGGCGCGCGTCGTGGTGGACGACGCCTCCGGCGGCGAGATCTCCTGGACCGGGAAGCTGACCTCCGTGCCTGCCGTCAGGACCACCACCGCGCCCCGGGGCACCCCGGTGGTGGACGGCGTCGCCGAGGCCGCCTGGAACCGGGTGCCGGAGATCGTCACCGCCACCCGCGTCCAGGGCACCTCCGGGGCGAGCGCCCGGGTCAGGGCCATGTGGAACGCGGGCGTCCTGTACGTCCTGGCCCGGGTGAGCGACCCCGTGCTCAGCGAGGAGTCGCCCGACGCCTGGGCGCAGGACTCCGTCGAGATCTTCGTGGACCCGGGGAACGGCAAGACCCGGGGCTACGACGACGACGACGGCCAGTACCGGGTGAGCTTCACCGGCAGGAAGACCGTCGGCGGCACCTTCGACGCGTTCGCGGTCCGGGACAACCTGACCGCCACGGCCGTGCGGACCTCCGGCGGCTACGTGGTCGAGGCGGCGATCAGGCTGCCCACCGTCACCCTGGCCAAGGGCACCCTGCTCGGCTTCGACGCGCAGGTCAACGACGCCACCGGAGCCACCCGTACGGCCGCCGTGACCTGGAACGACCCGACCGGGCGAGCCCACCTCGACACGTCCAGGTGGGGGGTGCTCCGCCTCACCCCGTAGGCACCGCCGTCCCGCCCCGCCGGGCCCCCCCCCCCCCGGGGGGGGGGGGCGGGGGGGGGGGGGGGGGCCAGGGGGCGCCCGGGGGGGGGGGGGGGGCCCGCGGTCCGGACCCGGGTCCCTCGCGCGGAGCCCCGGGGGCGGGGCACCCGCGCGAGGTCAGGCTT
>NZ_JBNCLF010000002.1:384950-409274 GCF_049844535.1 Streptosporangium sp. DT93
CCGCGCGGGCGCGCCCACCCCCACCCGGCCCGGGGGGGGGGGCCCCCCCCCACCCCGTAGCCCCCGCCGGCCCCCCCGGCGGGCCCCCGCCCCGCGGGGTGGCGGGGCCCGGCGGGGCGGGACGGGAACACCGCGCGGCCGGGGACCGGCTCAGCCGGTCCCCGAAGCGCGGCGGGCGGCTCACACC
Source organism: Streptosporangium sp. DT93 (assembly GCF_049844535.1). Taxonomy (NCBI): domain Bacteria; kingdom Bacillati; phylum Actinomycetota; class Actinomycetes; order Streptosporangiales; family Streptosporangiaceae; genus Streptosporangium; species Streptosporangium sp. DT93. The sequence goes on from NZ_JBNCLF010000002.1 coordinate 385,138, forward strand.
GGCGGGATCAGCGCGGCGAGCGCGGCGGCGGCGTCCAGGAGGGCCCGGGAACGGGCGTCGACGCTCGCATCCCGGGCGGCCAGCGCGGCCGTCACCTCGTCCCGGCGGCGGGCGCCCCGAAGCTCCGGCATCAGCGCGCGGAGCGGGGCGATGCGGTGGCCGGCCCTGCGGAGCTGGTGGACGATCCGCGCGTCCCGGACGTCGCCGGGGAGGTAGCGCCGGGGCCCTCCCGGGGAGGCGCGGCGGGGCACGACGAGACCCTCGGCGTCCCAGTGCCGCAACGTCGAGGGCCGCACCCCCAGCGCGACGGCGAGCTCGGAGACGCTCATGGCGTCCGACGGGCGTACGTCGCCGATCGGCTCCTCGGAGATCGTCGCGGCGGCCCGCCTGGCCAGGCCGACATCGCGCCGCTCCGCGTCGAGCCGGGCGTGCGCCGCGTCCAGCAGGGCGAGCAGCTCGGGGAGGGGACGCGTGCGGACCGCGCGCATGATCCGCCTGGCCTCGACAGGGCCGGTGCCGGCCGCGAGGGCCCGGTAGGCCAGCGCCGACCGCACGTGCGTCTCGTCGTAGACCCGGTACCCCGTTGCGGTGCGCGCCGCCGGGGGCAGCACGCCGTCGTGCTCCAGGTCGCGCACGTGCTGGACCGAGCACCCGGCGCGCCGTGCGACGTCGACCGTCCTCATGACGGGCGCCTTGCGACTTCTCCCCGGCCCGCCTGGGCATCGACGGGGGAAAGTCTCCACAGGAGCATGAATGAAACGCTACAACACATGAGCATCGACGAGATCATCGCGTTCCTCGGCGACCTCGAAGGGGTCCTGACCCTCAGGCCGGCACCCGGTGACGGCTCACCCGAGATCAGCTGGGGCGACGCGTTCTTCTACCACGCGCCCGACGGCAGGGTCCCGGAGAGGGGCCAGCCCTTCGCGACGATCGTGACGAAGGACTACCCGGGCGACGAGCGCTCCCGCCTGGACCGCCCCGGCGCCTTCCGCGTCAACGTCTCCGCCGGCACGGACGCGTTCGCCGAGCGTACGGGCCGCAGGCCGCGCGACCCGGAGCCCGACGGGACCGACCCGAGCGTGACGGACACCGTGATCGCCCACCCCGTCTACGGCGCCCTGGGCTGGCTGGCCGTGGTGAACCCGGGGCCGCGGACGGACCCGGTGGTACGTGAGCTGCTCCGCGCGGCCCACGACCTGGCCCGCGCGCGGTACCGGCGGCGGGCCGAGCCGGGATCGCCGTGACCCTCGGCCGGTCCGTCGCCGGTGACGCCGCTCAGCTCTCCGACGGGCCGGGCGCCGGGCTCTCCTCGGCCTGGAGCAGCAGGTCGATGTGCTTCTGCACGACCGGCCTGGCGGTGACGGCGATCTGCTTCACCTCGGGCGAGGCGCCGCTCGCGATCTCCTTGTCCACGGCGGCGAGGGTCGCCCGGTGACCGGCGAGCTCCGCGGTGATCCAGGCCTTGTCGAACTCGGCGCCGTTCAGCGCCGCGACCTTGTCGAGCTGCTCACGCTGCGCCGGCGCGGGCGCGGGCGGGAGCTCGACACGGAGCCGGGCGGCCACCTGCCGTACGGTCGCGTCGAGCTTCGTGTGGTCGGCGATGAACATCTCGCCGAGTTCGCGGACGGTGGTGGCGTTCGGCCGGCCCGACGGGTCGGCGGTCTTCTGCTGGGCCGCCTTTCCCGCCTCGATCTCGGAGAGGTTGGACTGGTGCGCCTTGACGAGGAAGTCCCTGTCCTGCCGGTTGGCGGCCTGCGGCGAGCCCGGGGCGGAACCGCCGGGCGCCGGGGGCGGCGGCGGTGGCGGGGGCGAGCCGGTGGGCGGCGGGGGCGGCGGCGGGGGCGGCGAGATCGCGGCGGCGGCGGTGCCGCCCGTCATGGCCAGGACGGCGGCCAGCACAATGATCAGCTTTCGAAGCATGGGATCCTCCGTCGATCGGTCCACGATCGGAAACATCGCTCCTCTCTCATATGCGCCTATCTCGGACGATGTAGCACTACGTGCGGTAAATCCTGACAAAAGGACGCATGTGCTTCGTTGGCATGGGGCGGGCCGCCGTGAACGCCGCCCCCTGCGGATACGCCCGGTTACTGGGTATCTGACCGAGTGTGATGAGATTTACCTGTCGCGTCCGTCCGTGTCGCGACCGGTCCGGGGACCGTCACGGCCGCCGGCCGGCGGCGGGACCGCCCGGACCGGCAGGATCCCGTCACGTACAGGGAGGTGGGCGTCATGGGCGTCGTCTCGCCCGGGTTCTTCGGCCGCCGTCGTGCCGCCAACCCGGATCTGCCGCCGGGGCAGTACCTCACCGAGGACTTCCCCGTCCTCTCGGCCGGACCCACCCCGCACGTCCCCGCCGACGAGTGGGCCTTCGAGATCGTCACCGAGACCGGTGAGACGACCCGCTGGGACTGGACGGAGCTGAACGCGCTGCCCACCGAGCGGTTCACGGTCGACCTGCACTGCGTCACCAAGTGGTCCAAGCTCGCCACCGCCTGGGAGGGGGTGTCGCTGGACACCCTGCTGGCCGGGGTGGAGACGTCCGCGGAGTACGCCCTGGCGCACTCCTACGGCGGCTACACCACCAACCTCCCGCTGGAGGACCTCCTCGACGGGCGGGCCTGGATCGCCACCCGCTACGACGGCGAACCCCTCGACCCCGAGCACGGCGGGCCCGCCCGGCTGCTCGTGCCGCACCTCTACCTGTGGAAGAGCGCCAAGTGGGTGCGCGGCATCCGGCTCCTCGACGAGGACCGGCCGGGGTTCTGGGAGGGCGTCGGCTACCACAACTACGGAGACCCATGGCGCGAGCAACGGTACTGGGGCGACTGACCTGGCGGGTCGCCACGGTCACCGCCGTGCGCGACGAGACCCCCGGGGCACGCACGATCGTCCTGGACCTGCCGGGCTGGCCGGGCCACCTGGCCGGCCAGCACCTCGACGTGCGGCTCACCGCCCCCGACGGCTACTCCACCCAGCGCTCGTACTCCATCGCCTCGGCCCCGGACGGGGACCGGGTGGAGCTCACCGTCGAGGTGCTGCCCGACGGTGAGGTCTCCCCCTACCTCGCGCGCGTCCTGGCGCCGGGCGACCCGCTGGAGGTGCGCGGCCCGATCGGCGGCTGGTTCGTCTGGCGTCCCGAGACGCCGGAACCCGTGCAGCTCGTCGCGGGCGGCTCCGGCGTGGTCCCGCTGATGGCGATGATCCGCGCCCGCGCGGCCGCCGGTGCCGACGCGCCGTTCCGGCTGCTGTACTCCACGCGCGAGCCCGGGACGGCCCTCTACCAGGCCGAGCTGGAACGCCTGGCCGCCGACGGCTCCGGCCTGGAGGTCACCCGCGCCTACACGCGCCGGGCGCCCGAGGGGTGGGGACGTCCCCCGGCCCGCGTGGACGCGGACCTGCTCGCGCGGGCCGTCTGGCCCCCGGAGCGGGAACCCGCCGTCTTCGTCTGCGGGCCCACCGGCTTCGTCGAGACGGTCGCCGACCTGCTCGTCTCCGCCGGGCACGACCCCGGCCTGATCCGCACGGAACGCTTCGGCCCCAGTGGAGGACGATCATGACCCAGGACCACATCGACGGCAACGCCGCGGGGGGAGCCCTGCGCGACGTCTTCGCCGTCGACCTGACCGCCGCCACCGGCCGCTGCTCCGCCTGCGACCGGTCCCTCGCGCTGGCCGAGGCGCACCTCTACACCCACGCCCCGGGCCTGGTGGCCCGCTGCCCGGGGTGCGAGGAGGTCGTCTTCCGCCTGGTCCGCGCGTCCGGCCGGGCCTGGCTCGACATGCGCGGCATGACCTGCGTCCAGTTCGAGCTGCCCGCCCGGCCCTGACCCGCCCGCGGCACATCTAGGCCTTCACGAGGATCGACGGCGGCCTGGCCCCGTACCTGGAATGGCTGAACACGACGACGGCATAGCCGCCCGGCCGAAGAGCCCGGCGACCCGTGGCCCGCGAACCGGCCGGGCCCTCCTTCGCCGGGTGGCGTCGTGCCGGGGACCCGCCGGTGAGGACTCCGCGGCTCCCGGTCGACGGCCTCGAGCCCCGCGGGGCATTCGAGAACCACAAGAACTGACAATTCCTCCGTCCGGGCCCGGGTGGGGGGCGGGTGCGTACGCGCACGGCCGCATGGAATCAAAACTGTGTCCCGAATGACAATTTTGAGATGTCGTTTTCAGCGGATCGGCTGTAGCGGCAGAGAAAAAGGCCAGGTAGGCGTTGAGGTGACGTTCGTGGCGGGGGCGGGCACCGGTAGCCGAAAAGCCGATAAACGGTCCGCTCGACCAGCCGGAGTCGATGTCCCTATCGCCGGTGGGACGCGATCTCCTCGCGCTCACCGTACGGTCATCACCGCAGTTCAGAATGGCTGCGGGTGTTTTCGGCGGAAGTTTTCCGGGTTTGCGGTTCTGACCGGAAATCGGTCTTACCTCCATGCCCTTCGCTGGAATAAGGGCAATTTTTATATCTCGTGACAAAGCGCCACCTGGTATACCATCCCAGGCGTTTAGTATGACGTCCTAGGAAGGCGCGAACGTGCCCGACCCGCACCACGACGTGATAAGGGCATTCGCCGATACGGTCAGCCGAAACCCGGATCGGACGGCGATAACGCACAACGGCCGATCTCTTACCTACACCGAACTCGACACGTGGGTGCGTGCCACGGCCCGAAGGCTCGGCCCGGATCCCGGAGTGGTCGGGGTCGTCACGTCGCGGTCGCCGGCCACCGTGGCCGGCCTGCTCGGCACGCTGGCCGCGGGCGGCACGTACCTCCCCGTCGATCCGGCGTACCCGGAGCCGAGGCGGCGGGCGGCGATGGCGGCGAGCGGATGCCGCCTGGTGCTCACCGCCGGGCCGGGGACGTCGCTGCCGCCGGGGGTGCGCGCGGTGGAACCTCCCGGCCTCGCCGAAATCGTGGACGCGCCCGGAACCGGGCCGGTGTCCTTCGCCGCGGACGATCCGGCGTACGTCCTGTTCACCTCCGGCTCCACCGGGGAGCCGAAACCGGTGGTGACCCCGCGCGGGGCCATCGCCGTCGCGACCGGCGCGCTGCGGGACCTGTTCGGCATCACCCCGGCGGACCGCGTGCTGCAGTTCGCGTCGCTGAACTGGGACACCTGCTTCGAGGAGATCCTGCCCACGCTCACCGCGGGCGCGACGCTGGTCTTCCACGACCACGCCCACTCGGGGTCCTTCCGGCGGATGCTGCGGATGCTCGACGCCGAGCGGGTCACCGTCCTGGACCTGCCCTCGGCGTTCTGGCACGAGCTGGTACGCCACCTGGTGGACGAGTCGGCGACGCTCCCCGCGTCCGTGCGGACGGTCGTCGTCGGCGGGGAGGCGGTCAGCCCCGTCCGGCTGGCGGACTGGTGCGCGCTCGGCACCGGCGCGATCCGCCTGGTCAACACCTACGGGTGCACGGAGACCACCCTGGTCACCCATGCCGTCGACCTGCACGGACCCCTCGCGGAACCCCGGACGGCGCCGTGGGAGGCCGGAGAGCGGGTGCCGATCGGACGCCCCCTGCCCCACGTCCTGCAGCACCTGGGCGAGGAGGGCGAGCTGCTCGTCGGCGGCCCGTCACTGGCGCTGGGATACGGGGGCAGGCCCGACGCGAACGCGGAGCGGTTCGTCGAGATCGATCTCGGCAACGGCCCCGAGCGTTACTTCCGTACCGGCGACCGGGTCAGCCGGGGGCCCGGCGGAGTGCTCGTCCACGAGGGCAGGCTCGACCACGAGCTCAAGGTGCGCGGCGTCCGGGTGAATCCGGCCGAGGTGGAGGCCCAGATCGCCGGTCACCCGCGCGTGGCCGCCGTGGCGGTGGCGGGGGTCACCGTCGGCGACCACACCACGCTCGCGGCCTACGTCGTGCCGCGCTCGCCCGGCGGCGCCGCGGCGCTGGCCGAGGAGGTCCTGAACCACCTGCGCGACCGGCTCCCGGGCCATCTCGTGCCCGGCCGGGTCACGGTCGTGCCGGAGCTCGTCCACACGACCGGCGGGAAGGTCGACCGGGCGGGCTCACACCGGCGCTATGCGTCCACCACCACCTGAAAGGGGCGTTCCATGGACGTAGGGGATTTAACCGACATATTTAGACGTGTCTTGGAAAGCGATGAGGTCAGCGCGGACTCCGACTTCTTCCTCCTGGGCGGGGACTCCCTGCTCGCCACCCGTGTCCTGAGCGCGGTCGCGCGCAGCAGCGGCGTGGAGCTGGACTTCGACGACTTCATGGACGCGCCGACCCCCGAGGCCCTGTGCAAGAAGATCGCGAGCCTGACGTGAGCGTCGTCGTCGTCGGGGCCGGGCTGGCGGGCCTCACCGCCGCCGCGGGCCTCGCGGCGCGCGGCGTCGAGGTCACCGTCCTGGAGGCACGCGACCGGGTCGGGGGCCGCACGCACGGCATCGAGGTCGCGCCCGGCAGCTGGGTGGACGCCGGCGCGGCGTACCTGGGGGACCGTCACACCGCGCTGACCGCGCTGATGACCGGGCTGGGCCTGGGCACGACACCGGCCACCGTGGCCGGCGACAGCCGCTTCGCGCTCGGCGGCGACGAGCGCACCAGGCCCGGCCGGTTCCCGCCGCTGTCCGCGGTCGCGCTCGGCGAGATGTTCGACGCGCTGGACGAACTGGTCCGCACCTCGGGGACGGACGCCCCGTGGTCGGCGCCGGACGCCGCCCGCCTCGACAGGCTCACCGCGGCCGAGTGGGCGCGCGAGCACCTGCGCCACCCGGACGCGCGATTGTTCTTCCCGCTGTTCCTCGGCGAGATGATGGCCGCCGACCCGGCGGACGTGTCCGTCCTGCACATGGCGTTCTACCTGCGCTCGGGAGGCGGGATCCGCTACCTGAACGCCTTCGAGGGCGGCGCGCAGGAGCACCGGATCGCCGGAGGGGCGCACCTGCTGTGCGAACGGCTGGCCGCGGGACTGGCCGGCCGGGTACGCCTGAACGAGCCGGTGCGCGCGATCCACCAGGACGACGACGGCGTGACCGTGACGACCCCCGCCGGATCGCTGCGGGCCGAGGCCGTGGTGGTCGCGGTGCCGCCGTCCCTGGCCGGCACGATCGACCACCGTCCCGCCCTGCCCGCACCCCGCTCCACCCGGCGCACGGCGCCCGGCTGCGCGGTCAAGGTGCACCTGGTGTACCCGGCGCCCGCCTGGCGCGAGCACGGGCTGTCCGGCTGGTCGGTCAGCGCGCGGGGCCCCCTGCTGTCCACCGTGGACGACTCGCCCGCGGACGGCGCGGTGGGCGTGCTGACCGGATTCGTGACCGGCGGGGAGGCGCACCGGTTCGCCCGGCTGCCCGGGGACGAGCGGCGCGAGCGGGCGTTCGCCCAGGCCGCGCGGCTGTTCCCCGGCCTGCCGTCGCCGATCGGGTTCCACGCCACCGACTGGGTCGGCGAGGACTACAGCCGGGGATGTTACGCGGCGCTCTTCGGACCGGGGGACTGGCTGCGCCTGGGCCCCCATCTGACGACCCCGCACCGGCGGGTGCACTGGGCCGGCACCGAGACGAGCACCGCGTTCTTCGGCCTGATGGAAGGCGCCGTCCGATCGGGGCACCGGGCGGCCGAGGAGATCATCGCAACGTACACACGGAGGGACGTCCATGCCTGACTCCACCTCGATCGCGCCACTGCCGGTCCGGCGATCGCTGATGACCGAGCCGGAGCTCGGCGCGGGGAACTTCCTGCAGTACGCCCTGGAGGGCAACCCCCACCGCGGGGTGCCGTTCGTGTACGCCCACCACACCGACCACCGCGGCCACGTGGTGCTGCGCGGCCACAGCCTGACCGACCTCGCGGCGCTGCGGGACCGCTACGCCACCTGGTACCGGGCCAACGGCGTGCTGCCCGGCGACCCGGTGGGCGTCGTGGTGGGGGAGGGCCTGGAGCCGCTGCTGCACTTCCTGGCGCTCACGGCGCTCGGCGCCGTACCGGCGATGATCAACGACGCGATGCGGCCCGACATCATGCTCCGCTACCTCGACCACGTCGGGGTCGTCGGCGTCGTGGCCGACGACCCGACCCGGCTGCAGTTCGCCTACCGCGACGACCCCCGCAACAGGCCGCGGTTCATCGCCCTGGCCTCGGAGGTGCGGGCCCACGACGCCGACGTGGACGCGCTTCCCGCCGACTACCCCTACCGGCACGCCCCGGACGACGTCGTGGCGCTGATCCACTCCTCCGGCACCACCGGCACCCCCAAGTCGACGATCCTGGGCCACCGGCAGTTCTGGGACGGCAAACAGCCCCGCATGCTCCGCTTCCCCGCCGAGCCGTACGACAGGCTGATGTCCCTCATGCCGCACACCCACGCGGGCGGGCTCAGCTACTTCCTCACCGCCGTGCTGCTCGGGCTGCCGACCGTGGTCATGTCGGACTGGCGGCGCGTGGTCGTGGAGCCGGTCATGGAGGCGTTCCAGCCGACCATGGTGGCCTCCTTCCCCCGCACGTTCGTCGAGCTCGCCACCGGAGAGCTTCCGGTCAGGGGGGCGGCGAGGGTCCACTCCTGGTTCAACACCGGCGACAGCGCGCACCACGGGCACATCAGGCGGCTGGTGCAGCTCGGCGAGCGGCCCGCCGGACTGATCAGGCCGTGGCTGGTCCCGAGCGGCGCCGCGGCGGACGAACCCCTCCCCGGCTCCCAGTTCGTCGACGGCCTCGGCTCCTCGGAGATGGGGATGGCGCTCTTCGGCCAGGTGACCACGCCGGAGACCCCGCGCGACGACCGCTGCGTGGGCAAGGCCCAGGAGGCGGTGACCAGGGCCGCGGTGCTCGACGAGAACGGCGAGGAGGTCCCCGACGGCACCGTGGGCCTGCTCGCGGTGATCACGCCCTCCCGTACCCCGGGGTACTGGAACGACCCGAGACTGACCCGCAGCTTCGAGCTCAACGGCTACTGGCTCACCGGCGACGTGGCCCACCGGGACGGCGAGGGCAACTTCTACCATCTCGACCGGACCGTGGACGTCATCGAGACCCTCGACGGGCCGGTCTACAGCCTGCCCGTCGAGGAGGTCCTCATCGCCGACTGCGCCGGCCTCGTCCAGGACTGCTCGGTCGTCGGCGTACCCGGCAGGGCGGGGGAGGGGCAGCGCCCGATCGCCGTGGTGCGGCTGCAGGCCGACGCCGGCGACGTCACCGCCGACGACGTGCGGGAGACGGCCAACAAGGCCCTCACCGACGCGGGCCTCGCCACGCTCGACGCGGTGATCGTCGTACGGTCCGACGACGATTTTCCCCTCGGCCCCACCGGCAAGGTGCTCAAGCGCGAGCTTCGCACCCGGCACGCGACGATGTTCGCCGGATGACCCCCGAGGCCCCCCACCGGCCGTACGCCTACGCGCGCCGGCCGCTCGCCGAGCCGGACTGGCGGCGATTACCGGGCTGGCGCGGCGTCGGCGAGGCGCAGTGGCGCGACGCCCAGTGGCAGCGCGCCCACTGCGTGAAGAACGCCCGGCAGCTGCGCGCCGTCATGGGAGACCTGCTCCAGGACTCCTTCTACGCCGACCTGGCGGCCGACGTGGAGCGGTTCGCGACCATGTCCATGCTGATCCCGCCGCAGATGCTCAACGTGATGGCGCCGCACGGCGGGAGCGACCCCGCCTCCTTCACGGAGGAGTTCATGGCGGACCCGACCCGCCGGTACATGCTGCCGGTGGGCTCGGACCGCCACCCGCGCTGGCCCAGCCACCCGCGCTCGCGGCGCGACTCGCTCCACGAGGCGGAGATGTGGGTGGTGGAGGGGCTGACCCACCGCTACCCGACCAAGGTCCTGGCCGAGCTGCTGTCCACCTGCCCCCAGTACTGCGGGCACTGCACCCGGATGGACCTGGTCGGCACCTCGACCCCGCAGGTCGTCAAGGCCCAGCTCGTCCTCAAGCCGGTCGACCGGCAGGAGCTGATGCTGGACTACCTCAAACGCACGCCCGGCGTGCGGGACGTGGTGGTCTCCGGCGGCGACGTGGCCAACGTGCCCTGGCCCCGGCTGGAGACGTTCGTGCTGCGGCTGCTGGAACTGGAGTCCGTGCGCGACATCCGCCTGGCGACCAAGGCGCTGGTCGGCCTGCCGCAGCACTGGCTCCAGCCCGCCGTCCTGGAGGGGATGGCCAGGATCGCCGCCCTCGCGCGGCGCCGCGGGGTGAACCTGGCCGTGCACACCCACGCCAACCACGTCCGGTCGGTGACGCCGCTGGTGGCCGAGGCCGCCAGGGCCCTGCTGGACGCGGGGGTACGGGACGTGCGCAACCAGGGCGTGCTCCTGCGAGGGGTGAACACCACCCCGGCCGACCTGCTCGACCTGTGCTTCGCCCTGCAGGGCGAGGCGGGCATCCTGCCCTACTACCTCTACCTCTGCGACATGATCCCCAACGCGGAGCACTGGCGCGTCCCGGTCCACGAGGCCCAGCGCCTCCAGGAGGCGATCATGGGCTACCTGCCGGGCTACGCGACGCCGCGCATCGTGTGCGACGTGCCCTACGCCGGCAAGCGCTGGGTGCACCAGGTGGTCGAGTACGACCGGGAACGCGGCATCTCCTACTGGGCCGGGAACCACGGGACGGGACTCGGCCGCGACGGCTCCCCGGACCGCCGGTTCCCCTTCTACGACCCGATCGACAGCCTGCCCGAGCCGGGCCGCCGCTGGTGGACCGAAGGAGAGGGACGAGAGTGACCCCGACGACCCCCGCCGCGAGCACGCTGCGCCGCATGTGCTGGATCTTCCCCGACAGGGAGTCGAGCCGGGCGGCCGCGATGTGGCACGACTTCTTCTGGGACGTCTACGCCGAGGTGGCCGCGGAACTCGGCCTGAGCTGGACCAGGCACGCACCCGACGCCGTGACGGTCGACCTCCTGGGGCCCGGCCGGCCGCGCGTCCACGTCGACGACGAGCTCGTCACCCCCGAGGACACGCTCTTCATCACCGCGCTGTACTCGCTGCCCTACCAGTCCATGGACGTGTTCAACCAGTACGCGCTGTACGCGGTGCTGGAGAAGGCCGGCTTCTACCTGTCGTTCCCGCCGGGCCTGTCGGCCGTCGCCAACGACAAGATGGCCACGATGCTCCACCTGAGGGACTCGCCCGTCCCGGTGATCCCCACGCTCCGCATCGGCACCGGGCGGGACGTGGGCAAGCACCTGTACGAGGTGGCGCTGAAGGACCTGACCTACCCGGCCATCGTCAAGCCGGCCGGATGGTGCGGCGGCGGCGGGGTGAACCTGGCCCGCGACTCCGAGGAGGTCCGGGGGCTCGCCAGCCTGGCGCAGGGCGGCGACACCACCCTCGTCATCCAGCCCTACCTGGGCGAGGGCACGGTCGACTACCGGGTCTACGTCGTCGACGGCGAGCCGTACGCCGTGATGAAGCGGATCCCCGAGCCCGGCTCGCCGGTCGCCAACGCCAGCCGGGGCGCCACGATGGAGTTCCCGCCGGTCCCGGCCGAGCTGGCGGAGGCGACGGCGTACTTCTACCGCAAGGTGCCCGTCCCGTTCTTCTGCGTCGACTTCCTGTTCGACGGCGAGCGCTTCTGGTTCTCCGAGCTCGAACCCGACGGCGTGATCGCCCCCGACTACGGCGATCCGGAGCGCAGGCTCCAGCGGGACATCACCCGGGCGCGCTGGATCGCCTACCGCGACGCCCACGCCCGGTGGCTGGCCTCGGGCGCCGCGGACACGACCATTGAAAGCTGGTTCTGACATGACCGAATCGTTCTCGCCACCGTCCGGCGACGACACGGCCGTGCCGTTCTCGCCGTCGCCCGATGACGGCACGGCCGCGTCGTCCTCGCCGTCGCCCGGCGACGACACGGCCGCGTCGTTCTCGCTGTCGCCCGAGGCGGCCGAGCCGCGCCTGGGCGTCTCCCGGCGGTCGCTGGAGCGCCTGCGGAGCGTGCCGGAGCTCGCGCCGCGGTACGCGGGCCACGAGAAGGTGCTCACGCTGGGGGACGTCGCCGCCCTCCCGGTCCTGGTGAAGGACGACCTGAACGTGGCCCTTGCGCACCTGAGCCCGAAGGCCGAGCGCGGCGCCACCTGGATCTTCCAGAGCGGCGGCAGCACCGGCGCGCCCAAGGTCGGCCACGCCCCCACCGGGTTCTACATGGAGGGCGTGTACGAGCAGTGGCGCCCCCTGGAGCGCGACGACGTCTTCGTCAACGGCTGGGGCGCGGGCCGCATGTGGGGCGCCCACTTCCTGGCCGCCGCCTTCGCCGACCTGTCCGGCTGCGACGTCATCGCGCTGGGCTCGGTCGGCAGGGAGGAGTACGGCGACTGGCTGGCGTTCTTCGCCGCCAGGGGCGTGACCGCGTTCGGCGGCACGCCGAGCGTGCTGCGGCTGTGGTTCGCGCACGCCCGGACGGCCGGGATACGCCTTCCCGCGCTGCGCAAGGTGCTCTGGCTCGGGGAGGCGTGGCACCCGCAGCTCGACGAGGACATGGCGGAGGTCGCGCCGTCGGCGCGCCGCTGGGGCATGTTCGGGAGCACCGAGACCTGGGTCGTCGGCACCAACACCCCGCGGTGCCCGCCGGACGTCTTCCACACCCTGCCGGACCAGCTGGTGCACGTGGGCGAGGACGAGCTGCTGGACTTCACCACCCTCAACCCGGACATGCTCAACCCGGTGCTGCGCTACCGGACCGGCGACGCGGGCCGGCTCGTGACGTGCGGGTGCGGCCGCCAGGACAGGGCCATGCGGGTCCTGGGCCGCCGGGACTCGGTGGTGCAGGTACGCGGACTGGGACTGCACGTGAACGACGTCGTCGAGCGGGCCGAGCGGGAACCCGGTGTCACCCGGGCACAGGTCCTCGTCACCGAGCAGCGGGGCCGGGTCTCCACGGTGGACGTGCTGCTGCTCACCGGTCCCGCCGCGCCGCCGGACCTGGCGGAGCGGCTGCGCGCGGACCTGCTGTCCTCGACGTTCACGCTCAGCACGGCGTTCCAGCACGACCCCGGGTCGTTCCGGGTGGAGGTCGTCGACGCGCTGGTCGGCAACGACCGCACCGGGAAGACCGCGGCCTTCGTCGTCAGGGAGGAGCCGTGAGGCCGCCGGACTCCCAGGACTCCCAGGACTCCCAGGGCTCTGCGGGCTCTGCGGGCTCCGCGGGCTCCGCGGGCTCCCAGGATTTCACGGACCCTCGGGATGTCACGGACTCCCAGGGCTCCGCGGGCTCCGGCTCCCGGCGCTCTCTGGGCCGGGAGTTCAACCTGCTCTGGGGCGGCCAGACGGTGAGCCTGCTCGGGGACCGGATCACGGTGTTCGTGGTGCCCACCCTGATGATCTTCGCGCTGGGCGCCTCGCCGTTCGAGGTGGGCCTCGTGGCCATGGCCCAGTACCTCGGCATCCCCCTGCTGGGACCGATCGCCGGCGTGCTGGTCGACCGGTGGGACCAGCGCCTGACCCTGGTGATGTGCGACCTCGTGAGGCTGGCGGCGGTGCTGCTCATCCCCGTGGCCTACTGGTCGGGGGTGCTGTCGACGCCGGTGCTGTTCACCTCCGTGGCGCTGATCAGCGGCGCCACGATCTTCTTCAACGTCGGGTACCTCGTGGCCGTGCCCGCCGCGGTGCCGCAGGAGGGCCTGGTCGGGGCGTACTCGCGCCTGGAGGGCAGCAGGACGGTGTCGGAGGTGGCCGGGCCCTCGGTGGCCGCGGGGCTGTACCACGCGCTCGGGGTGGCCTCGCTGCTCGTGGACGCGGCGACCTACCTGGTCTCGGCCGTCTGCTTCCGCTCCATGCGGCCCTGGGGGAACAGGACGGTCCAGCACGGCTCGGTGATGTCGCGGCTGTCCCTGGGGTTCAAACTGAACTGGGCCGACCCGGTCCTGCGCCGCGTGATCGTCGCCGCCGTGACCCTGAACTCGGGCGGGCCCGTCTTCGTCACGGTCCTGCCGGTGCTCGCCTACCAGGGACTGGGCGTCTCGGTCGGCGTGTTCGGGGCGGTGATGTCCGCGGCGGCCGTCGGCGCGGTGATCGGCGCGGTCGTCGCGCCCAGGATCGCCGGCAGGCTGGGCCTCGGGCGGACCATGGCGTGGGCGCTGCTGCTGCACTGCCTGGCCGGCGTGGGCGTCCTGGCCGCGCCCGCGCTGCCGCCCGCGCTCGTGATCGGCGTGACCATCGGGTGCTACGGCTTCTTCATGTCGTGCATCAACGTCTGCAGCGCCCCGATCCGGCAGTCGCGGATGGCGGCCGACAACCAGGGGGTGACGCACGCGGCCTTCCGCACCGTCACCTGGGGCGTGATCCCGCTGGCCGCCTTCCTGGGCGGCCTGGGGGTCACCCTGCTGACCGGCGACCTGGGCGTGCTCAACGCCACCAGGACGGTCATGGTCGCCGGCACGCTGCTGGCCGCCCTGTCGTTCCTGCCGGCACTGGGGCTCCAGCCACTGCTCGACCGGGCCGGACGCCAGGCCGAGCCGCAGCCCTCGGGAAGCACGGCGTGACGGCGCGGCGCGGGACCGTGCTGATCACGGGGACGTCGTCGGGCATCGGCCTGGCGACCGCGGTCACCGCGGCCAGGGCGGGGTTCTCCGTGGTGGCGACGGCACGCGACCCGGACGGGGCGCACGCCCTGCGGGAGGCGGCCGGCGAGGCGGGGGTCACGCTGGACCTCCGCCGCCTCGACGTCACCGACGAGGAGTCCGTCGCCACCTGCCTCCAGGGGGTACGGGACACCTACGGACGGCTGGACGCGGTGGTCAACAACGCCGGGATCTCCAACTTCGACCCCACGATGGAGATGTCGACGATGGAGGCCCTGCGGGCCAACCTGGAGGTGAACTTCTTCGGGGTCGTCGCCGTGAGCCGGGTCGCGATGCCGCTGCTGCGTGCCTGCGGGGGCCGCCTGCTGAGCGTCGGCAGCGTCCACGGGGTCGTCGGCCAGCCCTTCAACGAGGCGTACGCGGCGGCGAAGTTCGCCGTCGAGGGCTTCATGGAGAGTCTCGCGCCGGTCGCGGCCCGGCACGGCGTGAAGGTCTGCGTGATCGTCCCCGGCTTCGTGCGCGACACCCGGTTCGGCTACTTCCCCGACGTCAACCGGGAGACGATCCGGGCCGCCTCCGGGCCGTACGCGCCGACGTTCGCCGACTACCTCGACCGGGTGGTCGGCCAGGGCTGGGGAGGGGCGAGCCAGTCGATGTGGGAGGTGGCCGAGGTGGTGGTGCGCACGCTGACCGAGGAGGATCCGCCGTTCCGCGTCCCGACAAGTGACCGGGTGGCCGAGTACCTGGCGCACAAGCTCGCCGACGGGGACGGCTCGGCCGTCCAGGCCCTGGCCAGGACCTGGGTCGCGGGCCCCGAGGCGACGGTGAGGCCGGCGTGAGCGCGGACAGGGAGCCCTCCCGCGCCGCGGAGGTGGAGGACCCGGCCTGCCGGTCGCTCGGCATCGTCGTCGAGGAGGTCGCCACCGGGCGGGCACGGCTGCGCATGCGCGTCTCGGAGGACATGCTGAACGCGTTCGGCATCGCCCACGGCGGGTACCTGTTCCTCCTCGCCGACGCCGCGTTCTCCTACGCGTGCAACACCCACGGCCCGGTCACGCTGGCGCACAGCGCGCAGGTGACGTTCCTGCGCCCGGCCGCCGCCGGCGACCAGCTGGTGGCCGAGGCGGTGGAACGCGTCCGCCACGGCAGGGGCGGCGTGTACGACGTGACGGTGCGGCGCGCCTCGGGCGAGGTCGTCGCCGAGTTCCGCGGGCAGAGCGTGATGGTCTCCGGCATCCCCGGGAGGCCACCGCGATGAGGTCCCGCGACGAGGCCGTCACGACGGCCGCCACGACGAGGGCGCCACGACGAGGGCGTCGCGACGGCCGCCGCGATGAGGTCCCCGCGATGAGGGCGGCCGTCGCCGCGTGCCGCCCGCGCCCCGTTCCGATCCCCCTCGATCCGACGGTGCCGACCCGGCACACCGGCCAGACAGGAAGCGATACATGCCCGCCAAACCACTGCAGGACCTGGTCGACCTCGCCCGGCGCAACTCCCCGTTCTACGCGGAGCTGTACCGTGACGTGCCGGAGGTCGTCTCCGACCTCACCCAACTGCCGATCATCGACCAGAAGGCGTTCTGGGCCGCGAACACCTGGCCGGACAACCGGCTGCTGACCGGGCCGCTGACCGACGCCGGCGTGTACACCTCCGGCGGCACCACCGGGGCGCCGAAGTTCTCCCCGTGGACCCGCACCGAGCACGCGGACTCGGTGACCGCGTTCGGGGCCGGCATGGTCAGGGCCGGATTGAGGCCGGGACACAAGGTGGCGAACCTGTTCTTCGCCGGGGAGCTGTACGGGGGGTTCCTCTACATCGAGAACGCCCTGCACCACGCCCCGGTGGAGAACGTGCGGCTGCCCGTCGGCGGCTCCACGACGAACGAGTACGTCGCCGACCTGATCACCGTCTTCGGCGTCAACGTGCTGGCGGGCCCGCCGATGAAGCTCGGCGCGGTGGCCGAGACGGTCAGCGCCAGGGGGCAGGCGGCCGACACGGTGGAGCTGCTGCTGTTCGCCGGCGACCTCCTCTTCGACGACCTGCGGCCCCAGCTCAACAGGGCCTTCCCCAAGGCCGCGATCGCCTCGCTCGGGTACGCGTCGGTGGACGGCGGGCTGATCGGCGGGCCGGTGCCGGGCGACGACCCGCGGGTCCACGAGGCCTTCCCCGACCGCACGATCGTGGAGGTGGTCGACGAGGTGACCGGCGAGCCGATCACCGTCCCCGGCGTACCGGGCCGGGTGGTGGTCACCAACCTCTTCCGCACCCTGATGCCGATCATCCGGTATCCGGTCGGGGACCTGGCCGAGTGGGTCGACGACGAGCGTCGCCGGTTCCGGCTGGTCGGCAGGACGATCGAGGGCGCCAGGGTGGCGATGGTGACGATGAGGACCGAGGACGTCCGCGCGGCGCTCGCCTCGGCCGACTCCGGCCGGGTCGTGTCCGGGGTGCAGCTCGTGCAGCGCCGCTGGGACGGCAAGGACGGCCTGGTGCTCCGGCTCGCCCACGTCGAGGAGCCCCCGGCGGAGCTGACCGGGAGGCTGATCGACGCCGTCCACGAGGCCCGCCCGATGTACCCCGAGTACGTGGGCCTGGGCTTCATCCACCCCCTGTCGATCGAATGGGTGCGGCCCTCCGAGCTGGTGACGAACCCGCGCACCGGCAAACTGGTGCAGGTGGTGGACGAACGCTCGCACTCCTGACCCCTTCCCGGCCGCGCCCGAGTCCGAGCCGGGCCGAGCCGGGCCGAGCCGAGCCGGGCCGAGCTGAGCTGAGCCGGGCCGGGCCCCGTCACGGGCCGGTCCGATCGCCGGCCGGGGCCGCCGCGACGGGCGTCGGTGCCGTGGCCGGGCGGGGGCCGGGACGCGGCCGGAGAAGCAGGACCACGACCAGCCCGAAGGTCACGAGGAGGGCCGCGACGGCGAAGGTCCAGTGCGTCCCGCGGGCCACCTCCGCCGGTGTGGCGGTGCTGACGTCCCTCACGCCCGCGGCGAAGGCGAAGACGGCCCCCATGACCGACGCGCCGGTCATGAGCCCGAGGTTGCGGGAGAGGTTCAGCGTGCCCGACAGCAGGCCACGCCGGTCCGGGGGGACGTCCCTCATCACCGCGGTGTTGTTGGCCGCCTGGAACAGGGCGTACCCGGTGGTGACGACGACCAGGGGCACGACGTACCCGGCGACCCCGGCGGCCGTGGGCGTCAGGGAGAGTGCCACGGCGCCGCCGATGATGACGGCGAGCCCGGCCACCACCATGGTCCCGGCCCCGAGACGATCGGTGGCGCGGCCCGCCGGGACGCCGGCGAGGGCGGACACGGCGGGGCCCGCCGACATCACCAGGCCGGCGAGGGCCGGGTCGAGGCCGAGTGCCCAGGACAGGTGGAAGGGCCCCACGACGAGCGTGGTCATCATGACGGTCGAGACCAGGGCGCTCGTCGTCAGCCCGGCGGCGAGGACAGGGTCGCGGAACGTCGACAGGGTCAGCAACGGGAACGCGACCCGGCGCTCGGTGACGACGAACAGGGCCAGACCCGCCCCCGAGGCGAGGAGAAGCCCGGCGGTGAGCGGGCCGAAGGAGTTCCCCTCGATCGTCACGGCCAGCGCGTAGGTCCCCAGTGTGATCGCCAGCAACGCGGTGCCCACGCGGTCGAACCGCCCGCGTACGGGGGTCGCCGCCGGTGCGGGGCCGGGCGTCGCCCCGAAGACGAGCGCGAGCGCGAGGAGGCCGGGCGGCACGACGGCGAGGAAGACCGCGCGCCAGCCGAAGGCCGCGACCAGGACGCCACCGAGGCCGGGCCCCAGCGCCGTGCCGACCGCCGACATCGTCCCGAGCAGCCCCATGACCCCGCCGGTGCGCTCCTTGGGCACCGTCTCGCCGACGATGGCCATGGTCAGCGCCATCATGCACGCGGCTCCGGCTCCCTGGAGCGCCCGGGCGGCGACCAGGGCCGGAAGGTTCGGGGCGAGACCGCTCAGCAGCGTCGCGAGCGTGAACACGGCCACGCCACCCCGCAGGACGTGACGCCGGCCCACGAGGTCGCCGAGCCGGCCCGCGCCGACGATCAGGGTCGTGACGGCCAGGAGATAGGCGATCACGACCCACTGGACGTCGTTGAAGGCGGCGTCGAAGGCCCCGGCGACGGTCGGCAGGGCGACGTTGGCGATGCCGGTGCCGAGCGAGGGCAGCAGCGTGCACAGCGACAGGGCGGCGAGTGCCCGGGCCTGGGGTGGGCGGTGGGGCGGCGGTGCCTGCCCGGGTTCGGCTGGTGCTCTCACGGTGACGGCCTCTTCCTGTGGGGTCGGCGGGCTGTGGGGTCGGCGGGTGACGGGGGCGGTGGGCGATGGGGTCGTCACGAACCTAGGTGCCGCTCTTACCTGGCGGAAGACGCAATGATGGCAAGCCACTTGTGCACGCAACGCCATGCCAGCGTCGATCCGTGAGATCCTCCGCGAATGATCCGTCCTGATCTCAACCTGCTGGTCACCCTGGACGTCCTGCTCGAGGAGGGCAGCGTGACGCGGGCGGGTGAACGGCTCGCGCTCAGCCCGTCCGCGATGAGCCGCGCACTCGCGCGGCTGCGGCGGGTCACGGGCGATCCGCTGCTGGTGCGGGCCGGCCGGGGGCTGGTGCCCACGCCCCGCGCCGTGGAGCTGCGCGACCGTGTGCGCGCCCTGGTCCAGGAGGCCGAGGCCGTCCTGCGGCCCGCCGGGAGGCTGGATTTGGCGACGCTGGAGCGGACCTTCACGCTGCGCGGCAGTGACGGGTTCGTGGAGAGGTTCGGGCCCGCGCTGGTGGCGGAGGTCGGACGCGAGGCGCCCGGCGTGCGGCTGCGGTTCCTGCGGAGGACCAGGAAGGACATCGCCTCCCTGCGCGAGGGCGCGGTCGACCTCGAGACGGGCGTCGTCGAGGACGCCCTGCCTCCCGACGTGCTGAGCGAGCCCCTGTTCACCGACCGCTTCGTCGGGGTGGTGCGAGACGAGCACCCGCTGAGCGCCGGAGAGGTGACGGCGACCCGGTACGCCTCCTCGCGGCACGTGCACGTCTCGCGGCGCGGCCTGACGGAGGGGCTGGTGGACGGCGCCCTCCGCGCGACGGGCCACGAGCGGGAGGTCGTCACGGTCGTGGACGGTTTCGGCGCCGCGCTGGCGCTGGCGAGGGCCTCGGACCTGGTCGCCACCGTCCCGGAGCGTCACACCGCGGACCTGCGGGGAGGGATGTGCTCCTTCGAACTGCCCTTCCGGGCTCCCGAGGTGACGGTCTCGCTGATGTGGCACGTCCGGCTCGACGCGGACCCGGCCCACCGGTGGTTGCGCGACCGCGTGATCGACGTGTCGTCCTCGTAGTCGCCCTCGATCGCCACCGGGCCGGCGTCGTGCCGCCGGCCCGGGCTCCGGCACGCCCCCCGTCGGCGCGACGGTCTGGCGGCCCGGGTGTGGCGACCCGGCGGCCCGGGCGCGACGGCCTGGCTCCGCGTGCGGCGACCGGGTGGCCCGGGTGCCGGATGCGCGCGGCGGGTGTCAGAAAGCCGTTTTCCGGCCGTTGACGCGCCCGTAGCACGTATGTAACCTTTGGCCAACGCTTCGCAAGAAGCTTACAAATTCATGCTTAATTTTTGATTCTCCTCGCAATTCCTCAGGACCGCGCCGTAGCCGTGCATCTGCCCCCCACCCGTGAGCGCCGAGGGCGCCTGCCTTCACGCCCCGACCCCGTCGTGCATGACGAGAGACAGAGGAACGCGGATGAGAAAGCCGTTCGGACCGTTGAGGCTGGTGGCGGCCATGCTCGCCACCGGCCTGCTGGCGATGGGGGCGGCCGTCCCGGCCTCCGCCGCGGCCGGCCCCAACCTGTCGCCGGGCAAGGCGACCCAGGCCGGCAGCGCCACGGCCGGCCGTGAGGTGTCGGCCGTCAACGACGGCGACCAGTCCACCTACTGGGAGAGTGCCAACAACAGCTTCCCCGGGTGGGCGCGGATCGACCTGGGCGCCGCCACGAGCGTCGACCGGATCGTCCTGAAGGTGCCCGCCCCGGCCGTCTGGCAGACCCGCACCCAGACGCTCTCGATCCAGGGAAGCTCCGACGGCTCCACCTACAGCACGGTCGTGGCCTCGGCGAACCACACGTTCGACCCGGCCACCGGCAACACGGTCACGATCGGCTTCGGCGCCGCGACCCACCGGTACTGGCGCGTCAACGTCACCGCCAACACCGGCTGGCCCGCCGCGCAGATCTCCGAGTTCGAGATCTACGGCGCCGCCGGCACCGGCGACACCCAGAACCCCTCGGCCCCCGGCAACCTCGCCCTCACCCAGCCGGCCACCGGCCAGATCAGGCTCACCTGGAACGCCTCGACCGACAACGTGGGCGTCACCGGCTACGACGTCTACGCGAACGGCCAGCTCCGGGGCGGCGTCGGCACCGTGCTGACCTACACCGACACCCAGCCGGCGTCGGCGACCGTGACGTACACGGTGCGCGCCAGGGACGCGGCGGGCAACCGCTCGGCCGACAGCAACGCGGTGACCCGCACCGGCACCGGCGACCCCGGGACGAACCTGGCGACCGGCAAGGAGATCGTCGCCTCCGGCCACGTGCACAACTTCGTCGCCACCAACGCGAACGACGGAAACCCGGCCACCTACTGGGAGGCGAACTCGGGGGCGTTCCCGAACACGCTGACCGTCAAGCTCGGCGCCAACGCCACCGTCAACGCGGTCGTGGTGAGGCTCAACCCCGACTCCTCCTGGGGCCCCCGCACGCAGAACATCCAGGTCCTGGGCCGCGAGCAGAACGCCACGACCTACCAGAACCTGGCGTCGGCGGCCAACCGCGCCTTCGACCCGGCCTCGGGCAACACGGTGCGGATCGACCTGTCCGCGAGCGTCGCCGACGTCCAGCTGAGGTTCACCTCCAACAGCGGCGCGCCCGGCGGGCAGGTCGCCGAGTTCCAGGTCCTCGGCACCCCCGCGCCGAACCCCGACCTCACGGTCACGAACCTGTCGTGGACGCCGGCCACCCCGACCGAGACCGGCGCGATCACGCTGTCGGCCACGGTCAGGAACGCGGGCAACGCGGCCTCCCCGGCCGACAGCGTCACCCTCTCCCTCGCCGGCACGCAGGTGGCGACCGTCGCGATCCCCGCGCTGGCCGCCGGCGCCGGCGCCACGGTCACCCACAACATCGGCACCCGGGGCGCGGGCAGCTACGCGGTCGGCGCCAGGGTCGACGCCGACAACACGGTCGCCGAGCGGAACGAGGACAACAACACCCTCACCGCGTCCTCGCCCCTGGTGGTCACCGAGGCTCCCGGCCCGGACCTGCAGGTGCTCGGCATCACCTCCAACCCGGCGAACCCGGCCGTCGGCGCGTCCGTCACGTTCACCGTCGCGGTGAGGAACCGCGGCAGCGCGGCGACGGGCGTGTCCACGGTCACCCGCCTGACGGCGGGCGGCACCACGCTCAACACCACGACCCCGTCGATCGCCGCGGGCGCGACCGCCAACGTCGCGGTCAGCGGCAGCTGGACCGCCGTCAGCGGCGGCGCCACGCTCACCGCGACCGCCGACGCGACGAACACCGTCACCGAGACCAACGAGACCAACAACACGTTCTCGCAGGCCATCGTGGTCGGGCGCGGCGCCGCGGTGCCGTGGACGGAGTACGAGGCCGAGGCCGCCACCTACCAGGGCACCCTGCTGGAGGCCGACCCGCTGCGCACCTTCGGGCACACCAACTTCGCCACCGAGTCCTCGGGGCGCAAGTCGGTGCGGCTGAACAGCACCGGGCAGTTCGTCGAGTTCACCTCGACCGCGCCGTCCAACTCGATCGTGGTGCGCAACTCCATCCCCGACGCCCCGAACGGCGGCGGCATCGACGCGAGCATCAGCCTCTACGTCAACGGCACCTTCTCCAGGAAGCTGACGCTCTCCTCACGCCACAGCTGGCTGTACGGCAACACCGACGGCCCCGAGGCGTTGACGAACACCCCCCAGGCCGACGCCCGGCGGCTGTTCGACGAGTCCAACGCGCTGCTGTCGCAGACCTACCCGGCCGGGACGAAGTTCCGGCTGCAGCGTGACGCCTCCGACACGGCCTCGTTCTACATCATCGACCTGATCGACCTGGAGCAGGTGGCGCCGCCGGCGAGCCAGCCGGCCGGATGCACCTCGATCACCACCTACGGCGCGATCCCCAACGACGGGCTCGACGACACGGCCGCCCTGCAGCGGGCGGTGACCGACGACCAGAACGGCGTCATCGGCTGCGTGTGGATCCCGGCGGGGCAGTGGCGCCAGGAGAAGAAGATCCTCACCGACGACCCGCTGAACCGGGGTCAGTGGAACCAGGTGGGCATCAGGGACGTCGTCATCCGCGGCGCGGGCATGTGGCACTCCCAGTTCTACACGCTGACCGAGCCGCAGGACGCGGTGGGCGGCATCAACCACCCGCACGAGGGCAACTTCGGCTTCGACATCGACAGCAACACCCAGATCTCCGACATCGCCATCTTCGGCTCGGGCCGCATCCGGGGCGGGGACGGCAACGACGAGGGCGGCGTGGGCCTGAACGGCCGGTTCGGCGAGAACACGAAGATCACCAACGTGTGGATCGAGCACGCCAACGTGGGCGCCTGGGTCGGCCGCGACTACGACAACATCCCCGCCCTGTGGGGTCCCGGCGACAACCTGCTGTTCAGCGGCATGCGCATCCGCAACACCTACGCCGACGGCATCAACTTCACCAACGGCACGAGCAACTCCAGGGTGTTCAACTCCTCGTTCCGCACCACCGGCGACGACGCCCTGGCGATCTGGGCCAACCAGGCCGTGAAGGACCAGGCCGCCGACAACACCCACGACAACCACTTCGTCAACAACACCATCCAGCTGCCCTGGCGGGCGAACGGCATCGCGATCTACGGCGGGTACGACAACTCCGCCGAGAACAACCTGATCTACGACACGATGAACTACCCGGCCATCATGCTGGCGACCGACCACAGCCCCCTGCCCTTCTCGGGGACCACGCTGCTCGCCAACAACGGGATCTACCGCAGTGGCGGCGCGTTCTGGAACGAGGACCAGGAGTTCGGCGCCATCACGCTGTTCCCGTCGACCAAGGACATCACCGGGGTCACCATCCGTGACACCGACATCCACGACTCGACCTACGACGGCATCCAGTTCAAGACGGGCGGCGGCAACATGCCGAACGTCGCCGTCGTCAACGTGAGGATCACCAAGTCCAACAACGGCGCCGGGGTCCTGGCCATGGGCGGCGCCCGTGGCAACGCGACGCTGACGAACGTCACGATCAGCGGCTCGGCCGACGGCGACGTCGTGAAGGAGCCGGGATCGAGTTTCGTCATCACGAGGAACTGATCCCCGCCCGGTGATCACGGAGGGCCGGCACCCTCCGTGATCACCAGGGGGCGGCCGTCGCGAGGGGGCCGGCCTCCTCCGCGATCACGAGGAGGTCGTCCGCCCCGTGATCGCGGGGGGACCGGCTCCGCTCCGTGATCACGGGCGGCGGCCCCTGTCGGCATGAAAGTTTCATCGGTCCCCGCGCGCGGGGACCGGCGGGAGGCCCGGCGTGGGGGCCCCCGGGGCTGGTGCACCGGGGCCCGCCCGCCAGGGGGCCCCCCCCCCCCCCCCCGCGCCCCCCCCCCCCC
>NZ_JBNCLF010000002.1:409284-484737 GCF_049844535.1 Streptosporangium sp. DT93
GCCGCCCCTCGCGGCCCTGGGCCTGGCCGCGGCGCGGGGCGGCGCCGCCCGCGGCGCCCGCCGGGCGGCCCGGCGTGCTCCCCCGGTGGAAGGATCACCGGGGGAGCACGCTCATGTCCGCCCCCGCCCGCCCCGGCAGGCACCGCCCCGGGGGAGGTGAGCGCCACGCGGCCGCCGACCGGCCGTCCGGGGGAGACCTCCGGCGGGCACGTTCCACCACCGGCGCGGGAGCGGCCCTTCGGCGGGGAATTCCGGGCCGGTCCGGGCCCGGCGAGGAGGACGGCCGCGCGGGCCGGGACTTGACAGGCTTTTTCGCATCCCCAACACTCTGGGAAACCTTGTCGTAACACGAGGCCTTCCGGCTCTCTGACCGTTGGGTAAACGGTTTCTGTTAGCGCTAACAAAATGTGCCGGCGCGAACAGGACGACGACCAGGTGAAGCGCACTCCCCGCGTTCGACACCCGACCCCCCACGGAGGTTCGTACAGATGGGAAGACGATGGTGGACGGCGGCCCTGCCCGCCCTGATCCTCGGCCTGCTGATGTCCCCGGCCGACGCCCTGGCCGCCGCGGCACCCGGAGACGGCAACCTGGCGGTCTCCGCCACGGCGAGCGCCTCCTACACCTCCTCCTGGGAGAGCGTCGCGGCGATCAAGGATGACATCGACCCCCCGAGCTCCAACGACACGGCCAACCCGCGCTGGGGCACCTGGCCCGAGACCGGCAGCCAGTGGGCCGAGCTGACCTGGTCCCAGCCCCAGACCCTGCGCTCGGCGCAGGTGTACTTCTTCGACGACAACGGCGGCGTGCGGGTGCCCGCCTCGTGGAAACTGCAGTACTGGAACGGGAGCTCCTACGCCGACGTCGCCGGTGCGAGCGGCTACCCCACGGCGGTCAACGCCTACAACAAGGTCGTCTTCAACAGCGTGTCCTCCGCCCGGCTGCGCGTGGTGCTGCAGAGCGGCGCGGCCTCGGTCGGCCTGCTGGAGGTGAAGGCGTACTCCACCGAGTCGCCGGGCAACGGCGGCGGCACCAGCGGCTGGACCCCGCCCGCCAACCTGGTCACCCCCCTCAACCAGGTCTGGCAGCACGTCGAGAGCACCTACAACCCCGGCCCCAACGTCTTCCGCAACTTCGGCTGGGACCAGATCATGGCCAACCGGGGCAGCATCAACTACTGCGTGCGCTGGGACTCCTCGGCACCGGTCTCGGCCGCCCTGCGCGACCGGATCCACGCCTCGCTCGCCCGGCAGTTCAAGAAGTGGATGGACGTGATGGCGGGCCACAACGGCTGGCCGTACGCGGAGGTCCCGCTCAAGGTGGTCGGCTGGGCGGTGCGCGACCGCGCCACCCTGCAGTGGAGCGACAACTCCGTGGACGTCTACGTCAACGACATCCGGGAGAACGCCCCCCAGTGCGCCCAGCCCTGCGGCCGCTTCTTCAACCAGAACGGCCAGTACCCCAACTGCCCGGGCGGGGCCGCGCGCCACTACGACATGTCCCTGTGGCTGACCGCGGGCATGGGCGGGGGAGCGGGAGGTGACTGGGGTCAGCGCGTCGGCAGCGAGTACTTCGTGAGCAACATCGACGCCTCCAACATGCACATCCTGCTCCACGAGATAGGCCACAGCTTCGGCCTGGACGACTTCTACGACTGGACGCCCAGCGGCGTCGGGGGCTTCCTGATGAAGGCGGGGAGCGCGAGCCAGATCACCGAGTTCGACAAGTGGATGTTCCGCGACTGGTGGAGGCACATCAAGGGCCGCTTCGGCCTCTGACCCCCCGCCCCGCACGAACACCCGCGAACACCCGCGAACACCGCACGAACACCGCACCGCCGGCCGGTTCGGACCTCCGGGTCCGGGCCGGCCGGCGCGTTCGCGGAGAGGCCTACGGGAACGTTCCGGGCTGCGCCACGAGCGCGGCGGGCGGGGCGGGCGGCGCGGTGGACTCCCGGATCACCAGGCGGCACGGCATCGAGTGCACCCCCGGGGCCGCCTGCCCGTCGATGGCGGCGAACAGGTGCTGCGCGGCCGTGTGCCCCAGCCGTTCCAGGTTCGGGTCCACGCTGGTCAGCAGCGGCCTGGTCTCGGCCGAGAGCACCTCCCAGTTGTCGTAGCCGATCACCGCCACGTCGGAGGGCAGGCGCAGGCCGCGCTCGCGCGCGATCTCCATGAAGCCGGCGGCGATCTGGTCGCTGCCGCAGAACACCGCGTCCAGGCCGGGCTGGGTGAGCAGCAGCATCTCGGCGGCCTGCCGTCCCCAGCGCTGCGACCAGGCGCCGAACAGGGGCTCCCCGGCCGGCTCCAGCCCGGCCTCGCCCAGCGCCCGGCGCACCCCCTCGGCCCGGTCGGCCGCGGCCTTGTAGTGCGTGGGCCCGGTGACGTGCGCGATCCTGCGCCGCCCGGTGGCCAGCAGGTGCCGTACGGCGAGCATGGCGCCGCCCACGTCGTCCGGCGCGAACGACACGTCGTCGGGGTCGTCGGACGGGCCGTAGGCGTACACCACCGGGATCGGCAGCTCGCGGCTGATGGAGGGCCGCGGGTCGGTGCTCTCGCCCACGACGATCAGGCCGTCGACGCGCCGGGACAGCAGCATCCGCAGGTAGTGCTGCTCGCGGATGGCGTCGCCGCGCGCGTCGCACAGCACCACGGCCATCTCCCCGGCGCCGAAGGCGTCCTCCGCGCCGAGCAGGACCGGGATGCCGAACCGGCCGACGCTGTCGCTGGTGAGCAGGCCGACCGTGCGGCTCTGCCCGGTCAGCAGGTTCTTGGCCAGCGCGTTGGGCCGGAAGGAGAGCTGCTCGGCCGCCTCCAGCACCCGCCGGCGGGTGTCCGGCCGGACGTTGTCCTTGCCGTTGAGTGCCTTGGACACGGTGGCGATCGACACCCCGGCCAGCGAGGCCACATCACTTATGGTCACCGAGCGTGACCGCCTGCCCGTCATCCTGACGAAATCCTTTTCCCCGCGTCCGTCCCTGCGGCCTCGGCCGACCGCCTGGTGGAACCCCCTGAGATTACCTCATGGCAGCCAATTGGCCAGGGGGTGTTGACACGACCCCATGTTTCTTTTACGTTTCCGAAAACCTTTTATTTCTATTTCGTGCGTCGCGGGGGATGCAGGAAGAGGAGAGACCATGCAACCACGCGCGCGTGCCATGGGTGTCGCCGTCACGCTGTTAGCGTTAACAACCACGATCGCCTGCGGCGGGAGCGACACCCAGAAGGCCGCGCCCGCCTCGGCCGAGCCGGTCACGATCACCATGTGGACCCGCGCCGCGACACAGGCCCAGAGCGAGCGCCTGGTCAAGGCCTACAACAGCGGCCACAAGAACCAGGTGAAGCTGACCGTCGTCCCCACCGACAACTACCAGCCGCGCATCGCGGCGGCGGCGGGCGCCAAGCAGCTGCCGGACGTGTTCGCCGCGGACGTGATCTTCGTCCCGAACTACACCTCCCAGGGGCTGTTCCTCGACGTCACCGACCGGATCGCCGCGCTGCCGTACAAGGACTCCCTGGCGCCCAGCCACATGAAGCTGGGCACGCAGGAGGGACGCCGGTACACGCTGCCGCACACGCTGGACCTGTCGGTCTGGTTCTGGAACAAGGACCTGTACGAGAAGGCCGGCCTGGACCCCGAGAAGGGCCCTGCCACGCTGAAGGAGTTCGCCGAGCAGGCCACCACGGTCGACGAGAAGCTCGGCAAGGACGACAAGGTGCACGGTACGTTCTTCGGCGGCAACTGCGGCGGATGTTACGTCTTCACCTTCTGGCCCTCGGTCTGGGCCGCCGGCGGCCAGGTGATGAACCCCGAGGGCACCGCCTCGCTCAGCGACACGTCCCCGATGACCGACGTCTTCGCGATCTACAAGGGGCTGTACGACAAGGGCGTGACCGGCCCGACGACCAAGGAGGAGCAGGGCCCCACCTGGACCGGCTTCTTCCCCAAGGGCGAGATCGGCGTCATGCCGATGCCCTCGACCACGCTCGGCACGCTGCCCGCGGACATGAAGGTCGGCGTCGCGCCGATCGCCGGTCCCGACGGCGGCGAGTCCACCTTCGTGGGCGGCGACTCGGTCGGCATCTCCTCCACCACCAAGAACGCCGACGCGGCCTGGGAGTTCCTGTCCTGGACGGTCTCCGACGAGGCACAGGTCGAGATCATGGCCAAGAACAAGGACGTGCTCGCGCGCACCGACCTGTCGAACAACAAGTACTCCGCCGAGGACCCGCGCGTGGTGCTGATCAACTCCATGGTCGCCAAGGGGCAGACGCCGTACGCGCTGCGCTTCGGGCAGACCTTCAACGACCCGCAGGGGCCGTGGCTGCGCCTGGCCCGCGAGGCGCTGTTCGGAGACGCCGGCAAGGTCGCGCAGCTCAACGCCGAGATCACCAAGTCATTGCAGCAGTGAACATGACCCTGACCGGAACGCGGCGGAGGGTGGCGCGGGGATCCGTCCCGGCGCCGCCCCCGCGGTGGCGTGGGCGGCGGGCCCAGGGCTGGCTGTACGCCGCCCCGACCGCCGTCATCGTCGTCACCCTCTTCGTGGCACCGCTGGTGCTCGTCGTCTGGATGTCGCTGAACCGCTGGCCGCTGCTCGGCCAGGCGACCCTCAACGCGCCGGACAACTACCTCAAGATCGCCGACAATCCGCTCTTCCTCGACGCGGTGGGCTTCACGCTGAAGTACACCGCCATCATCACGGTGCTGCTGTCGGCGGCGGCGCTCGGCCTGGCCCTGCTGGTGCAGGAGCGCAGGCCCGGCGTGGGCTTCTTCCGCACCGCGTTCTTCCTGCCGGGCGCGGTCGGCTTCGCCACCGCGGCCCTGCTGTTCTACGGCATGCTCAACAACGACTTCGGGCCGGTCGACCCCCTGCTGCGGGCCCTGGGGATCACCGACGAGCCGGTGAAGTGGACCGGCACCCCGAACATGGCGCTGTTCTCCACGATCGCGCTGGTGCTGTGGCGCTTCGCCGGGTTCAACATGCTCATCCTGCTCACCGGCCTGCAGGCGATCCCGGTGGAGGTCTACGAGGCGGCGCGGTCGGACGGCGCGAACCGGTGGCAGATCTTCACGAAGATCACGCTTCCGCTGCTGCGTCCCACGCTCGCGCTGATGCTCATCCTCAGCGTCACCGGCTCCCTGCTCGCCTTCGACCAGTTCTTCATCTTCACCAACGGCGGGCCGGACAACAGCACCGTCTCCATGGTCATGGTCATCTACCGCGACGCGTTCTTCCGCTTCGACCTGGGCGGCGCCGCGGCGCTCTCGGTCGTGCTGCTGGTCGCGCTGGTCGCGCTCAACGCCGTACAGATGCGGGTGTTTAGGAGGTCCACGTGAGGCGGTGCGAGCACGGCGACGACGCGCGTGCGCGACGGGGTGCCCTTGCGGGCGCGGGGGGCGGGGCGGTGGGCGGCCGATGAGGACGACCTACTACACCACGATGTCGGCGCTGGCGGTGCTCTTCCTGTTCCCGCTGGTGTGGAGCGGCTGGTCCTCCTTCGACGGGGGAGTGGGCAACTACGCCGAGATGGCCTCCTTCGGCGAGGGCGTGGACGTCTACCTCGTCAACAGCGTGCTGGTGTCGGGGATGACCGTCGCCGGCACGCTGGTCGTCTCCGCGCTGGGCGGCTACGCCTTCGCCCGCTTCGACTTCCCCGGCAAGAACCTGCTCTTCCTCGTCACCCTGGCCATCCTGATGGTGCCGTACGCGACCATCCTGATCCCGCTGTACGTCCTGCTCGGCCACATCGGGCTGCAGAACTCCCTGGTGGGCCTGTCGCTGGTGTTCGTGATGTTCCAGCTGCCGTTCGCGCTGTTCATGATGCGCAACGCCTTCGAGGCGATCCCCCGCGAACTGGAGGAGGCCGCCCTCGTCGACGGCTGCGGAACGTTCCGCGCCTTCTGGCGCATCCTGCTGTACGCCGTGCGGCCCGCGCTGGTCACCGTCTCCCTCTTCGCCTTCCTCGCCTCCTGGAACGACTTCTTCGCGCCGCTCATCCTGCTCAACGACGGGGCGAACTTCACCCTCCCGGTGGCCGTGGTCAGCATGACCCAGCGCACCTTCGGCGCCATCGACTACGGCATGCTGCAGGCCGGCGTCATGGTCATGGCCGTGCCCTGCCTGATCCTCTTCGTCGTCCTCCAGCGCCACTACGTGCGCGGATTCATGTCAGGAGCCCTGCGTGGTTAGTCCTGTCATCCCTTCCACAGGGGTGCTGTCCCCTCTCGGCCTCGACACCGTACGGCTCGCCCCCGGTTTCTGGGGCGACCGGGTGGACCTCAACCGCGAGGTCGTGATCGACCACTGCCTGGAGTGGATGGAACGGGAGGGCTGGATCGGCAACTTCCGCGGCGAGCGTCCCCGCCGGGGAAGGGAGTTCAGCGACTCCGAGGCGTACAAGCTGCTGGAGGGGATGGCCTGGGCAGGTCATCCCGGCCTGCCCGAGCTGGCCGCGACCGTCGCCGCCGCCCAGGAGGGCGACGGCTACCTCAACACCCGCTGGAACTCGGAGCGCTACAGCGACTTCGAGTGGGGGCACGAGCTGTACTGCTACGGCCACCTCATCCAGGCCGGGGTGGCCCGGCTGCGCGCGCACGGCGAGGACGAGCTCACCACGGTCGCCCGCCGGGCCGCCGACCACGTCTGCGACCGCTTCATGGAGACCGCCGAGACCTGCGGCCACCCCGAGGTGGAGATGGCGCTGGTCGAGCTGTACCGGGCGACCGGGACCGGGCGCTACCTGGAGATGGCCCGGCGCTTCGTCGAGCGGCGCGGCCTGCCCGCCCTGGGACCGATCCACCTGGGACGCGCCTACTTCCAGGACGACCTGCCGGTACGCCGGGCGCGGGTGCTGCGCGGGCACGCCGTGCGGGCCCTGTACCTGGCGAGCGGCGCGGTGGACGTGGCCGTCGAGACCGGCGACGACGAGCTGCTGCACGCGATCGAGGAGCAGTGGGAGAACACGGTCGCCCGGCGCACCTACCTGACCGGGGGGATGGGCTCGCGCCACACCGACGAGGCCTTCGGCGAGGACTTCGAGCTCCCGGCCGACCGGGCCTACTCCGAGACCTGCGCCGGCATCGCCTCGATCATGCTCTCGCACCGGCTGCTGCTGGCCACCGGCCGGGCCCGCTACGCCGACCTGGCCGAACGCACCATGTACAACGTGCTCGCCACCTCGCCGGCACTGGACGGCCGCTCGTTCTTCTACGCCAACCCGCTGCACATGCGGATCCCGCCCGAGCCGCGCGAGGGCGTCGTCGACCACACGTCCGGGGCCGGGCTGCGCTCCTCCTGGTACGACGTGTCGTGCTGCCCGAACAACATCGCCCGCACCCTCGCCTCGCTGCCGGCCTACCTGGCCGCCGCCGACGGCGACGCCCTCCACATCCACCACTACGCGCCCGCCGAGATCCGCCACCGGGGCCTGGCGCTGCGGCTGGAGACCGACTACCCCTGGTCGGGTACGGTCACCGCGCACGTCGTCGAGGGCCGCCCCGGGCGGATCGTCCTGCGCGTCCCCTCCTGGGCCGAGGGCGCGACCCTCACCCACGGCGGCACGACCCGCCCGGCCGGGCCCGGCCACGTGACGGCCGAGGCCGACTGGCGTCCGGGCGACCGGATCCGGCTCGACCTGCCGATGCGGTCCCGCTGGACCTTCCCCGACCGGAGGGTGGACGCGGTGCGCGGGTGCGCCGCGGTCGAGCGCGGCCCGCTCGTCTACTGCGCCGAGTCGGTCGGCGACGAGCCGCCGCTGGCGCTGGTCAAGGCCCTTCCCGAACCGCCGGCCGAGCGGACGGAGGACGGGGTCGTCGAGCTGGAGGCCCGCGCCTGCCTGGTCGCGCCCGCCGACGCCGTCTGGCCCTACCGGGCGGGGCAGGGGGCCGCGCCGGGACAGGAGGTGCCGGGGCAGGAGGCGCCGGGGCAGGAGGTCGCGGCGGGACAGGAGCCCGTGGCCGGGCAGGAGGTCACGCTGCGGATGATCCCCTACCACCGCTGGGGCAACCGCGGGCCGTCGAGCATGCGGGTGTGGCTGCCCCTGGCCTGAACCCGGGTCGATTCCCGGGGACGTCCGCGACGGGGCCGTGGACCCGAGCCGATTCACCGAGGACGGCCTCGAGGGGCCGGGGGCGCGGAGAGGCGGGCCGGCGGGATTCAGGCCCGCCGGGCCACGCGGGTCACGCGGCTCACGGCGACGTCGCGGACGGCAGGAGGCCGCGAGTCGTGCTCACGCCTCGGGCGCCGTGGAGGGGGGTGAGCCCGTCAGAGGGGTGGAGTCGACGTAGCGGACCTCGTAGACGCGCTCGCTGAACCTCCAGCCGTCGGGGGTCCGCCGGTAGCGGTCGTGGTACAGGGCGTGGTTCAGATGCGAGCCGCCGTCGCGCATCCGCCCGAACTCCTGGACGTACGCGCGGCCGGTCGCGGTGTCGCCGTCCAGCCGGACGACGCCCGGGTGCAGGTTCTGCACGAAGAACTCCCACAGTCCCTGCCCCCACTCGATCCCCGCGCGGATCCGCTCCCGGCCGGCGAACTCCCTGCCGATGTGCGGCCACCGGACCACGGCGTCGGGCGTGAACAGCGACTCGGCGCGGTCGTAGTCGCGCATCGTCACCGCGTCGGTGAGCTCGGCGCGCAGCGCCTCGATCTCGAAACGATCAACGATGTCCCGCACGCCGTTCAACGGTGTCCCCTGCCTGCCGACGGTCCGGCCAGGCGTGCGCCGCCTGTCCGCTGGTGATGCGTCCAGCATCGCCGGGGGCCGGTGGCGGAACAATGTAGGCTTCGCGGGGCGATCCATAACACAGGAGTTATCTGTGGAGCTGCGCGACATCGAGATCTTCCTGACGCTGGCCGAGGAGCTTCACTTCGGCCGCACCGCGGAACGGCTCCGCGTGTCCCAGGCCCGGGTCAGCCAGGCCGTCGGCAGGCAGGAACGGCGCCTCGGCGTGACCCTGTTCGACCGCACCAGCCGGCGCGTGGCCCTGACCCCCGTCGGCCGGCGTCTCCGCGAAGACCTGAGGCAGGCCCTCGACCTCCTCCACGCGGGACTCGCCCGCGCCGAGGCGGCGGGCCCGGGCGCGGGCCGGACCCTGCGGCTGGGCGTGTTCGGCCATGCCGGGCACGAACTCCGCCCCCTCGTCGACGCGTTCCGCGCCCGCTGCCCCGGCGTCGACGTCCGGTTCGGCGAGATCAACGGCAGCGACCCGTTCACCGCCCTGCGCGCCGGGGAGCACGACGCGAACGTCCTGTGGCTGCCCGTCGCCGAACCGGACCTCACGGTCGGCCCCACCGTGTTCACCACGGGTCGCGTGCTGGCCGTGCCGGCGGGCCATCCGCTCGCCGGTCGCGGCACCGCGTCCCTGGAGGACCTCGCCGACAACCACGTCGTCGACCTCGGCCCCGGCGCGCCCGAGTACTGGGTCGCGTCCATGGTCCCCACGCGCACGCCGCTCGGCCGGCGCGTCCCCCGCGGGCCCGCCGCGCGGACCTTCCACGAGATCCTCTCCCTGGTCGCCGGCGGGCACTGCGTCCACCCGCTGGGCGAGCTCGCCGCCCGTTACAACCGGCCGCCCGGCGTCGTCTTCGTGCCCCTGCGCGACGCCCCCGACCTCCGGTGGGCCCTGACCTGGCGGTCCAGCACCGAGAACCCGGCCGTCCGCGCGCTGGCCCGGACCGCCGCCGAGCTCGGCCCCTTCTCCTCGGGTTCCGAGGAGGCGCGTGATTTGCGCCGATCTTTAGTGATCGACGAAATATCTGACGATACCGAGGCGAAAGGGCGGTTGAGTCCCTAAGGGAGCCGTGCCACGTTTGGAGTGATCCTCCTGCCGGGGAGGCCCGGTGGAGGGATGTCTGCGATGTTCGCGGAGCGCGTGCTCTCCCGGGTCGTGTACGGCTCCCGCTACGACCGTGTGCCCAGGCACCACAGGTCCTACGTCCGTCCCGGTGAGCGGCTCGTGCGCGAGGTCCGATGGCGTCTGAGGATCGGCCGTACCCCCGTGCTGAGGTTCCAGGACTACCGCGAGCGGATCCTGCTGGAGGGGGCCGAGCGGTTCGTCACGTGCCGGCTCTGCGGGGAGACCCGTCAGCAACCGCTGTTCCAGCGGGCCGGTGCCGGGCGCGGGGGGAACTACCGCGTGGTGCGCTGCCCGGCGTGCGGGCTCCTCTACCGCAACCCGGCCGTCCTGCCCGCCGGGGCGTCCGGTCCGGCGGGCACCCCGGCCGTCCTGCCCACCGGAGCGGACGCCCGGCGCGCGGGCCGTCGCGTCTCCCCGGTCGCGGTACCCGGCGCGTCCCCTCCGGCGACGCCGGGCGGCGGGACGCGCAGACGCCCGGCCGACCGGCGGCGGCAGCGCTACCGGCTGACCATGGACGCCTTCGGCCCGGTGTTCTCGTCGGGCCACGGGCGAAGGCTGCTCGACGTCGGCCGCGGCACCGGGCTCTTTCTCCGGCTCGCCGCGGAACGCGGTTTCGACGTGGCCGGGCTGGACCTCCCGGCCGGTTCCGTGACGGCCGCCACCGGCCACCGCCCGGGGACCCGCCCCGGTCTCGCCGGGAACCACCTCGATCTCGTTGTGAACCGCCCCGATCTCACGGGGGCCCGCTCCGGCCTTGCCGGGGACCGCCCTGATCTCGCGAGGGTCCGCTCCGGCCTCGCCGGGATCCGCTCCGGCCTCGCGGGGCCCTGTCACGAGCTCGCCGGGACGCGTCCCGATCTCGCCGGGTCCTGTGCGGGCCTCGCCGGGCTCTGCTCGGGCCGCGGCGGGATCCGTTGGGGCCTCGCGGGTGACGGTGCCGCAGGGGTGACCGGCGGTGGATTCGACGTGATCACCCTGTGGTCGGTCCTGGCCCGGCTCCCCAGGCCGCTGGAGGATCTCCGGTGCCTGCGCGATCTGCTCGCCCCGGGCGGGGTGCTGCTGATCCTCACCGCGAACGCCGCCTCCCTGCAGCTCAAGGCGTACGGGGACGGCTGGAGGGGGTTCACCCGCGACGGCCTCATGTTCTACTCGGCCGAGACCCTGGTCACCCTGCTCAGCCGTACCGGATTCGCCGGGGTGGCCTTCGCCCCGTTCTACGGCGACGGCGTCGAGGCGGGGGCCGTGGGGCTGCCCGGCCGGATGAACCGGCGCCTGCGCCGCAACGTCGAGACCGGCGGCGGCAAGATGCTCCGCGCCCTGGCCTTCGCCGACGAGGAGGCCGTCGGCCGCTGGAGCGAGCGACTCGGAGCCCACGGTCCCTCCAGGCCCCGGCCCCGGTCCTGATTCGGGTCCCGGCTCCAGCTCCGGTCCCGGTCTAGGTTCCGGATTCAGCGGCCGGGGGCCGCGCCGGTATCCGCCAGGCGGTGGAAGGCGAACCCCGCACCCCGGCTGATGCGGGCCAGGCGGACCTCGGGTTCCTCGGGCGCCGGGCGGGCGCCGGGATCGATCACGGCCTCGTACGCGTGGCGTTCCCCCTCCCTGAGCGGGACCGGGACGCACCGCGCACGCGGATCGACCGCGGCGACGACCGCGTTCAGGGCCCGGTCGGCGTCACCGCCCAGCTCGGCCAGCCAGGTGAAGGGGTCGGCCTCCCGGAAGATCGGCGCGTCGGGGAGACCGAACCTCACCCGGAGCGGCCCGGAGACCTCGACGTCCAGGCCCGCGTAGGAGTCCGGCCGGAAGGTCGGGTGGAGCTGCAGGACCCTGCCGATGGCGGCGGCGCCGTCGTCGGGGACGTTCATGGCCGCGCGGATCCTGCTCGCGGTGAGCCCCGCCAGCCCGACGAGCACCCGGGGCCCGGCCCGCCGCGCGGCCTGCTCGCCGTACCACCGGTTCACGCTGAGCAGGTACCCGCGAAAGAGCAGGTGGCTCTGGAGCGCGACCTCGTCCAGCACGGTCTGCAGCGCCGCGTGCGACAGGTCCTCAAGCCGGAAGTCCGGGTCGAAGGGGCCGCCGTACCCGTCCAGCCCGCCCGGCTCGGCCGAGACCTTGCCCGAGGTGACCGGCAGCCGGGCGAGCAGCGACGCCTCCACCTCGGCCCGGCCGGGATGCGGGGCGAGGGGCTCGGCGCTCTCGGAGATCTCGACGCGCCAGCGGCAGTGCGGCATCCGGTCCGCGGGCACCCGGGGTGGGCGGTGGACCGGCAGGAAGCGTGTTCGCGGGTTGGTGGCCGCGCCCGTCGCGTCGAACGTGGGGTCCTCGATGGTGTGGCACATGCCCCGCACCCAGTCCTCGCCCATCGGCTGGACGTCGAGGAGCGCACCGCAGTGGGCCAGCTCGAACTCCCCGTGCCGTTCGTCGACCAGCCGCAGCCGGAAGTCCATGAACTGCGGCGGGGCGCCGATGTCGAGCTGGAGGTTCTTCAGGATCGACGAGACGCCGTCGCCCCGGAAG
Source organism: Streptosporangium sp. DT93 (assembly GCF_049844535.1). Taxonomy (NCBI): domain Bacteria; kingdom Bacillati; phylum Actinomycetota; class Actinomycetes; order Streptosporangiales; family Streptosporangiaceae; genus Streptosporangium; species Streptosporangium sp. DT93. Next base: position 421,657 of record NZ_JBNCLF010000002.1, read on the forward strand.
CCCAGCGCCTCCTGCATCCGGATCGAGTAGACGGGGCTGGCCGCCGCCCACTCCTCGACGGCGACCCGCTCGGCCTCCCGCCGGCCGTCGTGTTCGAGCACCATCGGCACGCCGACCCGGTCCTGCAGGTGGCCGTGGAGCAGCCACTCCCTGCCGAGCACGGCGAGCGCCCCGCGACAGAGGTGCTCCAGCCGGAAGCCGGGATCGAACGGGCCGGAGTAGTCGGGGAGAAGTGTCATGGCGCGTCCTTCGCCGAACCGGGATCCTCAAACTAGACACGTGTCCAGGTCGCGGTCAACAAAAAACTGCGACACGGTCCTTTTCGGTCACGGGTTCACAGGTCCGGGCTCAGGAGTTCACGGGCTCACGGATGCGCGAAGAGGGCTGTGGTGATCGTCGCGGCCCGTGTGACCACCACGGTCCGCGAGGGTCACGCGTGGTCCCCCGAACGCCACCGTGACCCGTGAAGATCACTATGGTCTCTCCGGGGGCACCGTGGTCCTCGTACGGTCGCCGTGGTCCCCCCGGGGTCACCGCCGGGGCAGGATCATCGTCACGCCGGGGACCGAGCCGACCGACGCGAGAGCGGCCCCGGCCTCCTCCAGGCCGATGGACCGGGTGACCAGCGCCTCCGGCCGCAGGGTCCCCCGGGCGACGGCCGCCAGCATCTCCGGGTAGGCGTGCGCGGCCATGCCGTGGCTGCCGAGGAGCTCCAGCTCGTGGCCGATCACCCGGCCCATCGGGAGCGCGGTCAGCCCCGGCAGCAGGCCTATCTGGACGTGACGGCCCCGGCGGCGCAGGCTCTCGATCGAGGCCGTGCACGTCTCGGGGCTGCCGAGGGCGTCCACGGAGACGTGTGCGCCGCCCGAGGTCAGCTCCCTGATCCGCGCGGCGACCTCGGCACCCGGGACGGCGGGCCTGAGCCCCGGGACGGCGGGCCCGGGTCCGGGCCCGGGAACGCCGCTCCCGTTCCCGGGCCCGCTCCCGTCCTCGGTCCCGGTCCTGTCCCCGCCCGTCGCCCCGGCCTCCGGTCCGGGACCGCTCCCGGTCTCGGTCCGGGACGGGGCGACGGGGACGCAGGTGATGGCGCCGAACCGCCGGGCCAGTTCCAGGGCGCCGAAGGAGACGTCCACGGCGATCACCCTGGCCCCGGCCGCGGCGGCGATCATGACGGCGGACAGGCCCACGCCGCCGCAGCCGTGCACGACCACCCACTCGTCCGGCCGGACCCGGCCCACGGTGGTGATCGCGCGGTAGGAGGTGGCGAAGCGGCAGCCCAGGCTCGCGGCGGTGGAGAAGGCCATCTCCTCGGGGAGCCGTACCAGGTTCACCTCGGCGTGGTCGATCGCGACGTACTCGGCGAAGGAGCCCCAGTGGGTGAACCCCGGCTGGGTCTGGCGCTCGCAGACCTGCTGCTCCCCGGCCGCGCAGGCCGCGCACGAGCCGCAGGCGCAGACGAACGGGGCCGTCACCCGGTCGCCGGGCCGCCAGGAGACGACGCCCGCGCCCACGGCCTCGACGACCCCGGAGAACTCGTGCCCCGGCACATGGGGAAAGATGCGGATGTCCGGGTCGTGCCCTTTCCAGCCGTGCCAGTCGCTCCGGCACAGGCCGGTGGCCTCCACCCGGATCACCGCTCCGCCGGGCGGCGGCTGCGGGGCGGGCACCTCCCTGACCTCGAGATCGGCTCCGAAACCGTCGAAGACCACCGCTCGCACCCGACTGCCCCCTTTTCCGGGTCGTACCCGGCCGCTCCGCGACCCCGCGTCCTCGCGGCCCGGAGACCCGGTGGACCGGCACCATTGTCGGGGCCCGAGGGGCACCGGGGGAAGCCGTACGGCCGCGGGCGCCTCACCGGAAGTCGGAGCCCCTGGTGAAGACGTGTGCCGAGCACTGATTAGAGGGGCCATGCTGGGAGAGAGGCAGGAAGCACGAGACGGGACGAGGACCGACTGATCGGACGGTGTGATGGGGCAGAAAGTCGACAAGGACCGCTACTCCGAGGAGGAGTTCGTCCAGTTCAGGGCGAAGCTGGCGGAGCAGCTCGACAGCCTGAGCGAGGTGCTCGCGCGGCCCGGCTTCGGCGCGGGCCCGGCGACCATCGGGGCCGAGCTGGAGATGTTCCTCATCACGCCCGACGGACGGCCGCTTCCCCGCAACCACGAGGTGGAGGCCGCCGCGGGCGACGACCGGCTCACGCTGGAGCTGGGCAGGTTCAACCTGGAGGCGAACCTGACCCCGCTGCCGATCGCCGGGCGCCCGTTCACCGCCATGGTGCGCGAGGTGCGGGAGGTCATGGCCGTGGTGGAGGCCGCGGCCGCGACGCAGGGGGGCCACGCCGTGGCGATCGGCATCCTGCCCTCCCTCAGCGAGGCCGACTTCACCCACGAGGCCCTGAGCGGGGAGGACCGCTACAAGGCGATGTCCAGGGGCATGCGCCGGTTGCGCGACGAGCCGTTCCGGGTGCTCCTGGAGGGGGCCGAGCGGCTGGAGCTGGAGGTCGAGGGGATGATCCTGGAGAGTGCCAACACCTCCTGGCAGGTCCACCTCCGCACCACCCCCACGGACTTCGCCCGCGTCTACAACGCCGCGCAGCTCGCCATCGGGCCGGTCCTCGCGGTCAGCGGCAACTCCCCCTCCTTCCTGGGCAGGCACCTGTGGGAGGAGACGAGGATCGCGCTGTTCGAGGAGGCCGCCGACGACCGGGACGTGGAACGGCTCGACCGCAGGGACGGGCGGGTGTCCTTCGGGTCGAAGTGGACGAGCGGCATCGAGGAGATGTTCGCCACCTGCGTCCGCGACTACGAGCCGGTGCTGCCGATGATCACGGATTCCGGCGAGCCGGGCCCCGGCGGCGTTCCGGAGCTGGCCGAGCTGCGCCTGCACCAGGGCACGGTCTGGCTGTGGAACCGCCCGGTCTACGACACGGGCGACGGGGGACACCTGCGGGTGGAGATGCGCGCCCTGCCCGCCGGGCCGAGCTCGTCCGACATGGTGGCCAACAGCGCGTTCCTGCTCGGGCTGACCGCGTCCCTGGCCCTTCAGGCGGTGGAGGAGTTCCCCTTCGCCGGGGCCTACCGCAACTTCTACCGCGCCGCGACCCACGGCCTGGACGCGTCGATGAGCTGGCCCGGCCTGGGCGAGGAGATCCCCGCCGACCGGCTCGCCCTGGAGCTGCTGCCGGTCGCCGAGGCCGGGCTCACCCGGATGGGCGTGGACGCCGACGAGATCCGGTGGACGCTGGACATCGTGCGCGAGCGCGTCACGCGCCGCCGTACGGGCGCGATCTGGCAGCGGGAGGCGACGGCCCGCCTGGGCGGCGACCGGGAGGCGTGGGCGCGCATGGTCAGCCGGTACCGGGAGCTCGCGCTGACGGGTGAACCCATACACACCTGGCCCCTTTAGCCGCACCTGGCCGCTTTAACTGCAAAAGGGATTTGAGTAGAGGCATACTCATGAACTCCGCATCTTGATCCGCCCGGCACGGCGGAACCGGACAGGGAGTGACCCCCATGAGCCAGTTGAAGGCCGTACCGACGGAGCCGTTCGGGCTCAGGCGTGACGGGGGCGGCCTCGCGGCCGGAATCAGGGCCCTGGAGAAGGAGCTCAAGCGGGCCCCCCTCAAGGACGTCCTGGCCAGGGCGAACCGCGTCCTGGTCAGGAAGGGGAGGAACGGCGCGGGCGCGTTCACCGGGATGACCCCCAAGCCCGTCGACTGGTACTGCTTCGACAACGACGACAACGCCGTCAAGGAGTGGTACCCGCAGGGCCTGACGAGCGCCTCCGACGCCGGGATCGCCGGTGGCGGCGCGAGCGTGTTCGCGGTGAGCTGGTACCACACGCCGTCGTCGGGGGCCGAGCGGGGCGTGCGCCTGACCTTCCTCAACACCGCCACGCTCCGCTACCGCCACGTCCTGCTCGTCCGGGCCACCGCCGACGGCGACATCGCGCCGATCAACATCCACGCCGGCGGCATCGCCTGGTACGGCGACCTGCTCTACGTCGCCGACACCACCCGGGGCCTGCGGGTCTTCGACGTCCGGGAGATCTTCGAGGTCGACGGGGAGGGCACGGCCTCGATCGGCAGGAAGGGCGGGGTGTACGAGGCGTTCGGCTACCGGTACGTGATGCCGCAGACCGACGCCTGGACCACCACGAGCGGCACCGTCCGCTTCTCCTTCGCCGCCGTCGACCGCAGCACCGCCCCCGACACCCTGATCTCCGGCGAGTACGTCGACGAGGCCGGGGTGACCGGGCGGGTGGCCCGCTGGTCGCTGGGCGCCGGGGGCCTGCCGAACGCCCCCGCCGGAGGCGTCGTCCAGGCGGTGGACGCCTACGCGCTGCCCGCGAGGAAGATCCAGGGCGCGCTCTCCCACGGCGGCACCTGGTACCTCAGCCAGACCGTGGGCGCGGCCGGGAACGGCACCCTGATCGTGGTCGGCGACAGACCGGCCAAGCGGTCCTACGCGGTGGGGCCGGAGGACCTCACCTGCGTGCGCGACCGGAACACGGTGTGGACCGTGAGCGAGTTCGCCGGCAGGCGGGCGGTGTTCGGCGTGCCACTCTGACCGGAAGGCACGCCGCTCCGGTCGCGGGTGCGGCCGGTCAGCGCGGGGAGCCGCCGACCAGGCGGAGGTCGCCGGCCTGCCCGACGCAGATCACCACCGCCGGGTCGTGCTCGCACACCGCGGCGCGCAGCCGTTCCAGGGCCTCGCCGAACACGCGGGGCAGCAGCGCGGTCCGCGCCCCGGGGACGAGCCCCACCGTCTCCCAGGGCGGGTTGCCGGGATCGTCGAGCGGCTCCAGGGCGAGGAGCAGCGCGTTCCTCATCGGCTCTCCGCGGCCCTGGCGTCCGGCGACGAGGACGGAGCCGGGGGCGGCGACGAGGGAGGGGACGGGGACGAGGAGGGGGACGGCGGGGCCGCGGGGGTCGAGGCCGGGGCGGGCAGGGCGCAGGCGGGCGTGCCGCCGGGCAGGCGGTGCCGGTTGGCGGCGATGAGCCGGTACAGCCCGTGGGCGGCCCATCGCACCGGCGGGACCCGCAGCAGGAACCCCAGCGGGCTCCACGGGAGACCGGCGGCGATCAGCAGCCCGGCCACGGCCTGGGCCCCGCCGCGCACCCGGCCGTCCTCGACCCAGAGCACCTCGTACTCGGCGCGCTCGCGCGTGACGCCCAGCGCTGCCAGGTCGGCCCGCTGCCAGGGGACGACCCGGGCGCGGATCCCGACGAGACGCTCGGCGAGGCCGACGCTCGTCGTGCAGAAACCGCAGTCGCCGTCGAAGACCAGTACCGGTTCTCCCGTCATGCCCCCGACACTACCCAGCCCGGTTCGATCAAGGATGGGCGACCAGGGTGACCGCGATCGGGCGGTGATCGGAGTGCGGGACGTCCGGGTTGACCGGGTCCTTCCCGGCGAATCCCGGGGTGACCAGGACGTGGTCGATCTGCTCGACCGGGCCGCCCCGCCCGCTCGGGATGGTGTCGAACGGCCTGACCGCGTCCAGCGGGTCGGTCAGGCCCGCGCCGGTGAGCACCTTCCAGGCCGCGTCCCCGGGCTGGAGGTTCAGGTCGCCGGCCACGACCACCGGGGAGCCCCGCCCGGCGGCGTCCTTGACGATCCCGGCGAGCTGCCCGACCTGCGCGAGATCGTTCCGGTCGGGCGAGGGCTGCAGGTGGGTGCCGATCATGACGAACTCCCTGCCCCGCCAGTTCAGCCCGACCTCCAGCGCCTGCGCGCCGGTCGGGCCGCCCTGGACCAGCACGTGGTTGCGGATCGACGTGATCGGCAGCGTGGTGAGCAGCGCGTCGCCCCACACCTCGTCGGTCGCGGGCGCCCAGATGTAGTGCATGTCCAGCCGCTCGGCGATCAGCCGTACCCCGTCGTGGCCGCCGTTGAGGAGCCAGCCCCGGTCGGCCTCGCTCAGCACGACCACGTGCGGCCTCAGGCGCCGCAGCTCGTCGGCCTGCTGCTCCAGGGAGAGCCTGCCGGACTCGCCGTACCCCATCCTGATGTTGTACGCCGCCACCCGCAGGCCGTCCGGCGGGGGCTCCCAGCGCGGCACGTCGCCCTGCCACAGGGGCACGGCGGCGACCAGGGCGATCGAGGCGGTGGCGGCCGCCGCGAACCGCCGGTCGTAGGAGAGGCGGGGCAGTCCCGCGCCGCCCACCAGGGCCAGGGCCGCGACGGCGATCGCCGCGGCGATCGGCACCCACCCGTTGGGCAGGTAGAGGTCGTAGGCGGCGTAGTAGCCGAAGACGAACACGACGAACAGCAGCATGCCCCCGGCCATGGCCAGGCCGCGCCGGGCCGGCCGGTCCGGGCCCAGGGTCGTCGCGGCGTGCGCGAGGCAGGCGCCCAGCGCGACCTGGCCGACGACCTGCGCGGCGATCGTCCAGCCGGGCGCCACCCCCTGGACGCCGTCCACGGTGGCCCTGCCCAGGGTGAACGCCACCGCCGAGGCGACCAGGGCGATCGCGGGAAGCAGCGGGCGGCGCAGCACCGGCAGCGCGGCGGGCAGCACCGACACCACCGCGAACGCCGCCACGATCACGGCGGCGGCCTGCTGGGCGGAGTCCGTCGCGGCCTGGGCGTGCGCGGTGTTGCCCGTGTACAGCCCCCACAGCAGCAGGGCCGGGCCGATCGCGAGCCAGGCGCGCGGGGCGCCGGAGTACTCCTCGTCCGCGGGGACGGCCCGGATCAGCAGCATGCCGAAGAGCCCCAGCTCCACCGCCAGCAGCAGCCACGGGATCGGTCCAGGGCGCCACATCAGGTCGATGCCGTCCAGCGCCGCGTGGATCACCGTGGAGGCCGCGAGACCGGCGATCACCCCGGCCATCACCGGCCGGGCGTCCAGGGTGGCCATCGCGGTCGCCACCAGCCAGACGAGCCCGGCCAGCAGGCCCACGCCGGCGACGTAGAGCTGGAGGTCCCCGCCGCCGGTCGTCTGGAGGACCAGCCGGGCCAGGAGCAGCACGCCGCCCGCGCCGAGGGCGATCAGCGGCGGCCTGATCCTCCTGGCGAGCGGGACGGCGAGGAAGGCCAGGACGAACCAGGACAGGGCGAACAGGCCCATCAGCTCGGCGGGGGTGCTCCCGGCCCGGCCGAAGAGTGTGATCAGTGACGGCAGGAAGACCCTGAGCACGTCCGTCAGCACGACCACGCCGAGCGCCATGTCCAGGCGAATCCGCATTTTTCCTCCAAAGAACGCGAGCTATCCTCGCCTTCTTCGTGTCGCGTGACAAGGGCGGCCGGACAGGGCGGCGCCGTTCAGGGAGAGGCCGGCTCGTCGCCGGGAGGGGAGGGAGGCCCGGCCGGGCCGTCGAGGTACCGGAACGCCTCGTGCGCCGAGCGGACGCTGTCGCGCAGCGCCTGCTCCAGATGACCGGCGTCCTCGGCCAGCCGTCCTATCTCCGGTACGGCGAAGGCGTCCGCGCCGGACTCGGCCAGCAACTCCTCGTAGCGGGGGAGCCGCGAGCGGAGCACCGCGATCTGCTCGTGGGCCCGCAGTGCCCGCTCGGCGTCGGCGACGTGTCCCGCGTAGCGCTCCAGCGCCTCGACCCGCGCGGTCACCGCGGCCTCGCTGGCGGTCAGGGCGCGTTCCAGCGGCGCCATGGCGGCGGCCACCTCGGGCGTGCTCCCGCCGTACACGAAATCGCGGTGCTCGTTCCGCAGCGCCGAGATCTTCGCCAGCAGGCGGGCGATCTCCCACTCCTGCGCGGGGAGCATCACTGAGTTGCGCGCGTCGTCCAGCAGGCCGGTGGCGTTGACCTGGGAGTGCAGGATGAAGTCGATCGACTGCTGGGTCCGGTCGAGCAGCCGCCCGGCCTCGTGGTCGAAGTCCTCCGCCAGCAGGTAGCGGCCCTCGTACCAGCGGGCCTCGCGGTAGAGCTCGCCCTCCTCCGACTCCGACTCCACCGGTTCGCGGGCGGCGAGGAGACCGACGAAGACCACGAAGAACAGCAGCGCGACCGCGAAGAACAGCAGCCTGACGTCGAAGAACAGCAGGACCATCAGCGCGAGCGCCGACAGCGCGCCGCCCGACTGCAGGAAGCGGCTCGGCAGGCGTGAGGGAGGCGAGGGGGGCTCGGGGCTCCACCCGGCCCTGATGCGGGACAGCATCGATCCGTGTCGGCGGAACAACTCGGCGATCCGGGGGGGAACTTCGGGATCGACCACCACGCGCCGCACAGGTTCGCCCTCCGTGTCAGTCAGGGTCAGTCAGGACCTCTACGATTCACATCAGCCGTCGAGATGGCGGAACGCCTCGTGCGCCGAGCGTACGCTCTCGCGCAGCGCCCGCTGAAGCATGTCGGCGTCGTCACTGAGATACCCGATTTCGGGCAGCGAAAAGGTGCTGGCGCCCGCCTCGGCGACGAGTTGCTCGTACTCGGGCAGGTGGGTGCGGAGAATCTCGATCTGTCCCTGGGCGAGAAAGGCGCGCTCGGCGGCGGCCACGTGCCCCGCGTAGCGCTCCAGCGCCTCCACCCGCGCGGTCACCGCGGCCTCGGTGGCGGCCAGGGCGCGTTCCAGCGGCGCCATGGCCGCGGCCACCTCCGGGCTCCTGCCGCCCCTGGTGAGGTTGCGGTGCCGGGCGCGCAGCGCGGAGAGCTTGGTCAGCAGGCGGGCGATCTCCCACTCCTCCGCCGGGAGCATCACGGAGTTGCGGACGCTGTCGAGCATGCCGAGGGCGTTGATCCGGGACTTCACGATGAAGTCGATGGCACGCTGAACCCGGCCGAGCAGGCGCCTGGCGACGTGGTCGAAGTCCTCCAGGACCAGGAAGCGCCCCTGCCACTCCCGGGAGTGCCGGTACAGCACACGCTCGACGGAGTCGACGGGGGAGGGCTTCCTGGCGATGTAGACCACGGCCAGGATGAGCAGGGACAGGGCGATCAGCGTGGCGAGGACCGGGAGGACGACCATGACCGGGGCCCCGAGGACGGCGAGACCGGCCGGGGCCAGCGCCGTGAAGCCGCCGAGGACTCCGGCGAGCGCCCCCGGGACGCGGGAGCCGCCGTCGCCCCTGGGCACGCGGCCGGTACGGAAACGCGAGAGCAGCGGGCCGTTATGGCGGAGAAGATCGGCGACTTCCCTGGGGACCTCCGGATCGACCACCACGCGATGCACAGGCTCGCCCCCTTTGCCGTGTTCGATGAGCATAGCGATTAACCATGTCTCGGGTCGTGCGCCCTTCCATGGTGCCCCTTTTGGGAAGGGGGTGCGGGGCGGAGCGGTGATCGGTTCGTCCTGGTGGGGGCATCGTGCCGGAGAGGGGGCGGTGGCGGCCCGGGGACGGCGACGATGTCCCGTCCGCGGAGAGGGCGTGCCGTGTCCGGGAGGAGATGTCGGGCCCGGGGAGGACGTCGTGCCTGTGGAAAACGCCCTGCCGGGGAAGACGCCGTGCCGGGGAAGACGCCGTGTCCGGGAAGACGCCGTGTCCGGGGGAATATGCCGACCTGGGAGGGGGCGTGTCCGGGAAGGGGTGTCGTCCCGCCCGGCAGGGTGGTCTCCCGCCCGGGAAACAGAAAATCCCAGGCCGTCGGCCTGGGATCTCTCTGGTGGACGATACAGGGATTGAACCTGTGACCTCTTCCGTGTCAGGGAAGCGCTCTCCCGCTGAGCTAATCGTCCTCGGGTGAATCAGAGCGGAAGACGGGATTCGAACCCGCGACCCTCACCTTGGCAAGGTGATGCTCTACCACTGAGCCACTTCCGCATATCCGCCTCGGGTTTCCCCTCGGCACCCGCACCACTTTACCGGACCCCGGGGGGTCCGTCGGTCGTGCGTTGAGGTGGAGACGGGATTTGAACCCGTGTAGACGGCTTTGCAGGCCGTTGCCTCGCCTCTCGGCCACTCCACCGGCCGGACCCCGAAGGATCCGCCGGAGCGGAAGACGGGATTCGAACCCGCGACCCTCACCTTGGCAAGGTGATGCTCTACCACTGAGCCACTTCCGCGTGACCCCGGGAACCACTCCGGAGCACGGGGAAAACTCTAGCGCCTCCGCCGGGCGGATGTGCGCACCAAGCCCGACCGAGGCGCATCCTCCACCGTGACCGGCCGGACGTCGGAGGCGCGGACGAACATGATCCGGTGCCCGAACTGGATCTGCCGGTAACGGATCTTCCCGGTGACGATCCGGTGCCTGGACGCGTCGTAGGAGGCGGCCCTGAGGTAACGGGCACGCCGGGTCATGGCGACGCTGTACACCTGCCCGGCGGGTATCGAGTACTGCAGGGGTGTCAGCGGCTGGACGGGCACGTTCTCCGGGTAGGCCGGGGCGCCCGGGTAGGCCCTGCCGTACACCCTGACCGGGGCGCGGCCGGGCCGGGGGGTGACCAGCGGGCCGGAGGCGGGCAGCGAGGTGGGCGCGGCGGCCGGGTCGCTGAACCACGCCTTCTGCCCGAGGTACCAGATCGCGGTCCAGCCGTCACGGCGCTCGGCGAGCGCGTACCGCTGGCCGGTGGAGGCGCGGGCGGCATGATCGTAGACGCTGTAGCTGGACCCGCCGGTGGGGTGCTTGCCGATGTCCTTGACCAGCGGCGCCGTGGGGGAGGGGCGGGTACGCAGCCAGACCGAGGCGGCCCCGAGCCTGCGGCACCCGCCGGGGCAGCCGGTGAAGCCCGGGCTGTTGGAGGCGTAGTGGGGTTTGATCAGCACGGAGCGGGCGTTCTCGCCGCCCGAGGCGCGCAGCGGGCTGCCGAGCAGCTCGAAGTAGTGGCCCCAGTCCCAGTAGGGGCCGGGGTCGTCGTGCATGCCGCTCACGGTCTCGGGGGTGGTTCCCGGCACGTTGTCGTGCCCGAGGATGTGCGCCCGGTCGAGGGGGATGTCGTACTTGCCGGCGAGATGGCGCACCAGCCTGGCCGACGCCACGTACATCGCCTCGGTGAACCAGGTGCCGCCCCTGGCCAGGTAGCCCTCGTGCTCCAGGCCGATGGACCGGGAGTTGACGTCCCAGTTCCCGGCGTGCCAGCCGATGTCCCTGCCCCGCAGGTGCTGGGCGATGTGGCCGTCACGGGACCGGATGGTGAAGTGCCAGCTCAGGTAGTCGGGGTTCTTGGCCAGCCGGGTCATGGCGTCGTAGGTGGTCTCGCCGTCGTGGATCACGATGTAGTCGATCTCCCGGTCGCCCTCGAAGCGGTCGTGGTTGCCGTACCCGCCGCCCTTGAGCCGCTGGTAGACGGCGGGGATCCACTCGCAGGAGACGGTCCTGGGGCAGTCGGGCCCTGCCGGAGGGACCGCGACGGGCGGCCGTGCCGCGACGGGCGGCCGGACCGCGGCGGGTGGCCGGGCGGGGAGGGGTGGCCGGGCCGCGGCGGGTGGACGGCCCGCGGCGGGTGGACGGCCCGCGGCGGGTGGACGGCCCGCGGCGGGCGGGGGGACCTGGGCGGGGGGACGGGCCTGACCGGCCGGCCGTGCCGTGGCGGGCCGTGCCGTGGCGGGCCTGGCGGTCGGCGCGGCGGCGGGACGCGCGACGGGCTCGACGACGGGCCGTGCCGCAGGCCGTACGGTCGCCGGTCGTGCGGCGGCAGGAGGTACGGAGGGGTCTGTGGTGAGGTGCGCGGCGGTGGCTGCGGCGGGGTCTGTGGTGAGGTGCGCGGCGGTGTCGGTGGTGGGGGTGGCGGGTGCGCGCCGCTGTGCCGTCCGGACGGGGGACGTCCAGGCGGAGGGCGTCCACGCCGGGGAGGTCCGGGCGGAGGATGTTCGCGGGGGTGAGGTCCGGGCCGGGACCCGGGGGGTCAGGCCGGGTCTCGCGGGCAGCGCCACCGCCTCGCCGTCGTCGGTCACGCGGGCGGCACCGGCGCGGATCGTCGCGTAGACCTCGTCGGCGAAGGAACGCGCGGCCTCCGTGAGGACCGTCCCCGGCCCCGGCCGCGATGTCTCAGGGCCGGGAGGGCCGGAGTAGCGGGCCACGGCCGCGTACCAGCCCGCCGGGCCGGCGTGCGGGTCGCCGCCGGTGGCGCGCTGGTGGCCGGCGAGCAGCGCGGCACCGCCCATGATGTTGGCGCAGGGATCCCGCCGCAGCCGCTCGGGGGAGATGCCCGACAGCTCCGAGGCCCGGCGCAGGGTGTCCTCCGGCGGGGCCGGTTCGACGGCCGGGAGCGGGATCACGTGCGGCCTCCTGTCGTCCCCGCGCGTGTCCTCGCCCGCCCCGTGCGGGAGTCCCCTGTCCGCGCGGCCGTCGACCAGGTGCATCGGCCCGTACCCGGCCGAGACGCTGGGCAGTCCCGCGTGACCGTCCCATCGCGACTCCAGGTAGGAGACCCCGAGCAGCACGCTCTCCGGCACCCCGTACGCCCGCGCCGCCGCGGCGAAGGCGGCCTGCCTGCCCGCGGGCGGCGCCCCGGGCCCGGGAGCCGTTCCGGGGGTGCAGGTCGTTCCGGCTCCGGAAGGCGTCCCGGACGTCGAGGGCGTCCCCGGGCCGGGCGGTGCCGGGCGCGACGAGCGCGGTGCCGCCTGTTCGCCGGAGCGTTCCGCGCGTGCGGGAACGACCGAGACCAGCACGGCGAGAGCGGTGACGACGGCGGTCCCCGGCAGGCGGCGCATAGTGTGATCCTCTCTCTCCGGTCACTACCTAGAGTAATCAGAGATGACCGAATGTCGCGCATTCTGACGGGGATGAGATTTGAAGAGATTCTCTGCCCGAAATCGGGCAGAAAACTTGTTGTTCTCTTCTCCGAATGCGTAGGGTCCTGCTCTGTGTCCATGGCGCGGTATCCGCACGAGGATCTGATCACCCACCTGACCCGGACGAGCGGGCTCGGCCCGGGCGAGGCGGCGCGGGTCGTGGCGGACGTCCTGGCCTACTTCTCCGAACCGGTCGAGGAGTTCGTCCGGCGGCGGCACGCCGAGCTCAAGACCAGGGGGCTGGTCAATGACGAGATCTTTCCCAGGGTGGCCGCCGAGCTGGCGGTCCGCCGCGTCGCGGCACCCGAACTCTCCCTGCGCCAGTTACGCCGGATCGTCTACGGATAGCGGGTGCTCCGGATCGTCTACGAACAAGGAGCGGACGTATGTGCGGAATCGTGGCCTATGTGGGGCCCAAGGACGCGGCACCCATCCTGCTGGAGGGCCTGCAGCGTCTTGAGTACCGGGGCTACGACTCCGCCGGGGTGGTGGTCTCCAACAAGGGCCTCAAGATGCGCAAGGTCAAGGGCCGGGTGGCCGACCTGGCGGCCGTCATGCCCGCGCGCTTCAAGGGCGGGCTGGGCATCGGCCACACCCGCTGGGCCACCCACGGCGCGCCCAGCGACGTCAACGCCCACCCGCACCTGTCGGCGGACGAGCGCGTCGCCGTCGTGCACAACGGCATCATCGAGAACGCCGACCAGCTGCGCGCCAAGCTGGAGGCCGAGGGCGTGGTCTTCCTCTCGGAGACCGACACCGAGGTGCTGTCGCACCTGATCGCCCGTACCGTCAAGGAGGCCGACTCGCTGGAGGAGGCCGTCCGGGCCGCGCTCAAGCTGGTCGTCGGCACGTACGGCATCGCGGTGCTCGACGCCGAGCGGCCCGGCGAGGTGGTCGTGGCGCGCAACGGCAGCCCGATCGTGCTGGGCATCGGCGAGAAGGAGATGTTCGCCGCCTCCGACGTCGCCGCGCTGGTCCGCTACACCCGCCAGGTGGTCCACCTGGAGGACGGCGAGCTCGCGGTGCTCAAGGCCGACGGGTTCACCACCTTCGCCAGCGACGCGCGCGAGACGGCCAAGGAGCCCCTCACCGTCGACTGGGACGCCGGCCACTACGACACCGGCGGCTACGAGCACTACCTGCTCAAGGAGATCTCCGAGCAGCCCGACACCGTGGCCAGGACGCTGCGCGGGCGCCTGGACGACCGCTTCCACATCGCGCACCTGGGCGGCCTGAACATGGACGCGCGGGAGACCCGCTCGTTCCGCCGGGTGAAGATCATCGGCTGTGGTTCCGCGTACTACTCGGGCCAGATCGGCGCGCAGCTCATCGAGGAGCTGGCGCGCATCCCGGCCGACGCCGAGCCGGCCAGCGAGTTCCGCTACCGCGGCCCGGTGGTGGAGGCCGACACCCTGTACGTGGCGATCAGCCAGTCCGGGGAGACCTACGACACCCTCGCCGCCGTCCAGGAGCTCAAGCGCAAGGGCGGCCGGGTGCTCGGCATCGTCAACACCGTGGGCAGCGCGATCGCCCGCGAGTGCGACGGCGGCGTCTACCTGCACGCCGGGCCCGAGGTCTCGGTGGCGAGCACGAAGGCGTTCACCTCGACGGCCGTCGCGTTCGCGCTGCTGGCGCTGCACCTGGGCCGGGTGCGGGACCTGTCCCCGGCCGAGGGCCGGCGGATCTGCGACGGCCTGCGCAGGCTGCCCGAGCAGATCAAGGAGATCCTCGTGCTGGAGCCGGAGATCAGGGAGCTGGCGCACAAGTACGCCGGGGCGCCGAGCATGATGTTCGTGGGCCGGGTCCGCGGCTATCCGGTGGCCAGGGAGGGCGCGCAGAAGCTCAAGGAGATCTCCTACGTGCACGCGGAGGCCTACCCGGCCAGCGAGCTCAAGCACGGGCCGCTGGCGCTGATCGGGCCGGAGATGCCGACGGTGGCGATCGTCCCCGACGACGAGCTGCTGGACAAGAACCTCACCACGCTCGGCGAGATCCGCGCCAGGGGCGGGCGGGTGCTCATGGTCGGCCACCGCGTCGCCGACCCCAAGCTGGCCGACGACTGCATCGTGGTGCCCAAGAACGAGACCGAGCTGGACCCGATCCTGCTCTCGATCCCGCTGCAACTCTTCGCCTACCACGCCGCCGTCGCGCTGGAGCGGGACGTCGACAAGCCCCGCAACCTGGCCAAGAGCGTCACCGTGGAGTGAGAACCACCCGCCCGGCCGGTCACACCCCCCACTCCATGACAGAAAGTGATATCGACGTAACCTAGGGTATAGGAGGTTCCTGGGGGAAGGGGCGCTTATGCGCCGCAGGGGGTTTTTCGCGCTGGCGGCGGGGACCGCGCTGCTCGCGGGCTGCGCGGCCGGGGACGCGCCCGCGGGCACGGTGGTGGACCGGCTGTTCCTCCTCGAACCCGCGGCCGACGGCCACGGCTGGGACGGCATCGCGCGCCGGCTGGCCTCCGTCATGGTCCGCTCGGGGCTGGCCCGCACCGTCATGGCCGTCGACCGGCCCGGGGTGCTGGGGTCGGCCCCGCGTGACGCCTTCGTCGTCCCCGGCGTGCCCGACCTCGCCGGGGCCGCCGGCGATCCCGGTGACCCCGGCCACCTCGGCGGCCCGGAGGCGTCCGGCGCGCCGGACGCCTCCCGCGCCTCGTTCGCGCGCGAGGGCAGGCTGCTCGTCACCGCGATGCCCATGGTCGCCGCGGCGGAGATCGCCAACACCACCGCCGTGGTCGAGGCCGCCACCCCCCTCGCCCGGCTGGCCGGCGACTGGCTGGCCCTGGTCGTCCCGGCCGGCTCCCGGTTGCGCGCCTTCGAGGACTTCGCCGCCGCGCTGCACCGCGACCCGGCGAGGCTGACGGTCGGGGGCAGGCTGGAGGGCGGCTCCGACCACGTGCTCTACGGCATGATCGGGAAATGCCTCGGGGTGGACACCCGGCTGCTGGAGTACGCCGGGTACCTCGTCGCGGAGGACGCGGCCGAGGCGCTCCGGCTGGGCCGGGTGGCGGCCATGCTGGGGTCGGCCCGCGCGCTGCTGCCGGGGATCTCCGCGGGCCGCCTGCGTCCCCTGGCGGTCTCCTCGGGGGTCAGGATCGAGGGGATCGACGCGCCGACGCTGATGGAGCTCGACGTCCGGCTGGAGTACAGCGACTGGTGCGGGTTGCTCGGCCCCCGGGACATGAGCCCGGGGGACAGGCAGGCGGCCGTCGCCCTCTGTGAGAGGCTCGACGCCACGCCGCACTGGCGCGCCCTGTGCGCGGCGAACGGGTGGAGCCGGGTCTTCCTCGGCGGCGACGACTTCCGCAGGTGGCTGTCCACCGAGACCGGCCGGACCCGGGGCGTGCTTCACGAGCTCGGGCTTTTGACGTCCTCAGACACAACCTGTTGGGGTAGTTGCGTCAGGCGGCCCTAGATGTAGGATCCTGATCGTTGCTGGTTCGCCCCGCGAGGGGCGAGGCAAGAGGGAACCCCGGTGAGAGTCCGGGACTGCCCCGCAGCGGTGAACGGGAACGAAAGCCGTCATTGAGCACTGGGTGAGCCATGCCTGGGAAGCGACGGCCGGTAGGTGTGTGCGGTGCGCCCGTGAGTCCGAAGACCTGCCGGTGACGTTGTTGTCCAGGGCCTCGTGGGAGGGCTCGCGGAACGAGGCGATCCGGCGTGCCCGGAATCGCTCGCGGACGCGTGCCCCCGGCGGAGCCGCAGGGGGAAGTCCGAACGAGCGAGGGCATGACGTGACAGAGACCTTGGCGCGGACCGCAGCGCAGACCGGCGCGCGGGCGGGGAGCGGCGCGGACGGGGCCGGCGGGGCCGGCGGGGCCGGCGGGGCCGCAGCCCGCAGGCTGGCCATCGACGAGGCCGCCGCGGGAGTGATCACCGATCCGGAGAACTCCAGGATCGCCGCCGCGATGCTGGCCGGGCTGATCGCCGACGAGGCCGCCGAGCACGGCGTGCGGACCTTCTCCGACTCCGTCGCCGCCACCCACGAGGCCGGGCTCGTCCAGGACCGGCTCGCGGAGTTCGTGGCCGCGCACGCCGGCGCGCTGGACGCGCTGGTCGTGCCCGGGGCAGACGACCGGTTCGAGTACTTCGGGCTGCGTACCGTCTACGACCGCTACCTGCTGCGCCACCCGAGCACCCGCAAGGTGCTGGAGCGCCCGCAGCACTTCTTCCTGCGGGTGGCCTGCGGCCTGTCCGAGACCGTCGGGGAGGCCGCCGAGCTGTACGCGCTGATGGCCTCGCTGTCCTACCTGCCCAGCTCGCCCACGCTGTTCAACTCCGGCTCGCGCAGGCCCCAGCTCTCCTCGTGCTTCCTGCTCGACTCGCCCCGCGACGAGCTGGAGTCCATCTACGAGCGCTACACGCAGGTCGCCCGGCTGTCGAAGTACGCCGGGGGCATCGGGATCGCCTGGACCAGGGTCCGCTCGCGCGGCTCGCTCATCCGCGGCACCAACGGCCACTCCAACGGCATCGTGCCCTGGCTGCGCACGCTGGACTCCAGCGTCGCCGCCGTCAACCAGGGCGGCCGGCGCAAGGGCGCGGCCTGCGTCTACCTGGAGCCCTGGCACGCCGACATCGAGGAGTTCCTCGAACTGCGCGACAACACCGGCGAGGAGGCCCGGCGCACGCACAACCTCAACCTCGCCAACTGGATCCCCGACGAGTTCATGCGCCGGGTCGAGGCCGACGCGACGTGGTCGCTGTTCGACCCCAAGGACGTCCCGCACCTGACCGACCTGTACGGGGCGGCCTTCGACGAGGCGTACCGCGCCGCGGAGGCCGAGGGCCTGTCCGCCCGGCAGATCCCGGCCCGCGCCCTGTACGGGCGGATGATGCGCACGCTCGCCCAGACCGGCAACGGCTGGATGACCTTCAAGGACGCGGCCAACCGGACCTCCAACCAGACCGGCAGGCCGCGGAACGTCATCCACCTGTCCAACCTCTGCACCGAGATCCTGGAGGTGACCGGGGACGCGGAGACCGCGGTCTGCAACCTGGGCTCGATCAACCTCGCCGCGCACCTGTCCGCGCCCGGCGCGGCGGCCGCTGCGGGGGCCGCCGAGGGGACCGGCACGGCGACCGGGGCGGGGACCGGTACGGGAACCGGAGCGGGGACCGGCGAGGGGATCGACTGGGACCGCCTGCGCGCGACCGTCCGCACCGCCGTGCGCTTCCTGGACCGCACCATCGACCTGGGCTTCTACCCGACCCCCGAGGCCAGGAACGCCAACCTGAGGTGGCGGCCGATCGGGCTCGGCATGATGGGCCTGGCCGACGTCATGTTCGCGCTCCGGCTGCCGTTCGACTCGCCGGAGGCGCTGGAGCTGTCCACCCGGATCTCCGAGGAGATCGCGCTCGCCGCCTACGCGACCTCCTGCGACCTGGCCGCCGAGCGGGGCCGGCACCCCTCGTACGAGGAGACCAGGGCCGCGGGCGGGGTGCTGCACCCCGACCACTACGGTGCGGCCACGTCGGAGCGGTGGGCCCGGCTGCGGGAGCGGATCGCCGTGACCGGGCTGCGCAACTCGCTGATGATCGCGATCGCGCCCACCGCCACGATCGCCTCCATCGCCGGCTGCTACGAGTGCATCGAGCCGCAGGTGTCGTGCGTCTTCAAGCGCGAGACGCTCTCGGGGGAGTTCCTCCAGGTCAACCGCTACCTGGTCCGCGACCTTCAGGCCAGGGGCCTGTGGACCCCGGCGATCCGCGACGCCGTCAAGCGGGCCGACGGCTCGATCCAGGACATCCCCGAGATCCCGGACGACCTCAAGCCGCTCTACCGCACCGCCTGGGAGCTGCCGCAGAAGGCGCTGATCGACCTGGCCGCCGCGCGCACCCCCTACATCGACCAGTCGCAGTCGCTGAACCTCTTCATGGCCACGCCGACGATCGGCAAACTCTCCTCGATGTACGCCTACGCGTGGAAGTCGGGGATCAAGACCACCTACTACCTGCGCTCGCGCCCGGCCACCCGGATCGCGCAGGCCACCGTGGCGGCGCAGGTCCAGGCAACCCCGGACACGTCCCCGGCCGGGATCCCGTCGGGGACGGGGACGGGGACGGAGGCCGGGGCGCCGGGCACGACCGGGTTCGTCGCCGACGCCGGTGCCGTCGCCTGCTCGCTGGAGAACCCCGAGTACTGCGACGCCTGCCAGTAGAACGCCGATCGCTCTCTTCCCGTTCCACCTGTTTCATGAAAGGCACCGCTTCCGATGCTGCTCGACCCCGGCATGGATCTCACCCTGCGGCCGATGCGCTACCCGGAGTTCTACGAGCGCTACCGGGCGGCGATCCGCAACACCTGGACCGTCGAGGAGGTGGACCTCGCCTCCGACCTGGCCGACCTGGCGCGGATGACCCCCGAGGAACGCCACCTGATCAACCGCCTCGTGGCGTTCTTCGCCACCGGCGACTCGATCGTGGCCAACAACCTGGTCCTCAACCTCTACCAGCACCTCAACGCGCCCGAGGCGCGCCTCTACCTGAGCAGGCAGCTCTTCGAGGAGGCCGTGCACGTCCAGTTCTACCTGACCCTGCTGGACACCTACCTGCCCGACCACGACGAGCGGGTCAAGGCCTTCGCCGCGGTCGAGCACATCCCCTCGATCCGCGACAAGGCCGGGTTCTGCTTCCGCTGGATCGACTCGCTCGGCGGGCTGACCCGGCTGGAGACCCGCCAGGACCGGCGGGCGTTCCTGCTCAACCTGATCTGCTTCGCGGCGTGCATCGAGGGCCTGTTCTTCTACGGGGCCTTCGCCTACGTGTACTGGTTCCGCTCCCGCGGCCTGCTCAGCGGCCTGGCCACCGGGACGAACTGGGTGTTCCGCGACGAGTCCATGCACATGGAGTTCGCCTTCGGCGTGGTGGAGACCGTACGGGCCGAGGAGCCCGAGCTGTTCGACGACGAGCTCACCGAGCAGGTCACCCGGATGGTCGAGGAGGCGGTGGCGGCGGAGCTGGCCTTCGCGGCCGACCTGTGCGGCGAGGGCATGCCCGGGATGGGCGTGGAGCCGATGCGCCTCTACCTGCAGTACGTGGCCGACCAGCGGCTGGTCAGGCTCGGCATGCCCGCCCGGTACGGCACGGCCAACCCGTTCGCGTTCATGGAGCTGCAGGACGTCCAGGAGCTGGCCAACTTCTTCGAGAGGAGGGTTTCGGCCTACCAGATGGCGGTCGAGGGGAATGTCACCTTCGACGAGTCCTTCTGATTAGCTGGAGAACCCGGAAAGGCAGCCGAAAGACAGAAAGACCGAGGGGACGTCGTCCGTGTCCAACTGGATGATCATGATCGTTTCCGTGGCCGCCGCGATCGTGGCGGTGGAGGCGGTGCGCAGGGTGCTGCGCTCACGGCTGATCGGCGAGAGATGGATCCTCGCCGGCCCGCTGGTGCGCCGCTGCACCTGGCCGGGGTTCGCCACGGCCGCCGTGGCGACCGCCTACACCGTCTACACGCCCGACCGCACCGGCGAGCCCACCCTGGTGGCGGGCTCGGCGGGCCAGGCGATCGATCGTGGTCTCAGCCTGGTCCTGATCGCGTGCGCCACCTGGCTGGTCGTCCAGGCCGCCTACGCGATCACCGACGTCGTCCTGGACCGGCTGGTCGCCGTCGAGGGCGAGCGCAACCGCAGGGCCCGCCGCATCCGCACCCAGATCACCCTGGTCCGCCGGGTCGCCTCGGCCGTGATCATCGTGGTGGCACTGGGCGCGATGCTCTTCACGTTCCCGCAGGTACGGGCGCTGGGAGCGGGTCTTCTGGCCTCGGCCGGGATCGCCGGCGTCGTGGTCGGCATCGCCGCCCAGTCGACGCTGGGCAACATGCTCGCCGGGCTGCAGCTCGCCTTCAGCGACGCGCTCCGCCTGGACGACGTCGTCGTGGTCCAGGACGAGTGGGGCCGCATCGAGGAACTCAGCCTGACCTACGTGGTGCTGCGGCTGTGGGACGAGCGCCGGCTGGTGCTGCCGGTCTCGTACTTCACGGCCAACCCGTTCGAGAACTGGACCCGGCACAGCAGCCGGGTGGTCGGCCACGTGTTCATCAGGGCCGACTGGTCGGTGCCGGTCGAGGAGCTGCGCGCCGAGCTCTACCGCGCGCTGCGCGAGCACCCGCTCTGGGACCAGAAGGACTGGACCCTCCAGGTCACCGACACCCTCCCCAACGGGCTGCTGGAGCTGCGCGCCCTGATGAGCGCCTCCGACTCCGCCAGCGCGTGGGACCTCAAGTGCGACATCCGCGAGCACCTGGTGGCCTTCGTCCGGGACAGGTACCCCGAGTCGCTGCCGCGCTTCCGGGTCGACACCCCGCCCGCCTCGGCGGCCGTTCCCGGGCTGTTCGCCGGGACGACGGCGGGCGGGCCGGGTCCGCGTCCGGTGGGCTCCCGGGGCATGGGCGGCGACAGGCCGGGGGAGGACCCGGCCTGAGGCGACCGCCGGTGCCCCAGGCGCCACGGTCGCGGCGGATCCCGTCCTGGGACGACCGGTCTCATGGACGCCACGGTCGCGGCACCCCTGGCAGGCGTCGCCGTCGTCGCACCCGTCCTGGGACGACCGGTGGCCTCAGACGCTGCAGTCGCAGCAGCAGCCGTCGCACTTGCCGCAGCACCGGCAGCAGTCGCAGCACCCCTGGCAGGCACCGCCGTCGTCGCACCCGTTCAGGTAGCAGCGGTCGTGCCAGGGCCTGCGCCGCTCCGGGCTCCACCGGGGCCGCCACATCCCGCAGCTCAGCAGGGCCCCCACGGCCGCGGCCGACTTGCGGACGAACCCCGGCCGCTCGTAGGAGTGCCCGGTCCAGGGGGCGGGTTCCGTGCCCGGCGCGGGGCCGTCCTCCGGGGCGAGGCGCGCCGTCTCGCGGGGGAGGGGGTGGGCGGAGCCGGAGGCGTGCCGGAACGTCCGGTCCACCGCGCGCCGCACCTCGGTCCCCAGCAGCGCGTCCACCAGGTGCCGGTCGGCGGGCTCCAGTTCCAGTTCCAGCAGCGCGAGCTCCAGGCCGTGCGCGGCGTCCTCGCAGAGCCGCCGCGCCTCCCGCGTCGAGGTGCCGGTGGCGGCCAGCGGGTTGAACGCCCCGCGCGCCTCGTCCTCCCGGCGGTCCTCGACCGCGTCCAGCAGGTGGGCGATCCGGCCGAAGAACCGGCCCGCCTCGGCGAGGGCCGCCGCGTTGCCCGGCCTGCCGGCGAGCGTCGCGGTGTGCGAGAACGCGGCGGCGACCGCCTCCTCGGTGGGGCCGGTCAGCTCCAGCAGCGTCGCCCCCGTGCCGCTCTCCAGTTCGAGCTGGAGGGCGGCCGTCGCGGCCAGCGGGGCGGTGTCGAACCCGATCGAGTCGCCCATCCGGGCCCCGGCCGCCTCCCAGCGGGCCGCCAGCATCCGGCGCGCGGGGGCGGTGCCCGGCGCCGCGTCGCCGTCGGCCGCGTGGTCGCGGAGTTTGCCCGCCGCCAGGACCAGCGAGACGGTGGCGGCCAGCCGCGCTCCCCGGGCCCGGGCGTCCACCACGTCGGCCGTCCGGAACCCGCGCAGCGCGCAGGGCCCGGCGGTCCGGTGGGGGGAGCCCGCGGGGTCCTGCGCCTCGGTCAGCACCGAGACGATCAGCCCGTCGTAGTTGGTGGCCAGCCGGGCCGCGTGTCCCTGGCCGTCGCGGAGCGTCAGGCACAGGCCGCACAGGTGAGCCGTCCAGGCCCTGTGCAGCGACGGGCAGGAGTGGTCGCCGCAGGGGCGGATGATGCCGAACATGCGCGCTCTCGGGGGTGAAGGGGCGGGCGGAAAACAGGGATACGTACCGGGAGAATGTATCTCTTACGGGGAATCTTCGCCGGTCCGCTTCCGCGGGAGAGCCCTCCTCTCCGAGAAGCGCCACCTCCGCGCCACTTCCGCGCCGCCACCGCCATCGCCACCGTGCTCCCGTGCCGCCGCCTCCGCCGGAACATCGCCCGTTTCTCTCCGCGACACCGGGGACGGAGAGGTCAGCCGGACATGACCTCGTAGAGGTTGCGCGTCTCGTCGGCGAAGAACACGCCGCGCGGGCGGAACGGGTGGCCGGTCCGCCCGTTGTCGGGGTGGGCCGGGTGGTCGCCGTAGGGCACCCCCAGCTCCCGCAGCCGGGCGAGGATCCCGTCGAAGGTCTCCGGGTCGACGTCGAACGCCAGATGGTGCCCCTGGGGATCCTCCACGGTCATGAAGTCGAAGGTGAGCGTCTCGTTCACCCGGACCGGGACGAAGTGGCCCCGCGCTCCGGCCGGGGGCAGGCACTCCAGGCCCATGACGTCCGCGAAGAAGGCGGCGGCGCGGCGGTTGTCGAGGGCGGGCACGATGGTGTGGTCGAGCGTGATGGTCATGGTCGAATCCTTTCCGGGTCTCAGGTGAGGGCTCCGTGCACGAACACGTCGACGAGATCGGAGCTCAGCTCGGGGCCGTCCCCGGTTCCGCGGGCTCCGGCGAACACGATCGCCTGGAAGAGCGAGGCCAGGCGTTCCGGCGGCAACCGCAGGGACTCCCGGTCGGGCTCGAACAGCTCGGCCAGCGCCGCGCGGCTCCGCGCGAAGGAGTCCTCCCGGCCGGGCCGTCCCGCGGCCCCCTCCCCGGGCGCGGGGCGACCGCCGCCCGGCCGGTCCCCGGAGCGGTGGCCGGAGGCGTGCAGGGCACCGGCGACGCTGCCGATCCTGGCCAGGTGCGCCCGCATGGCGTCGACGGCGTCGACGAGACGGCCGGTCAGCGGCTGCTCCAGCGGGATGGCGGCGAGCTGCTCCAGCACGTGGTCCGGGCGCAGCGCCTCGGCCATGCAGGCGTCGAACAGCTCGTCCTTGTCGGCGAACACGCGGAAGATCGTGGCCTCGCCGATCCCGGCGGCCCGGGCGATCTGGCCGGTGGTCACGGTGGCGCCGCGCTCGGCGATCAGGGGGAGGGCGACCGCCACGATCATCTCGCGGCGCCGCTCAGGGCTCATTCCCGGCGCGCGTCGCCGGTCGGTGGTCTCCATGCGCCCATTGTGCGGAGTGAGTGCTCACTCCGTCAAAGTGTTTTCGAAGGGGCGGGAAAAAGGTGGGAAGGGTTTGGAAGGTCCGAGGGGAAGGCGCGCGAGCTCCTGGACCCGGCCGGGGCGGACCGGCCGGACGGAGTGGTGACGATCGGGGACGGCGGGGTGAGGCGCGCGAGGCCCTTGACCCGGCCGGGGCGGACACGCCCCGACCGGACCCGCCGGGCCGGGTCAGCGCTCGACGATCTCGTTCTTGCCGATGACCACGATGCCCCCGCTGGTCACCGCGAAGCGGCTGCGGTCGTACTCCAGGTCGAAGCCGATCCGGGCGCCGTCCGGGATGATCACGTTCTTGTCGACGATGGCCTTGCGGACGATGGCGCCCCGGCCCACCTTGACGTTGCCCATCAGCACCGAGTCCTCGACCTGGGAGTGGGAGTGCAGCACCACGCCGGGGGAGAGGATCGACCGCAGGGCGAGCCCTCCGGACACGATCGCGCCCGCCGAGACCAGCGAGTCCACGGCCCGGCCCACCCGGTCGCCGTCGTTGTGCACGAACTTGGCCGGGGGCAGCGGGTCGTGGCCGGTGTAGATGGGCCAGTGGCCGTTGTACAGGTTGAAGACCGGGTGCGCCGAGATGAGGTCCATGTGGGCCTCGTAGTAGGCGTCGAGCGTCCCGACGTCGCGCCAGTAGCCCCGGTCGCGCTCGGTGGAGCCGGGCACGACGTTGTCGGCGAAGTCGTACACCTCCGCGCTGCCCGACTTCACCATCATCGGGATGATGTTGCCGCCCAGGTCGTGCTTGCTCGCCGGGTCGAGCGCGTCCTCGCGGAGCGCGTCGATCATCGACTGGGTCTTGAAGACGTAGTTGCCCATCGAGGCGTACACCTGGTCGGGCGCGTCCGGCAGGCCGACCGCGTCCTTGGGCTTCTCGCGGAAGGCCGTGATCTTGCGTCCGGCCGGGTCGGTCTCGATCACCCCGAACTGGTCGGCCAGGGAGATCGGCTGCCTGATCGCGGCCACGGTCACCTCGGCGCCCGACTCGATGTGCTGCTGCACCATCTGCCGGGGGTCCATCCGGTAGATGTGGTCGGCGCCGAACACGATCACGTGGTCGGGCATCTCGTCGTAGATCAGGTTCAGGTTCTGGAACAGGGCGTCGGCGGAGCCGGAGAACCAGTGCGGGCCCAGGCGCTGCTGGGCGGGGACCGGCGTGACGTAGTTGCCGAGCATCGCCGAGAGGCGCCAGGTACGGGAGATGTGCCGGTCGAGGCTGTGGTTCTTGTACTGCGTCAGCACCACGATCTGCAGGTAGTGACCGTTGGCCAGGTTGGACAGCACGAAGTCGACGAGCCGGTATATCCCCCCGAAAGGCACCGCCGGCTTCGCTCGATCAGCTGTCAGAGGCATGAGCCTCTTACCTTCTCCACCGGCGAGCACGATCGCGAGGACTCTCATGAATGGACCTTAACCTGACGACCAGGGATGAAACACTAGGCTGCTCGTATGCGAGTGGATCTGCTGACCCGTGAATATCCCCCCGACGTGTACGGAGGCGCGGGTGTTCACGTCGAATACCTCGCCCGGGAGCTGCGCAGGCTCGCCGACACCCGGGTCCGCTGCTTCGGGGCCTCCCGGCAGGAGGAGGGCGTCTCGGCCTACCGGGTGCCCGGCGGCCTGGAGACGGCCAACGCCGCGCTCCAGGTGCTCGGCGTCGACCTGGAGATGGCCGCCGGGTGCGAGGGCGCCGACCTGGTGCACAGCCACACCTGGTACGCCAACTTCGCCGGTCACGTGGCCAAGATGCTCCACGGGACGCCCCACGTGGTGACCACGCACAGCCTGGAGCCCCTGCGCCCCTGGAAGGCCGAGCAGCTCGGCGGCGGTTACACGCTGTCGTCGTGGGCCGAGCGCGGCGCGCTGGCGGACGCCGACGCGATCATCGCCGTCTCCGAGGGCATGCGCCGCGACGTGCTGGCGAGCTACCCGGAGATCGCGCCGGAGAAGGTCACGGTGATCCACAACGGGATCGACACCGGGGAGTACGCCCCCGACCCCGACACCGGCGTCCTGGAACGGCACGGCATCGACCCGAGCATGCCGTACGTGGTCTTCGTCGGCCGCATCACCCGGCAGAAGGGCCTGGTCCACCTGCTGCACGCGGCGCGGGACTTCCACCCCGACGCCCAGCTCGTGCTGTGCGCGGGCGCCCCCGACACGCCGGAGATCGCCGCCGAGGTCACCGCGCTGGTCCGCGGGCTCGACCGCGAGGGCGTCGTGTGGATCTCGGAGATGCTCCCCCGGCCGGAGGTGATCCAGATCCTCACCCACGCGACCGTGTTCGTCTGCCCCTCGGTCTACGAGCCGATGGGCATCGTCAACCTGGAGGCCATGGCCTGCGAGACCGCGGTCGTGGCCACCGCCACCGGCGGCATCCCCGAGGTCGTGGCCGACGGCTCCACCGGCCTGCTGGTCCCCCTCGACCAGGCCGCCGACGGCACCCCGCACGACCCGGACGCCTTCGCCGCCGCCATCGCCGAGCGGGTCAACCGGCTGCTGGCCGACCCCGCCCTCGCCACCCGGATGGGCGAGGCCGGGCGGATCCGCGCGGTGGAGCACTTCTCCTGGGAGCGCATCGCCGAACGGACCATGGAGCTCTACCGCCGGGTCGCGGGGGAGCGGACGGGCTGACCCCGCCCGGGGGGCGGGGTCACGGGGCGGCGATCAGCCGGTGATGAAGTGCAGGATCACGTTGTGCACGTGATGGGCCTTGTCGTCGCCCCGGAACTCCACCTCGTAGGTGTGGGTGCCGACGTGGATGGCGATGGCGCCCGAGGAGAAGAACGAGCCCGCGAAGGACTTGTTGCTCACCACGCTCACCGCCGACACCTTCCCGTACGGGATGCTGGTGATGGCGACCTTCTTGCCGACGAACGACTTGTCCTGCACGATGACGCGCTTGTCGGTGAGCCCCAGGAAGCCGGTGCCCGCGCCGATGGCGTCGTAGACGGCGATGATCTGCTCGCCGGGCATCAGACCGCTCTCGATCTGCTGGTACTGCTCCTTGCGGTCGTACACGACCTGTGCCATGGGACTCGCAATCTCTCGGAGGGCCGGTCCTGTTGTGAAACGAACGTCCGGGGGGCGTGGTTCCTGGCCGAGTAGGGTCGGCCCGTGAACTTTCAGATGAGGATCACCGATCGTCACGGCGGCGTCAGCTCCGTGCCCTACGACAGCCGCAACCTCGGAGGCATGTGCGGGGACGACCCCGGCGCGGTCGCGGAGAACAGGGCCGTGACCGCCGCCGGGTTCGGCCTGGAGCGGGTCGTGTTCATGCGTCAGGTGCACGGGGCCGACGTCCGCTACGTCGAGGAGCCGTTCGGCGACGACCCGCCGCCGCTGGACGGGATCTGCACCGGCGTGCCCGGTCTCGGCCTGGCCGCGCTCTGCGCGGACTGCGCGCCCGTGCTGCTGGCCGAGCCCGAGGCCGGTCTGGCCGGGGCCGCGCACTCGGGCCGGGTGGGCACCGTCGCCGGGGTGGTCCCCGCCCTGGTCGGGGAGATGGCCGGGCGCGGCGCGGACCCGGCGCGGATGACCGCGCTGATCGGGCCGATGGCCTGCGGCACCTGCTACGAGGTCCCGGCCGAGCTGCGCGACGAGGTCGCGGCGACGCTCCCCGAGGCGTGGTCGATCACCCGCCGGGACACCCCGGCCCTGGACCTGCGGGCCGCGATCACCGCGCAGCTCGGCAGGGCGGGCGTCGGGGAGATCACCCACGACACCCGCTGCACCATCGAGACCGCCGACCTGTTCTCCCACCGCAGGGACGGCAGGACCGGCAGGTTCGCGGGCTACGTCTGGCTGGAGCCCTGACGCGGGTCCCCGTGGCGGGCTCTCGGGCCCTGCCCGGTCCCGGTGTCGGTCTCAGCCCCGGTCCCGGTCCTGGTCTCAGCCCCGGTCCTGGTCTCAGCCCCGGTTCCGGTGCCCGGCCGGGGCCCGGCCCGTCACGGGCCGGGCCCCGCCGGGGTCACGGGGTCGCTCACGAGGTGACGCGCTCCAGCACGACCACCGGGATGTCCCGGTCGGTCTTCGTCTGGTAGTCGTCGTAGGCGGGCCAGGCGGCCGCCATGATCCGCCACAGCTCCGGCTTCTCCTGCGGGGTGGCGGTGCGCGCCCTGGCCTTGAAACGGTCGCCCAGCACCTGGACCTCGACGTCCGGGTCGGCCTGCAGGTTGAGGTACCACAGCGGCGGGTCGTCGGCGCCCCCCTTGGAGGCCACCACCAGGTAGTCGTCGCCGTGACGCTGGTAGATGAGCGGGGTGTCCCGCCGTTCGCCGGACCTGCGGCCGACGGTGGTGAGGATCAGGGCCGTGGTGCCCTGCCACTCGTGTCCCTCGGCCCCGTCGGTCGCGCGGTACCGCTCGACGTGCTCTTTTCCGAACAGCATGATCTGCTCCCTCTGACGGTTGAGTGGATGATTACCCCCGGGAGGGAACGGATCACCTCGCCCCGGCCGCTCAGCCGGCGGACAGGATGCTGCCGTAGGCGCGGGCGGCGAGGTCCGCGATCAGGTCGTGCGCGCCGAGGACCTCGGCGTACTCGGCCCCGGCCTCCGCCGCCGTCGCGGCCACCAGTCCGCCGGGCGCCTCCGGGCCCAGGACGCACGGGGAGAGCGCGATGCGCTGGGCGCCGATGCCGCGCAGCCGCTCGGCCGCGGCGGCCACCGAGGGGGCGCTGTCCAGCGAGGCGACCAGCACGGGCAACGTGAGGCGCGAGGCCAGCAGCACGGCCGTCGGCTGTGCCTCCGCCGCCGCGTTCTCGCCGCCGACGGTGGCCAGGACGACCGCGTCGACCGGGCTGGAGACGTTGATCAGACGCATCCGGTCGGCCCGCGCCAGGCCCTTCTCCGCCAGGCGAATGTGCAGGGCCTCGGCGAGCAGCGGGTGCGGGCCCAGCGGGTCGGTGACCGTCACCGCGACCCCGCTCGACGCCACGGCCGAGGCGATCAGCCGGTCCGCGACCGGATGCGGGCCGGTCAGCAGCGGGACCACGATGGCGGCGGTGACGCCGTCGGGCCGCTCCCCGGCCGCCGATTCCAGCTCGGCGGTCAGGAGCTTGCCCTCCTCGTCGAGGCCGGCCAGGCGTACCTGGATCTGGGGGTTGTCCACCCGGACGAGGGCCGCGAGCTCGGCTGCGGCGCCCGAGGCGTCGCCGAGCGCGGCCAGCACCAGCGCCGGTGCCTCGGGCGGGAGCTGGGAGGGCACGGGCCTGCGGTGCCTGCCGGAGGGGCGGACCGGACGCCCTCGTACGGGGAGGATGGGACTCTCGCTCACATGCGCGGACTCTAGGGCCATTTGCTGATTTCCGTCACCTCAAACGCCACTATTTCCTCACAACATTGTGTCGAGGTGAGGTGCGGCGGCGCTGTCAGACGTCGCGGTGGCCCTCCCACTCGTCCTCCAGCGCCGAGTGCACGACGGAGTCGCGCCAGGCCCCGCGCGCCCGGACGTGGTGCCTGATCCTGCCCTCCTCGACCATCCCGGCGACCAGCATCGCGAGCTGGGCGGCGGTGTTGGCCGGGGAGCGGGCGCCCCACATGCGGTGCAGGCGCAGGTCCCGGAAGCCGAAGGTGAGGATCAGCCGGATCAGGTCGGTGCCGATGCCCCGGCCCCAGTGGTCGGGGCGCAGGCCGAGGCCGATCTCCGCGCTGTGCGGGTGGTCGGCCTCGATGTGCAGGCGGGCGACCCCGAAGGCGTCCCCGTCGTCGAGGCCGGTCACCACCAGCACGTAGAGCAGCCGGGGCTCGGCCGTCCGCGCGTTCATCGCCTCGACGATCGTCTCCTCGACCTCCTCGCGGGTACGGGGGTCGAACGGCAGATGCTCGGTGGCGGTGGGGTCGCCGTAGACCGCGTGAAGGGCGTCCACGTCGTCGATGGTGACCTCACGTAGCCGAAGCCTCTTGCCGGTGATCTCAACGGAGCGCATACGCGGGTACCGGCGTCTCGGGGATTCCACGGCCGGAGATCGTCCCGCCAAGCGGACATACCATCATTTAGTGATCTTATACGGATACTTCGGTGGCTGCCCAGGGCCTCGGGTGCGCCGCGGTCCCTCATGTCGATCATCTCTGGGCCGGGGGCCGGGGGCCGGGGGCCGGGGACGAGGGCCGGGGGGCGAGGGCCGGGGGGCGATGGCGGGGATGGCCGTCCTTCGCCACCGCCCGTCCGGGTCTCCTTCGTGGCGGGTTCGCGGGCCGGATGGACCGGAGGGTTCGGCGCGTCGGGAAGGTCGTGAAGGAGGGCGGCGGCGGGAGGTGCCGGCAGGGGGCGGTGCGGGAAGGGGAGGAACCGGGGCGCGGGAGGGGGAGCGGTCCGGAGCCCGGTCGCTCGCGCGGATCCCCCGGGGAGGGGGACCCGCGCGAGGTCAGGCTTCCCGGGAAGCGGTCCCCGTACGCGTTCCCGGGTCGCCGCCCGGGTCGCCCGCGCCGCCCGCGCCGCCCAGGTCGCCCGGGGCGCCGGGGAGGCCGACGTCACGTGGTCGCGGAGCACCGTCGTGCGGTGCGTCGTCGCGCGGGCCGGGGGCCATGGCCAGGCCCACCGCGGTGACGGCCAGTGCCGCGACCACGTAGAGCGAGACGGCGACGGTGCCGCCGAACCGGTCGAACAGCCAGATCGCGATGATCGGGGCGGGCGCGCCCCCGAAGATCCCGGCGACCTGGTAGCCCATGGAGGCGCCGCTGTAGCGCAGCCGGGTGCTGAACAGCTCGGCGATGAAGGCGGCCTGCGGGCCGTACATCGCGGCGTGGCAGGCCAGCGCCACCACCGAGGCCAGCGTGATCAGCGGGAAGGATCTCGTGTCCAGCAGCGGGAAGAAGGCGAACACCCAGACCGCGGCCCCGGTCGCGCCCGCCAGGTAGACCGGCCGGCGGCCGACCCGGTCCGACAGCGCGCCGAACAGCGGGATCAGGAAGAGCTGGAAGACCGAGCCGATCAGCACCGCGTTCAGCGCGACCCCGCGTTCCAGCCCGAGGGGGCCGGTCACGTAGGCGAGGATGTAGGTCACGAAGGTGTAGAAGGCGACGTCCACCCCGATGCGGGACAGGCCCGCGGACAGCAGTGCGCGCGGGTGCGTGCGCAGCACCTCCACCAGCGGCATCCGCGCCTTCGCGCCCGCCCGTTCCACCCGGGCGAAGAGCGGGGACTCCACGATCCGCAGGCGGATCCAGAGCCCGACGACCACCAGCACCCCCGAGAGCAGGAACGGCACCCGCCATCCCCACGACAGGAACGCCTCCTCGGACAGGGTGGCGGACATGATCCCGAGCACGCCGGCGGCCAGCAGGTTCCCCGCGGGCACGCCGACCTGGGGCCAGCTCGCGTTGAACCCGCTCCTGCGGGGGTCGCCGTGCTCGATGGACATCAGCACCGCCCCGCCCCACTCGCCGCCCAGGCCGAGCCCCTGGAGGAAGCGCAGGGCGGTGAGCAGCAGCGGGGCGGCCACCCCGAGGGTGGCGTAGCCGGGCAGTAGGCCGATCGCGAAGGTCGCCGCGCCCATCAGCAGCAACGTCGCCACCAGCACGTTCCTGCGGCCGATGCGGTCGCCGAAGTGGCCGAACACGATGCCGCCGAGCGGCCGCGCGACGAAGCCGGTCGCGTACGTGAGGAAGGCGAGCAGCGTGCCGGTCAGCGGCTCGAAGGTGGGGAAGAAGAGCTTGTTGAAGACCAGGGCGGCCGCCGAGCCGTAGAGGAAGAAGTCGTACCACTCCAGGGAGGTGCCGACCAGGGCGGCCGCGATGACCCGCCTGGTCTGGGATGTCGCCGTCACGTGTACTCCTTGAGGGGAGGCGTCACCCGGGGACGGCTTCCACCGGGTTCCTTCAACATAAGAATCGTTGAACAATTCGACAAGACTTTTGTTTCATGATTTCTTGGGACCGTGGAAGACGTGGCCGCCGCACTGCGGCACGACCGGGGGCGTCTCGGGCGCAGCAGCACCGCCGAGAAGGTCGCCGACATCCTCCGCGACCGGATCGCCGACGGCTCCTTCGTCCCGGGCGAGCGGCTGTCGGAGGAGAGCATCGGCGCCGTGCTGGAGGTCTCGCGCAACACCCTGCGCGAGGCGTTCCGGCTGCTCGGGCACGAACGGCTGCTGGAGCACCGGCTCAACCGGGGGGTGTTCGTCCGCGTGCTGTCGGCCGAGGACGTGGCCGACATCTACCGGGTGCGCAGGGTGATCGAGGGCGCCGCGGTCCGGTCCGGCGCGAACGTCACGCCCGCGGCCCTGGCCATGATCAAGGAGGCGGTGTCGGAGGCCTCCCTCGCCGCCGGGGAGGGGCGCTGGCAGGACGTCGGGACGGCCAACATCCGCTTCCACCAGAACCTCGCCGCGTTGAACGGCAGCCCGCGGCTGAACGAGACGATGCGCCAGCTGCTGGCCGAGCTGCGGCTGGTCTTCCACGTCATGAGGAACCCGCGCTCCTTCCACGAGCCCTTCGTGGCCCGCAACCTGGAGCTGGTCGAGCTCATCGAGGGCGGGCGCACCGCCGAGGCCGAGCGGGCGCTGGAGAACTACCTGAACGACGCCGAGGAACTGCTCGTACGGGCATACATCCCCGAGCCGTAATCATCGTGTGATGGGGCAGAATGAGCGGATGATTCCTCCGGACCCGCACGTCCTGGTGGTCACCGGTCCCGGTCTGGTCGCCGACCTCCGCCTGCTCACCGAGGTGGCCGACCGGGAGTTCGCGGCCCTCGGCGTCGGCGGGGAGCTGTCCGCGGCCCCGGACCTGCCCGCCTTCCGGGCGGCCCTGGAGGCTCCCGGCGCCCTGGTCGTCCTGCCCGGCCCGGACCCGCGGGCCCGGGCGCTGCGCGCCGAGCGCCCCGAGGCGGTCTGGCTCGACCTGACGCGCTCCGAGACCCCGCCCCCCGCGCCCGCCCCGCTCCCCGCGCCCGCCCCGTCCCCCGCGCCTGCCCGGCCTTCGGCCTCCGGCACGCCCTCGGCGCCGGGCGTGCCCCCCGCGTCCGGTGCGGCCGGCACGGCGGACGCGAAGGGCCCCTACCTGCACGGCCGGGGCGTCTGGGGGCTGACCTGGGCGATCAGGCACGCCGTGCACCGGCTGCGGCACCCCGCGCGCCGGGTCGCCTACGGCGACCACCCCGACCAGTGGGCCGAGGTACGCCCGCCGCACGACGTCGTGGACGACGTCGTGGACGACGCCGTGGAGCCGTCGTCCGGGGCGGCGCCGCTCGCGGGCACGTCTCCCGTGGCGGTGCTGCTGCACGGCGGCTTCTGGCGCTCGATCTGGGGCGCGGACCTGATGGACGCGCTCGCCGTGGACCTGGCCGGGCGGGGGTTCTCCACCTGGAACCTCGAGTACCGCCGCCCCGACGCGCACGGCTGGGCGGCCACCACCCGGGACGTGGCGCGGGGCGTGGCCGCGGCGGCGCGGGAGGCGGGCGGCCCCCTGGTGGTGATCGGCCACTCCGCGGGCGGGCAGCTCGCGCTGCGCGCCGCCGCCGACGACCACCGGATCACCCTCGCCGTCTCGCTGGCGGGGGTGCTGGACCTGGCCGAGGGGGACCGCAGGCACATGGGCTCCGGGGCGGTGGCCACCGCCCTCGGCGGATCCGTCACCGGGGCACCCGAGGTCTACGCGCGATCCGGGCCGCTGGAGCGCCTGCCGCTGGGCGTGCCCCAGCTCGTCGTGCAGGGGGGCGGGGACGACCTGGACCTGGTCGACTTCGGCCGCCGCTACGCGCGGGCCGCGCGGGAGGCGGGGGACGAGGTGACCTACCTGGAGATGTCAGGTGATCACTTCGACGTCATCGATCCCGGCTCGCCGATCTGGCGGGCGACCGCCGGGGCCGTCGCCGACGCGGTGACGACCCGTCCCGCCTGACCCACCCCGGTCCGGCACGTCCCGGTCGCCTCGGCCCGACGGATCACGGCCTGACCGGCCCCGGCCCTCCCGGCCGTGTCAGCCGGCGGAGAGCGGCCGCCAGGGCACGGGGCTGGAGAGCACCATCATGCTCGACGGGTGCCCGTACGGGGCCAGGCGGTCGATCATCTCCTCGAAGGCCGCCATCGAGGAGGCGGCCACCCGGAGCAGGCAGCAGGTGTCGCCGGTCACCCGGTGCACCTCCAGGATCTCCGGCCAGGCCAGCGCCTGCTCGTCGCGGAGCACGCAGCGGGGGCCGTAGCACGACATCCTGATGAGGGCGGCGACCCCGCGCCCGGCCCGCGCCGCGTCGACCCGCGCGTGGTAGCCGGTGATCACCCCGGTCTCCTCCAGCCGCCGCACCCGCTCGGCCACCGCCGGGGCCGACAGGTGCACCCGCCGGGAGAGCTCGCTGTACGACAGGCGCGCGTCGTCCTGCAGCTCGGCCAGCAGGGCCCAGTCCATGGTGTCCACGATCACGCTCCGTCACGTCGTAACTTGATCCGCTCGATGCCTTGCGTTCCGAAGGCCTATCTCGATAATCACCTTTCTTCCATTATTTCCGTAGTGACCGATACGGCGCACCATGGAGGTGTACAGACGAAGGAGGAGCGATGACCGGGATCAAGCAGCTCACCGAAGAGGACAGAAGGGCACGGGCCGAGGGGAACGAGGGGCTGCCGACGCTCGGCTTCGAGTCCCAGACCCCCTACGACGAGTACGTGGGAACCGCCGCGCTGCACGGGCTCCAGCGAACCGTCACCGACGTTCCCGAGGAGCTGGCGTTCCTGGTCACCACCCAGGTGATGGAGCTGTACTTCGGCCTGCTCCGCTCGGAATGGCTCGTGGCCCAGCGCCAGCTCGACGACGACGACGTCACCGCCGCGACGCTCACGGTCAAGCGGACGGTCCGGCACTTCGAGGCGCTCAACGCCGCCTGGGCCGCGCTGAGCTGGATGACCCCGGCGCAGTTCAACTCCTTCCGCGACGCCCTGGGCGAGGGGTCAGGCTTCCAGTCCGCGCTCTACCGCCACGTGGAGTTCCTGCTCGGCAACAAGTCCGAGGCGCTCATCCGGCCGCACCGCCGCAACCCCGAGGCGCACCGGGAGCTCACGGAGGCGCTGCGGCGGCCGAGCCTGTACGACTCGGTCCTCGCCCTGCTCGCCCGTCAAGGGTACGCGATTCCCGCGTCCGTGCTGGAGCGCGACCTGACCGCGGAGTACGAGGCCACCCCCGAGATCGAGGCGGCCTGGGTCGAGGTCTACAACGGGCCGCTCGCGCCGCTGGCCGAGGCCCTGACCGACCTGGCCGAGCAGTTCTCCGACTGGCGCTACCGGCACCTGATGGCGGTACGGCGCTCGATGGGGGCCAAGCCGGGCTCGGGCGGGTCGAGCGGCCTGAGCTGGCTGGAGCGGAGCATGCGGCGGGAGATCTTCCCCGAGCTCTGGACGGCCCGCACCCTCATGTGAGGCCCTCCCGGCCCGGATGACCGCGCGGCCGGGACGGGGACCTGCCGGTCCCCGTCACCGTGCCGCCCGGCCGAGGACCGCCGGAACCGCCGAGACCGGGTGACCTTGACGTCCGGCCGAAGCCCGTCGGAACCGTCGAGGCCGGGTGACCTTGACGTCCGGCCGGAGATCGGCGGATCCGCGCCCTCGGCGACGTCAGCCGGTCTGGCAGACCGGGCACCAGAAGAGGTTGCGCCCGGTGAGGACCTCCGTGCGGATCTCGGTGCCGCACAGGTGGCACGGCATGCCCGCGCGCCGGTAGACGTAGACCTCGCCGCCGTGGCCGTCGACCCGGGGCGGGCGGCCCATCGCCTCGGGCGTGTGCTCCGGCCTGACCGTGTCGATGTGGCCCACCCGGACGCCGTCGGCCATCAGCGCCACCAGATCCGCCCACAGGGCCTCCCACCGGCCCCGCGTGAGGTCCCTGCCCGGCCGCGAGGGGGCGATCCCCTGCCGGAACAGCGCCTCGGCCCGGTAGATGTTCCCCACCCCCGCCACGACCGACTGGTCCATCAGCAGGATCCCGACGGAGGCCCGGCTCCGGCCGATCCGCCGCCAGGCGAGCCCGGGGTCGGCGTCCGCGCGCAGCGGGTCGGGCCCCAGCCGGGCGTGCAGCTCCTTCTTCCCCGCCGGGTCGAGCAGCTCGCAGGTGTTGGGGCCGCGCAGGTCGGCGTACTCCTCGTCGCCGCTGAGGCGCAGGCGCACCATCCCGGTCGGCGCGGGCGCGGGCGCCGGGCCGAAGGCGTACTTGCCGTAGATCCCCAGGTGCACGTGCAGCCAGCGCTCGTCGTCGAAGCCCAGCAGCAGGTGCTTCCCGTGCGCGTCGGCCTCGGTGAGCACCCGCCCGTCGATCAGCAGGGCCCCGGCGGCGAAGCGCCCCTGCGGGCTCCGCGCGCGCACCTCCCGGCCGCCGAAGGCCCGCCGGTGCTCCCGGGCCAGACGATGGATCACGTGTCCTTCAGGCATGGTCCGGCCAGGATATGACGCGCCCGGCGATGGTCAGGACGGAACGCCCGCCCGCTCCGGCCGGTGCCGCCGCCCCCGCCCGAACAGGGTGTGGGCCGCCCAGGCCAGGACGGCCCCGGCCGCGTAGGCCACCAGGTCGGCCACCCCGAAGGTGCTGCCCAGCACCAGCCTGGCCACGACGCTCACCTCCGACAGGGCGGCCGGGACGGGGGTGAGCTGGGCCAGCTCCACCGCCCAGCTGAGGGCCAGCGCGCCGGACGCGGCCCGCACCGGGATGATCCGGGGCCGTACGAACACGATCAGCGCGTACACCAGCACGGTGTAGAGGGCGTCGCCGGCGGACGCGCCGAACCAGCCGCCGGCGGTCGCGCGGACGGTCAGCCCGGCGGCGACGGTCAGGATCGCGGCGAGGGCGGCGAGCAGGCGGGTGCGGTGGCCGGGCGGCATCCGCCCACGATAGCGATCACCCGCCACGGCGGATCGGGAGACGCCGCGCAGACCACGCCGTACGGCTCGAAGGAGATCACGGCCGCCGCCGTACGGCTCAGGGGTGGGGGAGGCGTGGCAGGCGGGGGGTGTGCAGCCAGTCGGTGAACAGCGTGTCCAGCGGTACCGGCGAGCGGCGCGTGGCCAGCGCGACGAACGCCCCGGTGGTGACGTTCCCGTGCCTGTGCCCGGCGGTCCACTCCCGGAGCAGGGCGAAGAAGGCGTCGTCGCCGACGGTCCTGCGCAGCGCGTGCAGGGTCAGGGCCCCGCGGTGGTAGACGCGGTCGTCGAACAGGTGGCGCGGGCCCGGGTCGGCCAGCACGAGGTCCTGGGGGAGCGCCGAGAGCCTGCGGTGCCAGCGGAGCGCGTGCTCGTCGGACGACGGGCCACCGGAGTTCTCCGACCAGACCCACTCCGCGTAGGAGGCGAACCCCTCGTGCAGCCAGATGCAGCGCCAGTCGGAGACCGTCAGGCTGTTGCCGAACCACTGGTGGGCCAGCTCGTGGGCGACCAGCCGCTCCTGGCCGCGCCTGCCGTCCACGTGGTTGATCCCGAAGATCGACATGCCCTGCGCCTCGACCGGGATCTCCAAGTCGTCGTCGGCCACCACCACGGTGTAGGAGCCGAACGGGTACGGGCCGAACCGCTCGGTGAAGACCTCCATCATCGCCTCCTGCCGGGCGAAGTCGTGGCGCACCCGCGTGGCGTGCCCGGCCGGGAAGAACAGCGGCATCCCCGGGCCCAGCTCGGCCTGCCGGTAGCGGCCGATCTGCACGCTCGCCAGGTAGGAGGCCATCGGCTCGGCCTGCTCGTACACCCACGTGGTCGTCGAGGCGGCCTGCCGCCGGGAGACCAGCTCCCCGTTGGCGATCACCTGGTACGCCGAGGCGGTGGTGATCGTGATCCGGTAGGTGGCCTTGTCGTCGGGCCGGTCGTTGCAGGGGAACCACGACGGCGCCCCGATGGGCTGGCCCGCCACGATGACGCCGTCGGTGAGCTGCTCCCAGCCCAGGCCGCCCCAGTGGCTGGTCACCGGGCGCGGGGGCCCGGAGTAGCGCACCTCCATCGTGAACAGCCCGGCCCGCAGCGAGGCGGGCGACAGGTGGAGCTTGCCGCCGCGGTGGGTGAACCGCACCGGCGCGCCGTCGATCGTCACCCCGCCCACCCGGAAGACGCCCAGGTCGAGGGTGAGCCGGGTGAGCGGCCGCAGGGCCACCGCCGAGATCGTGGCCACGCCGCCCAGGCGGTTGGTGCCCACCCGGTAGTCCAGGGTCAGGTCGTAGTGCTCCACCCGGTAGCCGTCGTCGCCGTGCATGGGGAAGTACAACGGGGGGATCGTGCTCAGAACCACGCCGGCTTCCTTCGTTCCACTGTCTTCTCGCGCTATCTCCGCCTGGTCCAGGCCGCGATCGGGTTGCCGAACCAGCGGGTCCCGGCGGGCACGGACTCGCCGCGCATCACCAGCGAGGCGGGCCCGACCGTGGTGTTCTCCCCGATCGTCGCCGCGGGCAGGATCACCCCGTGGGGGCCCAGGGTCGATCCGGCTCGCATGACGACAGTATCGATGCTCATCACCCGGTCGTGGAACAGGTGGGTCTGCAGCACGCATCCCCTGTTCACCGACACCCCGTCCCCCAGCTCGACCAGGTCGACCTCGGGCAGCCAGTAGGTCTCGCACCACACGCCCCGTCCCACCCGCGCCCCCAGCGAGCGCAGCCACAGGTTCAGTGGCGCCGTCCCCAGCCAGCGCTGGGCGAACCACGGCGCGGCCAGCACCTCCACGAACGTGTCGGCCAGCTCGTTGCGCCACACGAACGAGCTCCACAGCGGCCGGTCGCCCACCGCGATCCGCCCCACCAGCGCCCACTTGGCCGCGGTGGCGAGCACGGCGGCCAGCACCCCGCCGCCCAGCACCCCCACCCCGGACAGGAGCGCCGCCACCCCGAAGCCGTACGCCCCGGCCAGCCACTCCAGCCACGCGGCGAGCAGCACCGTCAGCGCCACCGTGCACATCACCGGCACGACGCGGCACACCTCGACCGCGGCACGGGCGACCCGCAGGCGCGCCGGCGGGTCGTAGGTGCGGCTCCGGTCGCCCTCGTCGGCCGCCCGGCGCAGCTCCACCGGCGGCATCCCCAGGTACGACGAGCCCGCCCTGGCCTTCTTGGGCGCCGCCGACAGCACCGCGACCAGCCCGTCCTTGGGCACCTTGCGCCCCGGCGCGGTCATGCCCGAGTTGCCGAGGAACGCGCGCTTGCCGATCCGCACGTGGTCGACGCGCAGCCTGCCGCCCTCCAGCTCGTACGGCGCCACCATCGTGTCGTCGGCGAGGAAGGCGCCGTCGCCGACGGAGGTCATCGACGGCAGCGCCAGCACCGTCGACAGCTCCACGTCCCGGCCGACCTTCATGCCCAGGGCGCGCAGCCAGGCGGGGGTGATCGTGCTGGCGTACAGGGGGAACAGCCAGACCCGCGCCATCGACATCAGCAGGCCCGTCGCCCACGCCTGCCAGGCCTGGCGGCTGTGCACGGGGTGCTGCCCGGCGTGCAGCCCGGCCGACAGCAGCCGCACCGAGGCCACGATCAGCAGGGCCAGGGCCGCCGCCGAGACGACCGTCGCCACCGGCACGCCGGCCAGGACGGAGAAGAGAGAGGGGGCGCCGTCGCGCAGCAGCACGGCCAGGCCCGGCAGCGCGGCGATCACCGGGAACAGGGAGAGCACCGCGGCCGACAATCCGTAGCCGGCCGCCCAGAGCCGCGAGCGCGGTGGCCGCGCGGCGGCCGGAGGACGCGCCTTGCCGACCCGTCCGGCGGGCACGCCCGCCCAGCGCTCCCCGGCGGGAACCGGCCGCGCGACCGCCGAACCGGGCGCCACCTGCGCGTTCTTGCCGACCTTCGCGCCGGGGAACAGCGTGGCGCGGGCGCCGACCGTGGCGGAGGCGCCGATCTTGATCTCGCCGACGTGCACCCGGTCGCCGTCGATCCAGTACCCGCTCAGGTCCACCTCGGGCTCCACCGCCGCGCCCCTGCCGAGCTTGAGCATGCCGGTGACCGGCGGCATTGTGTGCAGGTCCGCGTCGTCGCCGATCTGGGCGCCGAGCGCCCGCGCGTAGTGGGTGAGCCAGGGGGCGCAGGCCACCTCGCCCACGCCGAGCTGCTCGGAGAGCCGCTCGGCGAACCAGAGCCGCAGGTGCGCGCCACCGCCCCGGGGGTAGGTGCCCGGCCGCAGGCCGCGCAGCAGCAGCCGGGCGCCGCCCGCGGCCAGCGCGATCCGCCCGGCCGGGCTGACGAACAGCAGCGCGCCCGCGAGGACCCACCACCAGGAGACGGCGGGGGTCCAGGGCAGGCCGGCCAGGTTGTTCAGCGCGGCCAGCGCCACCACCCAGCGCAGTGCGCCCACCGTCAGCAGCGGCACGGTCAGCGCGGCCTGGAGGAGCGCGGCGCGGCGCGGCACCGGCGCGACCGTCCGGCCGGTGGTCACGATCTCCGGCGCGTCCAGCGCCGACAGATGGGCGTCCAGCGCGGACAGCGTCGGGTTGTCGTAGACGTCGCCGACGGTGACCGCCGGGTAGCGCTCCCGCAGCGCCGCGACCAGCCGGGCCGCGGCCAGGCTGGTGCCGCCCTCGGCGAAGAAGTCGCCCTCGACGCCGCCGAGGACGTCCAGCCAGCGGCCGGCCACCCAGTCGTCGACGTCCGGCACGGCTGCGGCGACGGACCCGCCGGAGCCGTCGGACCCGACGGGTCCCCCGGGGGGCGGCCAGGGCAGGGCATCCCTGTCGATCTTCCCGGAGGTACGGGTCGGCAGGTCGTCCACGACGACGATCCTGGGGACCAGCGCGGCGGGCAGGGTGTGCCGGAGGCGTTCGGCCGCCGCGGTCCTGTCGAACGGCCGTCCGGACGCCCTGCCGGACGTCCCGCCGGGTCCCTGACCGGACGTCCCGCCGGGTCCCTCGGCCGGACCCGCGACGGCTCCCACGGCCGGTTCTCCGGCGGGGACGACGTAGCCGACGAGCACCTGGTGCCCGCCGGCGGTGGTCTTGACGGCGGCGGCGGCCCCGGCGACGTCGGGCAGCGCCCGCAGGGCCGCGTCGACCTCGCCCAGCTCGATCCTGCGCCCGCCCAGCTTGATCTGCTCGTCCGCCCGGCCGACGAAGATCAGCCCTTCCGGCTCGGCCCGCACCAGGTCGCCGCTGCGGTAGGCGCGCTCCCAGCCGAGCGCCTCCAGCGGGGCGTACTTCTCGGCGTCCTTGACCGGGTCGAGGTAGCGGGCGAGCCCGACGCCGCCGATGACCAGCTCGCCGGTGTCGCCCATGGCCACCGGCTCGCCGTCCCCGCCGACCACGGCCAGGTCCCAGCCCGCCAGCGGCAGCCCGATCCGCACCGGCCCCTCCCCGGTCAGGGGCGCCGCGCAGGCCACCACCGTGGCCTCGGTGGGCCCGTAGGTGTTCCACACCTCCCGCCCCGGCACGGCCAGCCGCTCGGCCAGCTCCGGCGGGCACGCCTCACCGCCGAAGATCAGCAGCCGTACGTCGTCGAGGGTCTCGACCGGCCAGAGCGCCGCCAGGGTCGGCACCGTCGACACGACCGTGATGCCCATCTCCATCAGCCACGGCCCGAGGTCCATGCCGGTGCGCACCAGCGCCCGGGGCGCCGCCACCAGGCAGCCGCCGTGCCGCCAGGCCAGCCACATCTCCTCGCAGGAGGCGTCGAACGCCACCGAGAGCCCGGCCAGCACCCGGTCACCGGGGCCGATGGGCTCCTGGATCAGGAACAGCCCGGCCTCGGCGTCCACGAACGCCGCCGCGTTGCGATGGGTGACCGCCACGCCCTTGGGCTTTCCGGTGGACCCGGAGGTGAAGATGATCCACGCGTCGTCCTCGGGGCCTGGCCGCCCGTCGCGGTGCTCCCGGGGCCGGGGCCGCCCGTCGCGGCCGTTCGCGTCTTCGGGTTCCCGGCCGGAGCCGTTCGCGTTCCCGGCCGCCCGGCCGGAGCCGTCCGTGGTTTCGGGTTCCCGGCTGAAGCCGTTCGCGCCGGAAGCAGGCGCGTCCGGCGGGAAGAGGTCGTTCCCGGCGTGGGGGACGATCTTGCCGCCGTCGCCGACGACCGCGCGGACCCGCGCCTCGCCGAAGACCAGCTCGGCCCGCTCGTCGGGGTCGTCGGCGTCGACCGGCACGTAGGCGGCCCCGGCGGTGAGCACCGCGACGATCGCGACGTACAGGCCGACGGTGCCCGAGGGGATACGGACGCCGACCCGGTCGCCGCGCCCGATCCCGGCGGCCCTCAGCTCCGCGGCCATCCGCCCGGCCTCGGCCCGCAGGCCGGTGTAGTCCAGGCGGGTCCGCCCGTCGTCGAGGGCGGTCGCGTGGGGGTGGCGCCGCGTGGTCTCGTCGAGGATGTCCAGCAGCGTCCTCGACGGCGGCGCGGTCCCTCCCGGCAGGAGCGCCCGCGACGGCGTGACGGTATCGGCTGGTGACGGACTCACGATCTTCCCCCATGTGACGTGAGGCCCTTCCGGCCCCTGAACAGCCTACGCGCACGGGGGTAACGCGTTCCCGACATGGGGGTGTACGTCGGTGA
Source organism: Streptosporangium sp. DT93 (assembly GCF_049844535.1). Classification (NCBI taxonomy): domain Bacteria; kingdom Bacillati; phylum Actinomycetota; class Actinomycetes; order Streptosporangiales; family Streptosporangiaceae; genus Streptosporangium; species Streptosporangium sp. DT93. The sequence goes on from NZ_JBNCLF010000002.1 coordinate 463,722, forward strand.
ACGGGAGCTTTCCTGCTGATGACACCTGATCGGCCGGCCGCGGGGGGAACCGGCCGTGAACGGAGCCGGGGCGGGGCGCCGGGGTCAGGGGAAGGAGGGAAGCCATCCCCTGGAGGCCGCGAGGTATCCGGCCTGGAACCGGCTGCGGGCGTCGAGCCGCTCCATCAGGTCGGCGGTGACGCGCCGCAGGGTGCGTACCGAGACGTCGAGCCTGCGGGCCACCGCCTCGTCGGTCAGCCCCGTGGAGAGCAGGCGCAGCACCTCGCGCTCCTGGTCGCTGAGGCCCTGCCCGTCGCGCCTGCGCTCCTCGCCGAGAGGGCCGGCGGCCCCCCAGGTCTGCTCGAACAGGGCGACCAGGGCGGCGACGACGCCCGCCCCGCGCAGCAGGACCGCTCCGGCGCCGCTGTCGGCGGGGTCGGTCGGCAGCAGGGCCGTCCGCCCGTCGAAGATGAGCATGCGGAGCGGGAGGACGGGTGTGGTGCGGACCCGGCCGCCGCTGCCGGTGAGCCAGGTCGCGTATCCGGCGGTGGCCTGGTCGTTGCGGACGCTGTCGGGGTAGATGACGCGGATCGCCACGCCGCGGCCGAGCATCGCCTCGTCCAGCGGGCGGCTCGCCAGGATGTTCTCCGGGGTCTGGGCGCTCTTGGGTTCGAACCCGAGCAGCTCCTGCCGGCAGTCGGCGGACAGCTCCTCGATCCTGTTGCGGATCGTGTCGATGCCGACGAGCGACTCGGAGTCGTCGCTCGGGCGGGCGGTGTTCTGGTCGGCGTAGGCCGCGATCATCTGGGCGACGGCCGTGCGGCTCCGCTCGATCTCCTGCTGCTTGGCCAGCAGCGCGGCCTCCTCGCGGGCCAGCAGCGCGGCAAGTCCCACCTCGGGGCGTACCAGGCGCAGGACGTCGGGCTCCTCCCACGAGGGGCGCAGCAGCGACAGCTTGGCCAGCTCGTCCAACGTGGCGCGGACCCGGGGAACCGGCCAGTCCAGCTCCAGGCTCAGTTCGGTCACCCCGTAGGAGGGGTTCTCCAAGATGGTGCGGTAAACGGTTTCCTCGGCGGACCCGATGCCAAGCAGCATGAGCACGACCCCTCCACTGTTCGAGCATGACCGCGACGCGATCCGATGGGCGGGGCCCACGGCGATCACAGCCTGAAGCTAGAGGGGGGCAGTGACGACCGGGTTACGCGATCGGCCCGGCTCTCCGGTGAGGCGCCCTGGCCTGCGGGAGGGCGTCCCGGGGCCGAGGAGGGTGGCATGATCCTGCCACGTCGCCGACCTGCCAGGGGAAACGCCTGGTGGATTCGGCGCGTGCGCACCACGGTCGTGACATGTATCTCATCAACGCGCGCCTGCGCGCCCCCGAGACCGAAGGCCCGCCGGCCCCGCCCGGCGGGCGGATGCCCGCGCGAGAGCTCCGAAGCCTCCTCCTGGCGCTGGCGGAGCCCGATGACGGGATCGAGCACATCTACAGCGAGGACCACCCCGCCGGCATCCATCTCGGCCTCTTCATCCGCAGGCCCACCCTCGACGAGTCCGAGGACGCGGCGGCGCGGTTGTGCCTTCGCGGCCTGCGGGGCCTTCCCGGCCTCGCGGGCTGGTCGCTGGTGTCGTGCGGCACCGACCTGGAACTCGCGCTCGGGCGCCTCGGCGCCTTCGACGAGGAGGCCTGTCAGCGTCCTGCCATTGCAGTGCGCTGACAGCCCCTGGGCCTTCCCGGACCCACATCGATCGGCCAAGAATCAAGGGCAAGAACGAAACGGGAAATTTCCGGAAAGTCACTCGGATAAATCCCGTGGAACAGAGAAAAGGGCGCCGAGAATCGTCGGCCGAAAGGACAGAAGAACAATGGGTACCACGCTCCGCTCCACCGCCCTCGGCGTCCTCCCGCTCACCGCTGCCTTTGCTTCCGCCACCGTCACCGCCGTGACCGCGACCGTGCCGGGAAGGAGCACCGCCGGCACCGGGGGCACCGGGGGTACCGCGTTCACCGCGTTCGCCTCTGCCCTCGCCCCGGCCGGTGGAGCCGGCTGGCAGTGAGCCGACCAGGAGAAACCAAGAAGACCATTCGTCACGGGCATCGCGCCCGAGAAGTCGTCCGGGAGGCGACCACCGTGAAGCACCAGGAAGTCGAGTTACTCGCACTCGGCGCAGGGCCGTCCAATCTCGCCCTCGCCGTGGCCCTCGAAGAGCTCGCTCCGGAACTTGCCACCAGAACGCTGATCATAGAACAGCACGAGGACGTGGTGTGGCAGCGGGGAATGCTGCTGCCCTGGACCCAGAGCCAGGTCTCCTTTCTCAAGGACCTGGTCACGCTGAGGAATCCGCAGAGCAGGTTCTCCTTCGTGAACCACCTGCACTCCGTGGGAAGGCTCAGCGAATTCGTCAACCTGGGCAGTTTCACCCCGTACAGAATGGAGATCTCGAACTACCTGCTCTGGGTGGCGCAGTCCCTCGCCCAGGTGCGCATCGAGTACGGCCGGCGCTGCGTGCGGGTCGAACCGGTGATGGCCGAGGACGGCGGCGTCGAGCGGTGGATCGCCCACCTCGCCGACGGCTCGACCGTCGGCTGCCGCACCCTGGTGGTCGGCGCGGGCCGCGACGCGCACGTCCCCGAGGTGTTCGACGCGATCCCCCGCGAGCGGATCATCCACAGCACCGAGTACAGCCAGAAGATCGCCGGCCTGGACCACGCAGCCCCGCACCGGGTCGCCGTCATCGGCGGCGCGCAGAGCGCGGCCGAGATGCTGTGGGCCACCCACCAGAGCATGCCCAACGCCGAGTGCACGATGGTGATGCGCTCCATCGGCCTCAACGGCTACGAGAGCAGCAAGTTCACCAACGAGCTCTTCTACGCCTCCTTCGTCGACGAGTTCCACCGGTCGCTTCCCGACGCGCGCCGCCAGCTGCTGTCCGAGATGCACCGCACCAACTACGCGGGCCTGTCCCCCGGCCTGCTCGAGAGCCTCTACCGGCAGATCTACCTGGAGCGCCTCACCGGAAGGGAGAGGATCCAGATGATCACGATGACCGAGATCGCCGGAGCCAGGACCGAGGGCGAGGAGATCGTCCTCACCCTCCGCGACAGGAAGAGCGGCGTCCTCGCCGAGCTGCCCTGCGACGTCCTGCTGCTCGGCACCGGCTTCGACCGCCGGATGCCGACGCTGATCCGCGACCTCGCCGTCGGGGCCGGCCTCGGTGAGATCGGTGTCGACCGCTTCTACAAGCTGACCCTGCCCGCGGGCTCGGGCGCCTCCTGCTACCTGCAGGGCGTCAACGAGGACACCCACGGCATCGCCGACTCCCTGCTCAGCACGCTGGCCAACCGGGCGGAGGAGATCGTCGGCGACATCCAGGGGACCAACACCGCCGCCGAGCTCCTGACACCGCTCGCGCTCCCGGTCGCCTCCTGACACCCCCCGAACCCTTCGAGGAGACATCCCGTGGACCTCCGTTCCTTCGACCCCTCCCAGCTACGCCAGGACAACGGCCTGCTCGCCAAGCGGCTGATGCCGTGGGACGCGATGAACGCCCCGTTCGAGGGCGCCTGGTGCGTCATCGCGCCCGGCACCGCCTCGACCCGGCACGCCCACCACGAGTACGAGATCTTCATCGCCGTCTCCGGCGAGGCCGTCCTGGAGAGCGAGGGCGAGAGCAGCCCCTTCTCCGCCGGGGACGTCGCCTACTTCCCGCCCGGCACCAACCACCGCGTCGTCAACGACGGCACCGGCATCTTCGAGATGTACGGCATCTGGTGGGACCACGACATGACCCGCGCGTTCGAGAGCCGCCACCAGGAGGAGAGATGACGCAGACGATCGTCATCGCCGCGACGCCGACCCCCAACGGGGACCTGCACGTCGGCCACATGGCGGGCCCCTACATCGCCGGCGACGTCTACGCCCGCCACCTGCGGGCGGGCGGCCGCACCGTCAACTACAACACCTGCACCGACGACAGCCAGTCGTACATGATCTCGACGGCGGGCAGGCACGGCACCACGCCGGCCGAGCTGTGCGCGACCTCCACCGCCGCCATCCAGCGGTCGGTCGAGGCGATGGGCATCTCGCTGGCCCCGCTGCCGCCCGTCGACGAGGTCTACCGGCGGACCGTCCTGGAGTTCGTCACCGCCCTGCACGAGCAGGGCCGGTTCGAGCTGCGGACCGTGCGCATGCCGTACGCGCAGAACGCCGGTCTCTACCTCTTCGACGGGCTGGTCAAGGGCGAGTGCCCGGCCTGCCTGACCGAGAGCTGCGGCGGGTCGTGCGAGGGCTGCGGCCACCCCAACCACTTCGACGACCTGGGCGACCCGCGCTCGGTCCTGGACCCCTCCGACCCGGTGACCTCGCGCGAGGTGAGCGTCCTGGTCCTGCCGGTGGAGAACTACCGCGAGGAGCTCGTCGCCTACTACGCCGCCCGCGAGGACACCTGGAGGGGACACGCCAGGCAGCTCATCCGGGAGATCCTGGCCCGGCCGCTGCCGGAGATCCCGATCACGGTGCCGTCGCCCGGCTGGGGGATCGACGCCCCGTTCGCCGAGACGCCCGGCCAGATCCTCTACCCGTGGGTCGAGGCGATGCCCGCCTCGATCTACAGCACCTGGAAGGCGGCCGGCGAGCCCGAGGGCCCCGTCGACCAGGCCTGGCGCGCCGGCAGCGACAACGAGCTCGTCTACTTCCACGGGTTCGACAACGTCTACTTCTGGGGCATGGTCGACCTGGTCATGCTGCTGGCCCACGGCGACCGCTACCTCACCCCCGACGCCAACGTCTGCAACGAGTTCTACGAGCTGGAGAACGAGAAGTTCTCCACCAGCCGGGGCCACCTCATCCGCGGCGCCGACCTGGTCGCCGAGGTGCCGCGCGACCTCGTCCGGTTCTACCTCGCCCTGACCTGCCCGGAGGACCAGCGGGCCAACTTCACCCGCGAGGGGCTCGACAAGGTCACCGCCCACCGGCTGCGCGAGCCGTGGAACGCGCTCGCCGACCGCATCGACGCCCTCGTCACCGACCCGGGGGAGGAGCTCAAGGTCACCGCCGCCGGCCGCCGCCGGGCCGCGGTGATCGTCGAGCGGTTCGGGCTCTGCTACGGCCTGTCCTCCTTCAGCCTGACCCGGGCGGCGGACGGCATCGTCACCCAGCTCTCGCGGCTGCTGACCGCCGAGCGCGACGAGCCCGGTGACCTCCTGATGGAGGTGCGCGCCTTCCTCGCCTGCGCCGCCCCCATCCTCATCGACGTCGCGGCCGAGGCCCAGGCGGCCGGTGTCGAGCTCACCCTCGACACCTCCGCCGAGACGATCGACGCCTTCCTGCTACCGCGACTGCCCCGGAGCCCCCGATGAAACTCCTCGCCCTGGAAGCCCGACAGAACGCCACCTACTACCGCTCCCGCTACGAGCAGGTACAGGCCTACGGCGCCGACCTCTACGTGCTCAACGGCATCGGCACCCCCGACTTCTGGCCCGCCGACCGCTACCGCGTCGCAGGCTCCCAGAACATCGAGGACCTCATCACCGAGGCCAAGCAGTGGCACGAGCAGGAGCGCTTCGAGGGGATCATCACCTTCTCGGAGTCGGCCGTCACCACGGTCGCCGCCGTCGCCGAGGCCCTCGGGCTGCCGGGCGTGGGCGTCGAGGCGGCCAGGACCAGCCGCAACAAGCTGCTGATGCGCGAGGCGCACCGCAGGCACGACGCGCCGCATCCGGACTTCCGCTTCGTCACCGAGCTGTCCGAGGCGCTCGGCGCCGCCGGCGACTTCGGCTACCCGGTCATCCTCAAGCCCACCCTGGGCGCCGCGAGCAACTTCGTGTTCAAGATCGACGACAGCGCGGAGATGGAGGAGCTGTTCCCGCGGGCCCTGGCCGGCATCGAGGGGATGTCGTGGTTCGAGATGGAGGCGCACGGCCTCGACCTGGGCCCGCACGGCCTGCTGGTCGAGTCCTTCCTCGACGGTGAGGAGTTCCTCATCGAGGCCGTGGCCTGGGACGAGGAGGTCTACCTCGGCTCGATCGTGGACCGCATCACCGTCGAGGGGGGCACCTTCGACGACGACGTGCACCACGCGCCGACCTCGCTCACCGCCGGGCAGGTGGCCGCGGTCCACCGGGTGGTCACGGCCGGGGTGCGCGCCCAGGGGCTGCGCAACAGCGTGCTGCACGCCGAGGTCCGCTTCCACGAGGGCGAGCCGTACCTGCTGGAGATCGCGATCAGGCCCGGCGGCGGCGGCCTGGACCTCATCGCCGAGATCACCGCCGCGCACAACCCGATCCGCGCCGTCATGGACGTGGCCCGCGGCGCGGCGCCGAGGGTGCGCCACTACCGGCCGACCGGCGTCCACGTCACCGCGATGTGCCTGCTGTGCGACGCGGGCCGCATCGCCGCGATCGACGTGCCGGCCGAGGTCTCCGAGTCCGAGAAGGTGTTCTTCCTCAAGATCACCGCCAGTCCCGGGGACGTCGTCCGGCGCCCGCCGGAGGGCAACAGCATCCTCGGCTTCCTGGGCACCACCGGCACCTCTCTGGAGGACGCCAGGGCGACGATGCTGGAGTACGCCTCCAAGATCGACGTCACGTTCGACCGGGACGGGGAGGCGTCGTGACCCAGCTCGCCGAGGAGGCGCCGCGGACGGCCCTGCGCGTCGCCCGCACCCGCCGCTACCTGATGTGCCCGCCCACCCACTTCGACGTCTTCTACTCCATCAACCCCTGGATGGACCCGGGCAAGCCGGTCGACGGCGCGCTGGCCAAGCTCCAGTGGGACGGCCTGGTGCGCGCCTTCCGCGCCCTGGGCCACCAGGTGGAGTTCATCGAGCCGCTGCCCGGCTACCCCGACATGGTGTTCGCCGCCAACGGCGCCACGGTCGTCGACGGCAAGGTGCTCTCGGCCAGGTTCCGCCACGAGGAGCGGGCCGCCGAGGGCCCCGCCTACCTGGAGTGGTTCCGCTCCCGCGGCTACCAGACCCGCGAGGCGGTCCACGTCAACGAGGGCGAGGGCGACTACCTGCAGGCGGGAAGGTACCTGCTGGCCGGCACCGGCTTCCGCACCGACATCCGCTCGCACCGCGAGGCGGAGCGGTTCTTCGGGATGCCGGTGGCGGGACTGCGGCTGGTCGACCCGCGCTTCTACCACCTCGACACCGCGCTCGCGGTGCTCGGGCACGACCAGATCATGTACTACCCCGGCGCCTTCTCCCGGGAGAGCCAGGGCGTCCTGCGCGTCCTGTACCCCGACGCGATCATCGCGAACGAGGCCGACGCCGAGGTGTTCGGGCTGAACGCCGTCTCCGACGGCCGCCACGTCCTGCTGCCGCCCGCGGCCACCCACCTGATGGGCGAGCTGCGCGAGCGCGGCTACGAGCCCATCGGCGTCGAGCTCTCCGAACTGCTGAAGTCCGGCGGCAGCGCCAAGTGCTGCACCCTCGAACTCAGGGCGGCCCGATCGTGATCGACTACAACGGGCGCCGCTTCACCACCGGCGGCGTCCCCTCCGGCGAGCGGCACCCGGTCGCGCTGTACCGCCAGGACGGCGACCTGCTGTGGGGGGAGTTCTCCGGCGGCCACGCCCGCCGGGGGAGCCTCACCGGGCTCTGCGCCGCCGACGGCACCCTCGACTTCGCGTACACCATGGTCCTCGACACCGGTTCCGTCGTGTCGGGCCACTGCCGCAGCACCCCCGAACTGCTCCCCGACGGGCGCGTCCTGCTGCACGAGACGTGGGAGCGCTTCGGCGCCCACGCGAGCAGCGGCGTCTCCCTGCTGGAGGAGATCGACCCCGCGACCTTCGACGAGGCGGCGCGCACCGCGCCCGCCGCCGCCCACCACACGACAGAGAGCCGGACATGACCCTGAACACCATCGCCCGCCCGGACGCCGACGAGCAGGGGAAGCCCGGAACGCCCAGGAAGGGCGGCACGGTGACCTGGGCCTGCGCGCCCGGATTCCCGCCCTCCATCATCTTCCCGTTCACCCCGCCCGAGCGCTTCGGCACCCGCAACCTGCTCGAGTTCCAGATCCTGATGTACCGGCCGCTCTACTTCTTCGGCACCCACGGCACCCCCGAGGTCGACCACGACCTCAGCATCGGCGAGCCCCCCGAGTGGAGCGAGGACGGCCTCACCGTCACCGTCACCGTCAAGCCGTGGAAGTGGTCCAACGGCGAGACGATCTGCGCGGACAACGTCCTGTTCTGGGTGCACATGATGGCCGTCAAGGGCGAGCGCTACGGCGAGTACGTCCCGGGCTGCTTCCCCGACAACCTGGTCTCCTACGGCAAGCTCGCCGAGGACAAGGTGTACTTCACCTTCGACAAGGTCTACTCCAAGCGCTGGGTGCTGATGAACCAGCTCAGCACCATCACCCCGATGCCCAAGGCGTGGGACCGCACCGCCGAGGGCCCCTCGGACGCCTCCTACGGGCTGGAGAACGTCGCCGCGGTCTACGACTTCCTGATGGCCGAGAACGGCGGCGTCGTCGAGGAGGACAACTCCGACCGGGTGCACTGGGCCGACAGCCCGGTGTGGAGCGTGGTCAGCGGCCCGTGGCGGCTGAAGAGCTACACCATGGAGGGCGTCGTCACCTTCGTCCCCAACGAGCACTACTCCGGGCCGAACAAGGCGCACCTGGACGAGTTCCGCCAGGTCCCCTTCATGTCCGACGGCGAGGAGTACGAGAAGCTGCTGCAGGGCCCCGGCGGCCCCGACGGCATCCAGGTCGGCTACCTGCCGCTGAGCTTCAGCACCGAGCCGACCGACGACCCCACCAAGGGCGGCCCCAACCCGCTGGCCGACAACTACACGCTCGTCCCGCAGGCGGCCTTCTGCATCCGCTACATCCCGCTCAACTACAACAACCCCACCGTCGCCGGCAAGATGCTCGCCCAGACCTACATCCGGCAGGCGATGCAGCACGCGCTCGACCAGGACCGGGCGGCCCGCGACATCTACCACGGCTACGCCTACCGCCAGGACGGCCCGGTGCCCCGCTACCCGGTGAGCGACCTGGTCTCGCCCACCCTGCAGGGCGCGCCGATCCTGCCCTTCGACGCCGAGCGGGCCCGCGCGCTGCTGGAGGCCAACGGCTGGGACACCAGCACCACGCCGGCCGTCTGCGTCAACCCCGGCGAGGGCCCCGGCCAGGCCGGCGCGGGCATCCCCGGCGGCACCAAGCTCAGCTTCTCCCTCCGCTACGCCGAGGGCCGCCCCGCCCTGACCCGCCTGATGGAGCAGTTCCGCGACGACGCCGCCAAGGCCGGCATCGAGATGCGGCTGCAGGAGGTCTACGGCTCGGTCCTGGTGGCCGAGGACGCGCCCTGCGTCCCCGGGCCCGACAGCCCCTGCCTGTGGGAGCTCAGCACCTGGGGCGGGGGGTGGGTCTACCACTACCCGAGCGGCGAGATCCTCTTCCGTACCGACGCCGGCGGCAACTTCGGCCACTACACCGACCCCAGGGCCGACGAGCTCATCGACCGCACCCTGACCAGCGACGACCCCGCCGCGCTGTACGAGTACCAGGACTACATCGCCGAGCAGGTCCCGGTCATCTTCATCCCGAACTTCTCCCTGCGGCTGTTCGAGGTCTCCAACGAGCTCCGCGGCTTCGAGCCCATCAACCCCTTCGGGATGATCAGCCCCGAGAACTGGTACTACGTCGAGAACGGCGAATGACCCACATGACGATCGCCGCGGCTCCCGTCGCCGTCATCCCCGCCCACAACCTCATGGTCCTGCTGCTGCAACTCGGTGTGCTCCTGGCGCTGGCCACCGTCCTGGGACGTCTGTCGGTCCGGTTCGGGCTGCCCGCCCTGCTGGGGGAGCTCACCGCCGGCATCCTGATCGGGCCCTCGCTGCTCGCCAACGTCGCCCCCGGGTTCTCGGCCTGGCTGCTGCCCGCCGACCCGGCCAGATTCCACATGATCGACGCGGTCGGCCAGCTCGGCGTCCTGCTGCTGGTGGGACTCACCGGCATGCACCTGGACGTGGGCTTCATCCGCCGCCAGGGCAGGAGCGCCGCCTGGATCAGCGGCTTCGGCCTGATCGTCCCGCTCGTCCTCGGCGTCGGGCTCGGCTACCTGGCCCCCTCCGAGATGATCGCCGAAGGCGTCGACACCACCGTCTTCGCGCTCTTCATGGGCGTCGCGCTCTGCGTCAGCGCCATCCCCGTCATCGCCAAGGTGCTGATGGAGATGCGCCTGCTGCACCGCGACATCGGCCAGCTCATCCTGAGCAGCTCGGTCATCGACGACGTGGCCGGCTGGTTCCTGCTCTCGGTGGTCTCCGCGCTCGCCACCGCCGGGGCCCGCACCGGGCAGGCCGCGCTGACCGCCGTCGCGATGCTCGCCGGGATCGTGGCCGTGGCCCTCCTGCTCGGCCGCAGGGTGGTCGCCGGGGTGCTGCGCCTCGCCGACCGGGGCGGCAGCGCCACCACGATCGCCGCGGTGGCCGCCATGATCCTGCTCTCGGCCGCCGCCACCCAGTCGATGGGCTTCGAGGCCATCCTCGGCGCGTTCGTCTGCGGCGCGCTCGTCGGCTCCTCACCCGACCTGAAGGTCGCCAGGCTGGCGCCCCTGCAGACGCTCGTCGCCGCGGTGCTCGCACCGATCTTCTTCGCCACGGCGGGCCTGCGGATGGACCTGACGGAACTGGCCGACCCGCCCGTGCTCGTCGCCGGGATCGTGGTGCTGGTCGTCGCCGTCGCCTCCAAGTTCGCCGGCGCCTACCTGGGGGCGCGCATCGCCCGCAGGACCCGCTGGGAGGCCCTCGCGCTCGGCGCGGGCCTCAACTCCCGGGGCGTCATCGAGGTCATCATCGCGATGGTGGGCCTGCGCCTGGGCGTCCTGACCACCGCGTCCTACACGGTCATCGTCCTGGTCGCGGTCGTGACCTCGATGATGGCGCCGCCCCTGCTGCGCTACGCGGTCGCCCGGATCGACCCCACCGAGGAGGAGGCCGCCCGCGAGGAGTTCTTCGACACCCTGCAGGGCACCGCCGACCAGGACCCCTCCGACAAGCAGCTCGTGACCACCGCCAAGGAGGCGTGACATGACCACCGACACCAGACCGCTGATCCTGCTGGTCGCGACGGGGATGAGGCACTACCGCGAGTACCTGCTGCGCTCCATCGCCACCGAGTACCGCGTCCACCTCATGGTGACCGCCGAGCCCGGCTGGGAGAAGGAGTACGTCACCGGCTGGACCGTCGTCGCGAACCTGGGCGACGGCCCCGCGCTGGCCGCCGCCGCGCTGGAGCTCACCGCCCGTGAGCCCGTGCACGGGGTGCTGTGCTGGGACGAGGCCACGATCCTGGCCGCCTCGCACATCTCGCAGGCCCTCGGCCTGCCGGGCGGCGACACCGAGATGGTGCGCCGCTGCCGCGACAAGCACCTCACCCGCGTCGCGCTCGACGCGCTCGGCGTCCCCCAGCCCAGGTCGCTGGCCGTCTCCACCTTGGAGGAGGCCCTGAGCGCCGCCGAGACGGTCGGCTACCCGGCCATCCTCAAGCCGCGCGGCCTCGGCGGCAGCCTGGGCGTCATCAAGGTCGACGACGCCGCCGAGCTGACCGAGCGGTTCGCCTTCGTCCACGACCTGCACGTGCCCGGCGGGGCGACGTTCGAGATCCCCGTCCTGGTCGAGGAGTTCGCCGACGGACCCGAGGTCAGCGTCGACGCCGTCGTGCAGAACGGCGTGGTGACGCCGCTCTTCCTCGGCAGGAAGGTCCTCGGCTACGAGCCCTACTGCGAGGAGGTGGGCCACTTCGTCGACGCCCAGGACGAGCTCCTGCAGGACGCGGAGTTCCGCCGCGTCCTGCAGGACACCCACACCGCGCTGGGGTTCACCGACGGCTTCACCCACACCGAGATCAAGCTCTCCTCCCGGGGACTGCGCGTCATCGAGGTGAACGCGCGCCTGGGCGGGGACATGATCCCCTACCTCGGGCTGCTCACCACCGGCATCGACCCCGGCCTGGCCGCCGCCGCGGTGGCCTGCGGCCGTACCCCCGCGCTCGCGCCCGAGCGCAAGCTCGTCGGCGGCGTGCGTTTCTTCTACGTCGACGAGGACGACACCACGATCGAGTCGATCGCGTTCGACGAGACCGGCCTGCCCGCGGAGATCGACCGGGTCGTCCCGGTGGTCGCCGCGGGAGCCACCGTCTCACCACCGCCCAAGGGCACCCTGTGGGGGCGTATCGCCTACGCCACCGCGCTATCCCCGACCGTCGACGAGTGCCGGGCCGCGCTGGACGCGGCCGAGGCCGGCCTGAAGGTGAAGGCAGCCGCATGACCGCCGTTATCGAGAACGAGAGCAACGTGCCCCCGACGCCCCCACCCCCCGCACCGCCCACGCAGGACGACGGCGTGTTCGTCACCCTGCGGGAGACTCCGCGCGCCGTCAAGGCGCTGCTCTTCGGAGGCTTCATCAGCAAGCTGGCCGCGTTCATCCAGATCTACCTGGTGCTGTTCCTGACCGACCGGGGCTTCTCGGCCACCCAGGCCGGGCTCGCGCTGGGCGTGTACGGCGCCGGTGCGGTGGCGGGATCGCTGGCCGGAGGGTCGCTCTCCGACCGGCTCGGCGCCCGGGCGGTCACGCTGATCAGCATGGGCGGCTCGGCCGTCCTGATCGTGTCCATCCTCTACGCCCCGAACTACGCGACGCTCCTGGCGGCGGTCTTCCTGGTCAGCACGGTCGGCCAGTTCTACCGGCCCGCGGCCCAGACGATGCTGACCGAGCTGACGCCCAGGCACCGGGTCGTGATGATCACGGCGATGTACCGGCTCGGTCTGAACCTCGGCATGACCGCCGCCCCGCTGATCGGCGCCGGGCTGCTGGCCGTCTCCTACAACGCGCTCTTCTGGGGCGAGGCCGCGGCCGCGCTGATCTTCGGCGTCACCGTGATGTTCGCGCTGCCCAGGCGCGCCCCGCGCGCCGCGGCCAAGACGGTGGCGGCCGAGGAGGCGACACCCGGGCAGGGCGGGCGCACCGGCTACCTCGCCGTGCTCGCCGACTGGCGCTACAGCGTCTACCTGGTCGCGATGCTGCTCACCTCCATCGTCTACTGCCAGTACACGGCGACCCTCCCGCTGGACATCTCCGCCGCCGGCATCAGCCTGTGGTGGTACGGCGCGGCCGTCTCGCTGAACGGCCTCATCGTCATCACCTGCGAGCTGGCGATGACGAAGGTCGTGCAGAAGTGGCCGATCCGGCTGACCGCGGTGCTCGGCCTCGGCCTCGTCTCGGTCGGCTACGCCATCTACGCGATCTCGCCCCTGCCGATCTGGTTCATGCTCGGCACGCTGGTCTGGACGCTCTCGGAGATCATCGGCGGGCCCACCACGTTCGCCTACCCCGCCCTGGCGGGCCCCGAGCACCTTCGCGGACGCTACATCGGCGCGATGCAGAGCGTCTTCGGGCTCGGCACCGCGATCGGGCCGGTCATCGGCACCCTGGTGTGGTTCCAGGTCGGGCGCTCGGTGTGGCTGTGGGCCGCGCTGGTCTCGGCGATCGCGACCGTGGCGGGCGTGATCGGCATGCGGGACCCGAACAAGACACCCCCGGGCGGGACCGCCACGGCGGGCACGGGACCGGACGGGGCCGACCCGGACACGGTCGCGGTGGACCCGCTCGCCCCGGGCACGGTCGTCCTGGACACGGTTCCCGCGGACTCGCAGGGCGCCCCGGGCGCGAGCGCCCCCGACAAGGCCGGCGGGTCGCGTGACGCGACCTCCCCGGCGACGTGAGCGGGGAGACACGATGATCAGAATCGCCGTCGTGGGCGGCGGGATCGCCGGGGCGATGCTGGCCTGGCGCCTGTGCGAGGTCGTCAGGGGCAGCTCCGTCCACCTCTACACCGGCGAACCGCACCGCAGGGCCGACGCCAGCGCCGCCTCGGGGGGTCTGACCAGGGCCTTCGAGCCCGACCCTGCCCTGTGCCTGGAGGCCGCCGACAGCCTGGCGGAGCTCCACGCGAACCGGGAGCTGCGCGAGTGGGCCTCCTACCGGGAGACCGGCTCGGTGTACCTGCTGCCGGGCCTGGGGCCGGGCACCGAGAGCCTGGTGGACCTGGTGCGCAGCCGTCTGCCCGGCTCGATCTCCCTGGTCAGCGGCGAGGAGCTCGGCGCCCGCGGCACGTTCCGCGACCTGCCCGAGGGCAGCGTGGCGGTCGTCGAGAGGCGCGCCGGGCACCTGTCGCCGAACGCCTTCCGCGACCGGCTCCTGATCGAGCTCGTCCGCTCGGGCGCCTTCGTCACCGACGGCCAGGTGGACGGCATCACCGCCGAGGCGGAGGTCCGCCCGTCCGAGGGCGCCCCGGCCAGGTTCGACGCCGTCGTGGTGGCCGCCGGGGCGTGGACCCAGGGTCTCCTCGCCCGCACGGGCCTGACGGACGCGGGCCTGCGCACCAAGGTGATCCAGTACGTGCTCGGCCCCTCCGACGGGAGGGGACCGGCCGCGTTCGTCGACGAGACGTCCGGGCTGTACGGCAGGTCGTACGCCGAGCGGCGGGTCCTGCTGGGGCTGCCCACCGAGCGGTGGGACATCAGCCCCGGGACCGTGCCCACCGACCCCGACCTCACCAGCAGGATCCTCGACGTGGCCGAGGCCAGGATCGGGTACCGGCCGCCCGCCGGGACGGTCGAGGCCGTCACCGCGGTCGAGTGCTACCACCCCACGGGCGGGCTCTCGCTGCGACCCCTGGCCAAGGGCGTCTACACCTTCACCGGCGGGAGCGGCGGCGCGGGCAAGACCGTGCTCGCCGCGAGCCGCACGGCCGCGCGCAGCCTGGTCAGGTCCCTGCGGTGAGCGCGCGGGCGGTGGGGGCCGCCCGGACGTCCAGGGTGAACCGGGCGACCGGCGCGACCCGGGCGACCCGGGCGACCCGGCCGGCGAGGGCCGGTCAGGTCGCCGCGGTGAACGTCAGGTAGCAGTAGTCGTCCAGCATCTTCGCCAGGGGACGCCCCGGGCGGCCCAGCTCCGCCGCCAGCGCCTGCTCACCGAGGTCCGCCTCCGCGAGCAGGCGCCGCGCCCATTCCCGGCCCGTCCGCAGGTGCGCGCGGTAGGCGCCGGCCGTACGGGATCCGTGCAGGGCGTCGGCGATGGCGGCGTCCCAGGGCATCAGCGTCCGCGGGCGCAGGGCGTGCAGCGTCTTGGACGCCGCGGTCGGTCCCAGGGAGCGGGGCCTGGCGCCGGGGGTCGCCGGCATCGCCGACAGGTCCGCGTAGCAGGCGCCCAGCACCTCGATCCCGGCGTCGTCCAGGGCGGCGAGCGTGACATCGGGGCCCGGCAGGTGCTCCCCCCAGCGCTCCCACCAGGCGGCGACCTGGGCGCAGAAGACGTCGGGCTCGCCCTCGCGCGGGTAGCGCAGCCGGCAGCCCCACGCGTTCAGCCAGGTCAGCAGTGCCCGGCGGTGGTCCGGCAGCGCGGGGTCGACTCGCGTCCCGGTCGCCAGCAGCAGCCGCTCCCACGACCTGTCGGCCGCGCCGTAACGGGCGAACGCGCCGACCGCCGCGCGCAGGCTCTCCAGATCGGGACCCGCCACGTGTCCCGTCGCGGGACCCGCGCCGTGTCCCGTGACGGCACCCGCGCCGTGTCCCGTGACGTGTTCCGTGACGTGTTCCGTGACGTGTTCCGTGACGTGTTCCGTGACGTGTTCCGTGACGGGACCCGTCACGTGCTCGGGTGCGGTGGGCGTCACGGCCGCCCGCCCGGCAGGGACGGCAGGCCCCGGCCCCGCATGAGCGCGGTCAGCAGCCGCTCGGTGCGCTCGCTCGGCTCCACGCCCAGGTCGGTGCGCAGCCGCAGGCGGCACACCTCGTACCAGCTCAGGACGCGGCCGAGCTCGCCGAGCTCGCCGTGCATCATCATCAGGGCCTGGTAGGCGCTCTCGTGGTGGGGGTCGACGTCCAGGGCCCTGCGGCACCAGTGCATCGCGGCCGGCCAGTCCTCGCGCTCCAGCGCCTCGGTGCGCAGCGCCGACAGCGCGCGCAGGGCGGTCCCGCGCATCCACTGCCGCTGCTCGTTGATCCAGCCGTCGGTCTCCCCGGCGAGGAAGTCCCCGGTGTAGAGGTCGGCGGTCCGCTGGAACCAGGCGATCGCGGTGTCGTGCTCCTTGGCCACCCACGCGGTCCGGCCCCGGTCGAAGGCCCGCTGGAACTCCTCGATGTCCACCCACGCGTTGTTGGTCCGCAACAGGTACCCGTGGTCCTGGTAGAGCAGGGTGAAGCCGTCCCCGTCCTCGAACGTGCTGAGCACCCGCCGCACGCCGTGCACGGCGACCTTGAGGGAGCTGGAGCCGTGCTCCTCCCTCTCGGGCCACAGCACCTCGTGCAGCCGGTTCCTGTGGACGAACCGCTCGCGGTTGACCAGCAGGTACTGGAACAGGGCCCGCGCCTTGCCGGCGCGCCAGTGCGAGACGGCCTGCCCGTCGACCTCCAGGCGGAAGTTGCTCAGGCAGCGGGCGACGACCGAGGGCGCGCCCTCGTCGCTCCCGGAGCCGTCGGGGCCGGATTTCACCAATTCTTGAACAGGCATGTTCGCTTCCCTCAGGAGGACGCCCCCCGCCGCTCGCGGGTTCATCCGCGAACGCCGAAGCACGTCGAGTACGAGTGCGGTGCCAGCACGACCTGGATGTGGAAAGGTGTGCGCTCGTCGTGCATCTTGAACATGACCGAGATCTCCGGGTACGAGGTGGTCATGCCGAGCCCGGCGAAATAATGGTCGGTGGCGAGAACGAGACGATAGAGCCCCCGCTCCATGAACTCGTCATTCCATTCCTTGACATTTCCCTCGATATCGGTCTCTCCCTCGGAGACCGCTTCCCAGCCGGTACCCGAGGCACGCTCCAGGCGGGCCCGGACACCGGCCGCGGATCGGCCGTAGACGCCGTCAAGTGCCTGTGTGGCGATGCTCATGTGGATACCCATCTGCTGGTTCGGGGCCGCGCGCTCCGTCTCACGCGTCCTCGGTCCCATCAGGGTGCTCCAGGACGTTATCGGTCCACCTTCGGCCCGCTATCCGCCGGCCGTCCCCGCCGCAGGATGGCGGGGATGCCGGATCAGAAGGAATCGGATAAGGGGTGGATAGGGGGTCTGTTTACGTTTTGAAGCAGACAGGCGGACAGCACTGAACGGCCTGCGGGACACGAAAAAGAGGTACAGGAAATGCGGGAATTCGCGAGCATCGGCGCCCTTCGGATCATGGTCTCCGCCGTCGCCGTCCTCGGGTGCCTCGGTCTCGCCGCCGTCACCGGTTCGATCGCCGACAGGCCCGCCGCCGACGGGGTTACGGCGACCGTGGCGCTCGGCGGCAACACCCCCTGGGGCATCGCGGGCAAGGCCCCGGGAAGCCTTGACGGCGCCAACACCCCCTGGGGCATCGCGGGCAAGGCCCCCGAAACCCTCGACGGCGGCAATACCCCTTGGGGCTAGAACGTCACTACTCGCCTGGTGAGACCGGTGCGGGCGGGAGATCACCGGAGCGGCCGGAGCCTTCACGGGCCCGGCCGCTTCTTCGTACCTGAAACCCACCGTTAGTCGCAAATAGGAGCAGACCTTTACAAATCCCCCTAGTTCTCCAATGGGTGGCGTTGTATGATCCCGGGCAGGTAGCGGTACTTACATAGGAATCACCCCTAGTGACCAGCCGGTCGACCGTCCGGAGTCGCGGGGGGCGGGGGTTGAGTCTGTTTTGTTTGATGTAAGGCAATGGTCAGATCCCTGACGTCTCTCTTACACCGACCGTGCGGTGAAATTTCTAAGCAGGCCGTGATTCTGTAAGGAGATTCGGTGGAGTATCGGATCCTCGGCCCCTTGGAGGTCGTCGCCGGCGCGCAGCGACTGGATCTGGGAGCGCCTCGGCAACAGGTCGTCCTTTCCTGCCTCCTTCTGGAGGCCAACCGCATGGTCACCATCGGGCGCCTCACGGAGGCGATCTACGGTGACGACCTCCCCAGCACCTCGCGCGCGCAGGTGCAGATCTGCATCTCCTCGCTGCGACGGCTGTTCGCCGCCAACGGCGGCCTCGACGTCATCGCCACCCACCCCCAGGGCTACACGCTGCGCGTCACCGAGGGGCAGCTCGACTCCCAGAACTTCGAGGGCCTGCTGAACCAGGCCCGCCAGGCGCGCGAGGACCACCGCGCCGAGGAGGCCGTCAGGCACTACCGCGACGCGCTCGCCCTCTGGCGGGGACCCGCCCTCGACGGCCAGGAGAGCCGGCTCGTGCAGGCGGCGGTCGGCAGGCTCACCGAGCGCCGCGTCAACGCCAACGAGGACTGCGTCGACCTGGAACTGGAGCTGGGCAGGCACCACGAGCTGGTGGGCGAGCTCAGCGAGCTCGTCGAGGAACACCCGCTCAGGGAGCGGCTGCGCGGCCAGCTCATGCTCGCGCTCTACCGCTCGGGACGCCAGGCCGAGGCGCTGACGGTCTACCGCCGCGCCCGCCAGACGATGATCGACGAGCTGGGCATCGAGCCCAACGAGAGCCTCCAGCAGCTCGAGTACGCCATCCTCACCTCCGACGAGAGCCTCGACCCGCCGGCCCGCCAGCGGCAACAACAGCAGCAGCGGCAGCAGGAACAGGGACAGCAGGAACAGCGCCGGCCCCAGCAGCAGCGCCACACCGAGACGCGGGAGGCGCCGGCCGCCCACCGCACGGTCCCGCGCCTGCTCCCCACCGACATCGCCGACTTCACCGGCAGGATCAAGCTGGTCGAGGCCATCCGCCGCCAGCTCACGTTCGCCGCCGAGGACCGCCAGCGCCTCGCCGTCCCCGTCATCGCCGTCGTCGGCAAACCGGGCATCGGCAAGTCCACGATCGCGGTGCACGTCTCGCACAGCGTCGCCGGCCGCTACGAGGACGGCCAGCTCTACGCCGACCTGCACGGCGGGGAGTCCCACCCGCTCGGCTCCGGCCAGGTGCTCGAACGGTTCCTGCGCGCGCTGGGCGTGCCGGGCAACGCCATCCCCGACGGGGTGGACGAGCGGGCGGAGATGTACCGCGCGCTGCTCGCCGGTCGCAGGATGCTGATCGTCCTGGACGACGCCAGGAGCGAGAGCCAGGTGCTGCCCCTGCTGCCCGGCAACCCCGAGGCCGCGGTGATCATCACCAGCCGCAGCAGGCTCGCGGGACTGGCGGGCGCGGCCCACCTCGACGTGGGCCTCTTCGACTCCGACCAGTCGGTGGACCTGCTCGCCCGCATCGCCGGCGTCGAGCGGATCCAGGCCGAGCGCGAGTCCGCGGCCGAACTGGCCGGCCTGTGCGGGCACCTGCCGCTGGCGCTGCGCATCGCGGGCGCCAGGCTCGCCGCCCGCCCCCACTGGACGGTCGACCAGCTCGTGGGACGCCTGGAGGACGAGACCCGCAGGCTCGACGAGCTCAAGCACGGGGACCTGGGCATCAGGGCGAGCATCTCGCTGACGTACGAGAGCGTCAGCGAGGACGCGCGCCGCCTGTTCAGGCGCCTGGCCATCCTGGAGTCGCGGCACTTCTCGGGCTGGATGGCCGCCGCGCTGCTCGACTGCCACCCCTCCGACGCCCAGGACCTGCTCGACGACCTGGCCGACAGCCAGCTGGTCGAGACGACCGACGCCGGGTACGGCGTGCACAGCCAGTACCGCTTCCACGACCTGATCCACGTCTTCGCCCGCGAGCGCCTCGCCGGCGAGGAGGCCGTCGCCGACCGCAACGCCGCGCTGGAGCGGGTGCTCGGCGGACTGCTCTTCCTGACCGGCGAGGCCCACCGCCGCGAGTACGGCGGCGACTACGTGCAGGTCCACAGCGACGCGCCACGCTGGCCGCTGCCCGAGCGGCTGGTCGAGAAGCTCGTCATGGCCCCCCTGCCCTGGTACGAGCGCGAGCGGCTGACGCTGATCTCGGGCATCCGCCAGGCGGCGCAGGCCGGGTTCGTCGAGCTGTGCTGGGACCTCGCGATCAGCGCGGTCACCCTGTTCGAGTCGAGGATCTACTTCGACGACTGGCGCGAGACCCACCAGGTCGCCCTGTCCGCCGCCCGGCAGGCCGGGGACCGCCGCGGGCAGGCGGCGATGCTCTACTCGATCGGCTCGCTCTACATCGCCGAGCAGCGCTTCGGGGACGCGCGCCGCGACTTCGAGTCGGCGGCCGAGCTGTTCGGCGAGGCCGGGGACGACCTCGGAGTGGCCCTCGTCATCCGCAACATCGCCTTCCTGGACCGGATGAGCGGCCGGCTCGACGAGGCGGTGGAACGATACGAGCGCGCCCTGGGCATCTTCCGCGGCACCGGCGACCAGGTCGCCTCCGCCTACGTGCTGCACAGCATGGCCCAGATCAGGCTGGACTGCGAGGACCTCCAGGAGGCCAAACGCCTGCTGGGGGAGGCGCTGAACCTCAGCAGGGTCGGCGGCAGCCGCCGGGTGGAGGCGCAGGTCCTGCACCGGCTGGGCGAGACCTACCTGCGGCTGGAGGAGCTCGCGTCGGCGGCCGAGGTCTTCGAGCAGACGCTCACGACCGTGCGCAACATCGGCGACCCCACCGGCGAGGCGTACGCCCTGCACGGCCTGGGCATCACGCGGCTGCGCCAGGGCGACTTCCAGGAGGCCGAGCGCACCCTCCACCAGGCCCTGGAGGTGGCGAGCACCGGCGGGGAGAGACTCGCCGAGGCCAGGATCGTCCTCGGGCTCGGAGAGCTGGCCCTCGCCGTCGACCAGACCGAGCAGGCCATCGGCCGCCTCCACCAGGCCCTCGGCCTGTTCCACAAGATCGACGCGCCGCTCCACCAGATGCGCGTCCTGGTCATGCTCAGCGGCGCCTACGCCACCGTCGGCGAGCCGGCGGCGGCGCGCAGCGTCTCGGAGGAGGCGCTCGAACTGGCCGCCGCGATGCCCCCCGAGATCGCCGCCCGGGTGCGCGCCCAGCTGGAGGCCCTCTCCGTGCCCTGAGAACGACGGCCCGGCACCGGAACGCGCGTTCCGGTGCCGGGCCGCCGGGGTGGGGCGGATCCGCTCCGCAGCTGCGGCGCCGCGCCGCCGCCCGGCGCGCCAGGCCGCCCGGGCCCAGATCC
>NZ_JBNCLF010000002.1:484747-598967 GCF_049844535.1 Streptosporangium sp. DT93
CCCGGGCGCCGGCCGCGGGCGCCCCCCCCCCCCCCCCCCCCCGCCCCGCCCGGCCCGGGCCCCGCCCCCCCCCCGCCGGGGTGCGGCGGATCCGCTCAGCAGATGCGGCGCAGCGCCTCCGCCAGGCTCGACAGGCCGACCGGTCCCAGATCCAGCGCGGCGGTGTGCCAGGCGCGCAGGTCGAAGGCCTCGCCCAGACGCGTCCTGGCCTCCTCGCGGGCCTGCACCCACGCCCGCTCGCCCAGCTTGTAGGAGATGGCCTGGGAGGGCCAGCCGAAGTAGCGCACCACCTCGGCCTCGACCCGGTGCGGCTCGCAGCGGCCCTGCTCGCGCAACACCTCGCACGCCTTCTCGAACGTCCACGCCGAGCCGTCGGGCAGCGGCAGGTCGAGGTGGACGCCCAGGTCGATGACCACCCGGGCGGCGCGCAGGGCCGACCAGTTGAGCATGCCGAGCCGGGTGCCCGGGTCGGTGAACCAGCCCAGCTCGTCGGCCAGCCGCTCGGCGTACAGGCCCCATCCCTCGCCGTGGCCGTCAACCCAGGAGACCTTCGCGAACCTGGACAGCCTGTCCTCGGCCATGCGCATCGCGCCGAACTGCAGGTGGTGGCCGGGAACCCCCTCGTGGAAGATCGTGGTCAGCTCGGTCCAGGTGGCGAAGCGGGAACGCCCCCCGACCGGCCACAGGGTGCGGCCCGGCCGCGACAGGTCCTCGCTGGGCGAGTTGTAGGAGGCCGCGCCGGAGGTGGAGCTCACGTCCACCTCGGCCACGATGCGCCGCAGCGGCTCGGGGATGTCGAAGTGCGTGCCGTGCAACTGCCGGATCGCCCAGTCGTGGCGCTCCTGCAACCACGCCTGGTAGTCCTCCAGGGAGTCGACGGCCTGGGTCTCGTTGAGGATCGCCGTCGCCTCCTCGATCGTCGCGCCCGGCTTGATCCGCTCCACCTCGGCGGCCGTCTCGGCGCCGATGCGCTCCAGCTCCGCCCAGCCCCACGCGTACGCCTCGCGCAGGTCGATGTCGGCGCCCAGGCTGATCCTGGCCGCGACCGCGTAGCGCTCGGCACCCACCGCGTCGGCCTCGCTCGCCCGGGGCGCGTACTCCTCGCGCAGGTAGCGTCCCGCCGCGGCGTAGGCCTCGTGGGCCGCCGCGGCCGCCTCGATCAGCTCCTGCCTGACCGGGCCCTCGCCGTAGGTGGCGACGAAGGCGTCGTGCGCCGGGGGAGTGCCGCCCGCACCGGAGAACTGGTCGGCCTGGTCCGCCATGGCCAGCGCCTGCCTGCGGGCGCCCGGCAGGCCCGTCGCCAGCCCCGCCTCCAGGCTCTCCCGCCATCCGGCGAGCATCTCGGGGATCGCCGCGAGACGGGCGGCGACGTCGCGCCACTCGTCGTCGGTGCCGTGGGGCAGCAGGACGACGCTGGAACGCACCCGGTAGGGCACCCCGTACGGCGCGGCCACCCAGCGGAGCGGCTCGCCCGTGTCGTGCCAGGCCAGCTCGGCCTCCAGCCGCTCCCGCAGGTGCGCGGCGGCCCTGACGTCCGGCTCACCGGCCGGGACCAGCTCGTCGAGACGCTTCAGGGTCGAACGGATCATCTCGGCCCGGGCGGAGCTGCCGGCGGGGCTGTAGTCGGTGGCGGCCACGAAGTCGGACACGATGCCCTCGGCGCCGGTCGCGATCGGGTCCAGTGCCGCCCAGCGGGTGACGTACTCATCGCAAAGCGCGAAGATCGGAGTGCTCATGTCCGAAACGTAGGACGGCCCGGCATCGGCCCCCTATCCCCTCGCTATCGACCCCGCCGACCTGCGGGAACCTGGCGGCGGAGGACGCGTTCGCGCGGCCCGGTGAGCGGCGTTCTCGCCGGTCCGGCGAGATCACCCGGTGTGCGGTGAGAGGACCGTGCCGCGGGGGTGTCCCCGTTCGTGTGGTGTTCGCGGGATGGCGGTCGCCGGAGAAAGCAGAAGACCGCCAGGCCCCCGAGACGGGGTCTGGCGGTCGTTCGACCTGGTCGGCCCATGAGGGTCATGGGCGCCACGGAGCGTGGTGGACGATACAGGGATTGAACCTGTGACCTCTTCCGTGTCAGGGAAGCGCTCTCCCGCTGAGCTAATCGTCCGCATGCGGAAAGACCAGAGGTGGAGACGGGATTTGAACCCGTGTAGACGGCTTTGCAGGCCGTTGCCTCGCCTCTCGGCCACTCCACCGGAGTGAGAGCCCGAAGACCCTTCGAGCGGAAGACGGGATTCGAACCCGCGACCCTCACCTTGGCAAGGTGATGCTCTACCACTGAGCCACTTCCGCGTGTTTCCCCCGGGTTTCACACCCGGTGGCGACGAGAGAACTCTAGCGGGTTTTCCCGACGGTTGCGTAACCGTCCGTTCAACCGGCCGTTCCGCAGGCCCGTCCGACCGGCCCTTCCCGCCGCCTCCCCGGCCGCCTCACCCGGCCGGTCCCGGCTCCGGCGCCGGCGCCGTCTCCGGGGGGCGGCGCAACTGGCGGGCCACGCTCCGCTCGACCGCCGGCAGGGTGAGGAAGATCTCCAGGATGCGGGTGAGGCGGTGCACCTCGATGCGGTGGAAGGCCGGGCCGTCGGAGCGGGCCAGCAGGAAGGTCAGCGCCAGCGGCGGCAGCGGGGCGGCGATCACGTGCAGCCCCGAATCGAGGGTCAGGGCCGTCGGGCGGGCCGGGGTGTCGTCGGGGAAGGGCACCGGCTCGGGGGCCCGCCAGCTCGAGTGCACGGTCGCGCGGGGGACGCGCTCGGTGCCCGCCGAGGCCCAGTCGGCGCTGAACAGCACCGGCATCGAGTCCAGCAGGGTGGCCAGCGCTCGGTCGCCCGCCGTGGTGATGTACTTGAGGATCTCCAGCTCGGGGTAGGTGCCCGGCGCCTCCCGGGTGCCCCAGACACCCTCGATCGTCACCCCCGGCACGCTCTCCAGGCCGTCGATCAGGGCCTGGCGGGGGGCGGAGTCGGGCCAGTGCACGGTGATGTCGTCCAGCGCCCGGCCCTCGCCGCGCTCCAGGACGACCACCTGGGTGATGTCGGCGCCCGCGACGCCGAGGACCCGGGTGACCTTCCCCAGGGAGCCCGGCCGGTCGGGCAGCGCGATCCGCAGTCGCAGGAGCATCCGGGGCCTCCCATGTCACATCCGGCTGAACCAGGGACACCATATCCAGCGAGGATTCGTCCCGCTCGCCGCGGTGCGGTAGAAAAGCCGGGTGGAGTCGTTGAAGCTGGGATCGCTGGAGGTGTGGCCGCCGGTCGTTCTCGCGCCCATGGCCGGGATCACCAACACGGCGTTCCGGGGGCTCTGCCGCGAGCAGGGCGGCGGCCTCTTCGTCTGCGAGATGATCACGACGCGGGCGCTGGTGGAGCGGAACGCCAAGACCTTCAAGATGATCAGGTTCGAGCCGGACGAGAGCCCCCGCAGCCTCCAGCTCTACGGGGTCGACCCGGTGACCGTGGGCAGGGCCGTGCGGATGATCGCCGAGGAGGACCTGGCCGACCACGTCGACCTCAACTTCGGCTGCCCGGTGCCCAAGGTCACCCGCAAGGGCGGCGGCTCCGCCCTGCCGTACAAGCGGAACCTGTTCCGGGCGATCCTGCGCGAGGCCGTGGGCAACGCCGGGACGCTGCCGGTGACCGTGAAGATGCGCAAGGGCATCGACGACGACCACCTCACCTACCTCGACGCCGGGCGGATCGCCGTTCAGGAGGGCGTCTCGGCGATCGCGCTGCACGGCCGCACCGCGATCCAGCACTACGGGGGGATCGCCGACTGGGAGGCGATCGCGCGCCTGAAGGAGAGCGTGCCGGAGATCCCCGTGCTCGGCAACGGCGACATCTGGAGCGCCGCCGACGCGCGCCGCATGATGGACGAGACCGGATGCGACGGCGTCGTCGTGGGCCGGGGCTGCCTGGGCCGCCCCTGGCTCTTCGCGGACCTGGCGGCCATGTGCGAGGGCGTCGAGAAGACCGTCCGCCCCCGGCTGGGCGAGGTCGCCGCGACCATGGACCGGCACGCCACGCTGCTGGCCGAGTGCTTCGAGAGCGAACCGCACGCCGTGGCCGACTTCCGCAAGCACGTCGGGTGGTATCTCAAGGGCTTCACCGTGGGCTCCGGCCTGCGGCGCCGGCTGGCGACCTCCGAGACCCTGGACGGCCTGCGCGAGGGCCTGGCCGAGCTGGAGGCCGGCCAGGCGTGGCCCGAGGGCGCCGACCTGCCGCGCGGCAAGACCAACCCGCGCGACCGCGTCCAGTTGCCGGCCGGCTGGCTGGACGACCCCTACGACCTCGCCGTCCCCTCCGCCGACGCCGAGAACGACACCTCGGGCGGCTGACGCCCCCGGGCCGCCCGTCCGGCGTGCTCCCCGCACCTGCCCCCCCACCGTGCCGATCGACCGCCCCCGCCGTGCCGGCCGACCGGCCGACCGCCCCCGCCGGGCCGTGACGCCCGGCCGTCCCGCCGCGCGGGCCCCGGCCGTGCCGTGCCGGCCGGGAGCGTTCCGTACCGCAGGTGTGACGCGAATGTGACCGCGCTCTGACGGACGCGGGTCAACGATCTCTGTAATCTGCGGTCAGAGGTCGCGGCTCACACCTGGGGACGGCGGTTGGCGAGCACCACTTCAGCGGACGAGTTGATCGCGGAGTTCGACGCGGAACGACCCGCCCGGCGCCTTTCCGGGCCGGTGGCGCGGGCCGTCACGCTGGTGGCCCTCGGCCTGTCGCTCTTCGTCCTCTACCGCGCCTTCCGCGCCGGTGCCGTGCTGCCGTACCGGATGGTCTTCCTCGCGGTCGTGCTGCCGCTGACCTTCGTCTGCTACAAGCCGGGGCGGCGCGGCACCGACCGGCCGGGGGCCGTCGACTGGACGCTGGCCGCCCTGGCGCTGGCCGCCTGCCTCTACCCGCTGGCGGTCTTCGACGACTTCATCCGGCGCGCCTTCGAGCCGACCACGCTCGACGTGGTGGCCGGGACGGTCATCGTGCTGCTGGTGCTGGAGGGCTGCCGGCGTACCGTCGGGTGGATCCTGCCCGCCGTCTGCGTGGCCTTCGCCGCGTACGCCTACTACGGCGGCCACCTGCCCTTCGACTGGGTCGTCGGGCACCGCGGCTACGACCTGGACCGGATCGTGGTCTCGTTCGTGATGGGCACCGACGGCGTGTACGGGGTGCCGCTGGACGTGGCGGCCACGTACATCATCCTGTTCACCGTCTACGGCGCGGTGCTCGACCACTCCGGGGCGGGACGGTTCTTCGTGGACGTCTCCCTGGCCGCGTTCCGCCGCTCGCGCTCCGCGCCCGGCCGCACCGTCACCCTGGCCGGGTTCCTGCTCGGCACGGTCAGCGGCTCGGGCGTGGCGACGACCGTGAGCGTGGGCAGCGTCGCCTGGCCGATCCTGCGCCGGGCGGGCTATCCGCCGGAGCAGGGCGGGGGAGTGCTCGCGGCGGCCGGCATCGGGGCGATCCTGTCGCCGCCCACGCTGGGCGCGGCGGCGTTCATCATCGCCGAGTACCTGCGGGTGAGCTACCTCACCGTGCTGCTGTACGCCACCGTCCCGACGATCCTGTACTACCTGGGCATCTTCCTGGCCATCGAGATCGACGCCCGCCGGTACGGGACACGGGCGGTCGAGGTGGACGCGCCCCACTTCTGGCCGCTGGTCAGAAGGTTCGGCTACCACTTCAGCTCGCTGTTCGTGATCGTCGTCCTGATGGCGCTCGGCCAGTCGCCGTTCCGCGCGGTGGTGTACGCCACCCTGCTGGCCTTCGCGCTCTCCTTCCTCGACCGCGAGCATGCCCTGACCCCCCGCAGGGCGGCGCGGGCCCTGGCCGCGGGGACGACCGGGGTGCTGCCGGTCGCGGTGACCTGCGCGGCGGCCGGTCTGATCGTCGCCGTCGTCACCCTCACCGGGCTGGGCCTCAAGGCGAGCTCGCTGATCGTCGGCGTCTCGGCAGGGAACCTGGCCGTCACCGCGCTGCTGTGCGCGGTCGCGGTGCTCGTGCTCGGCCTGGCGGTGCCGGTGACCGCCTCGTTCGTCATCGCGGCCGTCGTCATCGGGCCCGCGCTGACGGACCTGGGCGTCGGCCAGGCCGAGGCGTACATGTTCATCTTCTACTACGCGGTGCTGTCGGAGGTCAGCCCGCCCACGGCGCTGTCGGCCTTCGCGGCCTCGGCCATCACCGGGGGCGACGCCTACCGGACCATGATCGCGGCTTGGAAGTACACGCTGCCCGCGTTCCTGGTGCCGTTCGCCTTCGTGCTGGCCCCCGGCGGGGCGGCACTGCTGGCCCGGGGCACGTTCGGCGAGATCGTCGCGGCCACCGCGGTCTCGGCGCTGGCGGTCGCCGCGCTGGCCGCCGCCACCGGCGGGCGGCTGCTCGGCCCGGCCGGGCCCGCCGAGCGGGTGCTGTGCGCGGTGGCGGCCGTGTCGCTGCTGTTCCTGTCGCCGCTGCCCGCGCTGGCCGGGGCCGGGCTGCTGCTCCTGGCCGTTCTCCTGCATCTGCTGACACGACGACGAGAGGCGAAACGATGACCGTCAGACGAGTGACCGTCCTGCTGGCTGCGGGGTCGCTGATGCTCGGCGGGCTCCTGGCCGGCTGCGGCGGCGACCGGTCGGCCGAGCAGGCCGCGCGGGGCGGCGACGGCAGCGCCGCCGCGGGGAAGCGGCTGTCGATCGCCACCGGCAACACCACCGGCGTCTACTACGTCCTGGGCGGGGGACTGGCCGACCAGATCGGCAAGCACCTGCCCGGCCACCAGGCCACCGCCGAGGCGACCGGCGCCTCGGTGGAGAACGTGCAGCGCGTCGTCAGGGGTGACTCCGACATCGCCTTCACCCTGGCCGACACCGCCGCCGACGCGGTCGCGGGCAAGGGGGCCTTCACCGCGCCCCAGCCGATCCGCGCCCTGGCCCGCCTCTACGACAACTCCACCCAGGTGGTCGCCGCCACCGCCTCCGGGGTGACGTCGATCGCGGGCCTGAAGGGGAAGCGGGTCTCCACCGGCTCGCCCAACTCCGGCACCGAGGTGATCGCGCTGCGCCTGCTGAAGGCGGCCGGGCTCGACCCTGAGGCGGACGTCGACCGCCAGGCACTCGGCCTGCCCGAGAGCGTGCAGGCCCTCAAGGACGGCGACCTCGACGCGCTGGTCTGGTCGGGCGGCCTGCCGACGCCGGGCATCACCGACCTGTTCACCTCCCTGAAGGGGAAGGTCGCCTTCGTACCGCTGGACGGGGTGCTGCCCGCGATGCGGGCCGAGCACGGCGAGGTGTACGCCGAGGGCACGATCGCCAAGGACGTGTACGGCACCCCGGCCGACGTGTCCACGATCTCGGTGCCCAACCTGCTCGTGGTGAACGAGACGATGGACCCGGCCCTGGCCGGGAGCCTGACGAAGCTGCTCTTCGACCGCAGGGCCGACCTGGAGAAGGTGCACCCGGCGGCCAGGGACATCACCCGCGACAACGCCCCGAGGACCGGCCCGGTGCCGCTGCACGACGGCGCGAAGAGGTACTACGGCTGATCCCCGCGCGGTCGTGCGGGGTCGTGCGGGGTCACGGGCGGGCCAGGTCGCGGCGGAGGTGCTCGGCGGTGTGGGAGCCGCGCGCGGCCAGGAGGCGGGCGGGCGTGCCCTCGAAGACCACCGTGCCTCCCCGGTCGCCGCTCTCGGGCCCCAGGTCGATGACCCAGTCGGCGTTCTTGATCACGTCGAGGTGGTGCTCGACGACGATGACCGTGTTGCCGTCGTCCACCAGGCCGTCCATGATCGTGATCAGGCGCTCGACGTCCGCCAGGTGCAGCCCGGTGGTGGGCTCGTCCAGCACGTAGACGCCGCCCTTCCCGTGGAGCTCCCCGGCGAGTTTGATCCTCTGGCACTCCCCTCCCGACAGGCGGGCGAGCGGCTGGCCGAGCCTGAGGTAGTCCAGGCCCACCTCGTTCAGGGTCCGCAGGATCCGCAGCGCCCCCGGCTCGACGAAGAACTCCAGGGCCTCGCCGGCCGTCATCTCCAGCACGTCGGAGATCGACCTGCCGCGCAGCGTGTGCCGCAGCACCTCGGGCCGGAAGCGCCGCCCCCGGCACGCCTCGCACACGGACGTGATCTCGTCCATGAACGCCAGGTCGGTGTGCACGACCCCCTGGCCCCGGCACTGCGGGCAGGCGCCCCTGGAGTTGAAGCTGAACAGCGCGGGGGCGACGCCGTTCGCGGCGGCGAAGAGCTCGCGGACCTCGTCCATCAGCCCGGTGTAGGTGGCCGGGTTGGAGCGGTTCGAGGTGCCGGCCGCGGCCTGGTCGACCACCGTCGCCCCCGGGTGCCGCGACAGGAACGCCTCGTTGACCAGGGTGCTCTTGCCCGACCCCGCGACCCCGGTGACCACGGTGAGCACCCCGGCCGGGAAGGAGACGGTGACGTCCCTGAGGTTGCGGTCGCTCGCCCCGGTGACGGCCAGCGCGCCGGTCGGCTCCCTGAACGACGTCTTGAGCGGCGGGGTGCGGCGCAGGTGCCGCCCGGTGAGGGTCGGGGCCCGTCGCAGGCCCTCGACGCCGCCCTCGTAGACGATCTCGCCGCCGTGCGTGCCGGCGCGCGGCCCGACGTCCACCACGTGGTCGGCGATCTCGATGACGTCGCGGTCGTGCTCGACGACGAGCACGGTGTTGCCCCTGTCGCGCAGCTCGCGCAGCAGCCCGTTCAGGCGCGCCACGTCGCGCGGGTGCAGCCCGATC
This sequence comes from Streptosporangium sp. DT93, assembly GCF_049844535.1. Taxonomy (NCBI): domain Bacteria; kingdom Bacillati; phylum Actinomycetota; class Actinomycetes; order Streptosporangiales; family Streptosporangiaceae; genus Streptosporangium; species Streptosporangium sp. DT93. Next base: position 493,461 of record NZ_JBNCLF010000002.1, read on the forward strand.
GTCGGTTCGTCGAAGATGTACGTCATGTCGGTCAGGCCGCTGCCCAGGTACCTGACCATCTTGATCCGCTGTGACTCCCCGCCGGACAGGGTGGGCGTCGGCCGGTCCAGGCTGAGGTGGCCCAGGCCGATGGCCACCAGGTGCCGCAGCCGGTCCAGGACCGCCGGGACGATCGCCGCCGCGACCGGGTGGTCGATCCCGGCGACCACGTCCACCAGGTGCCGGGCCTCCATCGCGGACAGCTCGGCGATGGTGCGCCCGCCGACCCGGCAGGCCAGCGCGGCCCTGTTGAGCCTGGCGCCCCCGCACGCGGGGCAGGGCCGCTCCGAGGCGAACGCCATCATCGCCTCCCGGCCCGCCCCGCCCCCCTCCCGTCTGACGTGGAGCCGGTCGAACCTCTCGGCCACGCCCTCGTACCTCTGCGGAACGGTGCCGTCCCCCTCCTCGAAGACGACGTCGCGGTCGCTTCCGTGCAGCAGCGTGTCCCACTCGGCATCGGTGTAGGCCTCCAGCGGCCTGTCGTTGTCGAACAGGCCGGAGCGGGCGTACATCTTCCAGTGCCAGTTGCCGACCCGGTGGCCCGGCAGCAGGATCGCGCCCTCGTCGAGCGACCTGGACCGGTCGAAGGCGAGATCCACGTCCAGGACGGTCCTGCGGCCCAGCCCCTCGCACCCGGGGCACATCCCGGCCGGGTCGTTGAAGGAGAACGCGCTGGACAGGCCGGCGGGTGGCGTACCGGCGCGCGAGTAGAGCAGCCTGAGCAGCGGGTGGATGTCGGTGGCGGTGCCGACGGTGGAGCGGGAGTTGCCGCCCAGGCGTCTCTGGCCGATGACGACGGCGGCGGAGAGGCCGGCGATGGCGTCGGCGTCCGGCCGGCCGTGGTGGGGCAGGCGGTTGCGGGCGAAGGAGGTGAAGGTCTCGTTGAGCTGCCGCTGCGACTCCGCGGCGATCGTGTCGAAGACGATGGACGACTTGCCCGACCCCGAGACGCCCGTGAAGACCGTGATCCGTTTCTTGGGGATCCGCAGCGAGACGTTCCTGAGGTTGTTCTCCCTGGCCCCGGTGATCTCGATGTGGCTCATCCCGCCACGCTAACCACGATTCAGGCCGGTTCCTGGCCGCGATCGGTGGCATCGTGGCCGCTATGGCCGACACCACGGGACGGGTGCTGAGACTGCTGTCGCTGCTGCAGGCGCGCCGGGAGTGGCCGGGTCCCGAGCTCGCCGGACGGCTGGAGGTCAGCCCGCGTACGCTCAGGCGCGACATCGGCCGCCTGCGCGAGCTGGGTTACCCGGTGGACGCGACCAGCGGCCCCGCCGGGGGGTACCGGCTGGAGGCGGGCACCGCCATGCCGCCGCTGCTGCTCGACGACGAGGAGGCCGTCGCCATCGCGGTGGGCCTGAGCGCGGCGGCGAGCGGCACGGTCGCCGGGATCGAGGAGACCTCGGTGCGGGCCCTGGTCAAGCTGGAGCAGGTCCTGCCCTCCCGGCTGCGCCTGCGCGTGCGCACCCTGCGGTCGCAGACGCGGCCCGTGGCGCCGATCGGGGCCGTGCCCACCGTCGAGGCGGACACCCTCGCGCTGCTCGCCCAGACCTGCAGGGACCGCGAGCGGATCCGCTTCGGCTACCGCCGCCGCGACGGGCACCGCAGCGAGCGCCTCGCCGACCCGTACCGGCTGGCCTCCACCGGGCGGCGCTGGTACCTCGTGGCGTGGGACACCGGCAGGGAGGACTGGCGGACCTACCGCGTGGACCGGCTGACGTCCCCGCTGGGCACCGGCGTGCGCTTCCCGCCGCGCGAGCCGCCGCCCGGCCACGTCGAGGAGTCGATCGTCGCGCCCCTCAGCCGCCACCGGGCGGTGGTCGTCGTGCACGCGCCGCGCGCCGTGGTCGCCGAGCGCTTCTCGGGGCCCGGCTGGACGCTGGAGGAGCTGGACGACCGCAGCTGCCTGCTGCGCACCGGCGACGACTCGCTGGAGTGGCTGGCGCTCAGCGTCGGGCTGCTCGGCCTGGACTTCACCGTGCGGGAGCCGCCCGAGCTGATCGACCACATCCGGACGCTGGCCGCCCGCCTCCGGGCCGCGACGGAGCCTCCGCCGCACCGATAGACGCCGATGAACGCCCTCAGGTCCCGACGTGGCCTCCACCACGCCGGTGGACGCCGTCAGGCCCCGACGGAGCCGCCGCTGCGCCAGTAGACGTTGTTCTCCCTGCTGAGCATGCCCTCGTCGACCAGGTAGCGCCGCAGCGCCGCGTAGTCGTCGTGGAAGGCGCGCAGCGCGACGTTGACGTCCTTCTCCGAGTAGCGCGCCCCAGGCTCGAACACCTGCACCACGTGGTCGAGCACGACGAGCTGCTTGTCGCGCTTGCTGGGGATCGCCCGCAGCCGCCCCTCGACGAGGAAGGACTGCAGCACCCTCTCCTTGGGGGAGACCGGGGTCGCGGGCCTGGCCGTGGCGTGCAGCAGCTCGCGGAACCGCTCGCGCCGCACCTCCCACCGGCCGCCCTCCCCGCGTACGGCCAGGCCGCCGCGTTCCAGGCGGTCCAGGGCGCGCCTGACCGCCTCCCGCTCCAGGCCGGACTCCTTCTCGGGCTCGCCGCCCAGTGCCAGAGCCGCCAGCACCCGCAGCGTGTCCTCCTGGTACAGCAGGCCCAGCACCTGCCTGATCGCTTCGTCGCTCATCCCGCCATTCTCCCGGGTCACGGCGCGCGGCGTGATCCCGGAGGCGGCCTCAGAGGCGGTTCAGGCCGACGACGTGGACCACCGCGCGGCCCTCCTCGTCGGAGGCGGCCAGGTCGACCTGGGCGTCGATGCCCCAGTCGCCGTCCCCGGCCGGGTCGGCGACGACCTGGCGGACCCGCCAGAACTCCTTCTCCTCCTCGATGCGGAGCAGGCCGGGACCGCGCGCGTCCGGGCCGGTGCCGATCTCCTCGTGGTCGTCGTAGTAGGCGTCGAGCGCGGCGCCCCAGTCGACGTCCGGGGCCAGCCGCTCCAGCTCCGGCTCGTTCTCGATCGCGGCCAGTTCGATCAGGCGGAACATCGCGTTGCGCACCAGCACCCGGAACGCGCGGGTGTTGGCGGTGACCGGCTTGGTGGTCTCCTCCAGGGTGGGCGCCTCGATCTCCCCGGTCGGGTTCTGCAGCTGCTCCCACTCGTCCAGCAGGCTGGAGTCGACCTGGCGGACCAGCTCGCCGAGCCACTCGATGAGGTCGACGAGGTCCTCGGTCTTGAGGTGCTCGGGGATGGTCCGCGACAGGGTGCGGTAGGCGTCGGCGAGGTAGCGCAGGACGGTGCCCTCGGAGCGGGTCAGCTCGTAGAACTGCACGTAGTCGGCGAAGGTCATCGCCCGCTCGTACATGTCGCGCACGACGCTCTTGGGGCTGACCGTGTAGTCGCCCACCCAGGGGTGGCCGCGCCGGTAGGTCTCGTAGGCGCCCAGCAGCAGGTCGGCCAGGGGCATCGGGTAGGTGACGTCGGCCAGGAGCTCCATCCGCTCCTCGTACTCGACGCCGTCGGACTTCATCTGCGCCACCGCCTCGCCGCGCGCCTTGTTGAGCTGCGCGGACAGGATCTGGCGGGGGTCGTCGAGGATGGACTCGATGATCGAGACCATGTCCAGGGCGTAGTTCGGCGACTCCATGTCGAGGATCTCCAGGCTCGCCAGCGCGAAGGTGGACAGCGCCTGGTTCAGCGCGAAGTCCTCCTGGAGGTCGACGGTGAGACGGGCCAGCCGGCCCTGGTCGTCGGGCTCGGCGAGCTTCTCCACCACGCCCCCGGCCAGCAGCGACCGGTAGATCGCGATGGCCTGGGAGATGTGCCGCCGCTGCCACCTGCGGTCCTCGTGGTTGTCGGTCAGCAGGTGGCGCATGGCCGCGTAGCAGTCGCCGGGACGGTTGATCACCGCCAGCAGCATGGCGTTGCTGACCTTGAAGCGGGAGTTCAGCGGCTCCGGCTCGGCGGTCTGCAGCTTCTCGAAGGTGTCCTCGCTCCAGCCGACGAAGCCCTCCGGCGGCTTCTTGCGGGCGAACCCGCGCCGCCTCTTGGGGTCGTCGCCGATCTTGGCGAGGGCCTTCTCGTTCTCGACCACGTGGTCGGGCGCCTGGCAGACGACGTAGCCGATGGTGTCGAACCCGGCCCGCCCGGCCCGCCCGGCGATCTGGTGGAACTCGCGGGCGCGCAGCCGGCGCACCTTGTTGCCGTCGTACTTCGACAGCGCGGTGAACAGCACGGTCCTGATCGGGACGTTCACGCCGACGCCGAGCGTGTCGGTGCCGCAGATGACCTTCAGCAGGCCGGCCTGGGCCAGGCGCTCGACCAGGCGGCGGTACTTGGGCAGCATCCCGGCGTGGTGGACGCCGATGCCGTGCCGCACCAGGCGGGAGAGGGCCTGGCCGAACTTGGTGGTGAACCGGAAGCGGCCGATCATGGAGGCGATCGCCTCCTTCTCGGCCTTGGTCGACATGTTGATGCTCATCAGCGCCTGCGCCCGCTCCATGGCCGAGGCCTGGGTGAAGTGGACGACGTAGACCGGGTACTGGTTGGTGGTGAGCATCTCCTCCAGCGTCTCGTGCAGCGGGGTCATCCGGTAGGAGTACACCAGCGGCACCGGGCGCTCGGCGTTCTTGACCGTCGCGGTGGGCCTGCCGGTGCGCCGGGTGAGGTCCTCCTCGAACCTGGTGACGTCCCCCAGGGTCGCCGACATCAGGATGAACTGGACGTTCGGCAGCTCCAGCAGCGGCACCTGCCAGGCCCAGCCCCGGTCGGGCTCGGAGTAGAAGTGGAACTCGTCCATCACGACCTGGCCGATGTCGGCCTGGGCGCCGTCGCGGAGCGCGACGTTGGCGAGGATCTCCGCGGTGCAGCAGATGATCGGCGCCCCCGGGTTCACGCTGGCGTCGCCGGTCATCATCCCGACGTTCTCGGTGCCGAACACCGCGCACAGGTCGAAGAACTTCTCCGACACCAGCGCCTTGATCGGCGCGGTGTAGAAGGTGCGCACGTCCCTGGTCAGCGCGGTGAAGTGGGCTCCGGCGGCGACCAGGCTCTTGCCCGAGCCGGTCGGGGTGGCCAGGATCAGGTTGTTGCCCGAGACCACCTCGATCAGAGCCTCCTCCTGCGCGGGATAGAGGGTCAGCCCCCGCTCGGAGTTCCACTCGACGAACGCGTCGAAGATGGTGTCGGGGTCGGCGTCGATCTCTTCTGGCAGGCGGTCTACAAGGCTCACGGTCCAATACTGCCGAAGAACTCGCGGTGGTCGGACCGCCGGGGGCGACGGATCACCCCGTGTTCGCCGGAAAACACGCGACCTGGCCTTATCGTGACCGGCTTTTTACGACCTCACGAAGGGGGCGGCTCCTGGAGCGCGGGGACACCGGTGTCGCGCTTGAGGTAGGTGTAGGGGAAGCCCGAGCCGATGACCTCCCAGCCCTCCGCGGACAGCCCGCGGACCCTGCCCGGCGACATCGGCGACACCGTCACCCGCGCGTGCTCCCACTGGGTGCCGGAGCGGACGACGCGGTGGTAGGCGGCGCCGAACTCCACGCTGTGCCAGCCGTACCGGCCCGCCAGGGCGAGCTCGCGCATCTCGTCGAACGTGGTGGTCGGGCCGAGGATGCGCTCGCGGGGGTCCAGCCCGGTGCCGCTGGGGGCCAGGGGCGGCGCGAACCGCTTCTGCGCCGCCTGTTTCGTCATCCCGAGCGTGGCGCCGATGCTCTGCCAGGTGACCCCGGCGGCGCGGGCCGAGGCGACGGTCGTGCGCAGCAGCGTGGTCGCCTCCCCCTGCAGCGCGGCGGCCCCGGCGACCAGCCGCAGGAAGTCCTCGGTGTCGTACGGGTCCTCGACGGCCGTGTTCTCCATCAGGATCCGGGTGAGGGCCTCGTGGACGGCGTCGGAACCGGCCCGGTCGGAACCGGCCCGGTCAGTGGTCATCGCCGGCCCGTTCGGGCAGCGTCTTCGAGGGCTGCCACCCGCCCCGCTGCCGGTAGAGGAGCCGGGTGCCGGTGTAGACGAGGGCGAGGATCGCGACGACGGCGACGATCTCCAGCCAGCGGGGGAGATCGAACAGGACGATCGGCAGGCCGATGAACGGCGGGATCATCAGCAACGTGTAGCCGAGGGTCCACGTGCGTTGGACAGATGAGGACATGCGTCAACCATAGGTTGACGCAGTCGATTTCGTCAACCGATCGTTGACGACCGGGCGGTGCGCGTGAGCGGGCCGGTCAGCGCCAGCCCCGCCACGAGCGCGCCCGTCCCGATCACGGGCACGACCCCCGGCACGAAACCGGCCACGGTGAACGTGAGCAGCCCCAGCCCCACCAGGACGGTGGCCGTCGCGGCCCTGACCGGCCCGCCGGTGGAGGGCCCGCCCGCAGGGGGGGTCTCGAAGCGGGTGAACCCCCGCAGCAGCGGCCACATCGCCAGGGAGAGCAGGAGCAGCCAGTGGGGCCAGCCCGACGTCCAGGCCGGGCTGCCCGGCTCGGGCGTCGAGACGCCCAGCCCCACCACGACCACCGAGACGATGACGAACAGCGCGCTCATGTGCCACAGGTAGAGGGTCATCATCCGGCCCGAGGCCCAGCCCAGCGCCCGCGCCACCCCGGGCCAGCGCGCCAGGGAGACGATCCACCGGCGCAGGGCCAGCGCCAGCCCGATCTGCCCGGCCCCCACCGCCAGCAGCGCGACCGTGGGCGGGGCCATGTTGGAGACCGCCCCCGGCATCCCGATCATGCTGGCCGGATAGGGGCCGAAGGCCACCAGCGCCGCCGCCGTGCCGTACCCGCCCAGCGCCATCGCCCAGGGGCGGGTCAGCCGGCCGTCGGCGTACAGGAAGCCGAGCTGGTACACCGCGAGCCAGACCAGCACCGTGTTGGGCAGGCCGGCCACCTCCAGGTCGCCGGCGAAACGCAGGACGTCCACCGCCACGGCCGCCGCCGCCAGCACGGCGGGCACCCGCCAGCCGTACGCCGCGTTCAGCCGGAGCATCGGCGTGGTCGCCGCCACCGCGACGAGATAGACCACCAGGAACCACAGGAGCTGCCCGGCCAGCCGCGAGGCGGTCGCGACCGGCTGCTCGGGGATGCCGAGCGCCGTCAGCAGGTGCGGCAGCGGGACCCAGACCGCCGCCAGCGGCAGCACCGGCCAGGCCAGCCTGCGCACGCGCGCCGCCAGCCACGTGGCGGGCGCGTCGCCGCGCCGCGCCGCACGGCGGCGGCTGATCGCCCCGGCCGCGCCGCCCGCGAAGAAGACCAGCGGCATCACCTGACTGATCCAGGTGATCGCCCACGCGTTCCCCCAGGCCAGCGCGTTCCCGGTGACGATCCGGTCCCCGGCGAAGGACAGCACCGGCATGCTCCAGTGCTGGAGCACCACCAGCGCCATGCCGAACACCCTCAGCACGTCGACGAAGGGGTCACGGCCCCCGGGCGCCCGCTCCGCACGGGGCACCGGCACGACCGGCGGGGACACGGGGGCGGCGGCGGGTACGGAGGCGGTCACCGGCCGGATCGTCGGCCGGGTTGCCGGTTGGGGGATCACGGCGGTCACGGGGTCTCGATTCTCCACGGGGACGGATGAGGCAATGGGAAAAGCCTCCTCCACGGGCCCCGGCGGCACACTGACGCGGACAGCAGTCTTCGGGACGGAGGACACCACCGGCGGGGGTAGGGCTGGCCCCACCCCGCAAGGAGGGTCCACGGGGTCGATCCGCGTGGCCCGCCCCCCTAGCGTTGGTCGCATGAGACCCCTGCTGCGGCGCATCGGAACCGACACCCGCTACCTGGTCGTGGGTTTCCCCCTGTCGATCATCTGGTTCGTCCTGATGGTGGCGGGTTTCGCCGCCGGAGTGGGGTCGGCCGTCGCCTTCGTGGGCCTGCCCGTCCTCGCGACGACCCTGCTGGTCGCCCGGGGCTTCGCCGACGTCGAACGGCGCTGGCTGCCCGAGGTGCTCGGACGCCCGGTCGCCCGGCCGAGGTACCGGCCGGCCCCGCCGACGGCCGGGTGGTTCCGCAGGATGATCAACCCGTTCACCAACGGCCAGTCGTGGCTGGACCTGCTCTACGGCATCGTGGCCTTCCCGATCTCCATCGTCACCTTCGTGCTGACGGTGGTCTGGTGGTTCGGGGCGATCGCCGGCCTGACCTATCCGCTCTACGGATGGATCGTCTACGCCATCCCCGGCAACGACGGTGGGCTCGGCAGGCTCCTCGGCCTGGGCGACGGCCTGTGGGCCGACGTGCTCGTCAACACCGTCGTCGGGATGCTGTTCACGATCACCCTTCCGATGATCGTGCGGGGTGCCGCGCTGGTCCAGGCCGGGCTCGGCCGGGCCATGCTGACCGGGGTGGCCGAGCTGCACGAGCGCATCGACGACCTGGCCGAGGGCCGGGCCGCCGCGGTCTCGGCCGAGGCCAACGCGTTGCGAAGGCTGGAGCGCGACATCCACGACGGGCCCCAGCAGCGCCTGGTCTCCCTGGCCATGGACCTGTCGCGGGCCCAGCGCCAGCTCAAGCGCGACCCCGGGGCCGTGGACCAGATGCTCGCTCAGGCCATCACCTCCACCCGCGAGACCCTGGACGAGCTGCGCGCCCTCTCGCGCGGGATCGCCCCGCCCATCCTCAGCGACCGCGGCCTGGCCCCGGCGCTCGCCGCGCTCGCCGGCCGCTGCACGATCCCGGTCGAGCTGGACCTGCAGATCGAGCAGCGCTTCCCCGCCGCCGTGGAGAACACCGTCTACTTCGTCGTCGCCGAGTCCCTCACCAACGTGGCCAAGCACAGCCGCGCCACGGTCTGCACCGTGACGCTCACCAGGACCGGGGACTTCCTGATGCTCACGATCGGGGATGATGGGGTCGGCGGCGCGCACGTCGCCAAGGGGCACGGCCTGTCCGGTCTCGGCGACCGCCTCAAGGCGGTGGACGGCGAGCTGGTGGTCGATTCACCCGTCGGCGGGCCGACGGTCATAGTGGCGGAGGTTCCGTGCGGGTAGTGGTGGCCGATGACGCGGTGCTGATCAGGGAGGGGCTGATCAGGCTCCTGGAGGAGTTCGGATGCCAGGTGGTCGCCGCGGTGGGGGACGGCGACGGCCTGGTCGCCGCCGTCGCCGAGCACAGGCCCGACGTCTCGGTGGTGGACGTGCGGATGCCGCCGGGCTTCACCGACGAGGGGCTCCGGGCGGCGGTGGAGGCGCGCCGCAGGGTGCCGGGCACCCCGGTGCTGATCCTCTCCCAGTACGTGGAGGTCTCCTACGCCGACGACCTGCTCGCCGACGCCAGGGGCGCGGTGGGCTACCTGCTCAAGGACCGCGTCGTGGACGTGGACGACTTCATGGGCGGCCTGCGCACGGTCGCGGCCGGCGGCACGGTCTTCGACCCCCAGGTGGTGGCGCAGCTCATGGTGCGGCGCAGGCGCGACGACCCCCTCGCCCAGCTCACCCCGCGCGAGCGCGAGGTGCTCGGCCTGATGGCCGAGGGCAGGTCCAACCCGGCCATCGGCCGCCAGCTCGTGGTCAGCGACGGCGCCGTGGAGAAGCACATCCGCAGTATCTTCGCCAAGCTCGGCCTGTACGCCGAGGACGGCGACCAGCACCGCCGGGTCCTCGCGGTCCTGGCCTACCTGCGCTCCTGAACCGCGTCCCGGCCGGGCCCCGAGCGCGTCCCGGCCGGGTCCTGGGCGTGTCCCGGCCCCGTTCCCGGGCGGCGTCGCGCGCGCACCCTGCCCGGGGGACGCCGGGCGGGCCACCTGTAGGCTCGGTCGCCGGGTCGTGGCCGGTCCGGTGACCTGACCGGCGTGGCCGGCCCGGTGCGATCGGCCCGGTGCGGCCGGTCCGGATGAGCCGCCGTGCGGCGGCCCCGGTGGTGGAGGAACAATGATCTCGGTCTTCGGCAGCGCCAACATGGACCTGGTGGCCTACGTCGACGTCGCCCCGGCGCTCGGCGAGACCGTGACCGGCCGGTCCTTCGTCACCGTTCCCGGGGGCAAGGGCGCCAACCAGGCCATCGCCGCGGCGCGGGCGGGCGCGCGGGTGGCCTTCCTCGGCGCCGTGGGCGACGACGACTTCGGGACCGAGATGCGGCGTACGCTCGCCGGGGCGGGGGTCGACGTGAGCGACCTGCGCACGGTCCCCGGCCCGTCGGGCATCGCCCAGATCGTGGTGGACGGCGGCGGCGGCAACTCGATCATCGTGGTCCCGGGCGCCAACGGGACCGTGACCTCACCCTCCCCGGCCGAGATCGAGGTCATCTCCCGCTCGGAGGTGCTCCTGCTGCAGCTCGAACTTCCCGTCGAGGCCGTCACGGCCGCCGCCCGTGCCGCCCGCGCGGCCGGTACCACCGTGATCCTCACCCCCGCGCCGGTCCAGCCGCTCCCGGCCGAACTGCTGGAGGCCGTGGACGTCCTGGTGGCCAACGAGCACGAGGCCGCGGCGATCACCGGCCAGGCCGACCACGAGCGGGCCCTGGAGGAACTGCGGGGCACGGTCGGGTGGGTCATCGTCACCCTCGGGTCGCGCGGCGCGCTCACCGCCTCGGGCGACGGCCCCGTCGTGCACGTGGAGGCGCCCCGGGTGCCCGCGGTGGACACCACGGCCGCGGGTGACACCTTCGTGGGCGCCCTCGCCGCGGCCCGTGTCGAGCGGCAGCCCCCTGACCGGGCCGTCCGCTTCGCCACCGCCGCGGCGGGCCTGTCCGTACAGCGCGCGGGCGCCAGCACCTCGATGCCCACCCGCGCCGAGATCGACCGCGCCCTCTCGGGGACGGACGCCCGGAACGGCTGAACCGGAGCGCGGGTACGGGGGGTCGTCAGTTTCCGCCGAGGAGCGAGGTCTCCGAGAGCGTGAGCAGGAACGCGCCGACGGCGAGCAGCGCGATCGGCCACGACCGGCTGATGGCCGACCAGATCGCGGAGGCCAGGAAGCAGACCAGGGCGAGCAGCACGAGAACGTCCACGGGAATCTCCAAAGGGTCGGCGCCCGGACGATCATCGTCCGGGACGGGCGTCTACTGCCCCGCGATCACCGGAGGTAACGCGAAACTCCCGCTTTCATCGAACATCTATCGCCGACGCCTATGGACATAATGGACATATGGTGTTACGTCCCCTCGCAGAGGGCGGCGGCGGCCTCGGCGCAGGCCACGTCCTGGGGAATGCTCCCCCCGCTGACACCGATCGCGCCGCGCACCTCGCCGTCCCCGCGGGCACCGGTGAGCGGCACGCCGCCGCCGAGGTAGACGTAACGGTCGCCCGCCAGGCCGTACAGCTCGCCGCCCGGCACCGCCAGCGGTGCCAGCTCGGCGGTCGGCGTGTGATGGGCCACCGCCGTGTACGCCTTGGCCGCCGCCAGGGCCGGGCCGGCGATCCGCGCGCCGTCCATCCGCTGGAACGCGACCAGGTGCCCGCCCGGGTCCACCACCGCCACCGAGATGAGCGCCCCCTCCCGTGCGGCCTGTCTCACCGCGGCCTCGCACATGCGCAACGCGAGTTCCAGGTTCACCGCGCTCCTCACGGTCTCGGCACCGTTCCGACGACCTCCGGCGCGTGCGGCCGGGCACGGCGCGCCACCGGTCGGGTGATGGAAAACGTCATACCGATCCGACGCCCGACCGGGCCCCCCGGAGGACCGGGGCCGCCTCCGGAATCGCCCGGAAAGTGCCCCGGGCGGGGCGGCCCGCAAGAGGCGGGACGGGTGGTGCCCCGGGTGCGCACGGTGCGGGGAGGCGGGACCCGCACACCGCGGGGAGGGGACCTGTGCGCCGGGGGAGCGAGACCCGGAGCCGGGCGGGGAGCGGGATCCGGAGCCGGGCGGGGAGCGGGATCCGGAGCCGGGCGGGGAGCGGGATCCGGAGCCGGGCGGGCGCCGCGGGGACCGCCCGGATAGGATCCGACGCCGGGCCGGCCCCGGCCGGGCACCGCTCGTCGCCCGCCCGTCGCCTGTCCGCCGCCCGCTCGCCGCGGGCCTTCGCCCGACGCCGGAACGGCTCCGGCCCGACCCCTGGGGAGACGTCCATGCGCGCCCACGACCTGTCGGCCGGGGGCGGTGTGCTGGAACGCGTCCACGGCGCGGCCCGCGCGGCGACGGCGGCCTACGGCATGCCCGGCGCCGGGATCACCCTGATCAACGTGTCGGAGAACGCCACCTACCGGGTGGACGACCCGGTCACCGGGCGCAGGTCCGTCCTGCGGGTGCACCGCCTGGGCTACCACTCCACGGCGGAGATCGCATCCGAGCTGGCCTGGCTGGAGGCGCTGCGCGAGCAGGCCGGTGTGCGCACGCCCCGGGTGATCCCGGCCCGTGACGGTTCCCGGGTGGTGACCGTCCCGGGCGCCGAGCCGCGCGACTGCGTGATGTTCGAGTTCCTGCCCGGCGCCGAACCTCCGGCGACGCGCCCGCTGCCCGCGTTCGAACGGCTCGGCGCCCTCACCGCGCGCATGCACCGGCACGCGCGCGGCTGGTCCCGCCCGGCCGCCTTCACCCGCTTCCACTGGGACCACGAGGCCGCCCTCGGCGCGGGGTCGCGCTGGGGCCGCTGGCAGGACGGCCCCGGGATGGACGCCGGGGCGCGAACCCTGCTGGGACGGCTGGACAAGGAGCTGGAGACGCGGCTGCACCGCTTCGGACGCGATCCGGAGCGCTACGGCCTGATCCACGCCGACCTGCGCTCGGCCAACCTGCTCGTGGCCGGCGACGGGCCACCGGCCGTCATCGACTTCGACGACTGCGGTTTCGGCTGGTACCTCTACGACCTGGCCGCGGCGGTCAGCTTCGTCGAGCACCGTCCCGAGGTCCCCGAGCTGCTCGACGCCTGGGTGCGGGGCTACCGGACCGTGCTGGACCTGCCGGCCCGGGACGCGGCCGAGATCTGGACGTTCGTGATGTTCCGCAGGCTGCTGCTGGTCGCCTGGATCGGCACCCACACCGGCGCGGAGATCGCCGCCGAGCTCGGTCCCGGCTACACCGAGGGTACCTGCGAGCTGGCCGAGCGCTATCTCTCCGGCACGCTCGGCTGACGGGAGCCACCGGGCCGGCTGATCGGGCGCACTCGGTGCCCGGTGGCTCCGCCGGACATCACCGGAGGTCCGACCTGACCCCGGGCCACCCGCGGTCAGGGCCCCGGCCGCCGTCCGGGGCCTGTCGCCCCCGGGGGCAGGACCTCGGCCCGGGCCCTCCGCCCCCGGGGGTCAGGACTTCAGCTCGCGCCTGATGTCCTCGTCGCCCGGGGCCAGCTCCAGCGCGCGGGTCAGGTCGGCGACGGCCTCCCCCTCGCGCCCCGCGGCGCGCAGCGCCATCGCCCGGTTGAAGAGCAGCGCGGGGTCGGGCCCGGACTCCAGGGCCCGGGTGAAGTCGGCGGCCGCGCCCTCGGGGTCGCCGGTCTCGAACGCCAGCAGGCCCCGGTTGGCCCAGGCGGCGGCGAGGCCGGGGGCGAGCTCCAGCGCCCGGTCGAAGGCCGCGCGCGCCGCGTCGTGACGGCCCTGCGCGGTCTCCACCTGCCCCAGCGCGCAGAGCAGGTACGGGTTGCCCGGGGCGATGGCCAGCCCGGCCTCGGCGTCCGCGCGGGCCCTGCCGTACTCGCCGAGCCCGGCCAGCAACCCCGCCCGGTTGGCCAATCCGTCCACGAACGCCGGGTCCAGCTCCAGCGCGTGGTCCAGGTCCTCCAGCGCGCCCCGGTGGTCGCCCGCGGAGAAGCGGATCTCGGCCCGGTTGTAGTAGGGCTCGGGGAAGGGGGGCCCGGCCCGCATCGCCGTCTCGTAGTCGGCGACCGCCGCCTCCATCCGGCCCAGCCGGTGCAGCAGGTTGCCCCGGTCGATGTAGTAGTCGGGGTAGCCGGGATCGGCCGCGATCACCGCGTCCAGGTCCGCCAGCGCCTCCTCGGGGCGGCCCAGCATCACGGCGAGCTGGGCCCGGTTGGCCAGCAGCACCAGCCGGTGGATCGGGTGCTCGCCGGGCCGCAGGTCACGCCCGGCCAGGTCGACCGCCTCCTGGACCAGCTCCATGGCCTTGGCGGGACGGCCCCGCCGCGTCTCCACCAGGGCCCGGCCGTTGAGGTCGAAGCCCAGCTTGAACGCCCGCTCGCGGGGATCGGGCAGGAGCGAGGAGATGGCGATCGCCTGGTTCACCAGGGCCAGTGCGGCATCGGTGTCACGCCGCGCCACCTCGTGGTGGCGGACCTTGAGCATCCCGGTGGCGTAGGCGGCCGAGGCGTGCACGGCCGGGGAGACGCTCTCGCGCCTGGCCAGGTCGAACAGCTCCTCGGCCTCGTCCTCGCGGCCCAGCGCGGCCAGCGCGGTCGCGGTGCTGTGCAGCAGCCGCCACCAGAGGCGCGGGGCGCCCTCGGGGTCGGCGAGGCGCAGGGCGCGCCGGCCGAGGTCCACCACGGCGTCGTGGCATCCGGCGTCCAGGCACCACCGGACCGCGAACGCCAGTGCGTCCAGCGCCCCGGCCGGGTCGCCGCCCCGCTCGCGGTGGTGGGGGATCGCCCCGAGCCGCGCGCCGACCGTCCCGCGCCGCTCCAGCTCGTCGGCGCGGGCGTCGTGCTCGGACGGGGTGAGCGTCTCGGGCGGAGTGCCCCCCTCGCGGGTCACCACGGTCAGCAGCTCGCCGGGCACGCGGCGCCGCAGCACCGTCAGGAGTTCGAGGTCGGTGGGGTCGGCCAGGGCGAGGTTCTCCACGACGAGCGTCCGCGGCCCGGCCGTGGCCAGGTGCTCGCGGACGAACTCGGCCAGCCCGTTGGCCAGCCGCAGCGTGCGCCGCGGCGCGTGGACCAGGATGCGCTCGGCCTCGGGCAGGCCCGCGGCCACCGAGCGGCGCCGGGCGGGGATCAGGTCGTGCAGGTCGGGGGCGACGGCGCGCAGCTCGATGTCGTACCGGGCGACGAGGTCCGGCCGGGCGGTGGGCAGCAGGGCCGCGACGAGCGCGCCCGCGGCGGTGTAGGGCCCGCGAAGGTGCCGTCCGGCGTCCACGGTGGGGAGCGGCGGGGCGGCGGGAGGCGGGTTCTCCGAAGGGTGCGGTCCCCGGCTCACCGGACTCCTTCACGTCGGTCTCGCATCGGTCGGGTGCCTCCGAGGGTATCCGGCAACACCGTGTTCGGTGGGCCGGCGCCCGTGGCAGGACGCCGGTTCTGTACTCCGGTCTCAGCCGACGTGTTTGGGGCTCGCGCTGCCACTGAGGGTTACGGTGCCGGGTTTGTGAATGATGATGCGCTTCATGTGTTCCTCCCCGTTAATAGCAATAAAGGGCAAGTATTCGCAGGAGTGACGGGTATTGACAAGATCTTTTTTCCGACTGGCCGGATCAGGCCAGTTCCGCGCCCGCGGGCCCCGGACGCGGGTGCGGTGGCCCGTCCGCGGACCCCGGGCGGAGAGGCGGGAGAGGAGTAGTAACTTCGTCCCATGCGACTGGGCGTTCTCGACATCGGTTCCAACACGGTCCATCTGCTGGTGATGGACGCGCACCGGGGGGCTCGGCCGCTGCCCGCGTACTCCCACAAGGTGGACCTGCGCCTCTCCGAGCACATGGAGGACGGCGACCGCCTGTCCGTCCGGGGCGCCGCGCGGTTGCGGGAGTTCGTCGAGGAGGCGCTGCGGATCGCCGAGGACAAGGGCGTGGAGGACCTCATGGCCTTCGCCACCTCCGCGGTCAGGGAGTCGGTCAACGGCGAGGAGGTCATCGCCGGGATCAAGGCCGGCACGGGCGTCGACATCGAGGTGCTGTCCGGCCAGGACGAGGCGAGGCTGACGTTCCTGGCGGTGCGCCGCTGGTTCGGCTGGTCGTCCGGGCGACTGCTCGTGCTCGACATCGGCGGCGGGTCCCTGGAGATCGCCACGGGCCTCGACGAGCAGCCCGACGCGGCGGTCTCGCTCCCGCTGGGGGCCGGGCGCCTCACCCGCGACCACCTCTCCGCCGACCCGCCGCCCGCCGAGGAGGTGCGGGCGCTGCGCCGGCACGTACGGACCGAGATCGCCCGGACCGTGGGCGAGGTCTGCCGGTACGGTTCGGCCGAGCACGCGGTGGCGACGTCCAAGACGTTCAGGCAGCTCGCCAGGATCGCCGGGGCCGCGCCCTCCGGCGAGGGGGAACGCGTGCGCCGGGTGCTCAGGCACGCCGACCTGGTCGGGTGGGCCGACCGGCTGGCCAGGATGAACACGCGCGAGCGCGCCGGGCTGCCCGGGGTCTCCGAGGCGAGGGCGCCGCAGCTGCCTGCCGGGGCGATCGTCGCCGACGCGGCGATGGACCTGTTCGGGGTGGAGCAGCTGGAGGTGTGCCCGTGGGCGCTGCGCGAGGGAGTGATCCTGCGCAGGCTCGACGCCATGCCCGAGAATTGAGGTTTACCAGGGGCTGAGCGGGTTAGAGCGCATGTTCATGAACAGCCCACAGGCTCAGGCGGAAGGGGCCGCTCGTAAAGCGGCCAACAGTCAGGCGTTGGACAGGCTCGCGCGGGTCGGAATGGCCTGCCGGGGCGTCCTCTACGGACTGATCGGTTTCCTTGCCCTGCAGATCGCCTTCGGCGGGGGAAGCGGCGGCAAGGAGGCCGACAAGACCGGCGCCATCGAGATGGTGGCCGAGCAGCCGTTCGGCAAGGTGATGCTCTGGCTCATGGTCGTCGGCTTCATCGCCCTGACCCTCTGGCAGCTCTCCGAGGCGGTCATCGGCCGTGGCCAGACCAAGGACCGCGTGGAGTCGGCGGCGCGCACCGTCGTCTACGGGCTGCTCGTGTTCGCGCTGCTCGGCATGGTGCTGCGCGGGGACCCGGGAAGCTCCATGGACGGCAAGTCCAAGGACATCACCGCCATGCTGATGGACCTGCCCGCCGGGCAGTTCCTGGTGGGCCTGATCGGTCTCGGCCTGATCGCGCTGGGTGTCTACTGGATCCACAAGGGATGGAAGAAGAAGTTCCTGGAGGACCTGCGCACCGGCCAGATGCCGGCCAGGGCGCGTGACCTCGCCGAGAAGTTCGGCATGGCCGGCTACATCGCCCGCGGTGTGATCGCCGCGGTCGCCGGTGTCTTCGTCATCCAGGCCGCGATCACCTACGACCCGGACAAGGCCAAGGGCATCGACGCGACGCTGCGCTCGCTGGCCGAGACCCCGGCCGGTCCGTGGCTGCTCGGGCTCGTCGCGATCGGCCTGCTGCTCTTCGCGGCCTACTGTTTCTTCGAGGCTCGCTGGCACCGCATGTGACGGATGGGACCCTGCGTTACGGCAGGTGCGGACAGGCAGGTGGGGGCCCTTCGGGCAAGCCCCACCTGCCTGTCCGGTAAGTGATCACATTCCTACTTTTCCGAGACATCTCCCGTTCCGACCTCCGCGTCTTCCCAGAAGCGAGAACGACATCGGAGGGGGCGTCATGGACGTGTCGGAGTACGACGGCGACGAATGGGTTCTCCACCTCGCGGGCCTGCCCGACCAGGTGGCCAGGGCCCGCCGCCTGGTCTCGGCGACCCTGGGGCGCGACCACCCCCTTCACGACGACTGCGTCCTGCTGACCAGCGAGCTCGCCACCAACGCGGTGATCCACTCCCGGTCCGCCGGCGGCGGGACGTTCACCGTCACGGTGACCTGCTCGGCGGGGGGCGTGCGGGTCGCGGTCCAGGACGAGGGATCCTCCCAGGTCCCCTGCGCGTGCCGCGCCTCGGCCGAGGCGACCGGGGGCCGGGGCCTGCCCCTGCTGGAGACGCTGGCCCACCGCTGGGGCCTGGTCAGACAGGCCGGCTTCAACAGGGTCTGGTTCGAGCTGGTCCCGCAGCCGGCCGAGGTACGCGCCGCCAGCCTGGCGGTCGCCGGGTGAGCGCCGGGGACACCGGCCCGCCCGCCGGTCGCCCGCGGGGGAGGGCGCACGCCGGGAGCGGCCGCCGGCCCGGTGGGAGAGGGCACGCCGGGAGGTGCCCTCAGGCCCGGCGGGTCTCCAGCAGGAAGCAGCCGAACTCCACCGCCCGCAGGTGGACCGCGGCCACCTCCCGGTCGCGGTAGAGGTCCTCCAGCTCCTCCTCGATCGCCGGGCGGCCGTCGCCGGCCTCCACGTACCGTCCCCGCAGGATCCGGCCGTCCGCCGCGTACGCGCGCAGCACGCGCCGGTCGCCGCGCATGGCGTCCGGGAGGCCGGGGCCCGCCGGCCCGCCGCAGCCGCCGGGGTGCACGAACACCGGCCCCACCTCGTCGTACGGTCCCGGGTCCGCCCCGGTCTCCGCGGCCCAGCGCCGCAGCGGCGCGTACGACACCAGCGCGATCCTCTCCCCGGGCAGGCTCCGGCCCAGGCAGCAGCGCATCGGGTTGCCGCCCTCCTCGTCGAGGACCATCCGGGGGGCGCCTCCCGCGTCGTCGCGTTCCAGCAGTTCCCTCACGACGTCCGGGGCGACGGCCAGGACGCGGAAGCGCGTCTTCGTGATCTCCGTGTGGCTCATGCGCCTCATCCTGCCGCCGGGGACGCGGGAGCTCTGGCCGTGATCGGACGGCGCGCTCGCGTTACCTGGCATTCGTCCCAGCAGAGGACATACAACGGCGAACCACCCTTCACACCCTGTAAAAGGGCGAAGAAACGACGCCGGAGCGCTGGTCTCATGACCTCTCACGGACGACCACGAGGGGAAACGATGAGAATCAGAACCCGCTTACGCGCGGCGGCCGTCGGTGCCGCCGCCCTCACGCTCCTGACCCTGCCGGGGACGGGGATCGCCGGCGCTCAGGCCGCCGGCGATCCCGGGGACAAACCGCCGATCGCCAACCGGGACGCCCCCCGGGCACCGGCCCCGGCCGGGTTCACCGGCTGGGACGCCCTGTTCGCCGAGCAGGATCGGCTCAACGGGGTGGCCGACCGGATCACCGAGAGGGGGGAGACGGCCGAGGGATTCGGGGGGATCGTCGTCGCTCCCGAGAACCACGAGGTGCGCCTGTACTGGCGGGGCACGGTGCCCGACGCCGTACAGGAGGTCGTCGAGCAGGGACGGCAGGTGGCGCCGGTCCGTGTGCTTCCCGCGGCGCACACGAACGACCAGCTCCTCCAGGAGGCCACCCGATGGCTGGAGGCCGGTCAGGTCAGCGGTGCGGTGCCGCAGCCTGACGGCAGCGGCGTCCAGCTCTCCGTCGCCGGGGGCGACACCTCTCCGGACCAGTTGCGGCGGCCCGGCGGATCGACGGCGCCCATCGCCGTCGAGCGCGGCGAGACCTTCACCCCCGTCTACGACCGGCAGAACGACGTCCCCAGCTACTACGGCGGCGGGCGGACCTACAACAAGCAGGAGTGGAGCGGCTGCACGGCGGGCTTCCCGATCGTCGACCGGAACGGCAACACCGGGTTCCTCACCGCGGCCCACTGCGGGAACCTCTGGACCGACTTCTACGACGGCGGGGACGTCTACGACCAGGCGAACCACATGGGCCGCCTGAACTGGCGCATCTCCAACCGCGACGCCGCGATCGTCAACGGGAACACGACCGGCAGGGTCTTCGTCGGCGGCAAGACCTCCTCCTCCAGCGCCAGGGTGGTGGACGTGATCAAGTCCTATCCCGGCAACTACGTGTGCAACTCCGGCGCCACGATGGGGGAGATCTGCAACATCAAGGTGACCCACTACGGCTGGAGCGGCACCTACAGCAACGGCCAGCACGTCAAGCACATGATCCGGGCCAAGCACGTCAACGGGTCCTGCGCCGGGGCGGCGGGTGACAGCGGCGGGCCGGTCTACAGCTACGCCGACCTCTACGACACGGTCAAGGCGCAGGGCATCTTCTCCGCCTACAGCAAGAGCGTGAACTGCGGTGGCCCGACCGGTGGCTCCGTGATCGTCTTCCCCCGCGTCTGGGACGTGCTCCTCGCCTTCGAGGCGTCGCTGCTGGTGTCCTGACGCGGGCCTCGCGGCGGGTCACCCGAATCGCGGCGGGGCACCCGGAGGATCCCGGTCACGCCACGGGAGGCGGCGGAGCCGGGCGGGCGCCGAGCTCGGTCAGCAGGCCGGCCATCCGGCCCGCGCGCAGCGGGTCGACGGGCAGCACGTGTCCCGTCCACCAGCGGGCCACCTCCGGCGTCGGCCCGTGGGGGACCAGGTCCAGGTAGTCGTCCAGCGGCGGGTCGTAGACGAAGCCGGGCACCACGCCCCGGCTCTCCAGCCGGGCCACGAGCCCGTCGCGGTCCTCCACCAGCAGGGGCACCCGCAGCAGCGGCCGAGGAGCCGCCCGGCGGACCCCCTCGGCCGCCCACGGGGTGGCGCGCAGCAGCTCCACCCCGGCCACCCGGCGCTCCCGCTCACGGTCGACGACCCGGAAGCGGGACCGCTGGTAGCCCAGGAGCGGCGCGCCCTGGCGCATCCTCCACTCGTCCAGGTCGATCCGGAGCCAGTACCGCATGGCGTCCGGGTCGACGGGACCGGCGGCAAGGAGCGCCCGCAGCTCGTCCTCGCGCGGCGGGCAGCGGTGGCCGGTCCACCGGACGAGCCCGGCCGCCTTGAGGGCGTGCCACATCGGCCGGACCAGCCCGGTGCGGTAGATCGTCTCGCGCAGCGCCGGCCGCAGCGCGCCCGAGAGCTGCGCGCGCGCCCCGCCGGGGAGCAGCAGCTCCTCCCTGGCGCGCGCCAGAGAGACCAGCGCGGCCGGGTCCCGCGCGGTGAGGAACCCGCCGGACATCGCCCGCCCGTGCTTGGCCAGGCTGAACACCCCGGCCTCCCCGAACGTGCCCGCGGGGCGGCCGTCCACGGTCGTCTGCATGGCGTGCGCGGCGTCGTCCAGCAGGACCACGCCGCGACGGTCGCACTCGGCCCGCAGCTCGCTCACCCGGTCGGGCTGGCCGTACAGGTGCGTGGTGACGACACCGGCCAGGCCGGTCCAGTCCACGGCGGGCACGTCGATGTTGCCGTCGTGCCAGGAGACCGGCGCCATCACCGGCCGCAGCCCGGCGGCCAGCACCGTGAACAGCACGGTCTCGCAGTTCGTCGGGGAGATCAGCACCCGGTCGCCGGGGCCGAACCAGTGCCGCAGCGCCAGCAGCAGGCCGAACCTCGCGGACGGCACGTGCAGGCACTCCTGGCCGATGCGGTCGCGCATGACCGCCTCGATCGCCCGGCGGCGATCCGTGCCGCCGCCGGAGCCCCCGGAGCCCCGCGGACGGCCCCCTGGGCCACCCGGGTCGCCGGAGCCTCCGGGGGTGGTGGAGACGGTGCCTCGCCCGCTCATGCGGTCCTCCGGCTCATACAGGCCCTTCCGCCCGCAAAGGCCCTCCGGCTCATGAAGGCCCTCCCGCCCACAAAGGCCCTCCGGCTCATGAAGGCCCTCCCGCTCATCCGGCCTCTCCGCTCATTCGTCCCCCGTCGCCGCGCAGCCGCCCGTACCGCTTCATGGCCCGGTCGGCGACGCCGTACAGCGCCGGGGTGTCCAGGACTAGGCGCCGCGCGCGGCGGACCGGTTCGGTGCGCAGCCAGTGCGCCGTCGCCGCGACCGACCTGCGGCGCACCGTGCCCTCGGAGACGGGGACGGTCCTGGTGCACAGCGCGTCCTTGTACTCCGAGCCGTTGCTGATCCCCAGGTCCAGCGAGCGTACCCCGATCCCCGCGGCGGCCTCGACCATGCGCAGGTGCTGGATCAGGCCGGGGGAGTAGCGGGCGTACTCGGGATCGTAGGCGGGGAACCAGCCGATCATCGTGGTGTCGGTCCGCAGCCCGAAGTGACCCGCCACGGGCCTGCCGTCCGCGTACAGCATGGACAGCGGCCCGGCGAAGTCCGGGGTGTCGGCGGCGTGCAGGCGCTCGACCAGCTCCACCACCCACGACCGGGCGAAACGGTCGGGGCGGCCCATCCGCCGGTACTGGGCCGACTTCCAGCCGCGCAGCAGTCTCAGCTGCTCCGGGTCGCGTACCGCGAACTCCGAGGTGACCTCGCCCACGTCGCGGCTCAGCTTCCGCTCCTTGTACAGGGTGCTCTTGACGAACTTCGGGGAGCGTTCACGCAACCCGGCCAGGAAGGCCGGGTAGCCGCCGGCGAAGTCGAGGACCACCGCCTGCTGCCTGAGCGTCTCGAACGGCCGGAACCACCGCTGGCCCTCGACCATGCAGCCGAACTCCCACACGCTCAGCCCGCACGCCCGCAGCAGCGCGCCGGCGTCGAACTCGGCGCCGGGCCGGTGGATCACCCCCTGGCAGAGCGAGACCCACCCGCCCAGGGCGGCGCCCACCCCGCCGCCGCGCCGCTCGAACGGGAAGAACCCGACCGGCCCGTCCGACTCGGTGATCACCGCCACCCGCGCGCCGGCCGAGACATGGCCCATCGCGACCGTGAAGTCGGGACTCAGGAAGGGGTTGCCCAGGGACGGGGTGGAGTGTTGCATCTCGCGCCAGGTCTTGAGCTCGACCGGCCCCAGCTCCCCCGGCCGGACGACGCTGACCCTCATACGCGGCCCCCGGCCCCGCGAGAAGGGCCGGTGGCCGAACCGGCGGCGGACGTCAAGCTAGCGTTCACGAGGGGATGCCTTTCTCGAGGCCTGGGCTCAGGCGCTGGGCGTCTCGAAGGCGGCCCGGGGAACGGTCGCGCGCAGGACGGAGGAACCCTCGGCCGCGGAGCCGCCCCCGACCCCCGATCCCGGCGGCGCCTTCCCCGGAACCACCGTGTGACGCGGCAAATCTATAGGGGTTCGGCCCGGTCCGCTGAACGACGGCCAAACCCCGTCAGGCGGTGTCCGATCCGACGGGGGTGGGCAGCCCCGTCACGGGTCCCGGCCACGCCGGCGGGACCGCCGGGGTGAGCCGCTCGACGACCGTCATCGCGCGCCGGGCGTACAGCGGGTCGATCGGCAGCACGTGCCGGCCCCACCAGCGCGCCACCTCCGGCGCGGGCGAGGGGTCGGTGAACTCCGGAAGGTACCCGTCGTAGGGCGGGTCGTAGAGGTAGCCGGTGGCGACGCCGTGCCGCTCCAGCTCGGCGATGGCCTCGTCGCGGCCGGATACCAGCAGCGGCACCCGGAAGAGCGGCTGGTCGAGGTGGCGGCGGACCGCGGCCGCCACGGAGGGCAGCGCGGCCAGCATCGAGACCCCCGCGATCCGCCGCGACCTCTGCCTCGGCAGCGTCCGCAGCCGCCTGGACTGGTACCAGCGGGCCAGGTGGCCGCGCCTGGTCCGGTAGTCGTGCAGGTCCGCCTGGACCCAGGAGTCGAACGCGGGAAGCTGCGGGGCGTACTCCAGGGCCCGCAGCAGCTCCACGGGGCGCGGGGCGATCCGGTAGCCCTCGCGCTCCTCCTCCATGCCGAGCGCGCGCATCGCCCGCAGCGCCGGGCGGACCATGTTCAGGCGCAGCGCGGCGTGCCGGCTCGCCGAGGTCAGCACGCTGTGGATCTCCCTGCGGAAGACGCCGGGCTGCAGCAGCCGGTCACGTTCGCGCTCCAGGACGCGGAGATCCTCGAGGTGCTCCACCGCGAGCACCCCGCCGGAGCCCGCCCCGGCGTGCTTGGACAGGCTGAACACGCCCGCCACCCCGAAGGTGCCCAGCGGCCTGCCGTGCACGGACGTCTCGATCGCGTGCGCGACGTCCTCGATCAGGATCTTGCCCGCGAACGCGGACACCCGGTCCGGCAGGCCGTACAGGTTCGTGGTCAGGACGGCGTCCACGGTGTCGAGGTCGACGGCCCCGGCGTCGATGTTGCCGTCCTCCACCGAGAGGGGGGCGATGACCGGGCGGAGCCCGGCGGCGAGCACGAGAAAGAGGATCTCGTCGGCCGAAAGGGGGGACATCAGCAGCCGCTGGCCGGGACGGCACCAATGCCGCAGGGCCAGATACAGGCCCAGGCGGTTGGAGGGAAGCGAAAGGCAGAGGCGATCTGTCCGCTTCGCCACAATGTGCTCAGGAGTCACCGGAGACCGTCTATCACGTACGACACCATGACCACAAGCTGTGGCAAAGTGACGCTAGTCGGCGCTCACCTGCGAGGACGTACCCTGCCTGATCACCCGGCGGATGTTGGGGAAGATCAGCAGGGCGACCAGGAGCTGGCTGCCGAGCATCGCGTAGCCCACCGCGACGATACCGAAGTGGGGGAACAGCACCGCGATCGACGTGAGGACCAGAACGGCCATCCCGATCTGGATGAGGGCCAGTCTGCGCGCCCGGCTCTGCGCGCGCAGCATGCTCAGGCAGATCTCGATCACCGTCTGGGGGAGCACCGCGATCGCCATCAGCCGCAGCAGCGGCGTGCCCGCCTCGGCGAACCCGGGGCCGAACACGCTCAGGATCAGCGGCGCGCCGATCACCACCACCAGGATGACCGGCCCGACGATCAGGAAGGTGCGGCGAAGGGCGTTGCGCACGCTGTCGGCCAGCCGCGCGGCGTTGAAGGAGCCCTCGACGGTCAGCGAGACCGCCATGTTCGCCGCCAGCAACCCGATCATGGAGCCCAGCGTGTGGGCGATCGAGAAGTACCCGAACGTCGGCGCGTCGTCGAGCCAGCCCGCGACGATCACCGGGACCAGGTAGAGGATCAGCAGGATGGAGAACGCGCCGGGGAAGTCCCCGGCCAGGAAACGTCCCACCTCGCGCAGGTGCGGCGGGTTGGCCGCGCTCACCTCGGTGTCCTTGACGTGCCGGGGGATGACGACGCCGAAGATGAACCAGCTGATCGGCACCAGCGCGATGGCGGTCGGCACGATCCAGGAGACGAAGATCCCGCCGAAGAGCCCGCCCTGGGGCAGCGCGACCGCCAGCGCGGCGAGCATGCCCATCTTCACCAGCCCGAACGCCAGGCTGTTGACCGGCACCCAGACGGCCTTGCGCAGCCCGGCCAGCGTCACGTCCTGCAGGGTGAAGACGGTCCAGACGAGCACCGAGACGAGGAAGAACAGCCCCGGGCCGAACCCGCCCAGGTGGGTGTAGACCGACCCCCACATCGGCAGCGTCAGCAGGAACCCCAGCGCCGCCACCAGGCCGGTGGCTCCGGCGATCGCGTAGCCCCGGAGCACGAACTCGGCGGTGCGGCGGCCGGCCACCGGGATGAACCTGGCCAGCGCCCCGGCGAAGGCGAGGCCGGTCAGGGAGGCGAACAGCCGCATCGCGCTGATCACGGCCTGACCCTCGCCGAACGCGGTGGGGGTGTACAGGTGCGTGGCGAGGAACCAGTAGCCCAGTCCCAGGACGGCGGTGATCCCCGTGTTGATCATCAGCGCGTAGCCCTGGAGGAACAGCGGGTTGCGCAGGTCGTTGCGAAGGCGGTCCATCAGGCCGGGCCTGCGGTCGGTGGCCACCCTCCGGCCCTCCGCCGGGCCCTCCGTCGGGCCCTCTGCCCGGCCCTCTGTGCGGCCCTCTGTGCGGCCCATCGTCTGGTCGCCTCCGTCGCGCGTCACGTCGTCATCGTCGGCCGGAGCCCTTGCGCCGGCCTTGCCGTCGGCTGTACGGAGATCCGCCGCGCGGAGATCGGCCAGACGAGGATCCGCCGCGCGGAGATCGGCCGGACGAGGATCCGCCGTGCGGAGACGGGCGGCCGCGCTCGGCCGCGGGTGCGGCCGGTCGGGCCGCTCTCCCGGCGCGGGGGCGCCGATCGGGTGGCGGGGGGGCGGGGAGTGGCGCCCGAGGTCGTCCTCACTCACCCCGGTGCCCCCGGTCCGCGCGTGCCTCCGGCGTCCCCCGTGCGGGTTCGCGGGTGTCCCGCGTTCCCCGTACGGATCCGTGTGTCTCTCGCGTCTCTCGCGTTCCCCGTACGGACCCCTGGGCCGCGGGTGTGGTCGCGCGACCGGCGGACGGGGCGAGGGCCCCGCCGGGAAGCCCGGTGGGCGGCGTCAGGGGCGTCCGCCTCCCGTCACGAGACCGGCCGGTCACGGAGGGGAACATGAGAGTCGGCACGTGAGCCATGATGCCCCAGTTTCAGGCGCCCCGCGTCCGGCATACGCGGGGAAGCCCACGGATGGGTTGGATTGTGATATGGAGTGCCCTGTTTTCTGGGGATTCGAGAAACCCAACGTGAGACGGCACACACCTCCACCTGCGACGGAGACCGCACGAGGGAAGGGACGGCGGGCCACCACCCGGGCGGAAGTGACGCGGGAGCGGGTGAGGGCGGCCCGGTCACCCGGTTGGTGGGAGTGACGCGGGGACGGCCGAGGGCACCCCCGTCACCCCGCTGGTGGGAGTGACACGGAGGCGGGCGAGGGCACCCCGTCCACCCGGCGGGTGGGAGTGACACGGGGGGCGCCGGGGAACGGCACCGAGGGCGGGCGCCGGGGAACACCGGGAGCGGCACCTTCTCGCCGTCGTCTCACGCACTCCCGGCCGGCTACGACGCCGTCACCCCTGAAGGGTCCGGGAGCCCGGTCCTAGTCGCTGAGCGCCGCCTCCGGGGTCTTCTTGGCCGCGGGCTTGGCCAGGCTGGGGTCGCCGGCGGCGAACGCCTCGGCCACCTTTCCCCCGATACGGCCACGCTCGCTGACGTCTATCCCGTGGGACTTGGCCCAGGCCCGGATCTCGGCGCTCCGCTCACGATTGCCACCGGCCCCCTTGGTCCTGCCCTTGCGCCCGGAGGCGGTGCTCGCCTTGCGGGCGACGGACTGGAAGGGCTTGAGGGCCTCGCGCAGCTTCGTGGCGTTCTTCGAGCTCAGGTCGATCTCGTAGCTGGTGCCGTCCAGGCCGAACGAGACCGTCTCGTCCGCCCGCTTCCCGGTGATGTCATCGGTGAACGTGACGACTTGCTGACGTGCCATTGTGTCACTCCTTAATCTTGGCGTCAGAGTGCGGCTGCGAACCCGGCCGACCGATGGTTCCCGCGTCTCTTCCCCGCGCGCAAAACTCTAGTCCCTCCTTTCACCGCCGCGTGCGGGAAACCCCTGTCCGTCGGAGATCCATCCTCTGGGACAATTACCCGAGGCCGAACTCCGGGTCTCCACGTCATTGAGAAATGCTTCCCTGTGGGAGGGGATTAAAAACGGCCGCGGCGCCGACGGGTTCCCCGGCACGCCTATGGCGGTGCAGGGGGACTCACCCGCGCGCCGGTTTTTCGGACGGGGGCGCGGAGGTCTTTGAAGTTTCGTGACCTACGGGTGGTTTTCGCCCTCGTCGCCTGAAAAATGGAGTGGACGACGCGCGACCGCCGCCCGCGACTCCGCCGGATCTCGCGTCGCGGGAGGTTCCCCGGGCGTCGGCACGAGGCGTCCCGGTCCGGGCGTCGTGACGTCTCTCCGTCGTCTTTCCGCTGGTCCGGAGGCTCTTGCGTGGTCCGGTCCCGGCCGGTGTCAGGTGCCGGGCCGACGCCACCTCGGCGCCGCGCCGCCGCGGAGGCGACGGCCCGGCGGGGGCGGGGCGGTCCGGGCGCGGGACACGCGAAGGCGGGGCGGGATCCGTCCCGGTTGTTCTGTGGTAATTCGCACCGTCCGGATGTCCGTAACCGAACGCGCCCGGGTTTCCCGGGACAAATGACTTGTCCCGCTCCCGAATGGGCTCCCCTCCCCCGCCGGGTTTGCGGTCTTCACGATCGTGGCCTTCGAAGCGCCTCTCCGGGACGTGACCGATCACATTGAGGGGCGGCGCGGCCACGCTCGGGTAAGACAAGGGTCGTCTTCTGGACGGGGCGATTCCGGTTGTCTCGCATTGCGGGCGGCGAGCGGATGGGCGTGGTTTGCTCTATGACGACTATTGGTCCGTTCCACCGTCCTGGGGATCAATCCATCGGAGTTCCCCGAATTGTTGGGTTGTCGCCGGGAAAACGGGCGGGCCGTCACCGCGGCCGGCGCCGCCCCGCGCGACCGTCCCCCGGGACCCCGCAACCGCCGGGATCGCCGGGGCCGCAGGGGCCGCCGGGGCCGCCGGGGATCGGTGGTTCGCGCCCGCCGGGGTCAGTCCTCTCCGCCCCGCGGGCCCCGGTCGCCCCCGCCCTCCACCGCGCGCCCCTCGCGCTCGATCTCCCGGTTGAGGAAGAAGTTCAACGCGGTACGGATGGCCGCTATCGCCGCGAGCTGCCCGATCTGCGTGAAGCTCGGCGCGATCGCGGTGCGCAGCACGTCGCTCGCGAGCTGGAACTCCAGGCCGAGCGCCAGGAATCGCCCCAGGAACAGCCGGACGGCGATGAAGCCCTGATCGTGCCGCCGCACGGCCACCACGACGAAGCGGACGAACGCGATGGCCGCACCCGAGAAGATGACGGCCGCCCCGGCGACCTCGATGAGGCGGACCAGCAGGTTGACGAACTCCCGGAGGGTCTCCTCCGGTAGAAGATCGAGCATGCGCTGCTGTTACCCGGCGTTCCCGGAGCCATGCGCCACGACCGTCACGGACATCGCATCGGTCACGGACGTCACATCGGTCACGGACGTCACATCGGTCACACCTGTCACGGACGTCGCACGCTTCACAGGTGTCACACGGGTCACGGACACCGGCGGCGTCACCTTCATCACTCCGGTGACGGGGGCCTCACAGGTAGAGCCCGGTGCTCTCCGGGACGGTCCTGCGGTCGAGCACGCCGTCGCGGAGCGCGAAGAGCTCGGCGAGGGTGGCGCCGGAGCGGGGGAGCCCCTCGGTGGTGCCGAGCCAGCGGGCCGCCTCCTCGTACGGCAGGCGGCCGACCTCGATCCGGGAGAGACAGCGGCCCGGCCGGGTGACGGCGGGGTGCAGGTGGGCCAGGTCCTCGTTGGTGGTGATGGCCACCAGGACGTCGCGGCCCTGCCCGAGGAGCCCGTCGGTCAGGTTGAGAAGGCGCGACAGGCCCTGCCCGACGGCCTCCTTGGCACCGGACCTGATCAGCTCGTCGCAGTCCTCCAGCACCAGGAGCCGCCAGCGGTCGCCCTCCCCCTCCTCGCCGCCGTCCATGCCGACCGCCACCTCCATCAGGTAGCCGGGGGACTGGAACAGCGCCTCCGGGTCCAGCACGCAGTCGACCTGGCACCAGGACCGCCACTCGTGCGCGATCGTGCGCAGCAGCGTCGTCTTGCCGGTCCCCGGCGGGCCGTGCAGCAGCACCAGCCGGCCGTGCACCTCGGAGGGGGTGACGGACATCAGCCGCGAGAGCGGCCCGCCCACCGAGGCGGCGTAGTTGCCGGAGACCTCCGCCCAGGGGGAGGCGGTGATCGGCCTGCCCGCGCGGCGGCCACCGTGCGGGCCCTGCCACCAGAAGCCCATGTCGACGTGATCGCTCTGCGGGGCGGGCTCCTCGGCGTCCCTGGTGACCTCGTCGAGCACCGTGCGGGCCAGTTCCTCGTCGACGGCGGTCACACTGACCGTGGCGGCGCGGTTGCGGTAGCGGACCACGCGCAGCGTCCACCCCTCGCCGCGCAGCAGGCGCGACTCGGGGCCGTCCTTGTTCGAGGCGGCCCGCACCAGCGTTCCCGAGGCGGGGGCGAGGGAGGCGTCGGCGCGGACCCGCTCCAGGCTCGCGCTGCACGACCACGGCTGGACCCCGGTGGCGAACGGCGACAGCGCCAGCGCGTCGATCACGTCCGCGGCCGAGTCGCTGTCGTCGAGCCAGATCTTCATCGGTACCTCCGCCGGGTCTGGTTCCGGCGTGAAGTGGGCCTCCCTGAGTACGGACATGGCGGCAATGATCCTCGCGCAACGTCCACCGGTCGACGGGTTTTCGGTCCTCGCCCGGTGGTTTGGACCGGTCGGTCACGGTCAGGGGAGGGGCGTTTCGCTGCTCGAAGTTTTCCGATGTCCCCGGAGTGCCCTCACGTCACGATCCGATGAACACCGGTTGATCGACCTGCCCCATATGGTCACGTGTCAGCCGTTACGCTCCGGTGGGCCGACATATCTCAGACAGTGGAGACGTTCCTTGGCCATCGATCTCGTCACCCGCCGCGAATGGGGTGCCCGCTCCCCCCGCGGCTCCTACAGCAGGCTCACCTCCACCAGGGGGGTGAAGGTCCACTACACGGGGGGTCAGGTCAGCCCGGACATCGTCGACGACCACGCCAGGTGCGTCGCGATGGTGAAATCCATCCAGAACCACCACATGGACGGCAACGGCTGGATCGACGTGGGATACTCCCTGCTGGTCTGCCCGCACCGGAAGGTCTTCGAGGGACGCGGCCTGAACCGCGTGCCGGCGGCCAACGGCGCAGGGCTCAACAGCGACCACTACGCGGTCCTCGGCCTGGTGGGGTCCTCGGGCCTCACCACGCCCAACGACGGCATGCTGCACGGCATCCTCGACGCCATCGAGTACCTCAGGGACAAGGGCGGCGCGGGCCGGGAGATCAAGGGCCACCGCGACGGCTACTCCACGAGCTGCCCCGGCGAGCCCCTGTACACGTGGGTCAGGAAGGGCGCCCCCCGCCCCGGCGCGGGCCCCGGCGGCCCGCCCGGGCCGCACCCCTCCTTCCCCGGGCGTACGCTCACCCAGCCGCCGGTCATGCGGGGCGAGGACGTCCGCACCTGGCAGGGGCGGATGCTGGAGCGGGGCTGGGACCTCGACGTCGACGGCCTGTACGGCCCGGCCTCCGAGGACGTGTGCCGCAGGTTCCAGAAGGAGAAGGACCTGCCCGTCACCGGCGCGGTCGACCGGGTGACGTGGAACGCCTCCTGGGAGGTGCCGGTCGACTGAACCGCGTCCCGCCACGGGGATCGGCGCCGGGCACGAACCCGGCGAGCGCTCCCCGTCCGGCTGCGCTTAGTATCCGGTGCATGACGGTGCCGCCTGAGGACCCTCGATCGGCCGGCGAGTTCCCATCGGTCACCCGTGAACGGTGGCGGGAACTGGCGCTCGGGGTGCTGCGCAAGTCCGGAGTCGAGACCGGCTCCCCGGAGGAGGCCCTGGCCTTCACCACCCACGACGGCGTGACGATCGCGCCGCTCTACGACGCGTCCGACCTGCCGGGAGATCCCGGCCTGCCCGGGCGGGCCCCCTACATCCGGGGTGCCCGCGCCGAGGGCGGCTGGGAGGTGCGCCAGCGCCACGAGACGCCCGACTCCGAGGCGATCCTCACCGACCTGGAGAGCGGCGTCACCTCGCTGTGGCTCGCCCTGGAGCCCGAGGACCTGCCCGCCGCCCTGAAGGGTGTCCACCTGGACCTGATCTCGGTCGCGCTGGACGCGGGCGGGCGGACCCGCGAGGCGGCCGAGGCGCTGTTCGCCACGGCCGCCCGGAGCGGCGGGGCCGGCACGGGCGGCGGGGGCGCCGTCCTGACCGGCACCCTGGGCGCCGACGCGCTGGCCGACGCCCGTACCGCGGCCGAGCTGGCCCGCCGCTGCGTGGACGGCCACCCGGGCCTGCGGGCGGTGGTCGTGGACGCCACGCCCTACCACGAGGCGGGCGGCGGCGACGCCGAGGAGCTGGGCTGCTCCCTCGCGGCCGGGGTCGCCGCGCTGCGCGTCCTGACCGGCGCGGGCCTGGAGGCGCGCGAGGCGTTCGACCAGCTGGAGTTCCGCTACGCGGCCACCGCCGACCAGTTCCTCACCATCGCCAAGCTCCGTGCCGCCCGCAGGCTCTGGGCGCGCGTCGCCGAGGTGTGCGGCGTCCCCGGGGAGCCGCAGCGGCAGCACGCGGTGACCGGCTCGGCCATGATGACCGCCCGCGACCCGTGGGTGAACATGCTTCGCACCACGCTCGCCTGCTTCGCGGCCGGGACCGGTGGCGCCGACGCGGTCACCGTGCAGCCCTTCGACACCCGGCTCGGCCTGCCCGACGCCTTCTCCCGCAGGATCGCGCGCAACACCCAGGCGCTGCTGGTGGAGGAGGCGGGCGTGGCCCGGGTGATCGACCCCGCCGGGGGCTCCTTCTACGTCGAGCGGCTGACGGAGGACCTGGCGGACGCGGCCTGGGGGTGGTTCCAGGAGATCGAGCGCGCCGGGGGGATGGCCGGCGCCCTCGCCTCGGGCCTGGTCGCCGGGCGCCTGTCCGCCACCTGGGAGCGGCGCTCGGCCGCCATCGCCAGGCGCCGCGACCCGATCACCGGCGTCAGTGAGTTCCCCGACCTCGACGAGCGGCCCGTGCTCAGGAGGCCCCGGCCCGCCCGGGAGCCCGCGAGGGAGGCCGCGGGGGGCGCCGGGGTGCACTACGCCGGGGAGTTCGAGGCGTTGCGCGACCTGGCCGACGCGCGACCGGCGCGGCCGAAGGTCTTCCTCGCGACCGTCGGCCCGGTGGCCGCGCACACCGCGCGGGCGTCGTTCGCGGCCAACCTGTTCCGGGCGGGCGGCATCGCCACCGTGCCCGGCGGCGCGTCGGCGGACCCGGAGGAGATCGCCGCGGCCTTCGCCGCCGCGGACACCCCGGTGGCGTGCCTGTGCTCCAGCGACCGGCTGTACGCCGAGCACGCCGAGGCCGTGGCCGCCGCGCTGAGGAAGGCGGGCGCGACGCGGATCTGGATCGCGGGCAAGGGGGAGTTCGAGGGCGTGGACTCCCGGCTGTACGCCGGATGCGACGCGCTCGGCGTGCTCCGGACGACATTCGACGACCTGGGGGTGACCCGGTGATTCCCGACTTCTCCGAGATCGAGCTCGGCCCGCGACCGGCCGCCGACGACACCGGCGCCCCGGCCCCGGACGCGGCCCGGGATCCGGGCCCGGACGGGGTGTGGGAGACGCCCGAGGGCATCGGCGTCAGATCGCTCTACACCGCCGCCGACCTCGACGGCCTGGACTTCCCGCACACCTACCCCGGCGCCGCGCCGTACCTGCGCGGGCCGTACCCGACGATGTACGTCAACCAGCCCTGGACGGTGCGGCAGTACGCCGGGTTCTCCACCGCGGTCGAGTCCAACGCCTTCTACCGGCGCAACCTGGCCGCCGGGCAGAAGGGCCTGTCGGTCGCCTTCGACCTGGCCACCCACCGGGGCTACGACTCCGACCATCCCCGGGTGACCGGCGACGTCGGCATGGCGGGCGTGGCCATCGACTCCATCTACGACATGCGGCAGCTCTTCGACGGCATCCCCCTCGACAGGATGAGCGTGTCGATGACCATGAACGGCGCGGTGCTGCCGGTGCTGGCGCTCTACGTCGTGGCCGCCGAGGAGCAGGGGGTGGCGCCCGAGCAGCTCGCCGGGACCATCCAGAACGACATCCTCAAGGAGTTCATGGTCCGCAACACCTACATCTACCCGCCGGCGCCGTCGATGCGGATCATCTCCGACATCTTCGCGTACACCAGCGAGCGGATGCCGAAGTTCAACTCGATCTCCATCTCCGGCTACCACATCCAGGAGGCCGGGGCCACCTGCGACCTGGAGCTCGCCTACACCCTCGCCGACGGCATGGAGTACCTGCGCGCCGGCGTCGAGACCGGCCTGGACGTCGACCGGTTCGCGCCGAGGCTGTCGTTCTTCTGGTGCATCGGCATGAACTTCTTCATGGAGGTCGCCAAGCTCCGGGCGGCCCGGCTGCTGTGGGCGCGGATCGTCTCAGGCTTCGGCGCGAAGAACCCCAGGTCGCTGTCGCTGCGGACGCACAGCCAGACCTCCGGCTGGTCGCTGACCGCCCAGGACGTCTACAACAACGTGGTGCGCACCTGCGTGGAGGCGATGGCCGCCACCCAGGGCCACACCCAGTCGCTGCACACCAACGCCCTGGACGAGGCGCTGGCCCTGCCCGGCGAGTTCTCCGCCCGGATCGCGCGCAACACCCAGCTGCTGCTGCAGCAGGAGTCGGGCACCTGCCGGGTCATCGACCCCTGGGGCGGCTCCTACTACGTCGAGCGGCTCACCCACGAGCTCGCCGAGCGGGCCTGGGCGCACATCGAGGAGGTCGAGGCCGCCGGGGGCATGGCCAGGGCGATCGACGCCGGGCTGCCCAAGCTCCGCATCGAGGAGGCCGCCGCCCGCACCCAGGCGCGCATCGACTCCGGGCGCCAGCCGGTCATCGGCGTCAACAGGTACCGGCCCGACGTCGACGAGCCGGTCGAGGTGCTCAAGGTCGACAACAGCGCGGTGCGCGCCGAGCAGCTGGACAAGCTGCGCCGCCTGCGCGCCGAGCGCGACCCCGTACGGGTGGAGCAGGCACTGGCGGCCCTGAGCAAGGGGGCCGAGGGCGACGGGAACCTGCTGGCGCTCTCCATCGAGGCGGCCCGCGCGATGGCCACGGTCGGGGAGATCTCCGACGCGCTGGAGAGGGTCTTCGGCCGGCACGCGGCGCAGATCCGTACGATCACCGGGGTGTACCGCGAGGAGGTGGGGTCCGGCGTGGACGAGGTCCGGGCCGCGTGCGCCGGGTTCGAGCGCCTGGAGGGGCGCCGTCCCCGGATCCTGGTGGCCAAGATGGGACAGGACGGCCACGACCGGGGCCAGAAGGTGATCGCCACCGCCTTCGCCGACCTCGGCTTCGACGTGGACGTCGGCCCGCTGTTCCAGACGCCCGAGGAGGTCGCCCGCCAGGCCGTCGAGGCGGACGTGCACGTGGTGGGGGTGAACTCGCTGGCCGCCGGGCACCTCACGCTGGTGCCCGCGCTGCGCGAGGCGCTGGCGGAGCTGGGCGCCGAGGACGTCATGATCGTGGTCGGCGGGGTCATCCCGCCGGACGACTTCGACGCGCTGCGCGCGGCCGGCGCGAGCGCCATCTTCCCGCCCGGCACCGTGATCTCCGACGCCGCCCGCGGCCTGCTGGCGGACCTGCTCACCCGGCTGGGCCATGACGCGGGCGCATGACGACTACGTCCGGGGGGTGACCGGGGGGTCGAGGGCCTGGATCGGGCGCGCGATCACGCTGGTGGAGTCCACCCGGGCCGACCACAGACAGGCGGCCCAGCACCTGCTGGCCGAGCTGACCCCGCACGCCGGCGCGGCGCGCAGGGTCGGCATCACCGGCGTGCCGGGCGTCGGCAAGTCCACCTTCGTCGACGCCCTGGGCACCCGGCTGACCGCCATGGGGCACCGGGTGGCGGTGCTGGCCGTGGACCCGTCCTCGACGCGCACCGGCGGGAGCATCCTGGGGGACAAGACCCGGATGTCCCGCCTGGCGACGGACCCGGCGGCGTTCATCCGCCCCTCGCCCACCTCGGGCACGCTGGGCGGCGTCACCCGGGCGACCCGCGAGGCGATGGTCGTGGTGGAGGCGGCCGGCTACGACGTCGTGCTGGTGGAGACCGTGGGGGTGGGCCAGTCCGAGACGGCCGTCGCCGACATGGTGGACACCTTCCTGCTGCTGACCCTGGCCAGGACCGGCGACCAGCTCCAGGGCATCAAGAAGGGCGTGCTGGAGCTCGCCGACGTGATCGCCATCAACAAGGCCGACGGCGCCGAGGGCAGCCCGCACGAGCTGGACGCGCGCCGGGCCGCGAGGGAGCTCGCCGGGGCGCTGCGCCTGCTGGGCGCGGACCGGACGCCCCCGGTGCTCACCTGCAGCGGGCTGACCGGCGCGGGGCTGGACGAGCTCTGGGAGCACATCACCGCCCACCGCGACGCCCTGGAGGTCTCCGGGGAGCTCGCCGAGCGGCGCCGCCTGCAGCAGGTCCGCTGGACCTGGGCGCTGATCACCGACCGGCTGCTGGCCCGGCTCCGCGAGCACCCCGGGGTCGCGGAGGTCGTCGCCGGGGTGGAGGACGAGGTCCGCGAGGGCCTGCTGACGCCGTCGGCGGCGGCCGACCGCGTCCTGGACGCCTTCACGCGCTGAGCCGCCACCCTCGCGGCGTCGGGCGCCCGTCCCACGCGCGGGCCCCACGCGCCGGGCGCCTTCACCCGGGGCGACGTCCTCACGCGGTCTGACCGCCGGAAATCCCGGTTCGCCGGGACGGCGGAATCCCCCGGCCACGTGCCCGGACGGTCGTCCTGACGGCCGCGTGTCTCGTCCCCGCGGGGGAGCGGGCAGCACGGACGGTGACGGACGGGCGTATACGGTCCGTAATCGTGACACGCCCTGTCAATCCCTGTCAAGTCAACGGCCGACGAAAGCCTTGTTAATAGCGTGTTTCATCCCGTTACAGGCATCTATTTCCAGGTATGGGTTGATCGCTCCGGGTTGATCATGTGATAATCCGCCCTAACAGAATGAAAGTGCAATAAAAGAACTTTAGATCTGCATCGTACGAGAAGGCACGGGAAGGCACGCGAGGGCTGACCGGACTGACCGGTTCTGGCCTTTTCTCGTACGTCGACACGCTATGACGCGACGGCTGTTCCCGGTCCGCGTCACACCGCCCGTGCGATCCGCTGCGGGCGGCCGTCACGCTGCGTTCCCTGACGCGGCGCCAGGTGGGAGAACACACCGATGCCGATCGACGTGAGCGCTCCGCCGCTCCGCCGCGCCCGGACGATCCCTGTTCACCGGGTTCTGCCGAATTTCGCCCGCGACCCCGCCAACACCCTGGCGGACATCGGCGGGCAGGTGGACGGTGAGCTCGTCCGGCTGGGGCTCGGTCCTTTCCGCCCCTACCTGGTGACACGTCCGGACCACGTCCAGCAGGTGCTGAAGTCCGACTGGACGAGCTACCAGCGCGAGGGCATGTTCTGGCGGCCCCTGCGACGCGTCCTCGGCGCCAGCATCCTCGGGGAGGGCGAGCCCTGGGAGTCCAGCAGGAGGGCACTCCAGCCCCTCTTCACCACGCGCCGTGTCGCCTCGCTGGCCGAGCGGATGGCGGAGATCATCAACGAGCGGATGGACGAGCTCGACGAGTACGCCGGCTCGGGGCGTCTCGTCAACGCCGCCGAGCAGATGGCCCGCATCGTGAACGCCGCCATCGTGGGGGCGTTGTTCGGGGGCAGGATCAGCCGCGCCGACGGCGAGCGTCTCGCGCCCGCCTACGACACCGCGGCCGGTTCGATCACCTTCCGCCTTGTCATGCCGTTCATGCCCTACTCCATCCGGGTACCCGGCGACCGGGCCTTCATGAAGGCCGTCGAGACGATCGACGAGGTGGTGTTCCCGCTGATCAGGAAGGCGCGGGCCGACTCCTCCGGCGGTCCCGACGTCATCTCCGCCCTCTGTGACCTGCGCGACGACGACGAGGCCGGCAACCGGCAGATCCGCGACGACCTGGTCAGCGTCTACGGGGCGGCCTCGGAGTCCACCGCCATGACCCTGACCTGGCTGTGGCCGCTGCTCGACGCGCACCCCGAGATCGCGGCCCGGCTGCAGGAGGAGATCGACGGCGTGGTGGGTTCCGGCCCGGTGGCCGCCGGGCACGTCCCCGAACTGCGCTACACCCGCATGGTCCTGCAGGAACTCCTCCGCCTCTACCCGGCGGGCTGGATCTTCCCCCGGATGGCGATGCGGGACGGCGAGATCGGCGGCGTGCGGATCAAGGCGGGCTCCCAGGTGCTGATCAGTCCTTACGCCACGCACCGCCTGGAGGAGTTCTGGGAGCGGCCGCTGGAGTTCGACCCCGAGCGCTTCGCCCCCGGCGACCGGCCGCGCCGACACAAGTACGCCTATTTCCCCTTCGGCGGTGGCCCGCACCAGTGCCTGGGCCAGCACCTGTTCTACGTCGAGGCACCCCTGCTGCTCGGGGCCATCCTCGGCCGCTTCCGGATCGGCGTCCGGTCGAAGGGGCCCTTCACCGCGGCCGCGGCCGCCTCGCTGCGGCCCAAGCAGGACATCGAACTGGAGATCACCCGGGCCGGGCGCGTCGCGGGCGGTGTGCGGTGACCGCCCTCCCCGCCCTCCCTGCCCTCCCCGGGCTCCGTGACCTCGCCGATCCCCGTGCCGCCGACGGCCCGGACGGCCTGCCCGACGCCGTCGGCAGCGGGATGGTCTGCGCCGTGGCCGGGCAGTGCCAGCGGGACATGCGCGGATGGGCCGCCGCCTATCCCGGCCTCTTCTCCGCCAGGCCCTTCGACGCGGCCCTCTACAGCACGCTGTCGCTGGCCATGGCGTTCAGCGGCCCCTGGTTCGACGCCGAGCGGCTGCGGATGGCCAACAAGGTCTGCCTGTGGGCCTTCGCCCTGGACTGGCTCGTCGACTACGTCGCCGCCTCGCCCGCCGAGGCCGAGGACGTCACCCGGCGGTGCCTGGCCACGGCCGAGGGCGCGCCCCCGGTACCCGGGGACGACCTGACGCGCATGCTGGCCGACATCCGCGACGAGCTCGCCACCTCGCCCGCCTTCCCGATGCTCGGCCCGGTCTGGCGCGAGGAGCTCAGGCTCATGCTGGACGCCATGCTGCTGGAGTGGCACTGGAAGGGGCGGGGGGGCCGGCCCTCGTTCGAGGAGTACCTCGGCAACGCCGACAACCTGGGCTTCGCCTTCGCGTTCACCTCCCACTGGATCCATACCTCGGGACCGGTCGACGAAGCGGACATCGCGCCGATCCGCGAGGCGAGCCGGGCGGTCCAGCGGGTGATCCGCCTGCTCAACGACCTGGGCACCTACGAACGCGACCTGGACTGGGGTGACCTCAACGCCCTGCTGCTCGGTACCGGCCGTTCCGAGGTCGAGCGCCACGTCGCCGCGCTCGCGGCCACGAGCCGGAGGCTCATCGCGCCCCTGCGCCACGGGCATCCGCGGATCGCGGGATACCTGGAGCGGCAGATGGACTTCTGCGCCGGGTTCTACCGGGTCGGCGACTACTGGGGGCCCCTGTGAGCGTCTCCGAGAGCGTCCTCGAGACACAGATGCCCGGAGCGCGACGGAAACGGCCTCCCGCGCGCGTCGACGTGGCCGCCGAGGCGCGCGGCCTGGTGGCCGGGCTCCTGGCCGAGCCCTGGGGGCAGGTCTCCGCCTCGGTCTACGAGACCGGGCGCGTGGTGAGCGCGGCGCCGTGGCTCTCCGGCCACGCCCACCGCGTCCGCTTCCTGCTGGACGCGCAGCGCCCCGACGGTGGCTGGGGCCTCCCGGACGGCTACGACCTGGTCCCCACGCTGAGCGCGACCGAGGCCCTCCTGGCCGAGCTGCGGCGAAGAGGTCACCGGCCCCCCGCCGGAGCCGGGCGCGGCTCCCCGGACGGTGACGGCCGCGCTCCCGGCCCGCTTCCCGGAATCGGTTTCCGCGTTCTGACGGAGGCGGCCGGCCGCGGGCTGCGGGCGCTGAGGCGCTGGCCGGGCGAGCGGACACGGACCCGCCTGCCGGACATGCCGGCGATCGAGCTCATCGTGCCCGCCCTGGCCTCCGCGATCGACTCCCACCTGGCGCCGGAGGAGAAGCTGGAAACGCCCGAGGGCATGGACGGGACGAAACTGGCCGCGATCCGTTCCCGGCTCGTCGCGGGCGCCGCCGTACCGCAAAAGCTCGCCCACGCCCTGGAGGTGATCGGGAAGGCCGCCGCCGGAGCCGCGGGCGTCGGTCCCGCCCCGCTCTCCCCGGCCCTGACCGGAGACGGCCGGGGCGGCCGCGCGATCGGCGCGATCGGCGCCTCACCCGCGGCGAGCGCGGCCTGGCTCGGGGACCGGGACGCCGCCGATCCGGGCGATCCCGTCCTGCGCTACCTGGAGGAGGTCGCGCGCGGGACCGGCGGCCCCATGCCCTGCGCCACCCCGGTCACGGTGTTCGAGCGCGGGTGGGTGCTGAGCTGGTTGCTGCGCGCCGGGATCCGCACGACCGTACCGGCCTCGCTGGCGGCGAGCCTGAGCGGCGCGCTCGGCCCCGGCGGCACCGCGGCGGGCCCGGGACTGCCGCCGGACGCCGACACCACCTCCGTCGCCTTCCACGCGCTGGCCCTGCTGGGAATCCGGCTCGAACCCGCCGGGCTGTGGGCGTACGACACGGGCACCCACTTCTGCACCTGGCAGGGAGAGGACGGGACGTCCCCGACGGTCAACGCGCATGTCCTGGACGCCTTCGGCGAGTACCTGCGCCGTGGCGCGGGCCCGGCCGGCCCCCGCTACGCCGCGGCCGTGACCAGGATCTCCGCCTGGCTGCGCGACCGGCAGGAGGCCGACGGGAGCTGGCTGGACCGCTGGCACGCCTCCCCGTACTACGCGACGGCCTGCTGCTCGATCGCGCTGGCGGACTTCGGCGGGCCGGAGTCGACGGCCGCGGTGCGCGCCGCGGGGGACTGGGTGCTCGCCACCCAGCGCCCCGACGGGTCCTGGGGCCGCTGGGAGGGAACCGCGGAGGAGACCGCGTACGCGCTGCAGACCCTGCTGCTGGCCGCGGGCCCCGCGGCGGGCCGCGACGACGCGCGCGCCGCCGCCCTGGAGCGAGGCCACCGTTTTCTGCTGCTCTCGATCACCGACCGGGGTGAGCCCGTCGACGCCCCGCCGCTCTGGCACGACAAGGACCTCTACCTGCCGGCCGCCATCGTGCGGGCGGCGGTCCTGGGGGCCCTCCACCTCTCGGACAGGGCCGTGTCCCCGGCGTCCCCGGCGTCCCCGGCGTCCCCGGCGTCCCCGGCGTCCTCAGCGTCCTCAGCGTCCCCGGCGTCATGGGCGTCCCCCGTGTCCCCGGTCCCTTCCGGCTTCCGGCGCCCTTCCGGCCGTGGAGGGTCTGGTACCTCTTGACCGTAACAAAGAGTAATCAATCATTAACAGGCCTTGTCCAAAAAAGGACATCTATGAGGTGATTTCGATGCTGCCTTGAGTGTATTTCGCGACGTTGCTAAGGTTCACCGGGTGTGACGCGGGACGCCGCCGATGTGTGTTGTGACTGCGGCATGGCGTCAGGTGATTCACGCGTACCGATCGCCGTGAAACGCACTGCGAATTTATTTCACTTTCACCGGGATGGATGCTATGCGCGTGCGCAACGGCCGATTGCGGACCAAGGTGACGGCGCTGCTGGTGTCGTTGACCGCGCTCTGGGCGTTCACCGCATGGGTCACGGTGCGTGAGGGCGTGAACATGCTGGGCGTCGCCACGCTCGACACCAACGTCGCCCAGCCGAGCGAGAAGCTCGTCGGCGCGCTTCAGACCGAGCGGCGTCTCACCCTCATCGCGCAGGGAGACCCGCGGGCGGGCCGCCGGATGCGCGACGCCCTCACCGCCCAGCGCAAGCGGACCGACGCGGCCGGAACGGAGTTCCGGAGGCTCACCGGCAGCGGCAGCGTGCGAACACTCGGAAGCGACATGCTCGGCCGGCGTATCGCCGAGGTGTACAGGAAGCTGGACGGCCTCGCGGCCGACCGCAAGGCGATCGACGCGGCACGGACCGACCGTACCCGGGCGGCCACCTCGCTGACCGAGGTCATCTCGTCCATCTACCACATCTACGACTCCATGGCGACGCTGGACGACAAGGAGATCGCCGCCGACGTCCGCACGCTCATCGAGCTGAGCCGCGCCCTGGAGACGCTCTCCCAGGAGGACGCCATGGCCGCGGGCGCCCTGGCGGCGGGCCGCCTCACGGACGCCGAGCGCTCCATGTTCACGCAGATCGTCGGCGTGCAGCGCTTCCTGTTCCGGGAGAAGGTCGACGAACTGCCGGAGGCCGATCGCGTCCCCTACCTGAGGCTGGCCGAGGACCCGGCGTACCTCCGCATGCGGATCATGGAGGATCAGCTCATCCAGGCGAGGACGCCGATGAACATGTCCGAGCCCGTGGACGCCCAGCAGTGGGCCTCCGTCACCCAGCCCGTCCTGGTCAAGCTGCAGCAGACGATCCTGCTCTCCGGCGACAGTATCGTCGAGCGCTCCATGCCGGTCGCCACCGGCGTCATCGTGCGGCTGGCCCTGGCCGGAGGCCTGGGCCTGGTGGCCGTCGTCGCCTCGGTCGTCCTGGCCATCACCACGGCCCGAGCCCTGGTCCAGCAGCTGGAGAAGCTGCGGGCCGCCGCCTGGGAGCTCGCCAACGAGCGGCTGCCCTCGGTGGTCGAGCGGATCGGCCACGGGGAGACGGTGGACGTGGCCGCGGAGGCGCCACCCCTGAAGTTCGGCGACGACCAGATCGGGCAGGTCGGCCAGGCGTTCAACGCGGTGCAGCAGACCGCCGTCAAGGTCGCCGTGGAGCAGGCCCAGCTCCGCCGCGACATCGCCGACATCCTGCGCAACCTCGCCCGCCGCACCCAGTCGCTCGTGCACCGCCAGCTCAGCGTGCTCGACGTCATGGAACGGCGTGAGAACGACCCGCAGGAACTGCGCGACCTGTTCCGGCTCGACCACCTGGCGACCCGCATGCGACGCTACGCCGAGAACCTCCTGGTGCTCTCCGGCGCGGCGCCCGGCCGGGCGTGGCGCGACGCGGTCCCGATGATCGACGTGGTCCGCGGCTCGCTCGCCGAGATCGAGGACTACACCAGGATCGACGTGATGCCGCTGGGCGAGGTCTCCCTGGACGGCCGCGCGGTGAGCGACGTCATCCACCTGGTCGCCGAGCTCGTCGAGAACGCCGCCTCCTTCTCCCCGCCCTACACCACGGTCCAGGTCACCGGCCAGCCGGTGGCCCACGGCTACGCGCTGGAGATCGAGGACCGGGGCCTGGGCATGAGCCCCGAGGACATCGTCGCCGCCAACGAGCGGATCGCCAACCCCCCCGAGCTCAAACTCTCCGGCAACGCCCGCCTGGGTCTGTACGTCGTCAGCCGCCTGGCCGAACGGCACGACATCCGGGTGACGTTCAAGGCCTCGCCGTACGGCGGCACGACCGTCGTGGTCCTCGTCCCGCAGGAGCTGATCACCCAGGACCCCGCCCCCGTGACCGGGTCCGTGACCGGGCCGGCCGTCCCGGTCGGGGTGCCCCAGGCGCGCACCGCGAGCACCGGGGAGATGAACGGCACCGCGCCCGGCACGTCCGGGCCGGCCGGGATGCCCGGCCTGGCCGCCGACCCGGATCTCACCGCCGGTCTCGCGGGCAGGCTGCCCCAGGGACGGCACTCCGCCGACGCGACGACGGCGCGCGGCGGGGACCGCGCGACGGACACCGCCATGAACGCCGCCATGAACGCCGCGATGGACGCCGTCAGGGACCCCTCCGCGGACGTCCCCGGGGGCGCCGCCACCGGTCGGTTCGCCGATCCGGCCGCCCCCTCGGGGGCGTGGGACCGCCTGCCCGACTACGCCGCGCCCGCCGCGCCGGCCCGCCGCCGGCGGCGGGCCGCCGAGGACGCCGGCACCGGGGTGCCCGACGAGCCGGTGACCGAGGGGCCGGGAGTCTCTGAGGCCTCCGAGGCCGCGGGGGCCGCGGGGGCCGCGGGTACGCTGCTGCCGCCCGTGCTGCCCCCGCCCGACAGCAGCCACACCCCCGGGGGCCTGCCGAGGCGCGTCCCGCAGACCCACCTGGCGGCCCCGCTGCTGGACGGCGAGCCCGCCGCGCCGCCGCCGGCCGAGGAGACCGGCACCGACGCGCGCTCCCCGGAGGAGATCCGCGCGGCCATGTCCTCCTTCCAGGCGGGCACCCGGCGCGGACGCGACGACGCGGACCGGCTGCACGGCAGCGACCAGAACGACCAGAACGACCAGAACGACCCGAACGACCAGAACGACCAGAACGACCCGAACGACCCGGCCGGCGCGGCCGGCGCGGACGACCCCGGCCGGTCGTACGGCCGCTACAACGGCGACGCCGGCCGGCCGCACGGCCGGGACACCGGTGACGGCGGCCGGCCCTACGGCCGGGGCGCGGACGACGCCGGCGAGGGGGAGCCCGCCGTGTGACTCGAACCGACCATCCCAGGACGCGCGCCGGGCAGGCGGCGCGGAACGCCTGCAGGCAGAAGGAGAGGACAACGAGTGGTGCAGGGAACAGGATCTTTCACGGACCTGGCCTGGTTGCTGGACGACCTGGTCGCTCGGGTGGAG
This sequence comes from Streptosporangium sp. DT93, assembly GCF_049844535.1. NCBI lineage: Bacteria > Bacillati > Actinomycetota > Actinomycetes > Streptosporangiales > Streptosporangiaceae > Streptosporangium > Streptosporangium sp. DT93. Next base: position 536,927 of record NZ_JBNCLF010000002.1, read on the forward strand.
GAAGCCCGGCACGGAATCGTCTTCTCCACCGACGGCCTGCTGCTGGGCGCGTCGGCCGGGTTCTCCCCGGCCGACGCCGAGCACCTGGCCGCCGTCGGCTCGGCGATCCAGAGCCTCGGGCGCGGGGTCAGCGACCGGGTCGGCGGCGGCCCGATGCGCCAGACCATCATCGAGATGCGATCGGCGTACCTGATCGTCACAGCCGCCGGGGAGGGCGCCTGCCTGGCGCTGCTCTGCGGGACCGAGGCGGACGTCGGCCTGGTCGCCTACGAGATGGCCATGCTCGTCACCCGGGTCGGCCAGTACCTCACCTCGCCCACCAGGACCGCGGAGTCCTCCTTCCGGGGTGACGGCACGCCATGAGCATCTTCGACGAGCAGCCGGACAACCTGTGGGTGGACGGCGCGGCGGGGCCGATCGTCCGGCCGTACGTGCTGACGCGCGGCAGGACCGAGCCGAGCCGGGGTAAGATCGATCTCATCACGCTGGTGGTGACCGTCCGCCAGGTGGCACCGAGGGAGCCCGGCCTGGACCCGGAGTGCGTGGCCATCGTCTCGCTGTGCCTGCAGCCCCAGTCGGTCGCGGAGATCGCCGCCCGCACCAACCTTCCGGCGGGCACGGTCCGTGTCCTGCTCGGTGACCTGCTCGACCAGGGATTCATCGCCATGCAAGAACCGCATTCGGAGACCGACATGCACGACGAAAGGCTGTACAGGGCGGTGCTCGATGGACTCCGTGCGCTCTAGCCGCGACGCCGGAAGGGTGAAGCTGCCCAAGGCGATCAAGATCCTGGTCGCGGGAGGGTTCGGCGCGGGCAAGACCACGCTGGTCGGAGCGGTCTCCGAGATAGAGCCGCTGCGCACCGAGGAGGTCCTGAGCAACCGGGGCGTCGGCGTCGACGACCTGTCGGGCGTGGAGACCAAGCAGACCACCACGGTCGCGATGGACTTCGGCCGCATCACCATCGGCGACGACTACCGCCTGTACCTGTTCGGCACGCCGGGCCAGGAGCGGTTCTGGTTCCTCTGGGACGAGCTGGCCCTGGGCGCCCTCGGCGCCGTGGTCATCGCCGACACCCGCAGGCTGGCCGACTGCTTCCCCTCGCTCGACTACTTCGAGCGCCGCGAGACCCCCTTCGTCGTCGCGGTCAACTGCTTCGACGGCGCCCGCCGCTACGACCTCGACGAGGTCAGGCTCGGCCTGACGCTGCACGAGGACATCCCGATCGTGATGTGCGACGCCCGGCGGCGCGCGTCCGGCATGGAGGTCCTCATCACGCTGGTGGAGCACGCGATGAGGACGCGGCTGGGCGTGAAGGCCCAGCCCCTGCCGGACACGTCCTCCCCGGCCGAGTCCACCGGGAGCCGCTGACCGGCGGCCCCTCCGGCGGCCCGCCTGCGGGTGCGCGCGGGCTTCCCGTGCAAGTGGACCGTGTACGGTGAGCACGGTCAGGGCTGGTACCCCGAGGACGCCCCCCTGGCCGGCACGACCACCACATGATGCCCTCCTTCCACGGGGACGACCTGGTCCTGGACGTCCCGGCCGGGCACGGGCCTGCCGGGAGGACACGGCCGGGCCGTTCCCGGCGCCGCCCGCCGCGCTGGACATGCGAGGCTTGTCGGTATGAACCGCCTGTCCAAGATCGACCTTTCGCAGAAGCTCTCCAAGAAGGAGGCGTCCGAGCGCCTCGACGCCGCCCTCGAACGCCTGCTCCGCCTGCGGCTCACGCTCGGCGGCCAGGCCGGCGAGAAACGCATCGGCCCGCCCCTGTGCGTGGTCTTCGAGGGCTGGGACGCCTCGGGCAAGGGAGGCGCCATCAAGCGGCTGGTACGCCCGCTGGACCCGCGCCACGTCCGCGTGGCGCAGTTCGCCGCGCCGACCTACGACGAGAAGCGCCACCACTTCCTGTGGCGGTTCTGGCCCGTCCTGCCCGGCTGGGGCGGGATGGCCGTGCTCGACCGCTCCTGGTACGGGCGGGTGCTGGTGGAGCGGGTCGAGGGCTTCGCCACCGAGCGGCAGTGGTCGCGCGCGTACGAGGAGATCGTGGAGTTCGAGCGGACCCTCGCCGCCGAGGGCATGATCATGGTCAAGTTCTGGATGCACGTCTCCGAGGAGGAGCAGCTCCGGCGCTTCCAGGACCGGGCCGCCGATCCGCTGCGCGCCTGGAAGCTCACCGACGAGGACTGGCGCAACCGCGAGAAGCGGCCGCAGTACGAGGCCGCGGTCGAGGAGATGCTCGCCCGCACCGACCACCCGGGGGCGCCCTGGCACGTGGTCCCCGGGGACGACAAGCGCCTGGCCCGCGTCACGGTGGCCGAGACCGTCTGCGACGCCGTCGAGGCCGAGCTCGCCGCCCGGGGACAGGAGGCGGTGAGCGCCCCGCAGGGCGCGGCCGGGGCGGCGGACGACTGACCGGGGGCGGCCCGGGGTGGGATCGTGCAAGGGTGACGCGCGCCGGGTGCCGGGACGGCCGGGGGAACCCGGCGCCCGCCGGCCCGTCATCGGTCTTCTTCGACGCAGGGGGGTGTACGGCGCATGCGGTTGAGCTCGCGTCTGAGCAGGCTGGACCGGCGGGTGTTCGCCATGGTGGCGGGCACGAGGCTGCCGGGTCTGGACCGGGTCGTGCCCGCGCTGTCCCGCGCGGCCGACAACTCGCTGCTGTGGGCCGGCCTGGCCGGCGCGCTGGCGGTCAGCGGACGCCGGCCGCTGCGCCGCGCCGCCACCCGGGGGCTGCTCGCGGTCAGCCTGGCCAGCCCGCTGGTCAACCTGGTCGGCAAGCAGGCGTTCGGCCGCAGGCGGCCGTCGGCCGAGGGACTCCCCGGCGTGCTGATCAAGATGCCGCTCTCGGCGTCGTTCCCCTCGGGCCATTCGGCCTCGGCCGGGGCCTTCGCCGCCGCCGTGGCGATGGAGGCCCCCCGGGCGGTCGCCGTGCCGGTCGCGCTGCTGGCGGCCGGGGTCTGCTTCTCCCGCGTCTACACCGGCGTGCACTACCCCGGCGACGTGCTCGTGGGAGCAGGGGTCGGGGTGGCGGCCGGGCTGATCACCCGCCGTATCTGGCCCGAGGCCGGTGAGGCAGGGCAGGCCCGCGCGGCGCTCACCGCGCCCTCGGCGCGGCTCGACCCCGGCGGCGAGGGGGCGATCGCCGTGGTCGACGGCTCCGCCGACACCGGCGTCGCGCAGCAGTTGCGCGAGGCCCTGCCCCGGGCCGAGGTCGTGGAGGTGGCGCGCGACGCCGACCTCGGCGCCGTCCTGCGGGAGGCCGCCTCGCGGGCCACGGTGCTCGCCGTGGCCGGGAACGACTCCACGGTCGACCTCGCCGCCGGGGAGACCGCGGGCGGCGCCACCCCGCTGCTGGTCGTCCCCGCGGGCGGTCACGGCCGCTTCACCCGCGCGCTCGGGGTGGAGACCGTGCAGGAGGCCGTGGACGCGTACCACACCGGCGATCTCGTCGCCGTCGACGTGGGGGAGGTGGCGGGCCGGACGTTCGTCAACAGCGCCACCGTGGGCCTCCACCCCGCGCTGACGGAACGATGGGAGCGACGGCAGGGCCGGATCGGCAAGTGGCCCGCCCTGCTGTGGGCCATGGCCGAGCTGCTCGGCCCCGGAGGCGCGCGCCCCGTCGACCTGGTCGTGGACGGCGTGCCCCGCCGCGTCTGGACGGTGTTCGTGGGCAACTGCCTGCACGAGCCGCGCGGTGGCGCACCCTCCAGGAGACACCGCCTGGAGGACGGCCTGCTGGACATCCGCGTGCTCGCCGCCGCCGACCGGCTGCCCCGCGTGCGGGTCTTCCTCAGCCTGCTGGCCGGAAGGGTGAAGCTGTCGCACCACCACCAGCAGTGGCAGGCCGACACGCTGCGCCTCTCGGCGCCCTCGGGACGGCTGCTGCTGGGCAGCGACGGCGAGACGTTCACCGTCTCCGGCGAGGTGGAGTTCACCAAGCGCCCGCGCTCGCTCCTGGTGATCCGCAGGGCGGAGGGGGCCGGCCAGGGCCCGTGACCGGGTGCTGTTTGACGCACCGTGACGGATACGGCAATAGTTGTGCGGTGACTGCCCCCCGTATTCTCTCCTGTGCCGTGGTCACCCTGGTGGCCCTGACCGCCTGCACCTCCGCTCCCGGCGACCCCGTGGTCGGCCCCCCCACCGCGGGCGGCGTGGTCGGCGCGGGCGAGGGTTCCGGCGGTCCCGCCTCCTCGCCGGAGCCCGGGGACCCCGGCGTCTCGCCCGGTGCCGTGGCGCTGACGGCCGACGAGTACCGCACGGAGCTTCAGGAGGCGCGCGACCCGATCCGCGACGCGGTGAAGCGGCTCGCCGGGACCGGCGGCCTGAAGACGCTCGGCAAGCAGCTCGACCGGACCACCACCGCGGTGGACGGGGCGGTGACCCGGCTGGGCGCGCTCTCCCCGCCCGCGGAGGTGAAGGCCCAGCACGACGGTTACGTCGCGGCACTGCGCGACCTGTCGGCCTCCTTCGGCGGCGCCCGCCAGGACGCCGCGTCCCAGCAGCTGTGCACCGGCCCGGCCGTGCTGGCCAACATGGGCAAGGAGGGCTCGCTGAGCGCGGTGGAGCGGGCCGCCGGCGCGCTGAGCGGCTACCCGGCGAGCGTCATCTCGGTCAAGGCGCCCAAGGAGCGCGACCGGCGGCTGTCCAACGGCAGCTTCGTCGCCTCGGAGAGCCGGTCGGGCCGCGGTTCCCTCGAACTGCGCAACGGCACCGCGCAGGACGCCGTGGTCATCCTGGTACGCGGCGGCAGGAAGGCCGTCAGCGTGTACGTCCGCAAGAAGTCGAAGTTCAAGATCCAGGGTGTGCGGGACGGCAACTACAAGATCTACTACACCTTCGGCGAGGACTGGGACTCCAAGGCCCGCACCTTCACCCGGTCGTGCGACTTCCAGCAGTTCGGCAAGAGCGTGCGGTTCACCACCACCAGGACCGCGACCCACATCCGCTGGTCGGTCTGGACGATCACGCTGCACAGCGTCGTCGGGGGGAACGTGAAGCCCAAGAAGATCAACCCGAACGACTTCCCCGGCTGACCGCCCGCCGGGCCCGAGCGCCGGCCCGTGGGCGCCGCCGGCGCGAACACGGAGACCGGCGCGAATGCCGGGACCGCTGAGAACGCCGAGACCGGCGCGGACGCGGAGACCGGCGCGGACGCCGGGACCGCTGCGAACGCGGAGACCGCGACCCCCTCAGGGGATCGCGGTCTCCGTTTCATGTCCTCCGGACCCCGATCAGGTCGAGAAGAGCATTCCCACCCAGCTGCGCTGGCGGTGGTGGCCGTAGTGGCCGCCGTGGTGCGGCGCGCCCCACGCGGGAGCGCCGTAGCCGGGGGCTCCGTAGGCGGGGGCCCCGTGCACGGGCGGCGGGGGCGGCGGCGGGGGAGCGGCGTGGGTCTGCTGCGACCACTGGCTCTCCATGCGGGTCAGTGTCTCGAGCTCGCCGTAGTCCAGGAAGATTCCGCGACAGCTCTCACACTGGTCGATGTGAACGCCGTTGCGCTCGTAGGTGCGCATGGCACCCCGACACTTGGGGCACTGCATCTGGTCGTTCTCCTTGTTCGGACGTGGTAACCGACGTACCCACAACCTACTGCGTGGGCGCGCCCCGGCAGGCGGTTCGGTGACGGACAATCCTCAGGCACGCCTCGACGAGCACCTCCTCCACCTCGTCCAGCGCGCGTCCCTGCCGCCGTGCCGTGGCCACCGCGGCCGCCGCGAGCTGCACGGTCATCGCCTGCGCGGGGATCTCCAGCCGTTCCCACGGGTCGCCGTCCGCGGGGACGGCGATCCCGCCCGCGGCGTGGTAGGCCGCCAGGAAGCGGTGCCAGACCTCGGGCTCCAGCAGTCCGGCCGCGAACCAGGCGGCGGGCCTGGACAGGTCCCAGGCCTGGTCGCCGACGCCCAGGTCGTCGACGTCGATGAGGATCCACTCCTCCGGGGCGCGGACGAGCTGGCCCATGTGCCAGTCGCCGTGGGTCAGGCCCGCGCGCGGGCCGCCGGGGTCGCCGGAGCCGGTGCCCTCGGGGGGAAGGCAGGTGAAGGCGCGGCGCACGACCAGTTCCGCGGCGGAGCGGTCCCCGAGCCGGGCGACGGTCGTGGCCACCCGCGCGGGACCGCCCGCGGCCCGCAGCGGGGGAAGCGCCCGCGCCGGTACGGTGTGCAGCCGGGCCAGCAGCCGGGCCGCGGCCTCCCAGGGCGCCGCGTCGGGGTCGTCGTGGTCCACCGGCGTCCCGGCCGGCCAGACGGTGACCAGGCGGTCCCCGGCGGTCATGACCTCCGCGGTGACCGGCCGCAGCACGATGCCGTCCAGCGCCGGGTGGACGACGGCCCGCATCCGCTCCACCAGCGGCTCCCGCTCCGCGCCGGGCGCGTGCGCCTTGACGACGACGGGACCGGCCCGCACGATGACCACGTCCGGCCTGGTCGGCATCACGGTTCCGGGAACGCCGCCGTACCGGGTGCCGATGCGGCGCAGGCGGTCGATCAGGTCCTCGCTCTCCATCGGGTAAGTGAACCACCGATCGGCGGCCCCGCCGTCCGGCCGAATAGGGTGCCGGTATGAGGATCGGGTTCGCGGTGCCGGTGTCGGGTTCGTGGGCGACGCCGGCCAACATGGCACGGATCGCCCGCAGGGCCGAGGAGCTCGGCTACCACGAGCTGTGGACGTTCCAGCGCCTGCTCTACCCGCGGGGCCACGCGATGGGGCCGGTCTACCGCAGCGTGCACGACCCGGTGGTCACGCTGGCCTACCTGGCCGGGCTGACCGAACGGGTCCGGCTCGGGGTGGCGGTGCTGAACATCCCGTTCGCCTCGCCCGCGCTGCTGGCCAAGCAGCTGGCGAGCCTGCAGGCGGTCTCGGGCGGGCGGCTGGACGCCGGTCTCGGACTGGGCTGGCTGCCGGAGGAGTTCGCCGCCTCGGGGGCGTCGTTCGAGCGGCGCGGGCGGCGCGGGGAGGAGTTCGTCCCGCTGCTGCGGCGGCTGTGGACCGAGGAGACCGTGGAGCACCGGGGCGAGTTCTACGAGCTGCCGCCGGTGCACCAGGACCCCAAGCCGCCGCTCGTCCCGCCGATCCTGCTGGGCGGGTCGGCGGACGTGGCGCTGCGGCGCGCGGGACGGCTGGCCGAGGGCTGGATCAGTTCGAGCCGCGAGGACCTCGGCGGCATCAACGAAAAAATCTACATTGTAAAGGAAGCGGCACGTGCCGCCGGACGCGATCCGGAGGCGCTGCGGTTCGTCACCCGGGGCGTCACCCGCGTCCGGCCGGCCGGAGCGACGGGGCGCGAGGCGCTGACCGGCTCGTTCGAGGAGATCCGGGGCGACGTCGCCGCGCTCGGGGCCAGGGGCGTCACCGACGTCTTCCACGACCTCAACTTCGACCCGGAGATCGGATCGCCCTCCGCGGACCCCGCCGCGTCGATGCGCCGGGCGGAGGAGGCCCTGGAGGCCCTCGCGCCCTGAGCAAGCGTTTGGTTCTATGAGGGCATGCGGGAACAGGAGATGGCGGACCGGCTGGAGATCGGCGAACTGCTCGCGCGGTACGCCTACGCGGTGGACAGCGGGGACTGGGAACGGCTCGACCTCGTCTTCACCCCGGACGCGGTGATCGACTACACCTCGGCCGGGGGCATCAGGGGCGGCAGGGACGAGGCGCGGCGGTGGCTGGCGGAGGTGCTGCCGGCCTGGCCGGGACGCCAGCACCTGATCGGGGCGATGAGCGTCAGGTTCGACGGCGACGAGGCGGAGGTCGTCGCCTCCTTCACCGACACGCTCGCGCCGACCAGGCGGACGGTCGCCGCCGACACCCCCGGGTTCGTCCGCGGCGGCGGCTGGTACCGTCACCGGCTGGTGCGCACGACGTACGGCTGGCGCAGCAGGGAGCTGGTCGAGGAGCAGACCTGGCGGACCGTGCGGTGACCCTTCCCGCCCGGTGATGCCGGGGAGGCGCGGGAATCCGACGGGGGCGGCAGGGGCGGCAGGGGCGGGGCCTGCCGACGGGTGGCCCGTCCGGTACCTGTCATCCTTGGTCCTGTACGCGTCGACAGGGAGCAGGGGAGAACGGTGGACGAGCGCAAGCCGATCGAGTGCTGGTTGTCGGACATGGACGGTGTCCTCGTCCACGAAGGACACCCGGTGCCCGGCGCCGACGAGTTCATCCGCCGCCTGCGCGAGTCGGGCAAGCGGTTCCTGGTCCTGACCAACAACTCGATATACACCCCGCGCGACCTGGCCGTCCGGTTGCGCGCCGCCGGGCTGGAGGTGCCGCCGGAGTCGATCTGGACCTCCGCGCTGGCCACGGCCAGGTTCCTGGACGGTCAGCGCCCCGGCGGCTCGGCGTACGTGGTGGGGGAGGCGGGGCTGACCACGGCCCTGCACGAGATCGGCTACGTCCTGACCGACATCGCCCCCGACTACGTGGTCCTCGGCGAGACCCGCACCTACAGCTTCACCCAGATCACCCGGGCGATCCGGTTGATCGAGGGCGGCGCCCGGTTCATCGCGACCAACCCCGACCCGGTGGGGCCGTCCAACGAGGGGTCGCTGCCCGCCTGCGGCGCGGTCGCCGCGATGATCACCAAGGCGACCGGGGTGGAGCCCTACTTCGTGGGCAAGCCCAACCCGATGATGATGCGCAGCGCGCTGCGGGCCATCGACGGGCACAGCGAGACCACCGCGATGATCGGCGACCGGATGGACACCGACATCGTCTCGGGCATGGAGGCGGGGCTGCACACGATCCTGGTGCTCAGCGGGGTCGTCAGCAAGGACCAGGTCGACCGTTACCCGTTCCGCCCGTCCCGGGTGGTCGACTCGGTCGCCGACCTGATCGAACTGATCGACTGAGGCGCGTCCCGCGCGGGCGGGAGCCTGCGCCGGAGAGCCGGCGAAGTGGCACGTCCCGCCCGGGCGTGGGCCGGGGCGTCCGGGACGATTCCGCCGGGCCGTCGCGTCGTTCACCCTCATGGTGTGAAATAGCGTGATGTGACGGTTGCCGCGGAAAAGGACGGGATTCGGTCTCGCGAGCGGTTCCGCCCGCCGGAGACGATCCCGGCGGTGGCGGCGCTGCTGATCGGGCTCTGGGGCATCACCACGCCCTCGTTCTGGCGCGACGAGTCGGTCAGCGCCCTGGCCGCGTCGATGCCTCTCGGCGATCTGTGGCACCTGCTCGGGAGCATCGACCGGGTGCACGCGCTCTACTACCTCCTGCTGCGGCCGTTCGCCGCGTTCTCGACCGGCGAGCTGGCCATGCGCCTGCCCTCGGCCGTCGCCACGGCCGCCGCCGCGTACGGCATCGTGGTCCTGGGAAGGAGGCTCGCCACCCCCGGGGCAGGCCTCCTGGCCGGATCGCTCTACGCCGTGCTGCCGATGGTGAGCCGGTACGCCCAGGAGGCGCGCGGCTACGCGATCGTGACGGCGGTGGCCGTCCTGGCCACCTGGGCGCTGGTCGAGGCGACGCGGCGATCCGGCCGCCGGTGGTACGCGGCCTACGGGGCCTGCCTGGTGCTGCTCGGGTGGTTGCACGTCTACGCGCTGCTCCTGGTCGTCGCGCACGTGGCGACGGTGCTGCTGCACCGGCACCGCGCGTCGTCCCCGTCCCCGTCGTCCCCGTCCTCGTCGCCGTCGCCGTTCCGGTCCGAGGTCGTGCGGTTCGCCGGGGCGCTGGCCTTGGCCGCGGCCGGGATCGCCCCGCTCGCGCTTCTGGCGGCGGGCCAGCGCGAGGCCCAGCTGTCGTGGTTGCAGCCGTCGAAGCTCACCGACATCGCCTGGTTCGGTGAGGAGGTGGCGGGCACCGGATGGGTGGCACTGCTCCTGGCCGCCCTCGTGGTCCTCGGGACGCGCTCCGGCGGGCGTCTGGCGGTGGTCGCGCTGCCCTGGGCGCTGCTGCCGTTCGTGTCCATGGCGATCTCCCTGGTCCACCCCGTCTTCCACCCGAGGTACGTGCTCTTCGCCGTCCCCGCCGTCGCGCTGCTCGCCGGGGCGGGCCTGAACGCCCTGCGACCCCGGGCGGCGGGCTGGATCGGGCTGGTCCTCGTCGCGGCGCTGACCGTCCCGGCGCACCTGACGATCCGCGAGCCGGACGGGCGCCCCGACGACCTGCGTTCCATGGCCGCCGCGCTGCTGGCCAGGCAGCGCCCCGGTGACGCCGTGCTCTACATGGCGGAGAAGAGGCGCCTGTTCGTCGCCGTGTACGAGGACGCCTACCGGAACCTGCGCGACCTCACCTTCGTTCCCGGCGGGCGCGAGCCGAGGAACGCCGCGCAGCTCGCGGCCGCGCTGGAGGGGGTCGAACGCGTCTGGCTGGTCAGCGGCGGCAGGAAGTACAAGGACAAGGTCTTCGAGGGGGACGAGGAGCGCTATCTGGCCCTCATGGCCAACCGCGACTTCGCCCTGACGTCCACCGACGACTTCGGGTACTCGTGGTTCAGCCTCTACGTCCGCGAACGGCCCTGATCCCGCGCCCTCCGGGGACTCCGGGCGCGGGAGGTCAGCCGATCAGGGCGGGCAGGCGGGTGACGGTGCCGGCGAGGTAGACGCCGAGCTCCGGGGGGACGAGGTTGAGGGAGGAGAGGGTGGCCGGGTCGAGGGGGAGGCGCATCACCTCGTAGTGGCCGCGCGCGGGGTCGTCGAACTCCGGGCCGCAGCGCAGGGCCGGGTCCATGGACACCAACCGGCAGCCGTACACGTGCTGGGTCTTGACGCCCTCGTCACGGACGCACTCCAGGGTGGTCAGCGGGGTGACGTCGGAGACCACGGCGCCGAGCTCCTCCATGACCTCACGGTGCAGGGTGTGCTCCAGCGAGGCGTCCTCGGGCTCGACGTGGCCACCCGGGACCGACCAGTAGAGCTCCTGGCCGGGGACCGTGCGGCGGAACAGCACCAGCCGGTCGTCATCGTCGAGGAGGACGGCGCGGACGCTGGGTGTGACGGGCATGGGGCCATTGTGTCACGTCACCCCCGGTGAGAGCCTCTGCCCGCCTCGCCGGGGGGCGGGGGGGGCGGGACCACCGGCGCCGGTCGCCGCGCGGGCGCCCAGGTACGGGGCGGCCGGTGCCTGTCCGGGACGGTCGGCGCCGGTCGCCGCTCAGGTGCGGGACGGCCGGTGCCGGTCGACGTTACGGGGTGGGGCGGTCAGTGCTGGTCGCCGCGCAGGCGCTTGAGGTCGGAGCGCCGCTTCTTGGCCGCGATCCGCCGCTCGACCGCACCCCTGCTCGGTTTGGTGGGGCGGCGCTTCTTGGGCGGCGGGGCGATCGCCTCGCGCAGCATCTGGGCCAGCCGCATCTCGGCGGCCTCGCGGTTGCGAAGCTGGGAGCGGAACTCCGAGGCCGCGATGGTGATCACGCCGTTGACGAGGCGGGGACCGAGGCGTTCGAGGGCACGGGCCTTGAAGACGGGGCCGAGCGCCTCGGTGGCGGCCAGGTCGAAGCTGAGCTCGACCCGGCTGTCGGTGGTGTTGACCCCCTGCCCGCCGGGACCTGAGGAGCGGGAGAACCGCCAGCCGAGCTCGGCCTCGGGGACGGAGACCGAACCGTTGATCTGGAGCGGACCGGGCATGGGGGACCTCCTTCTCGCGTCCGCGGGACGTGCCGTTCCGGCGGGGCCCTTCGGGCCTGCGGGCTTCTCACGGACCTTCCGTGGCGCCGGGAGCCTCCCCAGGGTATCCAGGGGCGGTGAGCGCGTACCAACCGGTTTATGCCCGCCCCGGGCACGATCACCGCCTCCGGGCGGTCACGGGTCCGGGCGACCCGGTCCGGGGACCCCGGGATCGGTCCGGGACGGGGGCGTGCCTCGGCGCGGCCTTGTGGCGCGCGGTTTCCGTGCGTCACAGTTACCGGGACGCCCGCGCCCGGGACGCGCCCCGGCGCGGGGACGTGCACCGCCGACATCGGTGACGGCGGATCATCGGGCAGGGGAGGCGGGGGCGTATGAGCGCGATCGTCGGTGTGCACGGCATCGGCAAGTACCGGTACTACCGCGAGGCGGGCAACTCGGTCGACGGGGCCGCCGTCGCGATGCGCGACAAGTGGGACCGCTACCTGCACCTGGGCCTGACCGGTGGCAGGCCGCACGCCAGGGAGCGCTACATCACCGAGATCGCCTACTACGCCCACCTGCTGGGGGAGAGCAAGCAGGAGACGGCGCGCACGGTACGCGGCATGGACGTCGGCGCCCAGAAGGTCCTCGTCGCCTGGGCCGGGCAGCTCGACGCGGTGGGGGAGGGGCTGACCGGGACCCTGAACCGGGTGGCCGGCTGGCTGCTGGGCCGCCTGCAGGGCAACGCCGCGGACTTCGCCCGGCTGTTCTGTCCCGAGGTCGCCGCCTACATGGCGGCCGGGAGCCAGGCGAGGGCGAGGGCGCGGGCGGCCGTGGCCGAGGTGATCAGGCGGAACCGCCCCAAGGTGGTGATCGCGCACTCGCTGGGCAGCGTGGTGACCTACGAGACGCTCTGGGCCAACCCCGACCTGAAGGTCGAGCTGCTGATCACCCTGGGCAGCCCGCTCGGCATGCGCGACGTCATCTTCGACCACCTGGTCCCGGCCCCGGTCAACGGCCGGGGCGAGCGGCCCCGCACGGTCGGGCGCTGGGTCAACATCGCCGACAAGGACGACATCGCGGCGATCCCGCCGGGCCTGCGGACCTGCTTCACCGGGGTCGACCAGGAGGCGCTGGTGGATCTCGACTGGATCGACTTCCACACCGTGGAGAAGTACCTGGGCTGCGGCGCCCTGAACGCGCACCTCAAGCCGTACCTGGGCTGAGCCGCCGGACGGTGGGGGACCGGCGCGGGCGGGGCCCGCCTGTGCGGGCCCTGTTCATCCTGTCGTGGGCCGCACGCCACGGCGGGGAAAGGTCGGCCGGTTGCACTGGGAACGTGGAGCAGACGCCGTCACGCAGAACGTTCCTTTCCGTCGCCGCCGCTGGTGCGGGCGGCCTGTTGCTGACCGGCGCCGGGGCCACCCCCGCCGGCGCCCTCACCCCCTCCCGGGCCCTCGCCGCCGACCCGTTCACCCTGGGCATCGCCTCCGGGGACCCGTCGGCGGACGGCGTGGTGCTCTGGACCAGGCTCGCCCTCGACCCGCTGGGGCCGAACGGCCGCGGAGGGATGCCGAGCCGGGACGTGGACGTGCGGTGGCAGCTCGCCACCGACGAGCGCTTCTCCAGAGTGGTCCGCGGGGGCACCGAGAGCGCCCGCTGGAGGCGCGCGCACAGCGTCCACGTCGAGGTCGACGGGCTGGAACCCGGCAGGGAGTACTTCTACCGCTTCCGGGCCGGGGGGCGCCTGTCGCCGACGGGACGTACCCGCACCGCCCCGGCGGTGCCGTCCCCGCGGCCCTCAGTGTCCCCGTCGTCCGCGTCGTCGGTGGCACCGGCGGCCCTCGCGTCGGCCTCGCTCACCTTCGCGGTGGCCGCCTGCGCCCACTACGAGCACGGTTTCTACACCGCGTACCGCAGGCTGGCCGAGCAGGAACCCGACCTGGTGCTCCACCTGGGCGACTACATGTACGAGTACGGCCCCCGGGGGTACACGGCGCTCGGCGGGAGCGTCCGGCAGCACACCCCGGGCCCGTGCGTGACCCTGGCCGACTACCGGTTGCGGCACGCGCAGTACAAGAGCGACGCCGACCTGCAGGAGGCGCACGCGGTCGCGCCCTGGCTGGTCTCCTTCGACGACCACGAGATCGAGAACAACTGGGCGGCGGACGTCTCCAGCTCCGGCGCCCCGGCCTTCGCCAGGCGCAGGGCCAACGCCTTCCAGGCGTACTACGAGAACATGCCGCTGCGGCGGACCAGCGTGCCCGGTGGGGCGGCGATGCGCGTCCACCGCCGGGTGGACTGGGGCCCGCTGGCCCGCTTCCACCTGCTCGACACCCGGCAGTTCCGCGACGACCAGGCCTGCGAGGACGGGCTGCGGTCCGGCTGCGACGACCGGCTGGCGAGCGGGCGCACCCTGCTCGGCAGGGACCAGCGGGACTGGCTGCTGGACGGCCTGGCCACGTCGGGGGCCCGCTGGAACCTGGTGGGCCAGCAGATCCTGATGGCCCAGCGCGACGTCAAGGTGGGGCCGGGCACCGAGGTCAACATGGACTCATGGGACGGCTACGCCGCGGAGCGCACCCGCCTGCTGACCGGGTTCCAGAGGTCGGGCGCCGCCAACCCGGTGGTGCTGACCGGCGACGCGCACATGCACCACGCGGCCGACCTGAAACTCGACTTCGACGATCCCGACTCGCCCCGGGTGGCGGTGGAGCTGGTCGCCTCCTCGATCGCCAGCGACGGTGACGGCTACCGCGACGAGGGCCGCATCGCCGAGACGATCGCGGAGAACCCGCACATCTCCTACCTGGACCAGCGGCGCGGCTACATCGTCTGCCGCGTCACCGCCGAGGAGCTCGACGCCGACTTCCGCGTCCTGGAGCACATCAGCAGGAAGGGCGCCCCGGCGAAGACCGGCGCCCGGCTCACCATCCCGGCAGGACAGGCCTCACTGACCTGAGCAACAGAGGAATTTGCCGGTATTTGTTGGATGATGCCGCGTATGAGGTCTACCACCACGAGGCTCGGTGCCGCGGTTCTCGCCGCGGCGCTGAGCGGCACCCTCCTTGTCCACGTTCCCGCCGCGACCGCCGGGACCGCGGCGCTCACGGCGCCCTCCCTCGCCCATCCCGGGTCGTCGTTCACCGCGGCGCCCCTCTCGGTGACGTCCCCCTCCGGGGCGGCCGACTTCGGGTACGTGATCCTCTATCCCAGGCACGTCCGCCGGGGCGGCTCCCTCGTCTACACCGTCAAGATCAAGAACAGGAAGGCGAAGGGCCAGCACTACGTGATGCTGACCGGCGCCTTCTCCACCCGCTTCCGCAAGGTCAAGGTGGTCTCCAAGCCGCGCAGCGTGAGCTGCTCGGTCAAGCGCCGCACCGTGGCCTGCTGGATCACCTCTCTCGACCGGGGCGACTCGACCGCCGTGCGGATCCGCGCGTGGGCCGGGCCGCGCCGGGGCAAGGCCGCGGTGAGGTTCGGGGCGATCGCCACCTCCGACGCCAAGGCCGACAGGGGCAAGCTCGCCAAGCAGGCCCGGCGCACCATCAAGGCCGACACGCGTATCCGCTGACGTAGCACGGTCTCAGGGCCCGACACCGGCCGGTCTCCGGGGGCGCGCGGAGGCGCCCCCGGGGACCGAGGGCACGGAGTCGCGCAGGAAGTCCTCGACCACGAGGGTGGCGGCGCCCAGCGTGACGGAGTCGACCCCGAGGCGCCCCAGCCCGATGGAGACCGTCCGGTACGGCTGCGCCAGGCAGTTGTCCGCGGCGACCTTCCTGATCCTCGTCAGCAGGTGCTCGCCGAGCAGCACGCCGGCCCAGCCGCCGATGATGATCCGTTCGGGGTTGAGCAGGTTGATCAGGTTGGCCAGGCCGACGCCCAGGTAGGTGACGGTCTCGTCGACGATCGGGGAGCCGCCGGTCACCAGCTCGGCCAGCGCGGCCTGCTCGTCGACGGTCTCGGTCCACACCCCGGCCCGTTCCAGGATGCCTCTGGCCCCGACGTAGGCCTCCAGGCAGCCCCGGCCGCCGCAGTGGCACCGGTGCCCGCCCACCATGATCTTCGTGTGGCCCCACTCGCCGGCGCTGCTGTCGGCGCCCAGGTAGGTGGTCCCGTCGGTGATGATGCTGGCCCCCACCCCCGAGCCGATCAGCACCACGACGGCGTGCCTGGCCCGGCGTCCCACGCCGAACCAGAGCTCGGCCTGGCCCATCGACCTGGCGCCGTTGTCCACGAAGAGCGGCAGGTCCGTGCCCGCCCGCAGGAGTCTGCCCAGCGGCACCCCGTCCCAGCCCAGCGTCGGGGCGTGGATCAGCGCGTCGGGCCCGGTCTCGACGATCCCGGGAACGCCGACCCCCACGCCCAGCACCCGCGCGCCGGGCACGCCGCTCTCGCCGAGGAGAGCGTCGATCCCGGACAGGATGTGCCCGGCGACCAGGCCGGCGTCGTGGCGGGCCGGGCGGAGCGCGTACTCGGCGCGGGCCTTGCGGTTCATGTCCAGGTCGAACAGCTCGGCGCGCACGTGCGTCTCGCCGACGTCGACGCCGACGGTGTAGCCGTGGGTGGTGTTGACGCGCAGCAGCACCCGGGGCCTGCCGCCGTCGGAGTCGACCAGGCCCGCCTCGACGATGACCCCGTTGTCCAGCAGGTCCCCGGTCACGTTGCTGACGGTGGCGGGGCTGAGGCCGATGGTCTCGCTGAGCTCCTGGCGGCTGGCGGGCCCGTCGAAGTAGAGGGCGCGCAGCACGGTCGCCCGGTTGCCCCGACGTAGGTCACGGACGGTCCTCTGCGCTGCGCCGATCATGACCGACATCCTAGGTAAAGCCTCCGAGCGGGCGGGTCTCGTTCCCGGCTCGAAGTGGTGCCGGGTCGAGGCGGGGACACCCGTGTCCCCCGCGGGCGCCGGGAACTCCCTCGCGGGTGCCGGGGGCTCCCTCGCGGACGCCCGGGAGCTCCGGCTCGGAGGACCCGTCCTAGCGGCCGGTGGACTGGCGGCCGGTGGACTGGCGGCCGGTGGACGAGGTCGCGAAGGCGTACCCGAACAGGGCGTCCTCGGGCGCGGTCGCCAGCGTCCGCGCCGTCGAGGGCCTGATGCCGGGGTAGGGGCCCTTCCGCACGGTGCCGCGCAGCAGGGTCAGCCTGCCGTCGCGCGGGGCGGCGACCACCAGCCCGCGGCCCCCGACCGTGGTCAGGGCCGCGCCGAAGTCGCCGCCCTTACCGGTGACCAGCAGGTCGCCGTGCCGGGTGAGACCGCCGGAGCGGGTGCCCGCCAGGATCTGGACGGCGTTCTCGCCCGGCACGCCGATCGCCAGCTCGTCGTCACCGTCCCCGTTGAGGTCGCCGGCGGCGAGGGCGGCGCCGAAGCGGTCGAAGTAGCGCGGCACGCCGTTCAGGGACCGCTGCGACCACGCCTCGGAGGTGCCCGCGCGCAGCCCGCCGGTGGAGCCGTACACGACGTGCACGGTGCCGTCGCCGTAGTCCATCGCCCGCTGGTTCTCCGAGAGTCCCTCACCCGGTACGCCGATCGCCAGGTCGTCGCGTCCGTCGGCGTCGAAGTCGCCGGTGGCCAGCGCGGAGCCGAAGAAGTCCCAGACCTCGGCGGCCCCGCCGATCCGGGGACTGTCCTGGGTGAGCCGGACGGCCCCGCGGCGCCGGACGTCGAGGACCGTGACCGAGCCCTGGCCGTTCTTCAGCACCGTGTCGGCGGGCGCGCCCACGGCGATCTCGTCGCGGCCGTCGCCGTCGAAGTCCCCGGTGGCGAGCACCGCGCCGAACTGGTCGGTCTCGCGCTCGTGCTGCCCGATCCAGCGGGTGTCCTGCGTGACCATGGAGGGCCTGCGGCCGGTGAACCCGTACACCCCGACGGCGCCGCCGCCCAGTCCGGGGGCGCCGACCACCAGCTCGTCGTCGCCGTCGCCGTCCAGGTCACCGGCCGCGAGCGCGGCCCCGAACCGGCCGGATCGGCCCTTGTGGCCCAGGTCCCGGGCGTCGACGGTCCTTCCCGGCCGCAGGCCGCCGGCGGAGCCGTGGAAGAGCCGTACCGCGCCGTCGCCGTCGGCGCCGGGCCGGGAGCGGTCCTTCTCGGAGACGCCCACGGCCAGGTCGGCGCAGCGGTCGCCGTCGAAGTCGCCGCTCGCCAGCGCCGAGCCGAACGCGTCCCCGGTCTCGCCCCCGTCCTGGGTGAGCCTCCGGGCGGTGCGCAGGTCGTACAGGACGGTGACCGATCCCGCGCGGGCGTGCCCGCCCGACCTGGTGTACGGCGCGGCGACCGCGAGGTCGGCGCGCCCGTCGCCGTCGAAGTCCGACGGCACGCCGGAACAGGCCCGCGAGGCCCGCGAGGACACTGCGGCCGGGGGCGGGGCGAACGCCGGGAGGGCGGGTGCGAGGGAGGCGAGCGCCGGGGACGTGAGCGCGGGTGAGGGAAGGACCGCGGAGACCAGGAGGGCGGAGGCGAGAAGCACGGCTCTCATGGACGTGATGGTTTCTGGTGATTCGGTCCCGCAGCCCACCGGCGCATGACGCCGACATGGCCGGTACGCGTAGAGAACATGCCAGGATTGGCGCATGGAAATCGACCTGGCCGACCTGGGATTCTGGCGGCGGCCGCTCAAGGAGCGGCACGAGGCCTTCGCGCGGCTTCGGCAGCTGGACCGGCCGGTGTTCTTCGAGGAGAAGCGGGTCCCGCTGCTTCGCTCGGGCAAGGGGTTCTACGCGCTGGTCCGGCACGCCGACGTGGTCGAGGCCAGCCGCAACGCCAGGGTGTTCTCCAGCGAGCCCGGCGTGACCAGCCCCGAGCCGCCCGGCTGGGTCAAGCACGTGTTCGGCGAGTCCATGGTCAACATGGACGACCCCCGGCACGCCCGGCTGCGGCGCATCGTCTCGCGCGCGTTCAGCCCGAGGATGCTGTCCGGCCTGCAGGGCGGCATCGACGCCGCGTGCGCCCGGATCGTCGACGACGTCGTGGCCGCCGGGCCCGGGGACTTCGTCGGCCAGGTCGCCGCGAAGCTCCCCATCCACGTCATCTGCGACATGATGGGCGTCCCCGACGACGTGCGGGCCAGGGTCCACCGGCACGTCGACGTCTCCACCGCCTACTCCGGGGTGCGGCCCAGCCTGGCGCAGACCGTCAGGATGGCCGCGCAGAACACGCTCGCGCTGCTCGCCCTGCAGCGCCTGGTCATCGACCTGGGCAAGGAACGCGCGAGGGAGCCGCGCGGCGACCTGGTGTCGGCGCTGGTCACCGCGAACGTCGACGGCGAGAGACTGACCGACCGCGAGCTGGGCTCCTTCTTCACGCTCCTGCTGGTCGCGGGCAACGAGACGGCCCGCAACACCATGGCGCACGGCGTCAAGCTGCTGACCGACAACCCCGAGCAGCGGCGGCTGCTGGCCGAGGACTTCGACGCGCGCATCGGCGGCGCCGTCGAGGAGATGGTCCGGTACGTCTCCCCGATCATGCAGTTCCGCCGCACCGTCACCGAGGACCACGACCTGCGGGGCCTGCGGCTCAAGGCGGGGGACAAGGTCGTGCTCTTCTACGGTTCTGCCAACCGGGACGAGTCGGTCTTCCCCGACCCCGACCGGTTCGACATCACCCGCGACACCAAGCCGCACGTGGGCTTCGGCGGCCCCGGGCCGCACTTCTGCCTGGGCGCCAACCTCGCCCGGCAGGAGATCAGGACCATGTTCCGCGAGCTGTTCACCCGGCTGCCGGAGATCCGGTCGGTCGGCGAGCCGGAACTGCTGGTGTCCAACTTCGACAACAGCGTCCGCAGGCAGGCGTTCACCTTCTGAGGACGTCCCGGCAGGACACCCCGCGCCCATCCCGGCGGTGGCCCTGGCCGGGGTCGCCGCCGGGTCAGCCGCCCGGCTCTGGCCCGCGTGCGCGGTCGTCCTCCCGGCCAGGGGCGCGCGGCCGGGGTCGCCGCCGGGTCAGCTGCCCGGTTCGGGGGTCGTCACGGGGCAGTTCATCTTCGGCTCCGGCTGGGTCAGCACGTTCTCCCGGATGGTGAGAAAGGTGATCAGCGCGGCGAGGCCCAGCATGATCGCGCTGATCACCATCGTCGTGCGGAACCCCGAGGTGAAGATCACCGGGGACGTGAGGGCGTCACCGGTCAGCCCGACCAGCGGCGGGATCGCGGCCACCGCGAGCAGCCCGCCGGTCCTGGCGACGGCGTTGTTGACGCCGCTGGCCACCCCGGCGTGACGCTCGGCGGCGGTGGCCAGCACCGTCGCGGTGAGCGGCGCGACCGCCGCCGAGAGCCCCAGGCCGAACAGGGCCGCCGGGAGCAGGACGTCCACCACGTACGACGAGCCGGGGCCGATCCGCGCCATCAGCAGCAGGGCCCCGGCGCAGACCACCAGGCCGGCCGTCATCGGCAGCCGCGGCCCGACACGCCTGGCCAGCTCGCCCGCCCGCGACGACAGCAGCAGCATCAGGACGGTCACCGGGATCATCGCGGACCCGGCGGCCAGCGGCGAGAAGCCCGACGACACCTGCAACTGGACGACCAGCAGGAAGAAGACCACGCCCATGGCGGCGTACATGATGAACGTGACGACGTTGACCGCGGTGAACACCCGGGAGGCGAAGACGTCGACCGGCACGAGCGCCCGGGGTGAACGCCTGATCTCCAGCCAGACGAAGGCCACGCCCAGCAGCACGCCCACCACGACCGGGACGACCTGCAGGTCGATCAGGCCGTAGGTGATCCCGGCCAGCGCCAGCGCCGCCAGCGCCGCGCCGAGCACGTCGAACCGGCCCCCCGCGCCGGGGTTCCTGCTCTCGGGGACGTGCCGCAGCGCGACCACCACGACGAGCGCGGCCAGCGGCAGGTTGATCAGGAACACCCAGCGCCAGCCGGCCGTCTCCACCAGCCAGCCGCCGAGCAGCGGGCCTACGGCGGAGGCCACCCCGCCCAGGCCCGACCACGCCCCGATGGCCCTGGGGCGGTCCTCGCGCGCGAAGGACGCCTGGATGATCGCCAGGGAGCCGGGGGTGAGCAGCGCCCCCCCGACCCCCTGGAGGGCACGGGCCGCGATCAGCGTCTCCACGTTCGGCGCCAGGCCGCACAGGGCCGACGCGAGGGCGAACCAGACCACGCCGATCAGGAAGATCTTCCGCCTGCCGTAGCGGTCACCGAGCGAGCCGCCGAGCAGGATCAGGCCCGCCAGGGTGAGGGTGTAGGCGTTGATCGTCCACTGGAGGCCGGCCATGTCGGCCTCCAGGGCGGCGCCGAGCGTGGGCAGGGCCACGTTGACGACCGTTCCGTCCAGCATGGCGATGCCCGAGCCGAGCACGGTGGTGAGCAGGACCCAGCGCCCCGCCGCGGAGTCGAACCGCAGATGACCATTGTCCATCCGCTCATCATCGCGGACGTTCGCGCACCTCCGGGCAGGCGCACGATTCCGGAAGTGTCGTGCATCTCTGGTAGGACGGGTCCTGTCACGTTCAGCCCGAGGGGAGCCTGCCATGGACTACAGCGAGTTCGACGACAAGGTCGACGGTCTCTACAAGGGGCGCTACGCGGGCCTGCCCATCGAGGGGCTGCGTCCGGCGGGCGCCCCGATGCCCGTGGCGGGCGAGACCGCCTGGCGCCTGTCGGTCGACGTCTACGACGCCAAGGAGACGCTCGCCGACCAGTTCGCGCGCTTCGTCGAGACCGTCGAGACCACCGAGGTCAAGGCGATCATCATCGGCGGGTGGGGCGAGGCGTACGAGGAGACCTCCGCGGAGATCGTCCGGCTGCTGGCGGAGAACGCGGCGCGCCTGCCCGCGCTGCGCTCGCTCTTCCTGGGCGCGATGACGTCGGAGGAGTGCGAGATCTCCTGGATCCGGCAGAGCGACGTCACGCCGCTGCTGGAGGCGTTCCCGCTGCTGGAGCGGCTGGAGGTCCGCGGCGGCTCCGACCTGGTGTTCCGGCCGGTCAGGCACGAGCACCTCAGGATCCTGCGCTTCGAGGCGGGCGGGCTGCCCGCCGCCGTGGTGCGGGCGGTCGCCGGGAGCGACCTGCCCGCCCTGGAGTACCTGGAGCTGTGGCTCGGCACCAGCGAGTACGGCGGCGACGCCACCGTGACGGACCTGGAGGCCATCCTGTCCGGCGAGCGGCTGCCCGCCCTGGCGCACCTGGGACTGCAGAACAGCGAGATCCAGGACGAGGTCGCCGCCGCGGTCGCCTCGGCCCCGGTGGTGGCACGGCTGGAGTCGCTCGACCAGTCGATGGGCGTGCTCACCGACGAGGGCGCCGAGGCCCTGCTCTCCGGCCAGCCGCTCACCCACCTGCGGCGCCTGGACCTGCACCACCACTTCATGACCGACGCCATGGTCGAGCGCGTCAACAGCGCGTTCTCCGGTTGCGGGGTGGAACTCGACGTGTCGGAGCAGGAGGAGCCCGACGGCGAGTGGCGCTACATCGCGGTCGCCGAGTGACCGCGCTCGCCGTCGTCGGCACGCCCGGGGAGCGGCGGGTCACGCTGTTCGCCGAGGCCTGCGCCCGTCACGGCCTGGCCGATCCCGCGTCGCTGCCGTGGACGTCCGTGCTGCGCGGCGAGGAGATCAGGCTCGCGCCGGGCACGCTCGTGCGGATCGACTCGCCGGGAGAGGACGCCGAGACGGACGCACTGCTGCGCGGGCCGGGGGAGTCGTCCCGGGTCGGCGGCGGGGCCCGCTGGTACGCCACCTTCGTGGCCGGGGCGGCCCGGGTCGGCCAGGCCGTCGCCCGGACACCCGGTGCCGTGCTGCTCGCCGACGTCGGCGAGATCGCGGTGATGTTCGACAAGCGGCTCTGCCATGCCCGGCTGTCGGCCGCCGGGGTCCCGGTGCCGCCCGTTCTTCCCGGGCCGGTCGAGGGTTACCGGGAGCTGCGCCGTCGGATGGACGAGGCCGGGTGGAACCGGGTGTTCGTCAAACCGGCCCACGGCTCGTCGGCGTCCGGGATCATCGCCCTGCAGGCCTGGGGCGAGAGGGTCAGGGCGGTGACGTCGGCGGCCCTGACCCAGGGCGCCGCCTCAGGCCCGGGTTCCGGCTCCGGCCTCGGGCCGGGCTCCGGTCTTGGCTCCGGCTCCGGTTTCGGTCTCGGCGAGTTGCACAACTCCCTGCGCCTGCGCTCCTACGAGCACGAACGCGACCTGGAGCTGATCGTCGGCCTGCTGGCCGCGGACGGGCTGCACGTCGAGCGCTGGTTCCCCAAGGCGAGCCTGGCCGGACGCGCGATCGACCTGCGGGTGGTGGTCGTGGACGGCACGCCCACCCACGCGGTGGTCCGGGCCGGGCGCGGCCCCATGACGAACCTGCATCTCGGGGGCTCGCGCGGTGATCTCGGCGCCGTACGGGCCGGGCTCGGCCCCGACGGCTGGGCTCGGGCCCTGGACGTCTGCGCGCGGGCGGCCGCCTGTTTCCCCGGCAGCCTGGCCGTGGGGGTCGACCTCATGATCGGGGTGGACTGGCGCAGCCTCGCGGTGGCCGAGGTCAACGCGTTCGGCGACCTGCTCCCGCGGCTGAAGGGTCTGCCCGGCGCCGCCGAGGGCCTGGACACCTACGACGCCCAGGTCCGCGCGATCCTGGCCCGGCACGAGACGGCGGGACGGAAGCCGGGCCCGCAGGACACGGGCGAGCAGGAGCCGGTCCGGCAGGACACACCGAAGGACGCGGCCCGGAAGGAAAAGGCCCCGCAGGACAGGGCCGGGCAGGACAGGGCCGGGCAGGACAGGGCCCGATCGGGGCAGGTTCGCGCGGTGCCCGCCCGGAGGGAGGTCACCCCGTGCGCGACATGAACGAGATCGTGGGCAGCCACGACCTGCTGCTGGTGACGCTCGACACGCTCCGCCACGACGTGGCCGAGGAGCTGCTCGCGGCCGGCAGGCTGCCCACCCTGGCCGGGGCGCTGCCGGGCGGACGCTGGGAGCGCCGGCACAGCCCCGGCAGCTTCACCTACGCCGCGCACGCGGCCATCCTCGCCGGATTCCTGCCGACCCCGGCCGCTCCGGGGCCGCATCCGCGGCCGTTCGCCGCGGCGTTCCCCGGCAGCGAGACCACGGCGCCGGGCACCTGGGTGTTCGACGCGCCCGACCTGCCCGGCGGGCTGGCCGCGGCCGGCTACCACACGATCTGCGTCGGAGGGGTCGGGTTCTTCAACAAGCTCACCCCGCTCGGCTCCGCGCTTCCGGCGCTGTTCGCCGAGAGCCACTGGGAGCCGGGGTTCGGCGTCACCGCCCCCTCCTCGTTCGAGGCGCAGATCGCGTGTGCCGAGCGGGCCGTGGCCGGGGCGCGGGGGCCGGTCTTCCTGTTCGTCAACGTCTCGGCGCTGCACCAGCCCAACTGGTTCCACCTGCCGGGGGGCACCCCGGAGGAGGGCGACGGCCCGCGCAGCCACGCCGCCGCGCTGGAGTACGTCGACCGGCACATCGGCAGGCTGTTCGCGCTGATGAGCGAGAGAAGGCCGGGGTACGCGATCGTCTGCTCCGATCACGGCACCGCCTACGGTGAGGACGGGTACGTCGGGCACCGGATCGGCCACGAGGTCGTCTGGACCGTGCCCTACGGTGAGTTCACGATGGAACGGGGGCGATGGCGGTGACGTCGAATCCGGGCGCGAGCCCCTACCAGGGGTACGTCTACGCGTACCCGCACAAGACGGCCTACCGGCCGCTCGACCCGCGTCCCTCGCTGGAGCGGGTGTGGGCGGACGAGCCCCTCGGGCACCTCTTCCTCTACCTGCACATCCCGTTCTGCGAGATGCGCTGCGGGTTCTGCAACCTCTTCACCCGCACCGGCGCGCCCGAGGAGCTCGTCGACGCCTACCTCGACGCGCTGGCACGCCAGGCCGGTGCCGTACGGGACGCCCTGCGCGACCCCCGGTTCGCGGCGGCGGCCATCGGCGGCGGCACGCCGACCTACCTGGACGCCGCCGAGCTGACCCGCATGTTCGACCTCGTCGAGAAGATCACCGGGGCCGACCTGCGGGCCGTGCCGCTGGCGGTGGAGACCTCCCCGGCGACCGCCACGGCCGACCGGCTGGCGGTCCTCGCCGAGCGGGGCACCACCCGCGTCTCGATCGGCGTGCAGAGCTTCATCGACGCCGAGGCCCGCGCCGCGGTCAGGCCGCAGAAGCGGCAGGAGGTCGAGACGGCGCTCGGCAGGATCAGGGAGGCCGGGTTCGAGACGCTCAACATCGACCTGATCTACGGCATCGACGGGCAGACCGAGACGTCCTGGCGGTACTCGCTGGACGCCACGCTCGCCTGGAAGCCGGAGGAGATCTACCTCTACCCCCTGTACGTCCGCCCGCTGACCGGCCTGGGACGCCGCGCCCGCGACTGGGACGACCAGCGGCTCGCCCTCTACCGCCAGGGACGCGACCACCTGCTCGCGGCCGGGTACGAGCAGGTCTCGATGCGGATGTTCCGGCTGCCGGGCCGCTCGTCCCCGGCCGAGTACACCTGCCAGAGCGACGGCATGGTCGGTCTCGGCTGCGGCGCCCGCTCCTACACCTCGGACCTGCACTACTCCTACGAGTACGCGGTGGGCGCCGGCGCGGTGCGCGGCATCATCGACGACTACGTGCGGCTGCCCGCCGAGGAGTTCACGGTCGCCAACGTGGGCTTCACGCTCGACGAGGAGGACCGGCGCCGCCGCCACCTGATCCAGTCGCTGCTGCAGGCCGAGGGGCTGGACCGGGCGCTCTACCGCGACCGCTTCGGCGCCGGGGTGGAGACCCACTTCGGCGCGGAACTGGAACGCCTGGCCACCCTGGGCTGGCTGGAGCACCCGGCTCAGGAAACCCGGGGAGAGCCCGGTGCCGGATCCGCCGCGGTGCCGGCCACCGTGCCCGATGCAGGGCGTGGGGCGGAACCTGCTGCCGGGCCGGAGGCCGGGCCTGGTTCCGGACCTGAGGTGAGACTTGGCACGGGGCCCGGTGCGGGGACGGCCGGGCGCTCCGGGTGGATCCGCCTCACCGCCGAAGGGCTGGCCCACTCCGACGCGGTCGGCCCGGCGCTGTTCTCCGGCCGGGTCCGGGCGCTGATGGCCGGCTACCAGGAACGGTGAACGCGATGCCCGATCCGGTGGACCTCCCGGCTCCCGGACGATCCGTCCCCGTGCCGTCCGCGAGCGGGCGGGACCCGGGGCATCTGACGATCCTCTACCGGGGGCCGCTGGCGAGCTGCGACTACGACTGCCCCTACTGCCCGTTCGCCAAGCGGCGCGACGATCCGGAACGGCTGAGGCTGGACCGGGCGGCCCTGGAGCGCTTCACCACCTGGGTGGCCGGTCGTGACCATCCGGTCTCGGTGCTCTTCACCCCGTGGGGGGAGGGGCTGGTCCGCTCCTGGTACCGCACGGCGATGGTCGAGCTGAGCCACCTGGCGCACGTACGCCGGGTCGCCATCCAGACCAACTTCAGCTGCCGCCCCGGCTGGCTCGCCGAGGCCGACCTGGACACGCTCGCCCTGTGGGTGACCTACCACCCCGGCCAGGTCGGCTACGAGCGCTTCCTCACCCGCTGCCGCGACCTGACGGCCCGGGGCGTCCGGTTCAGCGTCGGTGTCGTCGGGCTGCCCGAACACCTGGACCACGCCCGCCGCCTGCGGGCTGACCTCCCCGCCGGGGTCTACCTGTGGGTGAACGCCGCCGAGGGCACCCTCTACACCGACGAGGAGGCGGCGGCCTGGACGGCCGTCGACCCGCTGTTCTCCTACAGCCGGACGCCGCACCGCAGCGCCGGGATGCCCTGCCGTACCGGAGAGAGCGTGATCTCCGTCGACGGGGACGGCACGGTGCGGCGCTGCCACTTCGTCCCGGCCGTGCTCGGCAACCTCTACGACGGCACGTTCCGGCCGGACGCCAGGACGTGCCCGGCGGCACTGTGCGACTGCCACATCGGCTACGTGCACCTGGAGCCGACCGGCCTCTACGACGTCTTCGCCGGAGGGATCCTGGAACGGATCCCGGCCCGCCTCGCGCGGACGGACCGGCCGCCGCCCGGCTGACCGGATCCCCGACGGGCCGGTGGACCACCCGGACGAGAGACGAGGCGGTCGCGGAACCGGCCGGCCTCCCGGGCCTGCCCGCCCGGGAAGGAGAGGCTCCCCTCAGGTCTCGCGCTCGGGGTTGTAGTCGGACTCGGGGAGCTGGAAGGTCCAGGCGACGCCCTCGCGGGCGGTGCTGGTGGCGGGCGGGACGCGCAGCCAGTAGCGGTTGAACGTGCCGTCGGGCTCGGCGGTGGAGTTGACCACCTCGACCATCACCACCGGCTCGTCCTCGCCCAGCTCGATGCGCCACAGGACGCCGGTCTCGTCGCGGTGCACGGGGGTGGCCCCGGACTCGGCGAGGTACCGGTCGTAGCCGAAGTGCTCCAGCATGACCCTGCGCAGCTCGGCGTTCTCCTCGGCACGGATGCGCCCGGGGGTCAGGTTCGCGATGGAGGCACCGAAATCGGCCGGGACCGGCATGCCGTGCCAGGCGTGCAGGGCGAAGCCGTCCGGGTAGACCAGGGCGGGGCCCTCGCCCCGGTGGAGCCTGCCGGACTCGTCGCGGTGCAGCTCCGCCGGGCGCTCGCAGATCAGCGCCACGCGTTCGAACGGCCACCACCAGCCCGCCGCCTCCGCCACCCGGACCAGCCCCTCCACCTCGGGGCGGCCCAGCGCGTCGAACAGCGAGAGCCACGGCGCGTCGTGCTGGCCGAGCACGGCGTCGAGCGTCGAGGCGCGCAGCGCCGCCCCGGCGGTCTCCGACTCCTCCGACGCGGCCACGGCCCTGCGGATCTGGGTGACCAGCCGGTTGACCGGCCGCCAGAGCCGGTCACCGGTCAGCGACCAGGCCAGCGGCCAGGACGTGCTGCCGAGTGCGGTGTGCACCTCGGCCCTGGCACGCTCCCAGGGCTTGGTCCGCACCGCGTCGCGGACCGGCCTTCCGGCGCCGAGCGTGACGATCGCCCTGGCAGCCGCCGCGGGGGAGTCGACCCAGACGATCTTCTCGGGCTCGGGCAGCCCGCCGATCCGGTAGGCCAGCCGCACGCCCTCCTCGGCCGCGGGCCGTTCGGCCGGTCCCTTGCGGAAGGCCACCTCCTCCCAGCGGAGTGCGGCGGCCGTCAGCGACTCGGCGGTCCCGGCCGTGAGGAGCCCGGCCGGCCCGACGGGGGCGGAGGTCTGGGTGATGGCGGTCAACGTGTGCTCCTGGGGTGGGCGGGCCGGTCGGGCGGGATCGGCCGGGAGGGCTGGTCGAGCGGGAGGGCTGGTCGAGCGGGACCGGCCTGACCGGTCGATCGGGCGGGATCGGCCGGACGGGGCGGTCGGGTGAACAGGGCGGGCACGACAGGCCGGTCGGGCGGGACCGGCCCGGTGGGGGGCAGGTGGTTCAACAGGCCGGTCGGGCGGGGCGGCCCGGTGGGGGGCAGGTGGTTCAACAGGCCGGTCGGGTGGGGCGGGTCGGCCGGACAGGGCGGCTTGACAGACCCGCCGGGCGGGGTCAGTCGGCGACGATGCGGAAGGCGCCCGGAACGTACTCGCGCTGGCGCTGCACGCGGTACCACCCCCTGGGAAGCGGGATCGCCCCGTGCTCCTCGTGCACGACGCGCCCGCCCGAGGGGACGTGCAGGAAGTCGGGGTCCATCGGGCGCAGGCCGCGCACCAGGGTGCCGGGGCCGACCACCGCGTGCGCGTGGCCGGTGGCCTCACCCAGGGCCAGCACCAGGCGCCCCCGGGCGTCGCGCGGCACCGACGGTGACGACAGGGCGGCGGCGGGCACCGCCTCCTCCGGGACGGGGATGATCAGCACGTCTCCCTGGCGGTACATCTGGGCTCCTTGCGTCGGGGGTCGAGGAAAAACTAGCCGCCCCCACCGACATTTCCCCGCCGTCGTCGCCCGGCCGCCGTTCCGCGCCTCCGGTGTCATCCACCACCCGTTCGCCCGCCGGGGCCCGACGGCATACTCGCCTCCACGCCGTCACCTGTCGGGCCCGCCGTCCCCGCTCCGTCCGGTTTCCGGGGGAACCCGGGGAGGAGGACCGCCCGAAGAGGGGTGTCAGGCGGGCGCCTCGTGGGCGCCCAGGCCGCGCAGCACGAAGCCCGAGACGACCTTCTCGGCCCCCTGCGGCGTCACCGTGCCGCTGAGCAGCGGAACCCGTTCGGCGCCGATGACGGCGAGGATCATCCGGGCGGTGGCGGCCACGTCGGGGGTCCGGAAGTCACCGGAGGCCACGCCGCTGTCGATGATACCGGTCAGGATGCGCTGCATCGGCTCGACATGGTCGGCCAGGCGCTGGTAGGCGTCCGGACCCAGGGCGGCGGACAGGTCGGCGGGGCCGGGATGGGGGTGGGCGAGCAGCCCGTCGAGCTGAAGCCTGACGAACACCCGCAGCCGCTCGGCGGGCGTGGCCCGGTCCGGCAGCTCCCGCTCGTAGCTCTCGATGAAGTAGTGCGTCACCCGCTCGGTGAAGGCGAGCAGCAGCGCCGCCTTGTCGGGGAAGTAGTTGTACAGCACGGTGCGGGTGATCCGGGCCTCGCCGGCCACGTCGGTCATGGAGACGGCGTCGATGCCCTGGTCACGGGAGAGCTTCGAGACCGCCCGCAGGATGCGCTCCCGGGTCTGGGCGCGGTGCTCGCCGACGGTGGCGGCCGAAATCCGGGGCATGGCCCCATGGTGGCACAGCGCCGGAGCGTGTGGTCAGGCCGCGTACTCCGGCCTGGTCACGCGGGCGAGCTCGCCCAGGACCTCGGTGTTCAGCAGGTAGGCCAGCCTGGTCTCGCGGATCAGGCGCCGCTTCTCGGCCTCGTCCAGCGGCAACGCGTCCAGTTTGGCCCGGTAGTCGTTCTTGAAGCGGGGCAGGCTGCCGATCCCGTCGAAGCGGTAGAAGTCGACGCCGCCGCCCGGCTCGTAGCCGTAGATCTTCTCCAGCTCGATCCGGATGAACTGCCCGCCCGACAGGTCGCCCATGTAGCGGGTGTAGTGGTGGGCGACGTAACCCCCCGGCCAGGTCGCGACCTGGTTGATGCGGGCCACCAGGGTCAGGGTCGGCTTGGAGGGCGCGATCCTGGACCGCCAGCCGGAGCCGTAGATCGTCTCCAGGTCGCGGACGAGCGCCTCCTCGCGGTAGAGCTCGGGAACGACGAACGGCGCCGCGACGGGATCGGCGGCCAGCGAGCGGGAGGCGCTCTCCAGGGCCACGTACGCGAAGTAGTGCTGGGCGACCATCTCACCGTAGGCCTCGGGGCCGAGCCGGCCCGCCATCAGCGCCTTGAGGTAGCTCTCGTCCTCGGCGGACTCGTGATCGCTCCAGGTGGCGTTCCTGAGGACTTCGGAGAACGGCGGCTCGCTCATTCATCACTCCGCAACGAGAGAAAATTTATGACACAGTGTCACAAAAACCTCGTCGCCCCGTCAAGCCGACGACGCAGGCCCCGTACCCCCGGTCATCCGGTCTCACCACTCCCACGGCGAAGGCGAGGCCGGGAACGGGACGGAGAGGGCACGCGGGGGGAGCGCGGCCCCCACGGCGTGGGGGAGGGGAAGAGGTCATGAGAGGGTCGGGTGTCCGACGGCGAGCACCCGGCTCCCGTCGACGGCTCGCCGCGCCACCCGGTCCGTTCCCCGACGTGGTGGTCCGCGGCGGTCCGGTAGGGGTCGGCGGGCCGGGGACGGCCCTGCGAGGAGACATGACATGGGAATCTCGATCTACTACACCGCGCGCCGCGAACACGCGCTCGACGAGCGGGAACGGGGCCGGATCGCCGAGATCCTGGACGAGGAGAACCGGGAACTGTCCGAGCGGCTGAACCGGAGCCTGCCGGGCTGGAAGGAGGAGGGGATCGTCCCGGAGTACGTCACGGACGCGGGGGAGATCGCCGAGGAGTTCGGCTTCTACGCCGTGGACGGGCCCGGGAAGCCCGGCGTGATCCTGGAGGGCTCCACCAAGGTCTCCCACGGCGACTGCGGGATCGAGCCCATGCTCGCCCAGCTCGAGCACTACATGGGCTCCACGCTCGGACGGCTCAGATCCGCCCTGCCGGACACCGGGTGGGACGTCCACGTCGACGACCAGACGCTGATCTGGGACGAGGAGAACGGCGAGTACGCCTTCACCTCCTGAGGCCCGTCCAAGGGCCTTCGTCTCCCGAGGCGCGTCCCCCGGCCCAGGAGGCCCCTCCCCGCCCCTGTTCTCTCACCGTCGTCCCTCTCGATGCCGCCTTTCTCGCCGTCGCCTCTTTCGCCATCGTTCCTGTCGGCGTCGGCGTCGGCCGTCTCGGCGTCTGCCGTGGAAGCCAGGCGAGCGCGAGAACCGCCGCGAACACCGGGAGCCAGGCCAGCCGGTACGCGAGCCAGGCCGGTTCGGCGGGCAGGCCGAGCAGGCCGGGGACGTCACCGAGGCGCAGCGCCGCCAGGGCGACCAGCGACGGCGCGGTCTGGTGCCACAGGAAGATCGTCATCGCCGAGAGGTTGACCAGCGCCACCGCCGCCCACACCCGGGGACGGCGCATCAGCCGGGCCAACGGTTCGCGTACCAGCAGAGCCAGTCCCACCTGGGCCAGCCCGAAGCAGGTCACGGCGAGCGTGGGAGGGCCGAGGTTGGACAGGGCCGCACCGGTCACCCCCACCATGCTCGCCGGGTACCCGAAGCCCGCGACCAGCGCCGCCGCACCGGCCGCCCCACCTGCCAGCAGCGCCGCCGCCACCCGGCGCGAGGAGAGCAGCCCGCCCGCCAGGGCGATCCCGAGCGCGTACGGAACCAGCCAGGCGGCCACCAGATTCACCCACCCCGCCCAGGCCGGGCCGCCGAGCCCGAAGCGGACCAGGTCCGTCCCGAGCACGACCGCGAACGCCACCGCGGCCGTGACGCCCGGGTGGGCGCGCAGCAGCAGCGGGGCGGCCGCGGTCAGCGCGGCGAAGACGGCCAGGAACCACAGCGGCCCGACCGCGGGGAGCGCCATCGCCCGGATCGTCTCCACCGAGGTGCCGCGCAGCGCCATCCCGGCCGCGATCCCCGCCCACACCAGCAGGAGCGGCACCGTCGGCGCCAGCAGCCTGCGCATCCTGCCCCCCGGTCGACCGGAGCGGTCGAGGCGCCCAGGGGTCCCGGGGACCTCAGGGCGATCAGGGGCCTCGGGGCGGTCGAGGTGCTCAGGGGCCTCGGGGCGGTGCGTGGAAGGGCGCAGGCTCCTGGCGGCGGCGTAACCGCCCACGAAGAAGAAGACCGCCAGCGTCTGCAGCACCCAGGAGGCCGGGGTGAGCGCGGGCAGGTGGGCGAGCGGGCTGGACAGGCGGACCCTCCCGCCGGGGGCGTGCACCCAGGCCGTGACCAGCCAGTGCCCGGCGACCACCCCGAGGATCGCCAGCGCGCGCAGCGCGTCCACGCCCCGGTCCCGGCCGGACGGGGTGGCCGCCTCGATCCGGGCCACGAGGTCAGCCACGGGTCACCTCGCCCGTCCGGCCGAGGGCGATCAGCGTCAGGTTGCGCAGGGAGACCCCTCCCGGCGCGAAGTAGTCGCCGTGACCGGCGGTGCCCGCCGCGAACGGCCGGGCGCCGAAGGCCGGGCCCATCGGATCGGGACCGAACCCGATGGGCCCGATCCGCGTCTTGGGAACCCTCCGCATCCAGTCGCGGCTGCCGCCGCCGGCCCACAACCGGGCGCCGCCCATCCCGTCGGCAGGGGAGACGTCCAGGCCGGGACTGCCGAAAACGGCCACGTCCGCGACACCGGCGCCCGGGGCGGCCTTGGCGCACACGACGGATCCGTAGCTGTGGCACAGCAGGCTGACCCGTTTCCCCGCGAGCGTCCCGGTGACGTACCGCCGCAGGTCGGGGGCTCCTCTTCCGGCGGCTCCGCCGGTCACCACGCCGAGGCTGAGCGTCGCCGGGCTGTCGTAGCCGAGCCAGGCGACCACCGCCAGCCTGGCCTTCGGATCCAGTGCTCGCGCCTCGGCCAGCAGCGCCCGCGCCCCGCCGCCCGGCGTGCTGTAGGGCTTGGCCCTGCCGCCGTCGAAGGTGGCCGCCGTGGTGTCGGAGCCGGGGACGACGACCGCGACGTGCTCGGCCGCGCCGAGGTCGCCGTAGACCCGCACCATCCGGTCGCCCGAGGGCGGGGGGACCGTCGTGTAGGCGAGTGCCGCGGCGGTGGCCACGGCGAACGTACGGCGGAACATACGAGCCTCCTGTCCGGGCTGAAGGACCGGACAGAACGCTAGGAACCGGGGCCTGTAACCCGCGTCACTCCGAGGCGCTCACCTCTCCCGTCCCTCCGGGGAGCGAGGGCGCCGGAGAAACGCCACCGTGGAGGGGTACGGTGACGCACCCGGCCGGCGAAACGATCGGCCGGGCGTGGAGGGACGGTGGAGCGGCGGACGGCTCAGGGGACCGGCACGACACCGGGGTCGAGCCGCTCCCACCACTCCCGGTGCGTGGCGTACCAGCGGATGGTGCTCTCCAGGCCCTCCTCGAACGGGACGCGGGGACGACAACCGAGCGCGCGCAGTCTGGAGTCGCCCGGCGAGTAGCGGCGGTCGTGGCCCTTACGGTCCGGAACGTGTTCCACCATGTCCCGACCCGCGCCGATCGCCTCCAGCAGGCGGCCGGTCGGCTCCACGTTGCTCAGTTCGGCCGTACCGGCGATGTGGCACACCTCGGCCGGCTCGCCCTTCTCGGCGACCGGACGGATGCCGGCGCAGTGGTCCTCGACACGGACCCGGTCCCGCACGTCGCCGCCGTCGCCGTACGGCGGGACCTTGCCGCCGCGCAGCAGGCGCGTGATGAAAGCGGGATGACCTTCTCCGGATACTGGTGAGGACCGTAGGTGTTGCCGCACCCGGTGATGGAGACGTTCAGGCCGTAGGCGACCGCGTAGGCGCGGGCGACGAGGTCGCCGCCCGCCTCCGACGCCGCGTACGGCGAGCGCGGTCATCCTCCTCGTTCACGAGGGGAAGGAGGTCAGGAGCTTATCTGCACCTTGCTGTGATCACCGAGGACGAGGCGGTGCGCCTTGGGGGTGTCGGGCGCGGGCGTGACCTCGGCGTAGTGGCCGATGAGCGAGGCCTCGATACGGCGCGCGCCGGAGATGGACGCCTTCGGCAGGATGATGGAGTACTCCACCTCGCTGTCGATGATCGCGCAGTTCGCGCCGATGGAGGTGAAGGGGCCGACGTAGCTGTTGCTGACCCGGGTTCCGGCTCCGACGATGACCGGGCCGACGATCCGCGAGCGCGTCACCGACGCGCCCTCCTCGACCACCACCCGGCCGATCAGGTCGCTGGCGGCGTCCACCTCGCCGTCCAGCCGGCTCTCCACCGACTCCAGCACCAGCCGGTTCGCCTCCAGCATGTCGGTGACGTTGCCGGTGTCCTTCCAGTAGCCGGAGATCACGGTCGCCTCGACGCGGTGTCCCTCGTCGATCAGCCACTGCAGCGCGTCGGTGATCTCCAGTTCGCCTCGCCAGGACGGCTTCAGCTCGACCACCGCCTCGTGCGCCGCAGCGGTGAAGAGGAACACACCCACCAGCGCCAGGTCGGACTTGGGCACCTCGGGTTTCTCCTCCAGGCCCACGACCCTGCCGTTCCGGTCGAGCTCCGCCACGCCGAACTGGGCCGGGTCGGCCACCCGGGTCAGCATGATCCGTGCGGTGGGCCGGTCCTGTTCGAAGGAGGAGACGAGGTCGCTGATGCCGCCGACGATGAAGTTGTCACCGAGGTACATCACGAAGTCGTCCTCGCCGAGATAGTCGCGGGCGATGAGGACGGCGTGCGCGAGTCCCAGCGGCGCCTCCTGCCGAAGGTAGGTCACGCGCAGGCCGAACCGGGAACCGTCGCCGACCGCGGCCTCGATCTCGGCGTGGGTCTCGCCGACCACGATGCCGACGTCGTGGATTCCCGCTTCGGCGATGGCCTCCAGCCCGTAGAAGAGCACCGGCTTGTTGGCCACCGGGACGAGTTGCTTGGCCGAGGTGTGGGTGATCGGCCGCAGCCGCGTCCCCGAGCCCCCGGCGAGTACCAGTGCCTTCATCGAGTACCTCCAGCGTGGGGATCCCGGCCTTCGGGCCGGGAAGGAAACGCGGCACGGCGGTCCCGCGACGGTTCACAAGAGCGGGACCTCGCTCACGAATCGGGTCTTCGAGGTGAATGAGGTGAACGGCGGCCGCAAAGCGATCAGGCCTCTCCGAGGGGAAAAGCGCTCCTGTCGGCCGACGCCGTGTCCGGTATCGGCGGGGTGCCATGTCACGCCCCCCGGTCACCAGAATTATCAGGACCGCCTTTCCCCGCTGTCCACGCATTATCGGCGGCAGTTTCGGGCCGGCCGCTTTCTCCGCCGTCCTTTTCGGCGCTACGCCGAATCCGTTTCGGGTCCGCCTCGACGCGCCGGCCGGCGTGCGAGGGGGCGGCCGGTCGCGGTGTTCCGGCGCCGGTGACCCTCGCGGGATGCGCCGCTACCGGAGCGGCGTCCGGGGGAGGGGCTCCGGCACCTCGCGCCGAAGCGGCCGGGGCCACGTGAGAGGAGTGGGGTCCCGATCGAAGATGTCGGGGAGTTAGTGGGGGCGGGGCGCCGGAGGCGCGGGATATTGTTGCAACGATTCAGGGCATCCGGTGAATTCAATGAGTGCCGTGGAGTGGTCACCGGAGGATGGTCGTCTCACGTTTGTCGAGTGCGATGTCCGGGCCGATTCGGGCCGGGATTGGCATTGCGGAGGGCGGGGTCGACGACGCTCTTGTTCTCCATGGCCGTACCGCGGCGCCGCCCGCGATCTCGCCGGGCGGAAGATCCGGGTGGAGGCCGACGAAAGGACGATCCTTGCGCGAGATCTCCCTTGACGATGTATGGGTCCGCCGTTTTCACGAGGGACCGGACCGTGCCCCGTTCCTTGTCTGCTTTCCCCACGCGGGCGGGTCGGCCAACTACTTCTCACCCCTGTCCGGCATGCTGCGGTCGAGCGCGCAGGTGCTCGCGCTGCAGTACCCGGGAAGGCAGGACAGGCGGCACCACCGCTGCCTGACCACGATCGACGCGTTCGCCGACGAGGTGTTCGCCGCGCTCGAACCGATCATGAAGCAGCCGGTCGCGTTCTTCGGCCACAGCATGGGCGCGATGATCGCGTTCGAGGTGGCGACCCGCATGAGGGAACGGCTCGACACGGAGCCGGGGGTGTTGATGGTGTCCGGCAGGCGTGCCCCGTCGAGGCACCGGGAGGAACCCGGCGTGCACCTGCGGGACGACGACGGTATCGTCGCCGAACTGAAGGGGCTGAGCGGCACCGACACCCGCGTCCTGGACGATCCGGACGTGCTGGACATGATCCTGCCTGCCGTACGCGGTGACTACACCGCGGTCGAGACCTATCGCTATCGGCCACGGCCCGTGCTCGGCTGCCCCATCGTCGCCCTGACCGGTGACGAGGACCCCAAGGCCGATCTCGACGAGGTCGAGGGGTGGCGTGACCACACCACCGGCGCGTTCCGGATGCACACCTTCCGGGGCGGGCACTTCTACCTGGTCGAGCACGGCAAGGCCGTCGCCGACGTCATCGCCCGGCACCTGCCGTAGGCCGGCCCCGCGGCCCGGGCGCGGAGACGCGCCCGGATATTCCAGCGGGTTAACCCGCTGTCGCTCTCGGTCACATAGGGGCTACCCCTATGTGTCCCGCGACCTCCCCATTCTTTCCACCCTGGCGTCCCGGCACGGGACCGGGCGGCGCGACCTCCGTCCGCGGAACACCCGTCCCGCTGGAGACCAGGTCATCCCGGTCCTCCCTCGCTGACGAGGGGTGTTGCTCTCGCTATCCCTGGTAAGTAAGGTCTGGGCGGGTCGGCTAATTCTAGATACTTGAGCCGATTTTCGTCGTATGCCAGCATTGAGGGGCGGGGGGCGTCGGAAGTAAATCGCCCTGTCGCTAGGTATATGTCATAAAAGTTAAGTGTACAGGTCACGCGGTAGTTCCGGGGGTGAGCCGCTCGGGGCGGTCGTGGCCTGCTAGGAGCCAGGGAGGCGCCGCAGAGCTTGGGGGCCCGGCGACCCAGGAGGAACGGGGACGCCGGGCAGGGCGGTCAGCGCTGGCCGACCCCCGTTGGACGCCGAACGGGAGCACGTGCGGTTCAAGGGGACCTGAACTAAAAGGGGTGACCGTCGTTGTTGGTGGTGGAACGTGCGAGATTAATAAACCGGCTTAATGATGTCATGGAGGAAATGTCGGCTGGGAAAAACGTAGTCGTAGTCATCAACGGATCTCCTGGAATGGGCAAGAGCACGCTCTTACGCGATTTCAGTGAACGGGCGGCGGACGAAGGCGCGATGGTGGTCGGCGGGATCGCCCTGCGGGGTGAGCAAAAGATCCCCTACAGCGTGCTCGGGAAACTGCTCGACTCCATGGGGCCGGCCCTTCCGCCCACGCTCAGATCGGACCTGGAATCGGCCACGACACGCCAGAGCTTCATCCACGTGGCGCGGGTGACCTTCCAGGCGGTCAACCGGCTGACCGAGTTCGGCCCGGTCATGGTCGCGGTCGACGACGTCCAGTTCATCGACATCGAGTCGCTGCGTTGCCTGCAGTACCTTGAGCAGGGGCTGCGCGGCAGGCCGTTCGGGATCGTCTTCACCTGGGAGCAGCAGCTCGACCAGGAACCGCTGGCCATGCTCGAGGACTTCGTGTATCGGTCGGACGTGCGGCGGGTCCAGATCGATTCGCTGTCCCCGGGCGGCGTGGCCGAAATGATCGCCGA
The DNA here is from genome assembly GCF_049844535.1 of Streptosporangium sp. DT93. Classification (NCBI taxonomy): domain Bacteria; kingdom Bacillati; phylum Actinomycetota; class Actinomycetes; order Streptosporangiales; family Streptosporangiaceae; genus Streptosporangium; species Streptosporangium sp. DT93. The sequence continues at coordinate 574,145 of NZ_JBNCLF010000002.1, forward strand.
GCACGCCGGCACCACGATGGACGAGCACGAGGCCACCGACCTCGCCCGGGTCTACCACCAGGTCAGCGGCGGCAACCCGATGCTGGTCAGCGCGATGCTCGCGGAGGCGCCGAACGGCCCGTACCCGGTGGGCGACGACCCGGCCGGGCCGCGGTTCCGCGAGGCGATCCGGATGTGCGTGCGCAGGCTCGGCCCGCTCGCGGTGCGCGTCGCCGACGGCATCGCCGTGCTGCGCGACTCGAGCAACATGCTCGTGCTGAGCCGGTTGATCGACATGCACATCACGGTGACGCGGCGGGTGGTGGGGAAACTCACCGCGGCAGGCGTGCTGGACGGCAACGGGTTCCGGCATGAGGCCGTGCGGACGGTCATCCTGGAGAACATCCCCGCCGACGAGGCCGTCAAGCTGCGCTACCGCGCGGCCCAGCTGCTGCACGAGGAGGGCGTCCCGTCATCGGTCGTGGCCGACCAGCTGCTTGAGGTAGACCCGTTCCCGCAGGACTGGGTGTTGCCGATACTGCGCAGCGCGGCGGAGTCCGCCCTGGCCGGAAACGACACCCGCAGGGCCGTCGAGTACCTGCGGTTCGCCGCCGAGTGCTGCGCCGACCAGCGTCAGCGCTACTCTCTCAAGACCCAGGTGGCCGCGCTGTACTGGCTGATCGAGCCGGCGTCGTCGGGGTCGCGGCTGCTGTCGCTGAAAGCGCCGGCGCTGACCGGCATGATCACCGGTGACGACAAGGTCAGGGTCGCCGAGCTGTTGTTGTGGAACCTCCGGTTCGACGACGCGCTCGAGGTGATCGACCGCATCGACGGACCGGCGCGACGCTTCGTCCGGCTGGTCCTCTCGACCGGCTATCCCGGCCTGCTGCAGCACGCCGACCTGTCCGCGGTGGACGAGCTGCCGGCCCCGGCGACCTACTCGCCCGCCCTGCAGGCGGCCGAGTCGCTGGCGACCGTGCTGGCCCAGAACGCCGACGAGCACACGATCGCCCAGGCCGAGCAGGTCCTGCAGAACGCGGGCCGCGGACCGGACGCGGTGCGGGTGGTCGAGCCGGCGATCCTCGCGCTGATCTACTCCGACCTGCTGGACACCGCCGCGAACTGGTGCGAGCGGTTCGCCGCCGAGCTGGGCGGCAGCGGCGAACCCGTGTGGGCGTCGCTGATCAGCGGCCTGAACGCGCTGGTCGCGTTGCGTACCGGCCAGCTGGGCGCGGCGGTGAAACACGGCGAGACGGCACTGGCGCTGATGGCCGACCACAGCTGGAGCGCCAACGCCGTGCTCGTGCTCGCCACGCTGGCGGAGGCGCACACCTCGGCCGGTGACCACGACGCGGCGGCGCGGTTGTTCGCCCGTCCCATCCTGCCGGAGCTGCTGCAGACCCGCGCGGGCCTGCACTACCTGTACGCGCGTGGCCGCCATCATCTGGCCGGCGGCCGCACGCCCGCGGCGCTGGCCGACTTCATGGCGTGCGGCGAGCGGATGACGGCGTGGAACCTCGACTCCGCCGCGCTCGCCCCGTGGCGCGTCGGCGCCGCGGACGCGTGGATGGCCAGCGGCGACCGTGACCGCGCCGGGGAGTTCATCACCGGGCAGCTCGACCTGCTCAACCCGGACCTGTTCCGGGCGCGGGGGATGACCATGCGCAGGATGGCCGTGCTGCAGACGGCCGACGAGCGGCTGGCGACCCTGCAGGGCGCGTTGCAGATGCTGCAGATCGGCAACGACCGGTACGAGAGCGCGCACGTGCTGGCCGACATGAGCGAGATCTACCAGCAGCTGGGGGACAAGGCGTACGCGCGGACCGTGGCACGCAGGGCGCAGCGGATCGCCAAGAGCTGCAACGCCGAGGAGCTCTGCCAGAAGTTGCTCACGGCGTATGTGCCGGGGACGAAGCAGCAACGGCGGCGGACGCCCAAGGACGACTACTTCGCGACCCTCAGCGACTCCGAGCGCCGGGTGGCGTCCCTCGCGGCGCTCGGCTACAGCAACCGGGAGATCGCGGAGAAGCTGTACGTCACGGTGAGCACGGTCGAGCAGCATCTGACGCGCGTCTACCGGAAACTGAGCATCCGCAACCGGGAGGAGCTTCCGATGCACGTCGAAGCCGGCACCGCCGAGATCGCCTGATGCCGGGCGCGGTGATCCTGGGCGGTGACGGCTTCATCGGACGGCACATCACCACGGCGATGGCGCGCGAGGGGTACTCGGTCCTGGTGGTGGCCCGCGCTCCGGCGGCGGGTCACCACCGGGTGCCGGGTCACCGCCGGGTGTCGGCCGACCTGGCGACGACACCGCCCGCCCGGCTGGCGTCGCTGCTGTCCACGGTGCGTCCCGCCGTCGTGGTCAACGCGATCGGCGGGGTGTGGGGCGTGACCGAGCGGGAGATGGAGTCGGCCAACCACGCCGTGACGACGCGCCTCGTCGCGGCGTTGTCCCTGCTGAACCCGAGCCCGAGGCTGGTGCAGCTCGGCTCGGTGCTGGAGTACGGACCGGTCGAGGTGGGCGTGCCCGTCGGCACGGACGTGCCCACCCGGCCCGTGACCGCCTACGGCCGGACGAAACTCGCCGCGACGAGGGCCGTCGTCGAGTCCTCCGTGGACGCCATGGTGCTTCGCCTGTCCAATGTGATCGGCCCGGGGGTGCCCACGGTCAGCCTGCTCGGGCAGGTCGCCACCGAGCTCGCCGAGGCCAGGAACCGCGGGCGGGTCGCGGCCGTCGAGCTGGCCCCCCTGCGGGCGCGGCGCGACTTCGTCGACGTCCGGGACGTCGCCGAGGCCGTGGTGCTCGCCGCGGGGGCGGAGGCGTCCGGGGTGGTGAACATCGGCCGCGGTGAGGCGGTCGGCGTCAGGACGCTCGTCGACCTGCTGATCTCGGTCAGCGGTGTTCCCGTCCGGATCGTGGAACGGCCCGACGCCGGTGCGACGCCCCGGGGGGAGCTCGACTGGTTCCAGGCCGACCTCGCCGGCGCGACCGGGCTGCTGGGCTGGAAGCCCCGCCGTACTCTGCCGGAGACGGTCCGCGCCTTCTGGGAGGACTTCACCGCGTAACCGGGCCGGTCGCGCAACCGGTGGACCCGCCGGGTCGCGCGTCCCGGAGGGGCGGGGCCCGCCGTGGACGTCCCCCGCCCTCCGCGAGAGGCCCGGAAGGCCGAGGGGCCCCCTCGCCACGCGGGTCAGACCCGGTGGGCGATCTCGCGGATCTGCTCGACCAGCTCGGCCGTGCGGACGGCCGTCCGTGCCCAGGACCGGTGGCCCGGGTCGTGGCCCTTCTGCCGCGCCACGGCGACCGCGGCGGCGAACGCGCCCGCGGACGCGCTGTACTGGTGCTCCGCCGGCAGCGCGATCTCCTCGACGTGGTTCTGCGAGACGACGCGCAGCGTCGGCACGAACCACGCGGGCGGGGTGAACGCCCGCTCCACGGTGAGCTGCCCGGAGCTTCCCCACAGCTGGTAGCTGGAGCCGAAAGCGTGCTCGAAACCGAAGTTCACGGTGGCGATCACGCCGTCCGCGGAGGCGGCGACGGCGCTGCCGGAGACGTCCACCCCGGACACCGGGTCCCGCCGCAGCACCGCTCCGACCACCGTCAGGTCGTCACCGAGGAAGTACTGCATCGCGCGGACCGGGTACACCCCCACGTCCAGCAGCGCCCCGCCGCCCAGTTCGGCCCGGTACCGGACGTCGGTCGCCGGCAGCGGCGGGAAGCAGAACGAGCTGGTGAAGTGCCGCAGCCGCCCGATCCGGCCGTCCCCGGCCAGCTCCCGCGCCCGCCGGTGCTGGCCGTGGTGGACGAAGGCGAAGTTCTCCCGCAGCACCAGGCCGCGCACGGCGGCCGCGGCGGTCAGCTCGACGGTCTCCTTGACCGTCGTGGCGAGGGGTTTCTCGGCCAGGACGTGCTTGCCGCTCTCCAGCGCCGCACGGGTCCACTCGTAGTGCAACGCGTTGGGAAGGGGGACGTAGACGGCGTCGATGTCCTGACGCGAGAGCAGCTTCTCGTACCCGACCACGGCCTCGCAGCCGAACTCGGCGGCGAACGTGGCCGCCTTCTCGGCGCTGCGGCTGGCGATCGCGGCCAGCGTCGTGGCCGGGTTGTCGCGCATGGCCGGCAGCATCCGGCGCCAGCCGATCGCCGACGCGCCGAGCACCCCGACACGCAGCGGGCTCATCGATCCGTGTCCCTGGTGCCGCCGGACCCGCCCGCCAGGCTGTACATGCACGCGGTCAGGTTGCGTGCCTGCACGTTCACGTAGTGGCTGTGCTGCATCAGGCTGACGAGCTGGTGCAGCGTCATCCACCGGAACCCCGGGGGAACCTTCAGGTCGATGCCCGGTGGCGCCTCCACGGCCATGTACCGGTTGCGGGCGTGATAGAACCGGCCGCCCTCCTCCGAGTGCACGGAGTCGAACCTGATCCGGGAGGGCGGCGCGGTCAGCACCTCGGTCAGGAACGGCGGGAGGGCCTCTTCCGGCAGGTGCTCGTAGTTCTCGGGGGTGCACTGCACGGTGGGCGCCAGCTCGACCACGTCGAGGTAGCCGGCCTCGACCCGGGCGTTGACCAGGACGTGCAGCACACCGGAGATCTCCTTGATGACGAAGGCGATCACGCCTATGCGGTGCGGCTCGATCATCGGCTGGGTCCAGCCGCCGACCTCGCGGCCGTGGGCCCGCACGTCCACCGCGATGATGTCGAAGTACCGGCCGTCCTCGTGGGAGATCCGATCCTCCGTCCGCCTCCACCCCTCCACCGCGGCGAGGTCGATGCGGTCGGTCCGGATCTCGTACCGGGTGCGCGACTCGGTGATCCAGCTGAGGATCTGCCTGTTGGTGTGCAGGGCGCCGTGGTCCTCGCTGACCGACCGCATCAGCGCGGACCGGAACGGGTCGGCGCTGAAGGGGAAGGTCGTGGCCAGGCCGGAACCGGAGAACGGCAGGCAGGACAGCACCGTGCGGGAGTCCATGTTGATCATGTCGTCCATCGACAGCAGCCGGTGCAGCTGGCCGATGGTCAGCCAGCAGAACCCGTCCAGCAGCTCGACGTCCTCGGTGACCTCGACGATCATGTTGCGGTTGCGTTTGCGGTAGAACCACGACCCCTGCTCGGACTGCAGCACGTCCGTGACCACGCGGTGGCGGTCGGCGTCGACGAAGTAGTCCAGGTACGGGACCGGGCTGCCCTTGTGGACACGGGTGTAGTTGCTCCACGTGGCCTGCACCGTGGGGGAGAGCTGGAGCCCGTTGCAGTTGCCCGGCTCCATCTTGGACTGCATCAGGCAGTGCAGGACGCCGTCGAACTCCTTGATCAGGATGCCCAGGATGCCGATCTCCGGCTGGTTGATGATCGGCTGCGACCACTCGCCGACCGGGCCCTGCCGGGTCCTCACCCGAAGGCCCTCGATGACGAAGAACTTCCCGCTGTCGTGCACGAGATTGCCGGTGCCCGGCTGGACGCTCCAGCCGGCCAGCTCGTCGAACGGGATCTTGCGGGTGGTCGAGGGATCGTCGCGGTTACGGTCGCCGAACCACGTGCGGAACTCGGCGATGCTCATCATCGAGCCCTCGTCGGCGAGCGCCGACTGGGCGATCCGGATCGGCAGGGCGTGGTCCCTGGTGCGCAGCAACACGTCCGGACGGGCTGTCAGCTCGGTCACGATCCTGTCCTCCCTCGCGTCATCCGGGCAGCGGGCCGGTGGATGTCCACGTCGGCCGAGAGCATCATCAACCTATGAACCGCCGTGAACGGCCGACAACCGCGAACACCCCCTACGGGCCACGGCCTGCCCCAGCGGGGAACAGGGGGTGCGAGGAGTGCAGGAACGCCGGATGCTCAGGGGTTGGCTCGGCGGGACGCGCGGGTTACGTTCCCTGGCATGCTGACCTGTCGGATATGCGGGGCGTCCGTTCGCGAGTTCGTCGACTTCGGGCGACAGCCCCTGTCGGATGCGTTCCGGAAGCCGGATGACACCTCTGAGGAGTACTTCTTCCGGCTCGCGGTGGGAGCCTGCGAGTCGTGCGCCATGGTGCAGCTGGTCGAGGAGGTTCCACGCGACCGGATGTTCCACGCGGACTACCCCTACCACTCGTCGGGGTCCGCGCTGATGCGCGAGCACTTCGGGCGGACCGCGCAGGAGTTCCTTGAGACCGAGCTGAGCGGGGACGACCCGTTCATCGTGGAGATCGGCTGCAACGACGGCGTGATGCTGAGCGCGGTCCACGAGGCCGGCGTGCGCCACCTCGGCGTGGAACCGTCGGCCGGGGTCGGGGAGGTGGCCAGGAGCAAGGGCGTCCGGGTACTCACCGAGTTCTTCGAGGACTCGACCGCGCGCGCCGTCCGCGACGAGCACGGCCCGGCCGACGTGATCTTCTCCGCCAACACCATCTGCCACATCCCCTATCTGGAGTCGATCTTCCTCGGCGTCGACGCGCTGCTCAAGCCGGACGGCGTGTTCGTGTTCGAGGACCCCTACTGGGGCGACATCGTCGAGCGGCGCTCCTTCGACCAGATCTACGACGAGCACTTCTACTTCTTCACCGCGACCTCGGTCCGCGCCGCGGCGCGCAGGTACGGCTTCGACCTCGTCGACGTGCGGCGGCTCGGCGTGCACGGCGGCGAGGTGCGGTACTCGATCGCCCGTCCGGAGGCGCGCGTGCCGACGGCCGCCGTGGCCGAGCTCCTGGCCGAGGAGGAGGCGCGCGGCCTGGTCACGCGGGAGACGCTGGACGGGTTCGCCGCCGGCGTGGCGGGGATCCGCGACGATCTCGTCGCGCTGCTGAAGGACCTGAAGGACCGGGGCGGGAGGGTGGTCGCCTACGGTGCGACCGCCAAGAGCGCCACCGTGACGAACTACTGCGGCATCGGGCCGGACCTGGTGTCGAAGATCTGCGACTCGACGCCGGCCAAGCAGGGCAGGCTGGCGCCCGGTTCGCACATCCCGGTGGTCCCGTCGGGCGAGTTCGCCGAGCCGTACCCGGACTACGCGTTACTGTTCGCGTGGAACCACGCGGAGGAGATCATCGCCAAGGAGCCGGCGTTCCGGGACGGTGGCGGGCGCTGGATCCTGTACGTCCCCGAGGTTCACGTCGTCGAGTGAGTGAAGGCCGGCTCGGCGAGCGCCGCGACCGTGCGCCGCAGCGCCTCGCCGAGCCCCGCCCGCGGCCGCCAGCCGGTGAGCCGCCGGAACGCCGACGGGTCGATGTCGAAGCAGTGGAAGTCCGCCTCGGTCGCGCGGCCGGCCGGCGCGACGGACACGACCGGCACCGGCGGGCGGCCGGTGTGGGCCGCGACGGCCGCGGCGATCTCGGTGAACAGATCGGTGAGACCGATCGACCGGCCGGACCCGACGAGCCAGTGCCGTCCCGCGAGCGCGTGCGCGTGGTCCAGCGCCGCGACGAACGCCTCGGCGGCGTCGCCGACGTGGAGCAGGTCCCTGGTGACCGATCCGTCGCCCCACACGGTCAGCGGTTCCCCGGCGAGCGCCCTGCGGATCATCGTCACCACGACGCCCCGGTCCGTGTTCGCCGACATCGGGCTGTGCCCGAACAGCGTCGGCAGCCTGAGGCTGACGGCCCGGACCACGCCTTCGGCGGTGGCGGTCATGAACGCCCGCTCCGCGGCGAGCTTCTGCCGGTCGTACTCGGTCACCGGGGCGTCCACCTCGCCGCCGTCGATCCGGCCGGTGCGGGGGAGGCCCACCTGCGACGTCGACCCCGCGAAGAGGAGCACCGGCGGAACCTCGCGACCCGCCTCGCGCAGGAGGCCGACGAGGTTCTCGGCGATGCCCACGTTCACCCGCAGGCCTGCCTCGTCGCCCTCCTCGACACGCCACGAGGCGCCGCTGTCGTAGAGGGGCAGGTGCACGATCGCGTCGGCGTCGGCGACCACGCCGGCGAGGTCACCGGGGACCGTCAGGTCCGCCCGGCGTACCTCGATCTCCGCCGTCGGGCGGGCGGGGGTGGCGGTCGCGCGCCTGGCGACCGCGCGCAGCGCGACGTGCCGGGTGGACAGCCTGCCCACGATCGCCGATCCGAGGAAACCTGACGCGCCGAGGACAACGATTCTCATCGGGATCGCAGCTCTTTCTCGATCTGCCGGCACGCGGCGTAGTCGGGCAGCAGGCCGCGAGCGGCCGCCTCGGCCAGGGTGGGGGCGACGCGGTCGCGCTCGGACAGGATCGGTGTGACGTCGCGGGGGACGGGAAGGTCCAGGGCGGGGTCCAGCGCCGATATCGCGAGCTCGTTCTCCGGCACGTACACGCCGGACAGCAGGTAGTGCACCACCGAGTCGTCCTCCAGGGAGACGAACGCGTGCCCCACGCCGACGGGGAAGTACAACGCCCGGCGGTCGTCCTGGTCGAGCACGACCGCGTCGAACCGGCCGTACGTGGGCGAGCCCACCCGGGTGTCGACCACCATGTCGAGCACCTGTCCGCGCGGGCAGTACACGTACTTGGCGACCCCCGGGGGGGTGAGGGCGAAGTGGACCCCGCGCACCACGCCTCGGCGCGAGCTGCTGTAGCTGCTCTGCGCCACCGGGAACAGCGGGTGCCCGACGGCCGCGACGAAGTCGTCGTGGTGGTGGGGAGAGACGAAGACACCCCGCTCGTCCGCGAAGGACGGTGGGGTGAACTCGTACGCGCCCGCCACGGCGAGCTCGCGTGCCCGCATGGTGGTCATCGGCCCGGTTCCTCGTTGTGGTACAGCGCCTGCCAGTAGTAACTCCACGGCACGCCCCAGGCGTCGGCCACGGGACGCCACCGGTCGGCCGGCCGGTACACGGCGACGAACGCGCGGGCCATGGCCTCGACCTGGTCACTGTCGTGGATGTCGATGACGTCGGTGAGCAGGCCGGTGGCGAGTGCCAGTCTCACCACGTGCTCTCCCTCGGCGTGGCCGTCCAGGCCCCTGTCGAGGTACTTGCCGACCGGGTTCTTGACGTAGAAGTACCGGCACAGCCTGTCGATCAGCGCCAGGTAGTCGTGCACCGTGCCGGCGTCCATCTCGGCGAACGAGTCGATGTTCAGGCACAGGTCGAAGCCGCTGCCGGGAAGCAGTTCGGGACGGCCCGCAGGGACGAAGACCACCCTGGCGAACTGTTCCGCGGTCAGAGCGGCCTTGAGGTAGGAGCGCGCAAGTTCGAGCGAGTTCTGCAGATCGACGATGTGGTACGAGGCCAGGTCGTGGTTGGACAGCAGCGCGTGGCACGTGCGGCCGTAGCCGGCGCCGATCTCCAGCACGGCGGCACCGTCCAGATCGACCCGCGCGCCGATGAACTCCAGCTCATACACGGCCTGCAGGTAGTCCATGCAGACCCTCTCGCCGTGCACCCGGACCGAGAACGGGGCTCCGATCTCCCGGTTGCCGATCCGGCGCAGCCGCGTCAGGTTGTCGGGGGTGAGCTGGCGCCCCAGGTTGTAGGTCAGCGCCTTGAGGTAGCGGACCCCGTTCACCTCGGGATTCCACAACGCCAGCTTGTAATTAACCGCGCTTGACTTGAAAGTGGACAGATCGTCGGCGGAATCGCGGGTGACGTGGTTGTTGTTTATATGTTCCCAAAGCGCACTGCGACCATTTACCGGATTTTCCGTCATGGCGACAAGTTATGGTCGCCGCGCGCCGGCGAACAAGGACGGGGGTGCGACATAGGGGGCGTTCCGCGGAAGATAGACGCCGTCCGGCAGGGGTTGACCCGATGCGATGCGGCATAGTGTTGTCATGCCGCGTCAGAAGGGAGAAGCGCGCTGATGACCACTTTTGTGTGGGACTACCGCCGGGAGTACGAGGTTGAAAGAGCGGATATTCTGGATGCGGTCGACACTGTTTTCCGCTCCGGTCAGCTCATACTCGGCGCCAGTGTCCAGGGATTCGAACGGGAATACGCCGACCACCACGGCGTCCCTCACTGCGTGAGTTGCGACAACGGCACGAACGCGCTGGTGCTGGCGCTGCGGGCGCTCGGTGTCGGGCACGGCGACGAGGTGGTGACGGTGCCGAACACGGCCGCCCCGACGATCATCGCGATAGACCAGGTCGGTGCGACACCGGTGTTCGTGGACGTCCGCGAGGACGACTACCTGATGGACACGGCGAAGGTCGCGGAGGTGATCACGGAGAGGACCCGCTGCCTCCTGCCCGTCCACCTGTACGGGCAGTGCGTGAACATGGCGCCCCTGAAGGACCTGGCGACCAGGCACGGGATACCCGTCCTGGAGGACTGCGCGCAGGCCCACGGCGCACACCACCACGGCGAGCAGGCGGGGACGATGGGCAGGGCGGCGGCCTTCTCCTTCTACCCGACGAAGGTGCTGGGAGCCTACGGCGACGGCGGAGCGGTGATCACCTCCGACGACGAGGTGAACGCCCGGCTGCGCAGGCTGCGCTACTACGGGATGGAGACCCGCTACTACGTGGAGGAGACCCCGGGCTACAACAGCCGGCTGGACGACGTCCACGCGGAGATCCTGCGCAGAAAACTGACGAGACTCCCCGGATACCTGAATTCCCGGAAGGAGATAGCGGACAGGTACGCGGCCGCGCTGGGGGACACGGATCTGGTCCTGCCCCGTACCGCGGAGGGAAACGACCACGTGTACTACCTCTACGTGGTGCGCCATCCCCTCCGCGACGAAATTCTACGACGAATGCAGGAGCACGACGTCTCACTTAACATCAGCTATCGCTGGCCGATTCATATCATGAAGGGATTTGCTCATCTCGGCTACGGTCCCGGTGATTTCCCGGTCACCGAGGCACTGGCCGACCAGATCTTCTCGCTGCCGATGTACGCGTCCCTCGACGAGGACACCCAGAACCGCGTGATCGACGCCCTGCGAACCGTTCTGGAATCGCTCTGACCCCACGAGGCCCGGGAGGGCCGGCCCGCCACCCGGCCCGCCACCGCTCGCCCGGTGGTCCCGCCTTCTGACATCTCCCCGCGACGAGGCCCGTGCGACCGCCCGAGAGGGCCGGTCGCACGGGCCCGGTCGTCAGGAGATGTTGAACCGCCGGGCGGCCTCCGCGACCGCCTCCGCCGCGTCCGGCACCTGGGCGATCCGCTCCAGGTACGTCGCCCGCGCCGCGGCCAGCCTCTCCTGGGTGGGGGCGTCGTACAGCAGTGCCGTCAGCCCCTCCACCACCGCCCGCTCGTCCAGGATCTCGTTGTGCGCCACGGCGTCCAGGTACGGGTTGCCGGAGAGCAGCGGCTCCATGAAGGTGTGGAACGACATCGGCCACTCGCGGAAGCGGGGCACCGGCATGCTGGTCGTGATCCACTCCCGCACCTTCGGGCTCAGCCCGCCCAGTTCCCGGTCCGCCCTCTCCAGGTCCTTCTCGTCCTCCACCGGGAGACCGTTGGTCACGAACATCCCCGGCAGGTCGGCGAGCAACGCCCGGACCAGCGTCGTGGCCGGCGGGTTCAGCACCAGCGTGCCGTCGCAGGCGCCCAGCAGCGCCGAGTAGTCCTCCGCGCTCTGGTGCGGCAGGATCCTCGTCTGTTCCGCGGGCAGCGCGGAGATCGAGTCCGGAACGCTGCCGACGAAGACGAACCGGGTCTGCGCGGGCAACCGGCGCAGGTAGTGGGCGATCAGATCCGGTACGCGGCGGGCCATGCGGCCGACCGTGGGGTGCGACTCCTCGGGCTGCTGCCAGTTGGAGATCGGGACCACCAGCAGCCTGTCGGAGCCGGACACGCTCAGCCCGGCCCGCACCTCGGCGCGTCTGCGCGCGGAGAGCCTGTCGGTCTCCTTGGTCAGCAGGTACGGGTAGCCGGCTCCGCTCGCCGTCGGCTTCCCGGTCGGCACCGGCCGCAGGTGCATCGGCATGTCCAGGATGCGTTTGTCCATGGGCAGGGCCAGACCGGCGGTGATGTCGAGGGAGAAGTCGGTGTTCTCCCACTCCCAGATGTCGATCGGGAGCACCGGGATCCCGTAGTCCATGATGAACCAGGGGTCCAGCCCGTGCTCGCCCTCCAGGTGGTAGTCGAAGAAGACCATGTGGGTGAAGTAGTCGGCCACGATGATCAGGTCCGGCCTCACCTGGTTGATCACGTCGTCGAACAGGCCACGGGCGCCGGCGCCGACGGCCGGGTCGAGCACCGTGTACGGGTGACCGTTCTCGGCGACCTTGGCGGCCAGGTTCGGCGGGACGACGAAGTGGTGCCGCACGTCCTCGCCGGCGAGCTGCCTGGCGAAGTTCAGCGCGATCATCACCTCGCCGGATTCCGAGGAGGTCAGAGAGATGTAGAGCAGGCGCATGGTTCTCCCAAAGGCCGTCGCGGGAAGGAAAATCCCCCGGGATACGTGCTCGAACCTAGACGCGGGGTCGTTGCGCTCCCCACCCCTACGCCCCCCCAGAACGAAGGCCGTGAGCAGCGCATCGGCGCTCACGGCCTTCGCGGCGGGGACCGGTCAGATGGTGATCCTCTTCAGCCTCCTGACGGCCAGCGGAACGGACAGCACCAGCAGGATCAGCGGCCACACGACGGCCATCAGCATGTAGTTCTGCGCGATCCAGCTGTCCCCGCCGACGCCGGGATTGCCGAACAGGTCCCTGATGGCGTTCACCACCGACGACAGCGGGTTCCACTCGGCGATGGCGCCGAGCCAGCTCGGCATCATCGACGGCGCGACGAACGTGCTGGAGATGAACGTCAGCGGCATCATCAGCGGATAGACGATGGCCGTGACCGCCTCCGCGGGGACCGCCATGCCGAGCAGCATCCCGACCCAGATCAGCGTCAGGCGCAGCAGCAGCAGCAGCCCGAACGCGGTGAGCACGTCACCGAGGTCGCTGTGCCACCGCCAGCCGATCAGCAGGCCGACGACGCCGACCAGGAGCATCTCCGGAATCGCCCTGAGCATGTCGGACAGGGCGCGGCCGACCAGCAGCGCCGAGGGCGCCATCGGCATCGACCGGAACCGGCCGAACACCGCCTTGTCGGTGTCCCGCGCGACGCCCTGCGCCGTCGACGCGGTCCCGTAGGACAGCACCATCACGAAGATGCCGGCGATCAGGAACTCGCGGTAGTTCCCGTTGCCCGGTACGGACATGGCCTCGCCGAACGCGTAACCGAACAACAGCACCAGCATGATCGGGACCATGAGCGCCAGCAACGGCTCGATCGGCTCGCGCACGTTGTGCACGAGATTGCGCTTGGTGAGCACCAGCCCGTCGGAGACGGCCTTGCGCAACCGTCCCGGCTGAGGACGGACGGGCACGACGGGCGGACGCGTGGTCGCCACGCTCATCGCAAAACCCCCTCTGGTTCCGCGGTCGAAGTGGTACGGCGCCCGGTCAGTGCGAGGAACGCCTCGTCCAGGGTGGGCCGGCGGACGCTGATGTCCTCGGCGGTGATGTTCGCGTCCGACAGCGTGCGGACGACATCGGTGAGCGTGGCGATCCGGTCGGCGGCCGGTGCGCTGATCCGCCGTTCCGCCTCCGACACCTGCGGCTCCGAGCCGCTGATCCGCCCGATGATGGCCGTCGCCGGCGCCAGGTCGCGCGCGTCGCGCACGACCACGGTGATCTGGTCGCCGCCGGTGCGCGACTTGAGCTCGTCGGCCGTGCCGTCCGCGATCACGACGCCCGCGTCGATGACCGCGATCCGGTACGCCAGCTGGTCGGCCTCCTCCAGGTACTGCGTGGTCAGCAGCACGGTGGTGCCACCGGCGACCAGGTCGCGCACGGCGTTCCACACCTGGTTACGGCTCTTGGGGTCCAGGCCGGTGGTCGGCTCGTCCAGGAAGAGCACCTCGGGCGCCTGGATCAGGCTCAGCGCCAGGTCCAGCCGGCGCCGCATGCCGCCCGAGTACTGTCCCACCGGGCGCTTGCCGGCCTCGACCAGATCGAACTGGGCGAGCAGGTCGTCGGCGCGCTTCCTGGCGTCCCGCGGGGCGAAGTTGTACAGCCTGCCGAACATGACCAGGTTCTCCCAGCCGGTGAGCAACTCGTCCACGGCCGCGTACTGGCCGGTCAGCCCGATGCGGGTGCGCACCATCTCCGGCTGGCGCACCACGTCGAAACCGGCGACGACGGCGCTGCCGCTGTCGAACCTCGACAGTGTGGTCAGCGCCTTGACCGCCGTCGTCTTGCCCGAACCGTTCGGTCCGAGCAGGCCGTACACCACACCGGCCGGCACCGTCAGGCTGAAGCCGTTGAGCGCCCTCACCTCGCCGTACCGCTTGCAGATGTTCTCGGCGATGATCGCCGATCCGGTCGCAGCCAAGATCCTGCTCCCCTCTTCGCTCCCTGTTGTCAGCCGCTCTCCGGCCAGTGTGCGTATAGCTTAAGCGTAAGGTGCACGCGCAGACAATATGGAATACACAAACGGCGAACACGCTGGTCAAACATCGAGCCGCCCCCCGAGGAACGGTGGGGCGGCTCGACACTGCCGGCTGCTCGCGGCTCAGTGGCCGCGGCGGTTCTCGATCACATCGGCCGCGCGCCCGGTGCCTCCGGCGGCGGCGGTGTGCGCTCTCATCTCGGCCGCGTTCTTGTGCGTGGCCTCGTCCGCCACGACCTCCAGCACGGTCTCCCGCAGGCTGCCGGCGTCCAGCGCGTCGGGCAGCAGCAGGCGGCCGATGCCCAGCTGCGCGACCCGCCTGCCGGTCGACCGCTCCATCGGGCTGACCGGCACGGCCACGACCGGGCAGCCCGCGCTCAACGCGTCCGTCACGCTGCTCATCCCGGCGTGCGTCACGAACGCGCGCGCGTGCTCCAGGACCCCCAGGTGCGAGACCCACCGGTGCACCTCGATGTTGTCGGGCAGCGGCCCGAGGTCGGCCGGGTCGAAGCCGCCGCCGACGGTCATCACGACGTGCAGGGGAGCGCCGGTGAACGCGCGGACGGCGGTCCTGAAGAAGTCGGGCAGCTCGTTGAACACCGTGCCCATCGACACCAGGACCACCGGCAGATCGGTCTTCGGCGGCTCCCACGTCCCCAGGAAGGTGCGGTCCTGCATGCAGGGCCCGACGAACTCGAAGCGCTCGTCGAAGGTCTCGCCGTACGGCTGGAACTCCCGCGGCACGTACACCATCGTGAGGTCCTGGACGGGCAGCATGAGTTCCTGGAAGTCCGTGTCGACGCCGTGCGCGGCGAGCAGGTCCTCGACGGCCCGCACCCACTCCCTCATCTCCGGCGAGGACATCCAGTCGTCCAGGTCGGGCGGCTCGTCCCCGGCGTGCCGCTCCTCGGCGGTCTCCATCAGCGAGTCGGCGAACGAGTAGTGCTCGTTCTGGGCGAACACCGGATAGACCTGGATCGCCGGCAGGCCCCACTTGCGTTCGAGGACGCGGCCGCCCGGTGACACCGCGAAGTCGTAGACCACCAGGTCGGGGCGATCGTCGCCGAAGTCGGACTCGATCGCCCTCAGCATCGACGCGCACTCGGCCACACCCAGCGTCATCATGCCCGACCCGCCGTCGTCGTTGGCCACGCCGACCTTGTCGTCGATGCCCTCGTAGTGCGACTCGTACGGCAGCATCCG
Source organism: Streptosporangium sp. DT93 (assembly GCF_049844535.1). Lineage (NCBI taxonomy): Bacteria > Bacillati > Actinomycetota > Actinomycetes > Streptosporangiales > Streptosporangiaceae > Streptosporangium > Streptosporangium sp. DT93. The sequence continues at coordinate 589,616 of NZ_JBNCLF010000002.1, forward strand.
CGCTCCGGAGGCGGCCACCAGGTCGGTCATGCTCGGGGCGGTGACGAACGTGACCCGGTTCCCCCTGTTCACGAGCTCCCGCACCACGGCCAGGTGGGGAAACAGGTGACCGCGATCGGGCAGGCTCATGAAAAGGATGTGCTGCGGCACCGGGCGACTCCCGTCCATCGTGGAACGCGTGACTTGTGAGGGCGACCATAAGTTCACCGGAAAACGAGCCGATACCCCTATCAACCCCTGAAGTGCACGCGAGGCACGAATGTCAGGAACGCGATTCGATCAATTTCTCGATACCGTCGAGAATGCGATCGAGGCCGAAAACGAATTCGTCGTGCTCGCCGCCCTCCACATCGTAACCGCCCGCCGACAACGCGGCATGGAAGGCCGGGAACCGCTCCGGGTCGGCCAGTTTCCCGAGCAGTGAGCTGTAGAACGACATCGCCTCCTGCGAGGTGGCGCCCGCCTGCGTGTAGGACTCGCTGAAGTCGGCGAACACCGTCGCCTCGCTGCGCACGAAACCGTTCAGCAGCATCATCACCGACAGCTTCTCCGTCTCTGCGAGTCCCGTGTCGGCGAGACAGCTCAGGCCGTGTTCCACCCAGGCCACCATGCGGGGCGTCGCCGGGGGCCCGGAGATCGGGATCTTCAGCACCCACGTGTGCTGCCGCAGCATCCGGTGCAGGTCCCAGGCCCACCGCGACAGCCCGTCGCGCCAGGCGTCCCCGGGCTCGCGAGGCGAGGGGGAGGTGCGGTAGGCGGTGTCGGCCATCAGGACCAGCAGTTCGTCCTTGCCGGCCACGTAGCGGTAGAGCGACATGGCGGACGCGTCGAGCTCGGTGGCGACCCGGTTCATGGACACCGCGGCGAGGCCCTCCGACGCGGCGACCCGCACGGCGGCCTCGACGACGCTTTCCAGACTCAAAGCGGGCTGGCGACGTTTACCGGAACGCGGCCGGACGCCCCACGCGGCTTCCAGAATCGCGGGCAGGCCACTTCCCCCTGCTTCGTCCATCGCTTTCACTTTTCCCTGCATGAGCCGGTAGGTGCCCGCCAATTGTACTTGTATGTAATGGCGAAAGATACTCCGGGCGCCCTGACGCCTGGCGGCACGTTTGCCCGGCGGCCGCCCGTCCTTCACCCGGAACAGTAACGGACGCGGCCGCTCAGAGGTAGCGGGAGAGGGCCGTTGGCGTGCACCGGGACGCCCGGCCGGCGCACGATCGGGCACCGGCGGCAAGTCTGGGGCCGGGTAGGGGTGGCGGCGATCTTCGCCGTCGCTAGTGTGAAAATCACGAAAGGCCGCGACGAGGAAACCGGCTTTTCTCACACTTCTTTGACGTTCGCTCACATTTCCGATCGTGCCATGGAGTGGTGATGTCTGACGAATCTGCGGAAACCAGGGCGCGAATTCTGGAACTCGTTCACGACTACGACAAGACCAAGCGTCAGGACGTCGTTTTCCGGCCCGGCATCACCCCGATCTGGCCGTCCGGCGCGGTGCTCGACGAGAACGACCGCGCGGCACTGGTGGAGGCCGCGCTGGAAATGCGCATCGCCGCGGGCGCGTATTCCCGGAAGTTCGAGTCGGCGTTCGCCCGGACCCTGGGCCTGCGCAAGGCGCACCTGACCAATTCGGGGTCCTCGGCGAACCTGCTGGCACTGAGCGCGCTGATGTCCCCCGCGCTGGAGGACTCGCGGCTGCGCCCCGGCGACGAGGTGATCACGGTCGCGGCGGGGTTCCCCACCACGGTCAACCCCATCCTGCAGTGCGGCCTCACCCCGGTGTTCGTGGACGTCGAACTCGGCACGTACAACACGACGGTGCAACGGGTCGCCGACGCGATCGGCCCGCGCACGCGGGCGATCATGATCGCGCACGCGCTCGGCAACCCCTTCGAGGTGGCCGAGGTCGCCGAGCTGGCGGCCGAACGCGACATGTTCTTCGTCGAGGACAACTGCGACGGGGTCGGATCCACCTACAGGGGCACGCAGACCGGCGGGTTCGGCGACCTGAGCACCGTCAGCTTCTACCCGGCCCACCACATCACCAGCGGTGAGGGCGGATGCGTGCTGACCGACAACCTGGTGCTGGCGCGACAGGTCGAGTCCCTGCGGGACTGGGGCCGCGACTGCTGGTGCGAGCCCGGCGAGACCGACACCTGCCGCAAGCGGTTCTCGTACAAGCTCGGCGACCTGCCCTACGGCTACGACCACAAGTACATCTTCTCGCACGTCGGCTACAACCTGAAGACGACCGACCTGCAGGCCGCGCTGGCGCTGTCGCAACTGGGCAAACTGCACGACTTCTCGGCCGCGCGCCGCCGCAACTGGCGCCAGCTGCGGGCCGGCCTGGACGGCGCCAAGGCGCTGCTGCTGCCCGAACCGACGCCGGACAGCGACCCTAGCTGGTTCGGGTTCGCGCTCACGGTGCGTGAGGAGGCGCCGTTCACCCGGCAGGACATGGTGAACTTCCTCGAAGAACGGCAGATCGGCACCAGGCTGCTGTTCGCCGGCAACCTGACCAGGCAACCGGCCTACCTCGGCCGGGAGTTCCGCGTCTCCGGCGAGCTGACGAACTGCGACGTGATCACCGAGCGGACCTTCTGGATCGGCGTCTACCCGGGCATCACCGAGGAGATGACCGCCTACATGGTGTCGTCCGTCCAGGAGTTCCTCGCCAGGTGGGACGGATAGGGGACAGGCGCCGCTGTTAGGGGGCGAGCCCTGTGGTCCGCCCGCACCGCGCTGGCTTGAATCGGTGCTGACAAAGAGCATTACCTGATTTCCGCCGAATAGGAGACGACTGTGGGCCTGTTGGACCAGGAGGGCGTGTTCTTCACGTACCTGCACATGCTCGGCGCACCTTTCGGCGAGCCACCGCGCTACACGTTCGACGAGCGGATCGCCGCGCTCGGCCACGAGGACGTCATCGGGATCGGGTTCGACGCCGACGAGTTCGACCAGCTGCTGGCCACCCGCTCGGCCGACGAGCTCCAGGGCGTGCTGGACGAGCACGACGTCACGATCGGCGAGCTGCAGATTCTCTACGGCTGGCACTTCGGCGGCGACTACGGGCGGATGGCGCGCGAACGCGAGGACCACGTCTACGACCTCGCCGTGCGTTTCGGCATCCCGCGCGTGAAGACGGTCATCATGACACCGACCGAGATGCCCCCGCGCGACCTGCTCGTCGAGCGTTTCGCCGGAATCTGCGACCGCGCCGCCGAGCACGGCCTGGAGATCGCGTTCGAGACCCAGTCGGTGAATCCGGGCTTCGACTACAACGACACCGTTGACATGATCGTGGCGGCGGGCCGGCCCAACGGCGGCATGGTCGTCGACGGCTGGCACTTCTTCCGCGACCCGGACGCCTGGGCCGCGCTGGAGAAGATCCCCGTCGAGTACGTCATGGGCCTCGAACTGCGCGACGGCCCCGCCGAGCCCGCCGTGTCCAGGATGGACGACGCCCTGAACCGCAACCTGCTGCCCGGCGAGGGCGACTTCGACCTCGTCCGGCTGGTGAACGCGCTGGACGCCAAGGGAGCCGACGTGCGCATCTCGGTCGAGGTGATGTCGGAGGAACTGCGCGAACTCTCGGCGGCGGAGAACGTGCGGCGCACGCTGGCCGCGGTGAACGTCTTCAAGGAAGCCGCGCGATCCTGACCGCCGGACCCCTGCCCGGTGCGCGAGGACAGCGTGGTCGCCGTGCGCCGGGCAGCGCGCGCGAGCGGCTCGGCCGTGAGATTGGTTGGTGTTGTTGGTGAACGACGACAGGCTGCGCGAGTACCTGAAACGGGCGACGGCCGAGCTCAAGCAGGCCCGCCGTCGCGTGCGTGAGCTGGAGGCGCGGGACGGCGAGCCGATCGCGATCGTCGCGATGACCTGCCGGCTGCCCGGCGGCATCACCTCCCCGGACGAGCTGTGGGACATGGTGGCCGACGGGCGCGAGGGAATCACGCCGTTCCCGGACGACCGCGGGTGGGACAACCCGCTGATCTACGACCCGGAACCGGGAATACCCGGCCGCACCTACACCCGCCACGGCGGTTTCCTGCACGACGCCGGCCACTTCGACGCGGACTTCTTCGCGATCGGCCCGCGCGAGGCCAGGGAGATCGACCCGCAGCAGCGCCTCCTGCTGGAGACCGCGTGGGAGACCCTCGAGCGCGCCCGGATCGACCCGACGTCCCTCAGGGGCAGCCGGACCGCCGTGTTCGCCGGCATGGTCTACCACGACTACCCCGAGAACAGCAGCACGGGCGCGATCGCCTCCGGCCGGGTGTCCTACGTGCTCGGCCTGGAAGGCCCCTCGGTCACCGTGGACACCGCCTGCTCCTCGTCGCTGGTCGCCCTGCACCTCGCCGCCCGGTCACTGCGCTCGGGGGAGAGCACCCTGGCACTGGCCGGAGGCGTGACGGTCATGGCCACCCCCGAGGCGTTCATCGCGTTCAGCGGGCAACGCGCCCTCTCCCCCGACGGCCGGTGCAGGTCCTTCGCGGGATCGGCGGACGGCACGGGCTGGGGCGAGGGCGTCGGCTGGCTGCTGCTCGAGCGCCTCTCCGACGCCCGCCGCAACGGCCACCCCGTGCTCGCCGTGGTCCGCGGCTCGGCGATCAACCAGGACGGTGCCTCCAACGGCCTCATGGCGCCCAACGGGCCCGCGCAGCAACGCGTCATCGTCCAGGCGCTCGCGAACGCCGGGCTGAGACCGTCCGACGTCGACGCCGTCGAGGCGCACGGAACCGGCACGACCCTCGGCGACCCCATCGAGGCCCAGGCCCTGCTGGCGACGTACGGCCAGGACCGCGACCGGCCCCTGTGGCTGGGATCGATCAAGTCGAACATCGGTCACACCCAGGCGGCGGCCGGCGTCGCGGGAATCATCAAGATGACGCAGGGCATGCGGCACGGCATCCTGCCGCGGAGCCTGAACATCGACGTGCCCACACCCGAGGTCGACTGGTCGGCCGGAGCGGTCTCCCTGCTGACCGAGCAGCGGGAATGGCCGCGGGGCACGCGGCCCCGCCGCGCCGCGATCTCCTCCTTCGGCGTGAGCGGCACCAACGCCCACGTGATCATCGAGGAGGCCGAGGACGCCCAGGAGGCCTCACCCGCCCCGGCCGACCCGGTGCTGGCCGGCGTGCCCGTGGTGTGGCCCCTGGCGGCCCGCGGCGAGGCGGCCCTGAAGCAGCAGGCCCGCAACCTCCTGTCGCACGCCGGTGACCTGGACGTGGTGGACGTCGGATTCTCCCTCGCGACGACCCGGGCCGCCCTGGAACACCGCGCGGCCCTGGTGGGAACGAAACCGGAGGACTTCACCCGCTGCCTGACCGCGCTGATGGAAGGACGGCCGTCGGCCGGCCTGTCGACGGGAACGGCGGGCGCGGGCAAGGTGGCGTTCCTGTTCTCCGGACAGGGCGCCCAGCGACTCGGGATGGGCCGGGAACTGCACGACATCTTCCCGGTGTTCGCCGAGGCGTTCGACGCCGTCATGTCCCTGATGGACCCTCGCGTCCGTGACGTGATCTGGTCCGACGAGGCCGCGCTGAACCGGACGGAGTTCACCCAGGCGGGCCTGTTCGCCGTGGAGGTGGCCCTGTTCCGGCTGCTGGAGTCGTGGGGGGTCCGGCCCGACCACGTCGCGGGACACTCGATCGGCGAGATCGCGGCGGCGCACGTCGCCGGGGTGTTCTCGCTGGCCGACGCCTGCCGGATCGTGACGGCGCGCGGACGGCTGATGCAGGCGCTGCCCGAGGGCGGGATCATGGTCGCGATCCAGGCCACGGAAGAGGAGGTGCTGGCCCTGCTGCCGGGCCAGGGCCCGTCCTCGCGGCGGCCCGATGCCGCCGCGGTCACCGGTTCGAACCCGGGCGAAGCGGCACACCAGGTCGACATCGCCGCGGTCAACGGCCCGGACTCCGTGGTCGTCTCCGGCACCGAGGCGGCCGTCGAGCGGATCCTCGCCGCCCTGCCGGGCCGCAGGTCCACCCGGCTGCGTGTCTCCCACGCCTTCCACTCGCCGCTCATGGAGCCCATGCTCGCCGGCTTCCGCACCGCGATGGACGGGATCCGGTTCACGCCCCCCACCATCCCCCTGGTCTCCACCGTGACCGGGAGGCCCGCCGACACCGGCTCCGCCGAGTACTGGGTACGGCACGTCCGGGAGACGGTACGGTTCGCCGACGGCGTCCGCCACCTCGCCGAACAGGGGGTGACCCGGTTCGTCGAGGTCGGGCCGGACGGGGTGCTGACCGGACCGGCCCGGCAGGTCCTCGGCGACTCGGGCATCGTGATCGCGGCCCAGCGGAAGGACCACGGCGAGGCCGAGTCGCTGATGACCGCGGCCGGCCGGTTGTTCGCCGCCGGCGTGCCCCTGGACTGGCAGTCGGTCTTCGCGTGCCGTGGCGCGCGGCCGGTGGACCTTCCCACGTATCCCTTCCAGCGTACGAACCACTGGCTCATGCCGGACGCCGTGAGCGACGCGACCGACTCGTGGCGGTACAGGATCGGCTGGGAGCCGATCACCACCTCGGTGCCGCAGGCGGAGCCGACCGGCACCTGGCTGGTGCTCGCACCCGGCGGGCACGCCGACGACGAGCGCATCTCGGCGGTCGGCGACGCGCTCGGCACGCGAGGGGCCAAGATCGTCCGGATCGAGGTGACCGAGCCCGACCGCGCCGGGCTGGCACGGCACCTCACGGCCCACACCCCCGAGGGGATCCTGTCGTTCCTCGCCCTCGACGACCGGCCGCACCCCGTCCACCCGGGCCTGTCCGCCGGCCAGGCCGCGACGATCGCCCTGATCCAGGCGGTGGCGGACACCGTCCCCGCCCGACTCTGGTGCGTCACCTCCGGCGCGGTGGTCGTGGACGGCAAGGACCGGCTGACCAGCCCGCACCAGGCGGCGCTGCGGGGCACGGGTGTCGTGGTGTCACTGGACCACCCCGACTTCTGGGGCGGCGTCGTCGACGTGCCCGCCCGCCTCGACGAGACGACGGCGCGCCGGTTGTGCGACGTGCTGACCTCGACCGGCGGCGAGGACCAGGTCGCCGTCCGCGACGCGGGCGTGTTCGGCCGGCGACTGGTCCGCGCCGGTCTGGCGGGCGCGTCACGCAAACGCGCCTGGCGTCCCACCGGCACGACGCTGATCACCGGTGGGACGGGTGGCGTCGGCGCGCACGTCGCCCGGTGGCTGGCGAGCATCGGTGCCGAGCACCTCGTGCTGACGAGCCGCCGCGGCCCTGACGCCCCCGGCATGACCGAGCTGACCGAGGAGCTCACACGGCTCGGCGCACGTGTCACGATCGTCGCGTGCGACGTGAGCGACCGGGCCGCCGTCGGCCGGTTGCTCCGGTCGCTGCCCGAGCTGAGAGCCGTCGTCCACGCCGCCGGCGTGGCACAGCAGGACACGCCGCTGCCGGAGACCGGCCTCGCGGAATTCGCCGAGATCGGACGCGCCAAGGTCACCGGAGCCGTGCACCTCGACGAACTACTCGGTGACCGGCCGCTCGACGCGTTCGTGCTGTTCTCCTCGGGCGCCGCGGTGTGGGGCAGCACCGGCCAGGCGGCCTACGCCGGTGCGAACGCCTTCCTCGACGCCCTCGCGCACCGGCGCCGGGCCCGCGGGCTGGCGGCGACCGCGGTCGCGTGGGGTCCGTTGGACAGCGGCATGGTCGACGACGAGATCGCCGGGTTCATGCGGCGCATCGGCGTGCCCGCGATGGACACCCGAACCGCCGTCGGAATGCTGCGGCAGATCCTGGACCACGAGGAGAGCCACGTGGTGGTGTCGGACTTCGACTGGCCGCGCTTCGCCGGCACGTACACCCTGGCCAGGCCGCGCCCGCTGCTCGACGCGATCCCCGAGCTGCGGGCCACCGGGGAGCCGGAACCCCAGGCCGACCGGTCACTGGTCACCGGCCTGGCCGGGAAGTCCACCGCGGAGCAGAACAGGGCACTGCTCGAACTGGTGCGCGGGCACGTCGCCGCGCTCATGGGATACGACGACGCCTCCGCGGTCGAACCGAGACGCCCCTTCCAGGACCTCGGGTTCGACTCGGTGACGTCGGTGGAGCTGCGAACCGCCCTCGCGCGGGACGTCGGCAGACGGCTCCCCGCCACGATGGTGTTCGACCACGCCACCCCGACCGCGCTGACCGACTACCTCAGGAGCGAACTGTTCGGCGACGGGGTCCAGGTGGAGCCGGTACTCGCCGAGCTCGATCGCCTGGAGGCGACCGTCGCCAGGCTGCCCCCCGAGGACATCGAACGCAACCGCATCCCCGCCCGGCTGCAGGCACTGGCACAGCGGCTGACCTCCGGCGGCTCGTCCGGCGGCTCGTCCGACGTGGAGGACCGCCTGGAGGCCGCCAGCGCGGACGACGTACTGGCATTCATCGACGAAGAACTCGGGCTGAACTGACCCGATCACGACGTGAAACATCTGTGAGGCTTGGATGGCGAACGACGAGAAAATCCTGGACTACCTCAAGCGTGTCAGCGCGGATCTGCATCAGACCCGCCGGCGCCTGAACGAGGTACAGGCCCAGGACCAGGAGCCCATCGCGATCGTCGGGATGAGCTGCCGGCTGCCCGGCGGTGTGTCGAACGCCGACGAGCTCTGGCGTCTCGTGGCCGATGGTGTCGACGCCACCTCCGCCTTCCCCACCGACCGCGGCTGGACCACCGGTGAGACCGGTGGCAGTTACGTGCGTCGCGGTGGCTTCGTGCACGACGCACCACGGTTCGACGCGAACTTCTTCGACATGTCCCCGCGCGAGGCCGTGGCGACCGACCCGCAGCAGCGCCTGGCCCTCGAAGTCTCCTGGGAGGCGATCGAGCACGCCGGAGTCGCACCGCACTCGTTGCGCGGCGAGAACGTCGGCGTGTTCATGGGGTCGGGCATCCAGGATTACGGTGACCTGCTCCTGCGAGCCCCCGAGGTCGCCGAGGCGTACATGTCCACCGCGGCCGCGGCCGCGGTGATCTCCGGCCGCGTCGCCTACACCCTGGGCCTGGAGGGGCCGGCGGTCACGGTGGACACCGCCTGCTCGTCGTCCCTGGTGGCTCTGCACCTGGCGTGCCAGTCGCTGCGCAAGAAGGAGTGCACCCTCGCGCTGGTCGGCGGCGTCATGGTGATGTCGACGCCTGCCGCCTTCGTGGCCTTCAGCAAGCAGAGCGGTCTGGCTCCGGACGGGCGGTGTAAGTCGTTCGCGGATGCGGCTGATGGGACGGGTTGGGGTGAGGGTGTGGGGGTGTTGCTGGTGGAGCGGCTCTCGGATGCTCGTCGTCGTGGTCATCGGGTGTTGGCGGTGGTTCGGGGTTCGGCGGTGAATCAGGATGGGGCGTCGAA
>NZ_JBNCLF010000003.1:0-47130 GCF_049844535.1 Streptosporangium sp. DT93
CCCGAGCCGGATCCGCCACGTACGAAAAACCGGGCCTCACGGTGGTGCCGGTCGCGCGTGGGGCGGGGGGGCGGGGCCTGAGCGGCCGCGGCTCACCACCCCCCCCCCCGCGGAGCACCGCGGAGCCGTGGCCGCGTCGCCCGGGCGCGAACCGGCGCCCCCCCCCGCCCGCCCGGGTCGAGGCTGCCAGGAACCCGGGTGGCGCCCCGCGCGTCCTAAAGATCATGAATCACGCGCGGTTCCTCCGGTCGATCGCCGTCCTGGTGCTCTCCGTCGTCGTGGCCGGTGCGCTCCCCGCGTGCACGGCCACCGTCGTCGACCGCCGGCCGCCGATCCCGTCCCGGCCCGCCACGCTGCCGGAACCTCCCACGTCGCCTCCCGCCGCCGAGGTGTGGCCCAAGGCCGTCTTCACCCTTCCCACGCGGCTCGGGAAGGGGCTCGACGTCGATCCGGTCGCCATGCTGAGCGAGCACGAGGCGCTCATGGTCACCACGTTCGCGATGCGTCTCCGGTTCCTGGCGTACGACCGACGGACGCAACGGCATCGGGTGCTGGCCACGGCTCCCGCGTGGAGCGAGTGTGACCTGTGCTTCGAGATCCGGAGCGTGGCCGTGGGCGAGAAACAGATCGTCTGGACCGCCGGCGTCTACCGTTCCGAACGCTGGAACCAGGGCCTGCGACACGTCGAGCTGTGGAGCATGCCGAGGTCGGGCGGACGGATGAAACTGATGACCTGGCTGACCGGCCACTATGACGCGTTCCCTCTGCAGGACACGCTGACCGTCGACGGCGATCAGGTCACCTGGCGGGGCGAGGGCGCCTCCTACCGAATCCCCCTCTCCGGCGGAAAGCCACAGAGGATCGACGAGACCCCGGCCCCGCCCGTACGACTGCCCGATACGGATACACGATCCATGATGTGCGGCGTGGAATGGTGCGTGAGCCAGCTGATGCCGGACGTCCACGAACTGACCACGGTGGTCATCCAACGCAGGGACGGTTCGGGTCGCACCACAGTTCCCGCTTCGATGAACAGCCCCCTGATCCACGACAGATTCGGGCTCTTTTCTCCGCCGTACGTGGAGGGGGATGTCGTCAGGCGCGCGGGCTCGTCGGCGCTCCTGTACGACCGATGCACCGCCACGACGGCACGAATCGGCACGAGATACGAGGTCGAAGGCTCGGAGACGGTTCAACAGGGATCACCGGGCCAAAAGCCGCCGATCCTGTTCTGGAAGGACCGGGGCGGCCGGTACGTGGTGGTGGATCTTTCGCGGATCCCCGACCGGCCCTGCCGAAGCTGAACACGCCGACACCCCCGGAGGACACCGAGTCCGCCGATCCGCTCTCCGACAGACGACACGTGAGGATTCGACATGCGGCATCCCCGCACCCGCCGGCTCGTGGCCACCCTGCCCGCCACCGCCCTGGCGATCTCCCTCCTGCCCGGCTGCGCCGTCGCCTCGGGTTCCGTCTCGGCCCCGGCTGCGACAGGGCCGGGAACGGCACCCGCACCGGCCGTGACAGGCCCGGCGACGGCACCCGCCCCGGCAACGTCGGCGGCGGTCGCGGATCCGGGACAGGCCCGGGTCAAAAAGGAGCTGCGCGGGCTGGAGAGGTCCTTCAAGGGGCGCATCGGCGCGTACGCCCTGGACACGGCGACCGGCAGGACGGTGACGTACCGGGCGGACGAACGCTTCCCGATGCTGTCCACCTTCAAGGCACCCCTCTGCGCGAGCGTGCTGCACAGGGCGCGCACCTCCGAACCCGGCCTGATGAACAGGGTCGTCAGGTGGACGGCCGCCGACATGACACCCAACTCGCCGGTCACCGAGAAGCACGTCAAGGACGGCCTGACCGTCGCCCGGCTGTGCGAGGCGGCCATGAACCAGAGCGACGGCACCGCGTCCAACCTGCTGCTCACGCTGGTCGGCGGACCCGCCGGTCTGACGAGGTACTTCCGTGGCCTGAAGGACCCGGTCTCCCGGATGGACCGCAGGCATCCCGAGCTCAACGACTGGACCCCGAAGGAGAGGCGCGACACCACCACGCCCGCGGCCATCGGCCGCGACCTGCGCCTGCTCACGGTCGGCCGGGCGTTGCACTCCGAGGACCGTGAGCGACTCGTGGCCTGGCTGCTCGCGAACACGACCGGCGACGAGCGGATCCAGGCGGGCCTTCCCCGGACCTGGACCGTCGGCGACAAGACCGGCACCAACTCCGACGGCTTCGGCGGCGGGAACGACATCGCCGTCATCTGGCCCGCCAAGGACGCGGCTCCGATCATCATGGCGATCTACACCAACCGCACCCCGGGTCTTCCCACCGACAACCCTGCCATCGCGAAGACCGCCACCGTCCTGGCCCGCGGACTCGGCAGGCTCTGAGGGCCCCGGCCGGGAACGAACCGCATCCCGGGCGGCGCGTGTCGCGGACGGACTCACCGCACCCGTGAGGGTGACACCGTTCCGCCGGGCCGCCGACGTCGCTCCCACTCGGCCCGGGTGAGTTCGTACTCGACCTCGCCGTGCTCGGAACCGTCGATCGTCTCCGGCCACTCCCCCGTGAAGCTCCGGACGTACGACAGACCGGCCTTCTCCATCACGCGCCGGGATCGCGTGTTGACGGCCATGGTGTTCGCGGTCACCCGCTCCACGCCGAGCTCCGTGAACCCCTTGCGGATCAGGGCTCGCGCTCCCTCCGTGGCATGACCGGCGCCCCAGGCAGCCCTGTTGAGGCGGTAGCCGAGTTCGACCACGCGGGGACTGTGGTCGTCCAGGGGGCGGAACTCGAACCAGCCGAGAAAGGCGCCGTTGGCCCTCTCCTCCGCGGCCCAGTAGCCGCGCGTACCGAAGCACGGATGGTCGTGGAGGAGCCGCGGCAGGGTCCTCGTCCGGATCGTCTCGCGGCTCGCCGGGCGACCCCCGTTGATGAAGCGCATCACCTCGGGGTCGTCGTCCAGTGCGAGCAGGTGGTCCGTGTCGTCCTCGGTGAACGCTCGGAGCACGAGTCGGCCGGTCTCCAGGAAGGTGCGCATGCCGGAATCCTCACCGTCGGCGTCCGGGCCCGCCACCGGATATCGGGGCGGTGAGGGACAAGGTCCGGAGCGTGACTCGTTCGGCCGGTCAACCAGCAGCGAACGAGTCACGCTCTCAGCACCCGGTGCGGGGAATCAGCAGGGCTTCATCCCTCTGACGCTCGCCCAGCCCGCGATGACGCGCGACGAGGAAACGGTCCCTCCGCCAGGAATGGTGTGACACGACCCGTCCGTGGTCCCGGCGATGTCGAGCTTGCGCTGGACCGTGGAGGCGTGGCAGTTGCGAATCGTGTAGTAGACGATCTTCAGGGGCCCGCCGGGCAGGTCACCCGTCGAGTGGGTGAGACCACACGGCACCGCGGACACCTTGGCCTGGAGCGCCACCGCCGTCCTCGTCGCGGGCGTGACGGCGGCCTTGGCGGACGCGGATGCCGTCATCGTGAGGCTGCCGGTGAGAGCCGCCGCCGCCGCGATCGAAGCCGCGGCCCATCTGACTTTCCCTGTGCTCTGCATTTCGATTCTCCTTTTTCGTTCCTGGGCGGGCGGCGTGTTCGGCGGTTTCGCCGGCGGCCGGGCGTTTCAATCACCCGGGTCGCACCGTTCGGCCGGACGCCGCCCGACCGGCTTCCCGACAAAGGAGATCATCGCTCGGCCGGAGCCGTAAAGACTTTCCGCGAAAAAACACTTAAATGCAAATGGCAACGCCTGTGACCTGGCCGTACGCAATTGTATTGCAAATGAAATCGTGTTCGCGGGCAATGGTCGGACGCTTTTCGCGGGACAAGCGGTGAGGCACTGAGACGCGATACGGTAGAGATGTAAATGTCCGGACTTGCCCATCAAGAACCAGGGAGTCGAACGAGGCATGGTCGGAACTAATCGGACATCGAGTGAGGAAGATGATGCGATCACGGAGTTCTTCGGCCGCTTCTTCGGGTACGTGGAGGAGGCGACGCGACGCTCGGAGCATGTGAAACGACGACAGGTCCACCGTGACGGCGACGGGAAGCCGTTGGACATCGACCTCGCCAAGGCGCTGAACCTGAGCCCTTCCACTGTCGGGCACTGGCGCAAGGAGCGGCATTTCCCGCGCGAGACATTGATCTCCTCCGTGCTCGTCCGAGCGGGACTGGACCTCGGGCACAGCGAGCACACCGCTTTCCTCGACGTCGCGCGCCGCGCTCGTCACGCGTGGAAAATGCGCGAAGAGGCCACCATCGGCTCAAGCAGGGCCGTGCCCGCCGAGGCCAGGGCGCACGACACCGTCAACGCCCCCATTCGCGGCACGGGCACGCGCGGCATCTCCGCGCCGATACCCGACAGAAGTGATGAAACGGTAGACATGGCACATGATATGGAGGAGGAGCTCAAACCTAGACCATCAGAGAAAAAGTCCCCGGAAATGGCGACCTTCCCCTCACCCCTCATTCAGGAACAATGTCGCCCGGATCCGGACGGCATTGCTCTTTCGGAGACGGCGACCGAGGGTGAGGATCGCGTTCGGGCGGCCAAGGCGGCCAACGCGCTGGCGAGAAAGCTGCGGGCGCAGTGGGAGGACGAGGCAGCCGATCGCGGGCTGGACAACCCGCCGCCGATCCCCCCGCGCTGGGTGAGAACCTCCCGGCCCGTCGCCAGCCGGTTGCGGGTGGCCCTGGACGATCCGCGGCGGCCCCGCTTCACGCCGCTGCCCGGCACCCGGCCGGCGACGGCACAGGCGGTCGAGGGCGGTGAACTCGCCGGGTTGTTCGACCTGTACGCGGGGCTGGGCTCCGGCCGCATCGTCGTCATGGGTCACAGCGGCACCGGCAAGAGCGCGACCGCCATCCTGTTGCTGCTGGAGGCACTGGATCACAGGGTCCGCCTGCCCCTTCCGCAGGCCATGAGCACCCCGGTTCCGGTGCTGCTGAACGCCTGCGACTGGGATCCCCGACGCCACGGTCTCGGCGACTGGTTCGCCCGGCAGCTCGCCACCGCCTACGACTTCCTCGCCTCGCCCGAGTACGGCCCGGACGCGGCGGGCGAACTGGTTCGCCACGGCATGGTCTCGCTGCTCCTGGACGGTTTCGACGAGATGGACCGGCCACGCCAGGTCCAGGCGTTGCAGCACATCAACCGGCAGCGCCGTTCCTTCCGGCTGCTGGTGCTGGCCCGCACCGACGACTTCACCACCGCCGTACAGGCCCAGACCAGGCCGCTGCACGGCGCCGCGGCGGTGGAACTCCTGCCGGTCACGGGCGAGCAGGCGATCAGATACCTGCAGGACCACCGGCCGGACCCGCCCGCCCGTGACGATCCCATGAACCAGCTGATCGACCGTCTCCGGCGGCACCCCGACGACCCGGTCAGCCGGGCACTGGACACGCCGCTGACCCTCACCCTCCTGCGCGAGGACCCGCACGCCGCCGCCGGCCTGCTCCAGCCGGGCCGCTTCACCACGCGCGAGCAGGCCGAGGACCACCTGCTCGACCGCGTCGTGCTCACCGCCTACCCGCCACACCGCTCCGGCCCTTCGGCGGAGCAGGCTCGCGAGTGGCTCGGCTTTCTGGCCACCCGGATGGGCCGCGGCGACCTGGCATGGTGGCGGATGCACCACTGGGCCCCGATGTGGGAGCGCTGCCTGATCAACGCCCTCGCCGGAACGCTGTTGATGAGCGGGATCAGCGCCGTGGTGTTCGGCCCGATCGGGCGGTACACGGTCGCCGGTAATACCGGAACGGCGTTCGGCGTGTGGTACGGCGCCCTCATGGGCGGGTGTTTCGGGTTACTGGCCGGCCTGGTCTCCGAACTGCGCGATCCCCGTTCCGACTGGACGGACAGGCTCTGCGCCGCCTTCGGCAGACGGCCCGCCCGACTGCTGCGCCGGCGGCCGCGCCCGGCGTTCAACACCGCGGTCGGACTGGCGATCTTCATGGTGGTGACCATGGCCGTGGGCAACCAGAGCGCCTACTCCTGCGGCCTGTTCGCCGGGGTCGTCGCGGCTGCCGCCGCCGGGCACGCGGCCACCCGCGTCCGCCCCACGTCCAGCACCGGCTCCTGGTGGAGCAGGATGCGTCCGGGCGGCGTCGATCTGCTGGCCGCCGCGACCATCGGGGGGCCGATCGGGCTGGCCTACGGTGTGAGCAAGACGCCGCCGCACGGAACGTTCGCCGGGCTGATCGCCGCCTTCGGGTTCGGTCTCATGGTCAGCGTGGCCCGCCCGATCGCCGACATCGACACCCCGCCCACTCCCGGCAGGCGTTGGCGCCTGGACCGCCGGCGCGCTCTGCTGGTGGCCTGCAGCGCCGCGATCCCCATCGGTCTGGCGCTGGGCTTCCAGAACGGCCGCACCCACGGCCTACCGGCTGGGATCGTCACCGCCGCCGGGTTCGGCATCATGATCGCCCTCGGTTCCGTCGCGGCGATCTCCGACATCTGGCGCACCGGCCTGCTCTTCGCCCAGCTCCGGATGCGGAGGCTGTTTCCCCTGCGCGGGATGCGGTTCCTCGAGGACGCCCGCCGACGTCATGTGCTGCGCACCGCCGGAGCCAGGTACCAGTTCAAACACGACCGGCTCCGAGCCACCCTCGCCGACGACCGTCCACGTTCCGACCTGCCGCCGCACTGAAAGGGTGACTCGCGGGAACGACGTGACCTTTCTCGGCCCGCCGGGCACCGGCAAGGCCCGCTTGGCGGCCGGTCCGGCGATCCGTGCCTGCCGAGCCGGGCATCGGGTGAGTGGAGGGCCGCATCCGGGAGGTGAACTACAACCGTTCACGGTGGATGAGGAGGCGGTGCGACTCCTGGAGGCCTTCCGGCAGGTCGTCCGGCCTGAACCATCGCGCTTCCAGGATCTCGAAGTCGTCGATCTCGATCGTGCCGCCGGCGAACTCGGCCTCGTAGGCCACCTCCACGCGCAACCTGTAACCGCTCCTCAGATGGGCGATCTCTCCGACGCGCACCGTCAGCCCGGTCTCCTCCAGGACTTCACGACGGACCGTGTCCTCGAAGGTCTCCGACATGTTGGCGTATCCGGTCGGAAGCCCCCACTGCCTGCCTTCCGGCCAGAAACGATGCCTTAGAAGCAGGACTTTGCCGTCCTCGTCGCGCACTATCCCGGTCACTCCGACCATGAACTTGGCGTTGCGGAACCACAGGACGCGCCACTGGAGCGAGCCGCCGACGAGTCTCCAGAGCCGGGCGATCATGTTCTTCACGGTGAGTCCCATCCCACGGACCGACGGCTGTCTGAAGACCGGACGCTACCGGGAGATCGACGACGAGGTTCGTGATCCCGTACGGCCGATCGACGCTCACCTGGGCGGCGGCGTTCATCGCGGCCGGGAAGCAGCCGGAACACCGGCCAATGGGCACCTGTCGCGGCGGCCGGTGGGCAGGCGTACGTCCGAGATGTGGTCGTGATCAAGGTGCGGCAGGATGTCCCTCTCGTACCGGGTGAGCGAGGAACACATATGAAGCGAGTAATCGCCGGCGTCTCGATGGTCGCGGCCGTCACGGTCGGGACCGCGGCCCCTGCCCAGGCCGCTCCCGCGGACCCGGTCAAGGCGTTGAAGGGTCAGTTCGTCGCGGGCAAGGGCGTGAAGTTCACCGACCTCAGCACCATGACCTCGGACGGCGAGAGCAGCCCCTACCTTCGGCGGACAGGCTCCTTCCGGTTCGGCAGGACCGGGATCGTCGCCTCGGACATCAGCTCGAAGGGCATCGAGGCGGACGGCGGCGCGGGTGCCACGAACCTGTTCGCCCCGGCGCGGACGATCCGGATCGGCACCACGACCTACTCCTCGGGCGGGTCGTACCGCGAGAAGATGCCCAAGGGCAAGAGCTGGCACAAGGAGCCGGACGGCATGACCGGCGGCGTCGGCGGCTGGTTCGGGCAGCTCGTGAACGTCGCGGAGCCGGCGACCATGACGACCCTGCTCAAGGGTGCCAGACGGGCGGGCGGCAGCTACTCCGGCAAGGTCACCTTCGGCAGGCTCGCCAAGGTCTCTCCCTGGTTCCGGGCCTCCCTGCCGCTCCGGTCGAGCGACAAGACCGTGGTGACCTTCAAGCTCACCGTGAACCGGAACGGGCTTCCGCAGCGTCTGACCACCTCCCACCCGATGACGGGCATATTCGACAGTGAGGGCTGGGAGGGCAAGACGCTCACCGTGGACACCCGCTTCACCGGCTGGGGAACGAAGGTCTCCATCAAGGCTCCGCCCACGAGCAAGGTGACCACCAAGCTGGAGGAGTAAGTCCATACCCGACGATGGTCATCGGATTTTCAAAGGCGATCAGGTCAGCCGGTCGAACCCGCCTGACTTGATGCCGCCTACGAAGGCCCGCCACTCGGCGGGGGGGAAGAGCAGCTTCGGCCCCTCGGAGTCCTTGCTGTCACGCACCGCGACGGCACCGGGCAGGTTGAGGGCGACCTCCACGCACTGCCCGCCGTTGTCTCCGGAGCATGACGCCTTCCGCCACACGGCGGCACTCAGATCCATTCGAATCTCGCTTCCTCGCTCGACGACACCCGTCGTCAGATCAACCGATCGAGAGCCCCGGCCTTGACTCCACCGACGAAAACACGCCACTCGGCGGGGGTGAAGGTCAGGTTGGGGCCGTGGGGGTCCTTGCTGTCGCGGACCGCCACAACACCGGGCAGGTTCGCGGCGACCTCGACGCACTGTCCACCATTGTCGGAGGAACGCGATGACTTCTGCCACACTGCAGCACTCAGGTCCATTCTCGCCTCACTTCTTCGATCATTTTGAGGGATACACGCTCAGGATAGGCCCACAGCCGTATCTCTTCATATCGTTTTCGGATGGAAATCACGAGTTCGTGATCGTTCGTAACGTGGCCCAGGGCCGGAGAGTCCATATGGACGGTTTCCGGTTGTCCGATCGGAAGTTCAGCGATCATAAAAGCTCCTGCCAGCCCTGCCATGCATTCCGGGTCGACGACTTGGATCGAGATGTTAGGCCGCTGAACGGCCTCCAGCAGGTGGCCGAGTTGCTCCCGCATCACTTCCGGGCCGTTGACACGACGGCGAAGAACGCCCTCGTCGATGAGAACCAGGAACATCGGAGGGTCGTCCCTGTCGAGGATCTGCTGGCGTCGCATGCGAGCCTGCACGCGCTCCTCCACCTCGTCTGGGGTGGCGCGGGGACCGTTGCTGAAAATGTGTCGCGCGTAGGACTCCGTCTGCAGGAGTCCCGGGACGAGCAGGGGGTCCCAGGAGCGGATGACGAGGGCGACGGGTTCCACCTCCTCGGCCCAGCCGATGAACCAGGCCGGGCCACCGGGGCGGGCGACGATGTGTTTGCGCAGGTCCGCGAAGTGTGTGCTGCCGCCTGAGCCGAAGAGGCGGTCCAGTTGTTCCGCGTCGTACTTCGACGGGGTGCGGCTGCCGCCCTCCAGGCGGCTCACCTGGGCCTGGGTGCAGCCGAGGCGCGCGGCCACGGAGGACTGGGAGAGCTGGGCGGCCTCGCGCAGGCGGCGCATCTCGGCGGCGAAGCGCGCGTGGGGGGTTCCCGGGTCCGGGGGGACGTCCTCGCTCATCGCATTCCTCCTGAATCAGAGAAAACGGACTTTTGTCGTTTCGGCCATTCCGGGTATCGGTATTGACAATCCCTCGCCCGTCATTCCGGGTCATCCGGCGAGATGCCGATCCGTTCCTGAATTCACCTGCCGTACGGGCAATCTAAGCACACGTCCTGTCGATTCGGCAGGGCGAGAAAGAAAGCACCCGATGGCATTGTGAGCAGGGACGGGAACGAGCGATGAACGATCGAAACGGCGTCGGGCGGGCCGGCCGGGGGCATCCTGAGGACAGGAGTGTGACGGCGGTCGAGCGGCACGAGCGGTTCGTCCGTCTGACCCGGCTCGGCTGGGATCTGCACGGCCTCGGGGTGCGTACCTCGCTCGTCCTCCCGGTGGCCGGGCAGCCGATCCTGGAGATCCACTCGACGGCCGGTACGGTGGCCCGGATCACCGTCGTCCGGCGCTACTGCGGGTGGGCGTACGTCTGGCGGCCGTGGTGGGCGCGGCTGTGGCGGCGCGGGGAGTGGGTGTGGGCGGAGGCCGACAACGCGGCCGACGTCGTCATGTCGGCGGTGACCGCGTGAGGGCGGAGGGGGAACCGCCCGGAGAAGAAGCCGGGGACCGGAGAACGTGCCGCGCGGACGGGTCGTACAGCGCGTGGCGGAAGGTGTTTCCCGGCCGGGTGGCGGCCGTGCCTGAGGTGCGGGCCTGGGCACGCGGCCTGCTGACCGGGCGGATCGCGGCCGGGGTGCTCGACGACGTGCTGCTCCTGCTGAGCGAACTGGCCACGAACGCGGTGACCCACTCCGACTCCGGGCGTACGACGGACGGGAGGATGACGGTGTACGTGGCCCGCCTTTCCGGGGCGGTCCACGTGGAGGTCGCCGACGACGGGTCGGACGCGAGCGCGCCCGCCGTGCGCGTTCCGGGGACGGACGACGACGGCGGGCGGGGGTTGTGGCTGGTGGAGGCGGTCGCGGCCGGGTGGGGGTCGTACCGCGACGAGAGTGGCGGGTCGGTCTGGTTCCGCGTGGCGGGGTAGCGCGCCGCAGGTCGGCGGGCCTGGGCGGCGTTCTCCGAGACGCGCGGGTCAGCGGGTCCAGACGGCGTTCTTCAGGATCCTGTCCAGGCCCGGGGTCGCCCACTTGTCGATGACGAGGATCTTCGACGTCGGCAGGTACCACTCGCGCTGTTTGAACGTCGACTTCTGCTCGCCGCCGCTGTACGTGACGCACCGGCCCGGCCACACCCGGTAGTGCGCCCTGTGCGCGGCGCCGATGTCGCGGTGGCCGACCGCGATCGCCTTGCCGATGACGTGACCGTACCGGGGGTTCGTCGGGCAGGGCGGCACGTCGCTCGCCGGGAAGAACGGCCCGTTGACGGGGTTGTAGCGCACTCCGCCCTCTCCCCCGGTCCTCAGCGCCGCCGGTCCCATGACCCAGAAGCTGTCGCATCGGGACTGGAAGAAACCGGTGCCGGGGCGTGCGCAGGCTCCGGTCACGACCTGGACCCTGTCGGCGGTCCCGTACACCCGCCAGGAGGCCGGGATCTCCAGGGTCAGGCCGCCGCGCAGGCGCAGCAGCGCGGTGGCGGAGGTGGCGGACGCGGGGAGCTGGGCCGACAGCACGACGGCCCCGGCGACGACGGCGGCCAGCGTGATCGTTCTTCTCTTCATGACGGCGATGCTATTGATCGCGACTTGCGGTTGGTTTGCGTTCTTCTTGCCGTCGTCCGGAAGCGCTCGCCGTTATCCGGAAGTCCTCGTCCGGAAGCCGGAGTCGGTGGGAGGAAGCCGGAGTCGGTGGGAGGAAAGGCACGAAGTACTCTCACTGGCGTGGGCGGCGTCCGACGGTCACCGTCTCCGGCATCGACATCGGCACAGGCATCCGGCAGGGCCGGCGAGAGGAGCCGGGCGTGTTCACCGCTCCGGGCAATCCCGAGTCCGTCTTCACCTACGGCGCCCCCGCCCTGAAGTTCGGGCCCGGCGCCTCGGCCGAGATCGGCTTCGATCTCGGGCAGTACGGCGTCCGCCGCGTCCTCGTCGTCACCGACCCCGGGGTGGCCGCGACCGGGGCCCCCGCCCGGATCGCCGAACAGCTCGGGGAGTTCGGCATGGAGGCGTCGGTGTACGACGGCGTGCGCGTCGAGCCGACGGACGAGAGCCTGCTCGCGGCCGTCGAGCACGCCCGCGCCTCGGGTCCCTGGGACGCGTTCGTCGCCGTCGGGGGCGGGTCGAGCATCGACACGGCCAAGGCGGTCAACCTGCTCGTCACCAATCCCGGCGAGCTGATGGACTACGTCAACGCCCCGGTGGGCGGCGGCCTGGCTCCCACCCGGCCGCTCATGCCGCTGGTGGCGGTGCCCACGACCACCGGCACCGGCGCGGAGAGCACCACGATCTGCGTACTCGACGTGCTGGAGTTGAAGGTCAAGACGGGGATCAGCCACGCCCGGCTCCGGCCGGTGCTGGCGGTCGTCGACCCCGACCTGACGATGTCCCAGCCTCCCGAGGTCACCGCGGCCTCCGGGATGGACATCCTCTGCCACGCCCTGGAGAGCTACACGGCCCGGCCCTACACCTCCTACGAGCGCAAGCGTCCCGAGGAGCGGGTGCCGTACTGCGGTTCGAACCCGGTGGCCGACATGTGGTCCGAGCGTGCCCTGCAGTTGCTCGCCGACTCCTTCAGGACCGCCGTACGCGACGGGGAGGACGTCGGCGCACGAGCGCGGATGGCGCTGGCGGCGACGTTCGCCGGACTGGGGTTCGGCAACGCGGGCGTGCACATCCCGCACGCCAACGCCTACCCGATCGCCGGGCGCGTCAGGGATTTCCGTCCCGGCGGCTACCCGGCGGGAGAGCCGATGGTGCCGCACGGCATGGCCGTGGCGCTGACCGCCCCGGAGGCGTTCAGGTTCACCTTCGAGGCGCAGCCGGAACGGCACCTGCGCGCGGCGGAGCTGCTCGACCCGTCGGCCGTCAGGCCGGACGACCCGGCCGAGTTCCTGCCGGGCGTGCTGACGCGGCTGATGCGGGACATCGGCCTGCCCAACGGTGTCGGCGGTGTCGGCTACGGCGAGGCGGACGTCCCGGCGCTGGCCGAGGGGGCGATGAGGCAGCAGCGGCTGCTGGCCACCGCGCCCCGGCCGGTCACCGAGGAGGACGTCACCGGGATCCTGCGACGTTCCATCCGCCTCTGGTAGAGGCCGGGAGGCGGCCGTGGCCGGTGCGCCGCCCTCGCCCCACGGCACTGGATATACGACAAATGCCGAAAAATATAGAAATAGGGGGAGACGTCCCTGGAAAAAAGAACGGCGCCGTCGGAAGGTGGGGTTCAAGGCGGCCTTTGTGGTTTCCGCCGGGTTCATCAGGTTCCATGCCGACGTACGACCCCCACGACGTCCGGGCGGCGACACGGTCGCCGGGCCGCGACGCGCGGAGGAACGACGAAAGGAAGATCATGGTCCAGACCACCGCCGCCCTGCTGGTGCTCGCCTCCCTCCTGTCCGGCGCGACGGCGACCGGTGGCGCGCCGCAGGCGTCCCCGGAGCGGGTACAGGTGAGCACGCAGGCGTCCCCGGAGCGGGTGCGGGTGAGCACGCAGGCGGCCGCTCCGAACCTGCGCGCCTGCTACGACGGGAACTGCAGGCTCACCATCACGAAGACCGCGAGGTTCCGGGTCCACCCGAAGTTCGGCATCACCCGGATGTCGATCTCCTTCACCTCGACCCGCATACGGGTGAGGGGCACCGCGGCCGGCTCGTTCTCGCAGTCGGTGTTCGGTGCCAACGGCACGGGCACGGTCAACGGCATCAAGGTGCGGGTGGTGTCGCTCTCCGGGAGCAAGGCCGTCCTGAGGCTCTCCACGAAGCGCTGACCATACCGGCGGGACGCGCGGCTCTCCCCGATGCGCCGGCCACGTCGCCGTGACGTGCGCCTCCCCCGGTGCCGGCCACGTCGGCGTGACCTGCGTCTCCCCCGGTGCCGGCCACGTCGCCGTGACCTGCGCTTCTCCCGGCGCCGACCGCGTCGGCGTGGCGTGCCGCTTCCACCGCCCCAGCCGGGGACGGCTGATTTAGGGTGGTGACGCCCGCATCGCGTCCCCGCCGGTGGTACCCGGCGATCTCCCCTCGAACGCTTCGGCGGTCGAGATCGAGGAGAGACCCATGTCCCGCAACCACGCCGCCGCCCTGGGATGCTTTCTGGCGATCACCGCGCTCGCGCCGGGCGTCGTTCCCGGCGACGCGGCCCCCCTGCCGGACACCCCGGCGCCCGCCACCGCCGACGCGGACCTCCACCGTGCTCCAGCCGGCCCGGTGCGGGCCCTCTCCTCCCCGGCGGACGTGACGGCCGGGCCGCCCGCGAAGTTCGTGGCGCCTCCGGGCATGGTGGAGGCCCTCCGGCGGGACCTGAACCTGACCCAGGCGCAGGCCGAGGAACGGCTGCTCAACGAGGCCCGTCTGGGGCCGATCGCGGAGAAGATGCGGTCGCAGCTCGGTGACAGCTTCGGCGGCTCCTGGCTGCGAGCCAAGGACGCGAGCATCCTGGTCGTGTCGAGCACCAGGCCGGCCGACATTCCCGTGATCGTCGCCGCCGGAGCGCAGGCCGAGGTCGTCCCCCGGTCGCTGACGGAACTGACCGACATCAAGAAGCAGCTCGACGCCACCCTGCCACCGAAGCCGCTGGTCTCCAGCGTGCGCTACGTCGACGTCAAACGGAACAAGGTGGTCGTGCTGACCTCCGAGCCCCAGACCGCCGAGAACTTCGTCCAGGCCTCCGACGTGGAGAAGAGCGCGGTGGTCGTGCTGCCCTCCACCGAGGCCCCTCAGCCGCTGTACGACCTGGTCGGCGGCACCGCCTACTACATCGGTATCGCCAGCCGCTGCTCGGTCGGTTTCCCGGTCACGAAGGGGGCCCAGGCCGGCTTCGTCACCGCCGGTCACTGCGGCAAGAAGGGCGCGGCCACCAGTGGCTTCAACCGCGTCGCCCAGGGCGTCTTCCAGGAGTCCAGCTTCCCCGGTGACGACTCCGCCTGGGTGGCGGCCAACCCGGCCTGGACGGCCACCCCGGCCGTGGACAACGGCTCGGGCGCCACCCTGTCCGTCGCCGGGGCCAGGGTCGCCATCGAGGGCGCCTCGATCTGCCGCTCCGGATCCACCAGCGACTTCCACTGCGGTCTCATCCAGCAGCGCGAAGCCAGCGTCACCTACCCCCAGGGCACCGTCTACGGGCTGACCCGCACCAGCGTGTGCGCCGAGCCCGGCGACTCGGGCGGCTCGTTCATCGCCATCGACCAGGCCCAGGGCGTCACCTCAGGAGGCTCGGGCGACTGCGGCGCCGGCGGTATCACCTACTTCCAGCCGGTCGACGAGATCCTCACCACCTACGGCCTGACCCTGAAGACCGCCGATCCCGCGTCCGTCCCCTCGTCCGTCCCCCTCCCGGACCCGGACCTCTGCACCGGCTACTCCTCCATCCACAAGGGCACCCTGGCCACCGGCAAGTCCGCCTACCAGCCGAGGGGCCTGTACTACCGGGCCCTGACCGCCGGGCTCCACTCCGGCTGCCTGAACGGCCCCGCCGCCTCCGACTTCGACCTGCAACTACTGCGCTGGAACGGCCTCTCCTGGCGTGTCGTCGCCATCGCCGACGGCCCCGGCCCGAACAAGAGGATCGCCCACACCGGCACGCCGGGCCGCTACCGCTACCGGGTTACCGCCACGACCGGCTCGGGCGCCTACACCCTGGCGTTCACCGCCCCCTGACCCGCCGGCCGTGCCCCCACCGGCCGGCCCCGCCCCGGCGGGTACGTCGCCGACATTCTTCCGCGTGTCACGCGGCACCTGGGCCCTGACCTGCGACGACTGCATTAGGGTGACGATGCCCGCATCCTCCGGCCGACCGGTGACATGCGGTGATCTCCCCCTTCAGCTCCGGAAGCCGAGGTCGAGGAGAGACCGCATGTCCCGCGAACACACCGTCACCACCGGGTACGTCCTGACGATCGCCGCGCTCACCCTGGCCGCCGTCCCGGCGGTCGCCGACGTCCGTACAGCGCCCCCTCCGCCCCCGCCCGCGGCAGGGAAAGCGGTGAAACCGCCGGCCGGGCAAGAGATGAGGCCACCGGCTTCCCCGGTGGCCACGAAAGCGGCGAACCCACCGCCGGGCATGGTGAAGGCCCTCCAGCGCGACCTGAACCTGACCCAGGCCGAGGCCACGGTCAGGCTGCTCAACGAGGCCCGGCTGATCCCGGTCGCGGATCGGCTGAGCAAGGCGCTCGGACCTCGTTTCGGCGGCACGTGGCTGCGCGGGAACACCGCGCACACGCTGGTGGTGGCCACCACCAGCGTCGCCGACCTCCCCATGATCCTCAGCGCGGGCGCGCAGGCCGAGGTCGTCCCCCGGTCGCTGACGGAACTGACCGACATCAAGAAGAAACTCGACGTCACCCTGCCACCGAAGCCGCTGGTCTCCAGCGTGCGCTACGTCGACGTCAAACGGAACAAGGTGGTCGTGCTGACCTCCGCACCCCAGATCGCGGAGAACCTCGTCCAAGCCTCCGACGTGGACACGAGCGCGGTGGTCCTGCTGCCCTCCACCGAGGCCCCTCAGCCGCTGTACGACCTGGTCGGCGGCACCCCCTACTACATCGGCAGCGCCAGCCGCTGCTCGGTCGGCTTCCCCGTCACCAAGGGAGCGCAGCAGGGATTCGCCACCGCCGGCCACTGCGGCAACCAGGGGGCGGCCACCACCGGCTTCAACCGCCTGCCGCAGGGAGTCTTCCAGGGGTCGGTCTTCCCGGGCAGCGACTACGCCTGGGTGGCGACCAACGCCAACTGGACGGCCACGGCGACGGTCGACAACGGCCAGGGCGGCACGGTCCCCGTCGCCGGGGCCAGAATCGCCATCGAGGGCGCCTCGACCTGCCGGTCCGGTTCCACCACCGAATGGCACTGCGGTCTCATCCAGCAACGTGACGCGAGCATCACCTATCCCCAGGGCACCGTGCAGGAGCTGACCCGCACCAGCGTGTGCGCCGAGCCCGGCGACTCGGGCGGCTCGTTCATCGCCATCGACCAGGCCCAGGGCGTCACCTCCGGCGGCTCGGGCGACTGCACCTCGGGCGGCACCACCTACTTCCAGCCGATCGGCGAGATCCTCTCCGTCTACGGCCTGACCCTGAAGGTCACCGACGGCCGCGCCGTCCCGCCGACGACACCGCCCACACCACCGACGACCCCGCCCACGAGCCCGCCCACGACACCGACCGGCTGCACGGGGTACCCCAGCAGGGCCACCGGCACCCTGACGCCCCGGCAGTTCGCCTACTTCCCGAGGACCTACACCACGTCCAAGGCCGGCGGCGCCCACTCCGGCTGCCTGGACGGCCCCACCGGCGCGGACTTCGACCTCTACCTGCAGAAGTGGAACGGCTCCGCCTGGCAGGTGGTCGCCCTGTCCAACGGTCCCGGCCCTGACGAGAGGATCACCTACAACGGCGCCCCCGGTTTCTATCGCTACCGGGTGGTCAACGCGGGCGGCAGCGGCCCGTACGTCGTGGCCTTCAGGGCACCCTGACGCGTCCACGCCGAGGGCCCCGGCACCCGCCCGCGAAGGCGGGCGCCGGGGCCCTCGGCGTGCCGGACGGGATCAGGCGGTGCCGGCCGCGGCCGGGAAGCGGTCCCAGACCCGGTGCTCCGCGAGCAGCCGGACGACCTCCGCCAGGGCGGCCTCGCCGCCGTCGGCGACGACCACGCCGGGCGCCGCGGTGCCCACACCGGCCGCGGTGAGGGCCCGCTCGGCGTCGCCCCAGCCGCCGATCGGCTTGGCGTGGCGGAACGCCTCGCCGAGCATCAGCAGCACGCGCGGGTCGACGGGTGCCCCTGCGGGCGTGCCGCTCCCCGCCTTGGCGTCGCGGGCGCCGTAGGCGTCCCCGCCGGGCGCGGGCGTGCCGGCCAGCAGCAGCGCGTCGAACTCGACGGACCTGGCGGTGGCGAACGTACGCTGCACGGTGACGGGGGTGCCGCCGTCCACGGCGAGCGTGCCGCCCACCGGGGCGACGACCAGCGGCACCATGCCGCCGTCCAGGACGGCCTGCCGGACGGTGCGGACCGCCTCCAGGTCGCCGCCCGGGCCGACGACGATGCCGACGACCCGTCCGGTGACCGGCCAGGTCCTCCCGAGCTGGGACAGGGCCGGGCTGGGCGAGGGGGCCGGCAGCGGGCCCGCGGGCGCCGGAGCCGGCAGGCCCAGGCCCTGGGCCACCTGCTCGCACAGGTAGGGGTCGATCTCGGCGAGCACCTTCAGGGTGCGCTCCTTGATCGCCTGCTCGTAGACCTTGGCGAGCTCGAAGGTGTACGCGGCGATGACGTGCTCGCGCTCGGTCGGGGTCAGGCTCAGCCAGAACAGGCGGGGCTGGCCGAAGTGGTCGTCGAACGACGCCGGGGCCTCGCGCACCTTGCGCGCCGCGGGCACCTGGACGGGCGTCTCCGCGTACCCGCCCTCCTGCTGCCCGGCGAAGAAGGGGCAGCCGCCGTCCAGCGAGTTGGGCTTGTAGGGCGCGACCCCGGAGTGCACCGCCGTCTGGTGGTAGCCGTCGCGCAGCATGTCGTTGACCGGGGCGTGCGTCCGGTTGATCGGGATCTGCCCGAAGTTGGGACCGCCCAGCCGGGTGAGCTGGGTGTCGAGGTAGGAGAAGAGCCGCCCGGCGAGCAGCGGGTCGTCGGTGACGTCGATGCCCGGCACCAGGTGGCCGGGGTGGAAGGCGACCTGCTCGGTCTCGGCGAAGTAGTTCGTCGGGTTGGCGTTGAGGGTGAGCAGGCCGATCGGCTGGACCGGGGCCAGCTCCTCGGGGACGATCTTCGTCGGGTCCAGCAGGTCGATGCCCTCGAAGGTCTGCTCGGGGGTGTCGGGGAAGACCTGGACGCCCAGCTCCCACTGCGGGTGCGCGCCGGCCTCGATCGCGTCGGCGAGGTCGCGCCGGTGGAAGTCCGGGTCCATGCCGTTGACGATCTGCGCCTCCTCCCACACGAGCGAGTGAACCCCGGCCTTGGGCTTCCAGTGGAACTTCACCAGCGACGTCCCCCCGTCGGCGTCGACCAGCCGGAAGGTGTGGACGCCGAAGCCCTCCATCGTCCGGTACGAGCGGGGGATGCCGCGGTCGGACATGTTCCACAGCGTGTGGTGGGTGGCCTCGGTGTGCAGCGAGACGAAGTCCCAGAACGTGTCGTGCGCGCTCTGCGCCTGGGGGATCTCCCGGTCCGGGTGCGGCTTGCCCGCGTGGATGACGTCGGGGAACTTGATGGCGTCCTGGATGAAGAACACCGGGATGTTGTTGCCCACCAGGTCGAAGACGCCCTCGGAGGTGTAGAACTTCGTGGCGAACCCGCGCGTGTCGCGTACCGTGTCGGCCGAGCCGCGCGAGCCGAGCACGGTGGAGAAGCGCACGAAGACCGGCGTCTCGACACCCTCGGCGAGGAACGCGGCCCGGGTCACGGTCGAGGCGGTGCCGTACGCGCGGAAGACGCCGTGCGCGGCGGCCCCGCGGGCGTGCACGACGCGCTCGGGGATGCGCTCGTGGTCGAAGTGCATGATCTTCTCGCGCAGGTGGTGGTCCTGCAGCAGCACCGGCCCCCGGGGTCCGGCCTTGAGCGAGTGGTCGCTGTCGCGCAGCCGCAGGCCCTGGGCCGTGGTCAGGTACTCGCCGCTCTGGGAGCGCGCCGTCCGCGGCTCGTCGAGCGGCCGCCCCGTGGCGCTGAACATGTCCGGTCCGCTCTGGTCGGGCTTGGGCGGCAGGGGCGGGCGGGGCGCGGTCGGCTCCTCGAGCGACGGCGGCGCGCTGCCCGGCCGGCCGGGGATCTCCCCGGCGTGCTCGTCGCCGGCCACGGCGTCGACCACCTTGTCGATGACCTTGCCGACCGTGTCGACCGTGTCCTTCACCGGGTGGGACTTTTCCATCGTCTTATCCCCTCCGATCGCGGTGCGAGAAACCGCCACCGTGATCGAGAATCGCGTTCAGGTACGAGCAGATTCGTGCGCCGGCGGGACCGGGAGAACGGCAGGAAAGGTCACCGACCGGTGCAGCGCTACGTCCTACCCTCGATCCGGCCCTCGATTCCCCGGCGGCGCGGGCGCGGCGCGAACGGGATGCGACGCCCCTTCCGCATCGTTCTCCCCGGCCTGGCCGGGCGCGGTGCGGACGGCCGGAGACCGGCGGGAAGCCGGTGCCCGCGTGGCGCGCGGCTTTCACCGGTCCTTTCGCGATCGATGATCTACAGTGGCGGTGTCCGCGTCGCACGGTCCGCCGGTGACACGATGCGAGTCCCCTCGAACGCTCCGGAAACAGAGGTCGAGGAGAGAAGACCCATGTCTCGCAGTCACGGCGCTGCCGCAGGATGCATTCTGGCGATCACCGCTCTCGTCCTGGGTGCCGTGCCGGCGAGCGCCCGCCCTCCGGCGGCCGACCCCGCCCATGCCGCCCATGCCGCCCATGCCGCCCATGCCGCCGATGCCGCCCGGCCCCTCCGGGTCACGCCTCCGCCGGGCATGCTGGAGGCCATTGAGCGCGACCTCGGCCTGAGCGCGAACCAGGCCCAGCAACGGTTGCTGAACGAGGCCCGCCTCACCCCCGTCGCGAACCAGCTGCGCAGGACGCTCGGTCCTCGTTTCGGCGGCGCGTGGCTGCGCGGCAACAGCGCGCACACGCTGGTGGTGGCCACCACCAGCGCCGCCGACATCCCCGTGATCCTCGCCGCGGGAGCGCAGGCCGAGGTCGTCCCCCGGTCGCTGGAGACCCTGGCCGAGATCAAGGAGGATCTCGACGCCGCCCTTCCGGGGAAGCCGCTGGTGTCCACCGTGCGTTACGTCGACGTCAAGGGCAACAGGGTGGTCGTGCTGGCCCCGCGGCCCGGCGAGGCCGAGACCGTCATCGAGGCCGCCGGCGTAGGCGGCCCGGCGGTGCTCGTGCTGCCCTCCACCGAGATCCCGCTGCCGCTGTACGACCTGGTCGGCGGCAACGCCTTCTACATCGGCGTCACCCGTCGCTGCTCGATCGCCTTCTCCGTCCTCAAGGGCGAGCAGACCGGGTTCGTCACCGCCGGCCACTGCGGTGTGAAGGGCACGACCACCACCGGCTTCAACCGCGTCGCCCAGGGCGTCTTCCAGGCGTCCTCCTTCCCCGGCGACGACTACGCCTGGGTCGCGGTCAACTCCACCTGGACGGCCACCCCCGCCGTGGACAACGGCCAGGGCGGCACCCTTCCCGTCGCCGGCGCCAAGGTCGCCATCGAGGGCGCCTCGGTCTGCCGGGCGGGCTCCACCACCGACTTCCACTGCGGTCTCATCCAGCAGCGCGACTCCAGCGTCACCTACCCCCAGGGCACCGTCTTCGGGCTGACCCGTACCACCGTCTGCGCCGAGGGCGGCGACTCGGGCGGCTCGTTCATCTCCGTCGACCAGGCCCAGGGCATCACCTCGGGCGGCTCGGGCGACTGCAACCTCGGCGGCGTCACCTACTTCCAGCCTCTCCTGGAGGTCCTGTCGGCCTACGGCCTGGAGCTGCGGACGACCGCGGGCAACCCCCCGCCGGTGAGCACCGGCACCTGCACCGGCTACTCCAGCACCTACGACGGCTCCCTGAAGGCAGGGAAGTCCTCCTACCAGCCGAGGGGGGTCTACTACACGACGAAGGTCAAGGGGACTCACGTCGGCTGCCTGGACGGCCCCCCCGGCGCCGACTTCGACCTGTACCTGCAGAGACTGGTCGGCCTGACCTGGAAGACCGTGGCCACCGGCGACGGCGCCGGCCCGGACGAGAGGATCAAATACCTCGGCGTACCGGGCCGCTACCGCTACAAGGTGACCGCCACGGCCGGTTCCGGCGACTACTCCCTGGGGTTCAACGCCCCCTGACCCCCCTCCCGGGCCTTTCTCCCCTTCTCCGGACCCCGGCGAGGCGACCGGCCGGACGCCTCGCGCCGGTCCTCCCGCCGGGGTCCCCGTCGCGTCGCGTCCCGGCGTTCCGCGTCACGGCGCGCCGGGATACGGTGAGCGGTGCCCGCCGAGCCGGGGTCCCGCGAGACAGGACCCGGCGAAGCCGGACCCGGTGAAGCGGGGCCGCGCGGCGGGACCGTGGAGGCGGGTCGCGAGAAGCGGGGCGTGATGGGACGGGTGTCGTCGCCGACGGCGGGGATGTGCAGTGTCACCTACCGGCCGCTGTCCGCGGACCGGATCGTCGAGCTGGCCGCGGCCGCCGGTCTCGACCGCGTCGAATGGGGCCAGGACGCGCACGTCCCGCTGGGGGACGAGGCCGAGGCGCGGCGCGTGGCGGAGGCGACCCGGGCCGCGGGCCTGGAGGTCTCCGCGCTGGGCTCGTACTACCGGGTGGGCGTCGTCGCCGACGCGGAGGAGGACCGGCGCATGTGGCGGCAGGTCCTCGACGCGGCGCGCGCGCTCGGCGCCCCGCGTATCAGGGTCTGGGCGGGGAACACCGGCTCGGCGGACGTGGGGGCGGCCGGGCGCCGCCGGATCGTGGACGGCCTGAAGCGGTGCGTCGACAGCGCGGCCGAGACGACGACGGACGGCGGCACCGGCGGCACCGGCGGCACCGGCGGCGGCACCGGCATCACCGTCGCCACCGAGTTCCACGCCGACACCCTCACCGACGAGATCGTCTCGGCCCGGTCGATGCTGGACGACGTCCCTGGCCTGCGGACCTACTGGCAGCCGCCGAACGGGATGCCGGACGAGGAGGCCCTGTCGGGGCTTCGCGCCGTGCTCGACCGGGTGGACGGGGTGCACGTGTTCAGCTGGTGGCCGACGAGCCGGGAGCGGTGGCCGCTGGAGCACCGGGAGGCGCTGTGGCGCGGCGCCCTGGCCACGGTCGCGGCGACGGGCCGTGAGATCGACGCGTCGATCGAGTTCGTCCCGGGCGACGACCCGGCGGTGCTGCCCCGGGAGGCGGCGACCCTGCGGCGCTACCTGCTGGGCGCCTCCGGCACCGCGAACGGCACGATCCCCCCGGCCTGAGGAAACGGCGCGAGTGTCCCGGCCGGAGGAAACCGGCACGAACACCCCGGCCGAAGAGACCGGGGCGGGCATCCGGCCGGAGGAAACGACGCGAACGGGAGAACGACACGGGTACCCCGGCTTCAAACCGGGGTGCCCGTGTCGTCGAGGTGCGCCGCCAGGGACTCGAACCCCGGACCCGCTGATTAAGAGTCAGCTGCTCTAACCAACTGAGCTAGCGGCGCGTGAAGCCCTTGAAGGATAGCGCACATCGGGCAGGGCTTCTCAACTCAGGACGATCACCCGCTAAGCTAGAACAACATTCGGTCCTGTACTGGGAGCTCACATGTGGTTCGCCTCGCCCGCCGACGCCAGCGAGCGGCTCAGCGCCGTCGGCTACCTCTCCGACGACTCGATCGCGACCTCGGTCTTCCTCGCGGGCGCGCTCGGCAAACCCCTCCTCGCGGAGGGGCCCGCCGGGGTGGGCAAGACCCAGCTCGCCAAGGCCGTGGCGGAGACCACCGGCGCGCGGCTGGTCAGGCTGCAGTGCTACGAGGGCCTGGACGAGGCCAGGGCCCTGTACGAGTGGAACTACAAGAAGCAGCTCCTGCGCATCCAGGCCGGGCAGGGCGAGGACTGGGACGCCACCCACGACGACATCTTCACCGAGGAGTTCCTGCTGGAGCGGCCGCTGCTCGCCGCGATCCGGTCCGAGACGCCCGTGGTCCTGCTGATCGACGAGATCGACAAGGCCGACGTGGAGGTCGAGGGGCTGCTGCTGGAGATCCTGTCGGACTACCAGGTCACCATCCCCGAGCTCGGCACGATCACCGCCGTGCGCAAACCGTACGTGGTGCTGAGCTCCAACGCGACCCGGGAGCTCTCCGAGGCGCTCAAGCGGCGCTGTCTCTACCTGCACCTGGAGTACCCGACGCCGGAGCGCGAGCGGGACATCGTGCTGGCCCGGGTGCCCTCGATCGAGGCGAGCCTGGCCGAGCAGCTCGCCCGTACGGTCGCCACCCTGCGGACCCTGGAGCTGAAGAAGGCGCCCTCGATCGCCGAGACCATCGACTGGGCCAACACACTGCTCGCCCTCGGCAGGACCGAGCTGGACGAGGAGGCCATCGGCGCCACCCTGGGCGTCGTGCTCAAGCACGCCTCCGACCAGACCCGGGCCCGCAAGGAACTGGCGCTGTGACCTCCTGGACGAAGCCGGGTCCGTGGCCTGAGGCCGGGACGGGGCCGGGGCTTCGGGCGGGAGGGACGCGATGAGCCTGCTCGACCGGCACGTGGGGTTCGTGCACGCGCTGCGCGAGGCCGGGCTGCCGGTCTCGCCCGCCGAGGGCCTGGACGCGGCCAGGGCGCTGGAGGTGATCGACCTGGCCGAGCGGGAGTCGCTGCGCGCCGCGTACGCCGCGACGCTGGTCAAGCGGCCCTCGCACCGGCCGGGCTTCGACACGCTGTTCGACCTGTGGTTCCCCGCCTCCACGACCGGCCTGCAGGCCGTACGCGAGGGCGGGCCCGACCTGGAGACCGCCGCCGTCCCCGAGCTGCGCGACCGGCTGGCGGAACTGCTGCTGGAGGCCGGGGGGGCGGACGACGGCATGAACGCGTTCGCGCGGGCGATGGTGGGCCGCTTCGGCCGCCAGCCCGCCGGACCCGGCCGGCAGAACTGGTTCTCCTACCCGGTGATGCGGGCGCTGTCCCCCGAGACGCTCATGGCCCGGCTGCTCGCCGAGGTGCTGGGCGGCCGGGAGCGCGGCGGCCTGGCCGAGAAGGTCGCCCGGCAGCGCATCGGCGAGAACATCGAGCGCTTCGGGGAGGCGGTCTCCACCGACGTGCGCCGCCGGATCGCCGAGGACTCCGGGATCGAGCGGATCGCCCGCTCCACGGTGCGCCCGCCGCTGGAACAGCTCGACTTCCTGAGGATCACCAAGGCCGACCTGGCCAGGCTCCGCCGGGAGGTGCACCCGCTGGCGCGGCGCCTGGCCGCCCGGCTGACCGTCAAGCACCGGCTCGGCCACCGGGGCCGCCTGGACTTCCGCCGGACCGTGCGAGCCTCGCTCTCCAGCGGCGGGGTGCCGCTGACCACGTTCAACAGGCCGCGCCGTCCGCACAAGCCCGAGCTGGTCGTGCTGTGCGACGCCAGCGACTCGGTCGCCTCCTTCGCCCACTTCACCCTGCTGCTCACGTACGCGCTGCGCGAGCAGTTCGCCAAGGTGCGGGCGTTCGGGTTCGTGGACACCGTCGACGAGATCACCCGGTTCTTCGTGCCGGGCGCCGACGTGGTGGAGGCGATGACCCGGCTGACGAAGGAGGCCGACATGGTGCGGTTCGGCCGGACCGACTACGGCCACGCGCTGGAGGGGTTCGCCGAGCGCTACGGCGACAGCGTCGGGCCGAAGACGTCCCTGCTGATCCTGGGCGACGCCCGGTCCAACTACCAGCCCCCCGCCCTGGACACGCTCAGGCGCCTGGCCCGCGAAGCCCGGCACGCCTACTGGCTCAACCCGGAGCCGACCGCCCAGTGGGACACCGGCGACTCGCTGGCGACGGCGTACGGCTGGGTCGTGCCGATGTACGAGTGCCGCAACGTGGCGCAACTCGCGGCCTTCATCGAGGAACTGGCCTGAGAGGACCGGTCCGGGACTCGTCCGGGAACGCCGTCCGAGACGCGTCCACGGGCACCGTCCGGGGTCGGCCGGTGTCCGGGGCTCGTCCGGAGGCGCCGTTGCGGGCTCGCCCGGAGCGGGCGGGGTCAGCTCATTCGGCGCAGCACCCGGGCGGCGGTCCTGGCCAGCAGTTCCACCTGGGTCTCGTCGAAGTCGGCCCGCGCGCCGTTGCGGATCCAGCGCACGACCAGCCGCGGCTTGAGCAGGGTGATCCCCTCGGCGGTGACCGATCGCCTGAGCTGCCCGCCGTGCACCGCGATCAGCGGCTCGATGGTCACCGGCACGCCCGACTCGCGGGAGAGCACCTCGGCCAGCGCCTCGGACACCTCGACGAGTGCCTTGGCCGTCTTCGTGCCGTACTTCTCCCCCAGGAACAGCCGGTCGCCGTAGCGGGCGATCTCGGTGTCGGGGTCCCACGCCTCGTTGTCGACCACCCAGATGCCGCCGGGGCCGATGACGAGGTGGTCGATCGAGGCCTTGCCCGGGACGGACCGGCCGTCCAGGATCTGGTACCCGGCCCTGCGCAGCCTGCGGCGGAGCAGTTTCCCGGTGATCGTCGCCCCCCGGCGCCTGCCGCGCCAGACGGCGGTGGCGTCGTACTGCCGCCAGGCCCACAGCGCGTCCCCCGCGGCGACGAGCAGGCCGCAGAGCAGGCCGACGACCGGCATGGACAGGCCGAACCGGTAGGCCAGCACGACGCCCGCGACCAGTCCGGCCACGGCCTTGACCGCGCGCATCTTCCTGCGCTCGCCGGCCTCCTTGACCCAGAACTGCTCGTACATGACCTGGGGCGACAGGCCGTGGACCTGGTCGACCGGGGTGACGTAGATGGATCCGCCGGGCATAGCGAGCCCCCATGGGTGGACGGCCGGGAAGGAGGAGGCGGATCTGCCACGTTGAAGATCCCTGCGCTATGAAATACCCAATTTGGAGCTCCAGCTATCCCCGCGTCGCGAAGGTGACGCAAGTAACACGAATTCGCCAGTCACCCGCGACGGAACCGACCAGTCGGTATGCTTTCCCTCACCACACCATGGGGGACGTATGACTCAGGACCACGAGCCGGTACGGCAGCGGCTGCTCGGCGAGGCCACCCGCCTCTTCGCCGAGCGGGGCTTCGAGAGCACCTCCGTGCAGGAGGTCGTCTCGGCGGCCGGTGTCACCAAGGGCGCAATGTACCACTACTTCGACTCCAAGGACGACCTGCTCCACGAGATCTACGGGCGCGTGCTCCGCATGCAGATGGAGCGGCTGACCCGCATCGCCGACGGCTTCGGGCCGGTGTCGGAGCGCCTGCACGCCGCCGCCGCGGACGTCGTGACGACCACCGTGGAGAACCTCGACGACTCCAAGATCTTCTTCCGCTCGATGCACCTGCTCGCGCCGGACACGCGCAAGGTCGTCCGCGCCGAGCGGCGCAACTACCACGAGCGTTTCCGCGACCTGGTCGTCGAGGGACAGCGCGAGGGCACCTTCAGGAGCGACGTCCCCGCCGACATCGTCGTGGACTTCTTCTTCGGCTCGGTGCACCACCTGGGCACCTGGTACAGCACCGAGGGCCCGCTCTCGGGCCCCGAGCTGGGCGCCCACTTCGCCGACCTCCTGCTGACCTCGCTCCGCCCGCAGTAGACCGCCCGCAGCCGGGGCCGTCCCCGGGTGGGAACGGCCCCGGACGGAACGGGTCAGGCGGGCGCGGGCAGGTTCGCCAGGGTGGCCAGCGCCTCCCGGTGGGCCCCGGGGGTGCCGAGCGCGATCTCGGTGGCCTTGGCGCGCTTGAGATAGAGGTGCACCGGGTGCTCCCAGGTCATCCCGATCCCGCCGTGCAACTGGACGCTCTCCTCGGCGACGTGCACCGCCACCTCCGAGCACCACGACGCGGCCACCGCCGCCGCCAGCTCGCGGTCCCCGGAGGCGTGCGACACATCCGCGTCCTCGGCCAGCAGGTCGGCGGCGTTCCTCGCGGCGGCGCGGGCACGCACCACGTCCAGCCAGAGGTCGGCCATCCGGTGCTTGATCGCCTGGAAGGACCCCACGGGCCGGGCGAACTGGTGGCGCTCCTTGATGTAGGCGAGCGTCGTGTTCAGGCACCACTCGGCGACGCCGAGCTGCTCGGAGGCGAGCAGCCCCGCGCCGAAGCTCAGCACCTCGCGCGCGTCGAACGTGCCGATCTCCTCGGCGGGGGTGCCGGAGAACGTGAGGGTGGAGATCGGCCTCGTCAGGTCGAGCGACGGCACCGTCTCGATCCGGACGTCCGCGGCCGCGACCCGGTAGAGGGTCGTCCCGACGGGGACGAGCAGCACGTCCGCGACGTCCGCGCCCGCCACCGCCCGGATCTCGCCGTCCAGGACCCTGCCGTCCGTGACGGTGAGGGTCTCCGGCAGCGGCCGGTACGGCGAGGCCGCCAGCGACACCGCGAGCGCCGCCGTCGTCTCCCCCGAGGCGAGCTCCCGGATCAGCTCCCTCTCGCCCGCCGCCAGCAGCGCCTTGGTGGCCAGCACGGAGCTGGTGAGGAACGGCAGCGGCGCCACGGCCCGCCCCAGCTCCTCCAGCACCACCGCGACCTCGCGCGCCGACGCGCCCGCGCCGCCGTACTCCTCCGGCACGAGCAGGCCCGCCACCCCGATCTCCCGGGACAGCCTCTTCCACAGGTCCATGTCGTACGGCGCCTCGGACTCGACGCGCCTCAGCACGGCGTCGGGTCCGCAGCGGTCGGCGAGAAGGTCGCGCACGGAGGCCCGGAGCTCCTCCTCGACCTCGGTATACAAAAGCGTCACAGGTCGCTCACCGCTCCTCGTTCGTTTCCGCCCGTCGTCACCGCGGGAGGTCCTTCCAGGGCACGTCCTTGTCGACGCGGGGCTCCGAGGGCAGGCCGAGCACGCGTTCGGCGACGATGTTGCGCAGGATCTCCGAGGTGCCGCCCTCGATGGAGTTGCCCTTGGCCCGCAGGTAGCGGTACCCCGGGCCCCGGCCGAAGAAGTCGACGGTGTCGGAGCGGCGGAAGGTCCAGTCGTCGTAGGTCAGCCCCTCCTCGCCGAGCATCTCCACCTCCAGCCCGGACAGGGCCTGGTTGAGGGAGGCGAAGGCGAGCTTCATCCCCGAGCCCTCGGGGCCCGGCTGCCCGGCGGAGAGCTGCTCGCGCAGGCGCGACCCGGCCAGGCGGGTCACGTCCGCCTCCACCCACAGGCGGAGCAGGCGCTGGTGCAGCTCGTGGGTGCGCACCTCGGGCCGGGAGCGCCAGGTCTCCGACACCAGGCCGACCACGCCGCCGCCCCGCTTGACCGGCGCGCCGCCGATCGCGACCCGCTCGTTCATCAGCGTGGTCTGCGCGACCCGCCAGCCGTCGCCGACCTCGCCCAGCCGCAGGTCGTCACCGAGCCGTACGCCGGTGAGGAAGACCTCGTTGAACTCGGCCTCGCCGGTGATCTGCCGCAGCGGCCTGACCTCGACCCCCGGGGCCTGCATGTCGCACACGAAGTAGGTCATGCCGCGGTGCTTGGGCACGTCCACGTCGGTCCTGGCGACCAGGATCGCCCACCGGGAGTGGTGCGCGCCCGAGGTCCACACCTTCTGCCCGTCCACCACCCACTCGTCGCCGTCCCTGACCGCGCGGGTGCCGAGCGTGGCCAGGTCGGACCCGGCGCCGGGCTCGCTGAAGAGCTGGCACCAGATCTCCTCGCCGGTCCACAGCGGGCGCAGGAACCGCCGGCGCTGCTCCTCGGTGCCGAACGCCAGGATCGTCGGCGCCGCCATGCCCAGCCCGATCGTCTGCAGCCCCGGGTTGAT
The DNA here is from genome assembly GCF_049844535.1 of Streptosporangium sp. DT93. Lineage (NCBI taxonomy): Bacteria > Bacillati > Actinomycetota > Actinomycetes > Streptosporangiales > Streptosporangiaceae > Streptosporangium > Streptosporangium sp. DT93. The sequence goes on from NZ_JBNCLF010000003.1 coordinate 29,015, forward strand.
CTGCGGTGTCCCCGCGAGCTCGTGCTCGACGACGTTCTGCAGTTCACGGGCCGCTCCGAGCCCGCCGAGCCCCTCGGGGAAGTGCACCCAGGCGAGCCCGGCGTCGAACCGGGCCCGCAGGAACTCCAGCCGGTCCCCGGCCGGGTCGTGCTCGGCCAGGAACGCGGCCACGCGTTCCCTGACCGCCTTCTCGTCCAGTGCCACGGACGCTCCCTTCGTCGATCTCCGTCGATTACGCGCCCCCACGGCCCGGGGCGCCCTCGCGCCGCCCGTCCTCCGCGGTGTGCCCGTACGGGCTCCCGGGAAGGCGGGCGGAGCGGGTCAGGGCATGTACTTCTTGAGCTCCCGGTAGGCCAGGGAGCGCTTGTGGACCTCGTCGGGCCCGTCGGCGAGCCGCAGCGAGCGCGCGCCCGCCCACAGGCCGGCCAGCGGGAAGTCCTGGCTGACGCCCCCGGCGCCGTGCGCCTGGATGGCCTTGTCCAGGATCCACTCCACGTCACGCGGGGTGGCGATCTTGATGGCCTGGATCTCGGCGTGGGCACCCCGGTTGCCGACGGTGTCCATCAGCCAGGCGGTCTTCAGCACGAGCAGCCGGAGCTGCTCGATCCTCACCCGCGACTCGGCGATCCAGTCCTGGACGACGCCCTGCTGGGCGATCGGTTTTCCGAACGCGGTCCGCGCCAGGGTCCGGACGCACATCAGCTCGACCGCCCGCTCGGCCATCCCGATCAGCCGCATGCAGTGGTGGATGCGGCCGGGGCCGAGGCGGGCCTGCGCGATCGCGAAGCCGCCGCCCTCCTCGCCGATCAGGTTGTCGGCCGGCACCCGGGCGTCCTCGAAGACGATCTCGGCGTGCCCGCCGTGGTCGGAGTCGGAGTAGCCGAAGACGTGCATGCCCCGCTTGACGTGCATGCCGGGCGTGTCACGCGGCATGAGGATCATCGACTGCTGCCGGTGCGAGGACGCCTCGGGGTCGGTCTTGCCCATCACGATGAAGATCGCGCAGTTGGGGTTCATCGCGCCGGAGGCGAACCACTTGCGGCCGTTGACGACGTACTCGGAGCCGTCCCTGACGATCGACAGGGCGATGTTCGTGGCGTCGGAGGAGGCGGTGTCCGGCTCGGTCATGGCGAACGCCGACCGGATCTCGCCGCGCAGCAGCGGCTCCAGCCACCGCTCCCGCTGCCGCTCGTCGCCGAACATGGAGAGGACCTCCATGTTGCCGGTGTCGGGGGCGGCGCAGTTGGTCGCGGCCGGGGCGATCCTGGGCGAGCGGCCCATGATCTCGGCCAGCGGAGCGTACTGGAGGTTCGTCAGCCCGGCGCCGTGGTCGCCCGGCAGGAACAGGTTCCACAGGTCCCGCTTGCGGGCCTCCTCCTTGAGGTCCTCCAGCATCGGCGGGCTCGCCCACCCGCTCTCCGCGGCCTGGACCTCGAAGGCCTCCTCCGCCGGGTAGACGCACTCGTCCATGAAGGCGAGCAGGCGCTCCCTCAGCTTCTCGGTCTGGGCGTCGAACGCGAAATCCATGGGGTCTCCTCACGGTCTCCCGTGAGCGTACCGACCGGACGGTATGAGTGTCGACAGGCCGGGGGGCCGAACCCGGCCGATCCGCGGGCAGAGTGGTCTCCCCGAACACGCCGGGAGTGGACCTACGGAGGAGTCCACCCGGGATCCTAAAGTCATCCCATGACCGCGAAGATGCCCGATCCCGTCGTTCTCGAGGGCGACACCGTACGACTGGAGCCGCTGACCGCGGAGCACGTCCCCGACCTCTTCCTGGCCGGGGGAGGCGACGAGGAGGTGTGGCGCTGGGTGACCTACGACCCCCCGCGCAGCGAGGCGGAGCAGGCCAGGATCGCGGCACACCTGCTCGAGACACCCGACCACGTCCCGTTCGCCGTGATCCTGCGCGAGAGCGGCCGGGCGGTCGGCTCGACCTGCTACATCGACACCCCCGGATACGCCGAGAGCATCGAGATCGGCTGGACCTGGTACGCCAGGTCGGTCTGGCGCTCCACGGTGAACACCGAGTGCAAGATCCTGCTGATCGACCACGCCTTCGACGTGCTGGGCGTGAACCGGGTGCAGCTCAAGACCGACCACCTCAACGTCCGCTCGCAGAACGCGATCAGGCGCATCGGCGGCGTGCACGAGGGCACGCTGCGCCGCCACCGCCGCCGCACGGACGGCTCCTGGCGCGACACCGTCTACTTCGGCATCCTCGACGACGAGTGGCCCGCCCACCGCGCCCGCCTCACCGCCCGTCCCGCCGCCCGCTGAACCGGGCCCGGCGGCTCCCGGTCCCCGGGAACGTCAGGCGGGTGGATTGCGGCCTCCAGGACCGTCAGGCGGGCGGATTGCGGCCGAGCATGCCGCGCATCAGTTCCCCGATGCCCTGGCGCAGGTCGTCCAGGCTCGGTTCGACGCCGGCACCGGCGACGGCGTCGAACATCACCCCCTCGCTGAAGGCGACCAGCAGGCGGCCGTGCCGTACCGGATCGGAGGACCCCGCCGCGGACAGGATCGCGACCGCGGGGTCACGGAACCTCTCGCCGGCCCGGTCGTAGATCGTGCGCAGCTCCGGGCGCCGGGTGGCCTCCAGGGCGAGCTCGTAGCGGGCGATCAGCGTCTCGCGTCCCACGGTCAGCTGCGTCCGGAGCGCCTGGGCCGTCATCTCCACCAGGACGTCCACCATGTCCGTCGCCGAGGCGGAAAGGAGCGGTTCGAACGTGGCGGCCTCCAGGCGGGCGAGGCGCGCGAGGGTCAGTTCGAGCAGCGCGGAACGGGTGCGGGCCAGGTTCGAGGTCGACCCGGGCGGCAGGCCCGCCGCCTCGTCCACGGCCCGGTGGGTCAGTCCGCGCATGCCCCGCTCCGCCAGCAGGGTGATGGCGGTGTCGGCGACCAGGTCGGCGCGCGGTGATGTCACCCTCCCGATACTACATTTGTAGTCAGACTACGGATGTAGTAGGTTTCACTACATTCGTAGTGAGGGGGATGGGTCATGGCACACGCGGTGGTCATCGGGGCGGGCATCGGCGGGCTGACCGCGGCGGTCGCGTTACGCGGGCGGGGGTGGGACGTGACCGTGTTCGAGCGGGCGTCGTCCCTGGAGCCGGTCGGCTCCGGCCTGGCCGTCGCCGCGAACGCGCTCAGGGCCCTGGACACGATCGGCGTCGGCGACGAGATCCGCGCGCTGTCGGCCGTCCAGGGCTCGGGGGGCATCCGGCGCTCCGACGGCAGCTGGCTGATGAGGACGAGTGTGGAGGAGGCCGCCGCGCGCAACGGCGGCGACTCCCTGGTGCTGCTGCGCCGCTCGGACCTGGTCGACGCGCTCTCCTCGCGCCTTGAGGCGAGCACTCTGCGGCTGGACACCCCGGTCCTGCGGGTCGAGCCCGAGGAGGGCGTGGTGGTCCTCCCCGACGGCACGGTGACGGCCGACCTGGTGGTGGCGGCCGACGGCATCCACTCCCCCGTCAGGTCCGCGCTGTTCCCCGGCCACCCCGGCCCGCGCTACGCGGGCGTCACGAGCTGGCGGCTGCTCGTCCAGGCCGACGGCGTCCCGGGCCGGGCCCACGAGAGCTGGGGGCGCGGGACGGTCTTCGGGGTCATGCCGCTGACCGGCGGGACGGTCTACTGCTACGCCACCGACACCGTCCCCGCGGGCGGCGACCGCACCGGCGGGAACGGCGGCGACCGCACCGGCGGGAACGGCGGGGAGAACGGCGGCGGGAACGGCGAACTCGGTGAGCGCCGGCTCGCCGAGCTGCGGCGGCTGTTCGGGGACTGGCACGCCCCGATCCCGGAGCTGCTCGCGGCCGCCTCGCCCCGGGCGGTGCTCAGGAACGACGTCCACTACCTGGCCACCCCGCTGCCCGCCATGCACCGGGGCAGGGTCGCCCTGCTGGGTGACGCCGCGCACGCCATGACCCCCAACATGGGCCAGGGCGCCTGCCAGGCGATCGAGGACGCGGTGGTCCTGGCCCACGTGATGGGAGACGGGGAGCACGGAGGAGACGGGAAGAACGGCGGCCTGGCCGCCTACACGGCCGCCCGGCTGGGCCGTACCTCCGAGATCGTGGCCAGGTCCGCGTCGATCTGCCGCGCCACCCGGTTGCGCAACCCCCTGGCCGTACGACTGCGTGACGGCGCGATGGCGCTGAGCTGGCGGCTCGCCCCGTCGAGGGTGAACGGCGCGCTGGACGAGGTGCTCGGCTGGACGCCGCCCTCGAACTGACCGGGAACGACGGCTACGACGAGACGGAGGTCTTCTCGCGGATCTCGGCGGGGACGCCGTGGTCCGGCGAGAGCCTTCCCAGGGTGACCGTTCCCCAGATCAGCAGCGCGGCGGCACCCAGGGCGGGGACCACGTTCACCCAGCCGCTGGGGACCGCCTCGTCGAGCAGCAGCGTGCCCGCCAGGATCGAGGTGATCGGGTCGACCACCTGGACGGCCGCGTACGAGATCCCGAAGTAGCCCACCTCGTAGGTCTTCTGCAGCAGCACGACCGCGATGACGAGCAGCACCGGGATGGCGACCGTGAACCAGGTGAGCAGCGTGCTCAGGTCGCCGTCGAAGTTCCCGCCCACCACCCGGACGAAGGTGGAGACGCTGGCCGTCGTCGCCCCGGCCGCGACCGACAGCATGAGCGCCCGGGGCGAGCCGCTCATCCTGCGTCCCAGCAGGTGGGTGAGCAGCACGACCAGCCCGACACAGCCGAGGAAGCCCAGTGCCTCCTGGTTCGTCATGTCCGGCCTGACCGGATGGGAGGGGATCAGGAGCATCAGGACGAGCAGCCCCACGGCCACCGCCAGCGAGCCGAGGATCTCCGCCCGGTACGGGCGCCTGCCGTGCAGCAGCGCCGCCAGCGGCACCGCGAACACCAGCGTCGCCACGCTGATCGGTTGCACCGCGATCAACGGCGCGAAGCTGAGCGCGACGGCGTGCAGGGAGGCCCCGGTGAAACCGATGATGCCGCCCAGCCACCAGCGGGGCCGTTTCATCAGTTTCAGCGAGGCGCCCTCGGAGACCGCCTCGAACTGCTGGAGCGCGGCTCCGAGGGCGTAACCCAGCGCGCCGACCAGTGCGATCGATATCCCGACCCAGGTCATCGCCACTCCGCAGAGCGGACAGGGCATACGGAAAGAAGCGATTCTCGGGTCATCTTGCAAGCTTAGGGCGCCGGAGGAACGGGTAGGGACTCGCGCCCGACCAATTCCGCGACGCCCGAACCGTCTCAGGCGGCCCCGCCCCGCCCCCTCGGCCGGGATCGCCGCGCGCCGGGCACGGACCGGTTACCCGGCGGACGGGCAGACGCAGAACAGGTGCCCCTCCGGGTCGGCCATGACGACCCACTTGTCCTCGTCGGGCTGGAAGTCCGGCTTGGTGGCGCCGAGCTCCAGGTAGTCCTCGACGGCCTGCTTCACGTCCGGGACGCGCACGTCGAGGTGGAACTGCTTGTCGGGGCCGGGCCAGACGGACGGCTTGCGGTCGAGGTTCTGCTGGAAGTAGATGGTCGTCGTGCCGTCGCCGATGCCGGCGTAGGTGTCCTCGGCGTACTGGACCTCGTAGCCGAACACGGTCGCGTAGAACCCGGCCAGCCGCCTGGGCTCGGCGCAGTCGATGTTCACGGCGAGGAATTGCGCTTTCGTCGTCATGCGCCGATCATCCCGTCGGCCGTACGCGCGGACACGGAACGGTCGGCGTTCACCGCGAGGAATTGCACTTTCATGGTCATGTGCCGATCGTCCCGGCCGTACCTGTCACCTGCTGTCAGGTTCCCGGGGGAATGACGACCGGCGTCCTGACGTCCCGACGTCCCGACGTCCCGACGTCCCGACGTCGTGACGACCGGTGCTCCGACGGCCGGAAAGGGTGTGGTCCTCGGGGAGCGGCCCGGTTATCGTGGGCCCGTGTTCCTGAGCGTCTCTCCGCCCCCCGCCCGCTAGCGGGCGGCCCTCTCTCCTGACAGACCGGACCCGGGTGGTCCGGTGGGTGCCTGCCGTCCGCACACGTGCGACCTGACGACGATCACCTCATCTGGAGAGACCCCCATGACGCATGTCTCCGTACGGCGGGGCCTGCTGTACGTTTCCATCGCGGCGACCGCCTGGGGTACGGGCGGCGCCGCCGGCGCGCTGCTCGACCTGACCGGCGGGCTCGGCCCCGTCGCCGTCTCCTTCTGGCGGTTCGCCGCCGGGGCGGTGCTGCTCCTGCTCGCCTCCCGCCTGTTCGGCCTGGGAGGGAACGCGCGGCGGCCCGGCCCGCCCCGGAATCTCGGCGGCGTCCTGGTCACCGGCGCGGGGATGGCCGTCTACCAGACCGCGTACTTCGCGGCGATCGCGGAGTCGGGCCTGGCCGTGGCGACCGTGGTCACCATCGGCGCCACCCCCGTCCTGGTGGCCGCCGGGGGACGGCTGCTGCTGGGCGAACGGCTGGGCGCGGCCGGGCTGGGTTCGGTCGCGGTCGCGCTGGCCGGTCTGGCCCTGCTGACCCTCGGCGACGGTTCTTCGTCCTTCTCGGCGTCCGGCACCGGGTGGGCCCTGCTGTCGGCGGCGGGGTACGCGGGGGTGACGCTGCTCAACCGGGCCTTCGCGACGGAACCGTACGCCACCGCGACGGGCGGCTTCGTCGTCGGCGGGCTCTGCCTGCTGCCGATCGCGCTCGTCCAGGGCCTGCTGCCCTCCGGCGATCCGCTCGTCTTCTGGACGATCATCGCCTATCTCGGCGCGGTCCCGACGGCCCTGGCCTACGGGCTCTTCTTCGTCGGCCTGGGAGCGGTGCGCGCCACCACCGCCTCGGTGGTCTCGCTGGTGGAGCCGGTGGGCGCGGCGCTCCTGGGTGTCCTGCTGTTCGGCGAGCGGCTCACCGCGGTCGCGGCGTGCGGCGGGGGCCTGCTGCTCGGCGCGGTCGTCCTGCTGGCCCTGAACGAGAGGGGACGGGCGGGCGCCCCGGCGTGAGGTCCGCCCCGGCACGGTGAGCCGTACGCCCCCGCGAGAGCGTACGGCCCACCGGACGGACGGCCCACCCGACGGACGGCCCACCCGACGGACGGCCCACGGGACGGACGGGCTCACCCGACGGGCTCACCGGACGGACCGCCCGCAGGATGTCAGCCGAACAGATCGGGCTCGGTCGTGGTGATCTGGTCGTACAGCGGCTGGAAGTTGATCCAGCCGACCGTGTCGTTGCCGATCTGCCCGTGGGTGAGCTTGGCGTTCTCGTGGCTGATCGGGATGGTCGGCCCCGCCGCCTTGGCCAGGAGCTGGGCCTGGCACGAGCGCTCCAGCGTGATGAACCACCAGGCGGCGGCGTCCACGGTCTCCCCCACCGTGAGCAGTCCGTGGTTGCGCAGGATGACCGCCTTGTTGGAGCCGAGGACCTGGGCGATGCGGCGCCCCTCCTCGGTCTCCAGCACGACGCCCGTGTAGTCGTCGAACAGGGAGATGTCCTCGTAGAAGGCGCACGCGTCCTGGGTGAGGGGCTCCAGCAAGGTGCCCAGCGTGGAGAGCGCCTTGCCGTACACCGAGTGGCTGTGCGCGGCGGCGACCACCTCCGGCCTGGCCTGGTGGACCATCGAGTGGATCGCGAACGCGGCCTGGTTGACGTGGTAGCGCCCCTCGACCACCTGGCCCTCGTGGTTGACCAGGATCAGGTCGGCGATCGTGATGTGCCGGAACGACATGCCGAACGGGTTCACCCAGAAGTGGTCGGTGTGCTCGGGATCGCGGACGGTGATGTGACCGGCCACGCCCTCCTCGAAGCCGAACCTGCCGAACAGCCGCAGCGCCGCGACCAGGCGTTCCTGGCGGTGGCGGCGCTCCTCCTGCACGGTCGCGAACGCCTGCGGCAGGCGGAAGGTCAGCTGGTCGGCAGGGATCGGCCGCAGGTCGGACAGGCTCATGGTGCCTCCAGGATGGAAGGGTCGAGGCCGGCGGGGCCGTCGTGGCCCGCCAGGCCGAGGGTCAGGTCGATCTCGGCGAGCAGGGAGCGCAGCACGTGGCGGACGCCGTCCTCGCCGCCCACCGCCAGCCCCCACATGTACGGGCGTCCCAGCAGGACGGCCCGCGCGCCCAGGGCGAGGGCCTTGACGACGTCGGAGCCGGTGCGCACCCCCGAGTCGAACAGCACGGTCAGCCGGTCGCCCACGGCCGCCGCGACCGCGGGGAGCGCGTCCAGCGACGCCGTGGCGCCGTCGACCTGGCGGCCCCCGTGGTTGGAGACGACCACGCCGTCCATGCCCGCGTCGGCGGCGCGCAGCGCGTCGTCGGCGTGCTGGATCCCCTTGAGGACGATCGGCCCGTCCCAGTTGTCGCGCAGCAGCGACAGCTCCTCCCAGGTGTGGGCCCGGCCGTTGAACATCGGCACCCACTGGATGATCGCCGCGTTCAGGTCCTCCTCGACGGGACGCTCCAGCTTCGAGCGGAACACCGGGTCCGAGAACGGGATCGCCAGGCCGGTGCCGCGCAGGAACGGCAGGTAGGCCTGGTCGAGGTCGTGCGGGCGCCAGGCCAGCGTCCAGGTGTCGAGGGTGACGACCAGGGTGTCGTACCCGCTTTTGGCGGCCCGGTCCAGCAGGCTGAGCGTCACCTCGTCGTCGTGCGGCCAGTAGAGCTGGAACCAGCGGGGGCCTCCGGCCTCGGCCACCTCCTCGATCGTGTGCGAGGCGGCGGTGCTGAGCACCACGGGGACGCCGAGCGAGGCGGCGGCCCTGGCGGTGGCCATCTCCCCGTCGGGGTGCACGATCGACTGCACCCCGATCGGCGCCAGCGCCAGCGGCGCGGGCCAGGTCCTGCCGAACACCTCCACGCTCAGGTCCCTCACCGAGACGTCGCGGAGCATCCGGGGCACGATCCTCCGCCGGTCGAACGCCTCGCGGTTGGCGCGCTGGGTCGCGCCGATGCCCGCGGACCCCGCCACGTACCAGTACGGTCCCGGCTCCAGCCGCTCGCGCGCCACCCGCTCCAGCTCCGCGAAGGACGTCGAGTACGGGGGCGGTTGTCCCGCGAGACCGTTCAGGTAGATCTCGTACTGGTAATCGGAGAACGACATATCCCAACCTTTGTGCCGATCGTGGAGAATGTCCACGCCTGGGCGGACAGAACCGGCTCCCGATCGTCCCCCGGGCAGGTGGAGCGTCCGCTCCTCGGGTCCCGCCCGCCGGGTGCGCCGTGGCGTACCGTGGCGAGCCGGACCCCTGATCCGTGGACGGTCGATCTTTGCACCACAATGTCCACAGGAGACGGAACGCGAGCCCGGGAAAGGGCGTTGGAGGGAACGTGGCCTCGATAACTCAGCTCTTCCGGCGGTTTCTGGAACGCCCCGGCACGGTGGACCTGTCGACGTTCGAGCGGGTGGTGGCCGAGGCCGGGACCCGCGAGGAGCGGATCCGCGCGCTCGACGAGCTCCCCCGCGCCTCGGTCGACGACCTCGCCGAGTTCTGCGCGATCGTACGGGAGGCCGCGCGCCGCTCGCTGGACCTGCGGCCCTACGACGGGCAGCTCGTCGGCATGCTCGCGATGCTCTCGGGCAACGTCGCGGAGATGGCCACCGGCGAGGGCAAGACCCTCTCGGGTGCGATGGCCGCCGCCGGGCACGCGCTGCAGGGCAAGCGCGTGCACGTCATCTCGGTCAACGACTACCTGGCCCGGCGCGACGCCGAGTGGATGGGCCCGCTGTACGAGACGCTCGGCGTCTCCTGCGGCTGGATCGGGCAGACCTCCTCCCCCGAGGAGCGCCGCGCGGCCTACGCGGCCGACGTGACGTACGGCTCGGTCAGCGAGATCGGCTTCGACGTGCTGCGCGACCGGCTCGCCACGGACGTGGACGACCTGATCGTCCCGGCCCCGGCGGTGGCGCTGGTCGACGAGGCCGACTCGGTGCTGGTCGACGAGGCCCGGGTCCCGCTGGTGCTGGCCGGTGCCGCCGACCCCGGCGACGCCGTGCCGGAGATGGCCGCGCTGGTCAGGCAGCTCGTCAAGGGCTACCACTACGAGCTCGACGACCAGGCGCGCAACGTGCACCTGACGGGCAAGGGCATCGACACCGTCGAGCAGGCGCTCGGCGTCGAGCTCTACGACACCCCCGCCACCCTCACCGAGGTCAACCTCGCCCTGCACGCCCACGCCCTGCTGGCCAAGGACGTCGACTACATCGTCCGCGACGGCCGGGTGCACCTGATCAACGCGTCCCGGGGCCGGGTGGCGCTGCTGCAGCGCTGGCCGGACGGCCTGCAGGCGGCGGTGGAGGCCAAGGAGGCGCTCTCGCCGTCGGAGACCGGCGAGATCCTCGACTCGATCACCGTCCAGGCTCTGATCACCCGCTACCCGGAGCGGTGCGGCATGACCGGCACGGCGGTGGCGGTCGGCGACCAGCTCCGGGAGTTCTACGACCTCAAGGTGGCGGTGGTCGCGTCCAACCGGCCGTGCGTGCGGACCGACGACCCCGACCGCCTCTTCGAGTACCGGATGGAGAAGGACCTCGCGCTGGTCGACGAGATCGCCGAGGTGCACGCCACCGGCAGGCCGATCCTGGTCGGCACGCTGGACGTGGCCGAGTCCGAGCGCCTGGCGCTGACGCTGGGCGGCCGCGGGCTGGAGTGCGTGGTCCTCAACGCCAAGAACGACGCCGAGGAGGCGGCCATCATCTCCCGCGCCGGGGAGCGCGGCGCGCTGACGGTCTCCACCCAGATGGCCGGGCGCGGCACCGACATCCGGCTCGGCGAGGGCGTCGAGGAGCTCGGCGGCCTGTACATCATCGGTTCCGGACGGCACACCAGCAGCCGCCTGGACGACCAGCTCCGCGGGCGCGCGGGCCGCCAGGGCGACCCCGGCGGCTCGGTCTTCTTCGTCAGCGGCGAGGACGACCTGATCACCCACTACGTCGCCGACGAGTACGCCACGGGCGTGCCGGAGCGCTCGCTGGTGGGTCACGCCCAGCGGGTCGCCGAGGGCGTCAACATGGAGATCCACCGCAACACCTGGCGCTACACGCGGCTGCTGGAGCGCCAGCGCGGCCTGCTGCTGGAGCGCCGCGACCGGGTGCTGCGCGAGCGCACGGCCGGGGAGGCCCTGGCCGCGGCGGCCCCCGAGCGGTGGGCGGAGCTGTCGGAGAGCGTCGGCGAGGACGTGCTGCACGAGGCCGCCCGCCAGATCGTGCTGTTCCACCTCGACCGCGCCTGGGCCGACCACCTGGCCTACCTGGGAGAGCTGCGCGAGGGCATCCACCTGCGGGTGCTCGGCCGGCTCAACCCGATCGACGAGTTCCACAAGGACGCCGTCCCGGCCTACCAGCGGCTGCTGGCCGAGATCGAGACGCGCTCGGTCGAGACCTTCGAGACCGCCACGGTCACCGGCGAGGGGCTCGACCTGGAGGAGGCGGGGCTCAAGCGTCCCACCGCCACCTGGACCTACCTGGTGCAGGAGAACCCGTTCGGCACCGAGTGGGACCGCATCCTCAACCGCCTCACCAACAAGGTCCGCCGCCGCTGACCGGGCCGCCGCTCACCGCGATCGGTAGGCGTCGGCCCGATGCCGGACGGTGATCACCTGAACGACGACGCGGTCGTCGTCGATCAGGTAGAGCACCCTGTAGTCGCCCCGGCGCGCGGACCACTGCGGGGCGAGGGGCTCGTCGAGCGGCTTGCCCACCCGGTGAGGGTTGTCCAGGAGCGGGCCGGTGACGAACTCCCAGATCGCCGGCACCACCTTGGCGGGCAACCGCTCGGTGAGGTCCTGCCGGGCGCGGCGGGTGAGGCTGAGCTCGTACCGACCGCTCACAGGCGGCCGGTCCGGCGGAGCTCGGCCTCCACCTCCTCCTGGGAGAAGGTGCGTCCCGCCTCCAGGTCGGCGAGGCCGTCGCGGATGGCCGCCACGGTCTCCGTGGAGGCGAGGATGTCGATCATCTCGCGCATGGTCTCGTAGTCGTCGGCGGCCAGCAGCACGGCCGCGGGCACACCGTTGCGGGTGATCTCGAATCGCTCGTGGGTGGTGACGGCGGACTCGATGATGCCGGAGAGGCGGTTTCGCGCCTCGGCCAGCGGAAGAAGTGTCATGTACATAATTCTAGCCAACACCTGGGGGCGAGGCCAGCGATCCGGAACGCCTCGCCGAGCGCGGCATGCTCCCGCGCGGCCGGTCGGCGGGACATCATGATCCGCGTTACGTGCCCGGTAATGGTTTCGCCGTCCGGCGCCGGTTATCGTGGCGTACGTGACCACCACCAGCGCGTCCCGGCCGGTAGGTGAACTTCTGCGCCAGTGGCGCGAACGCCGGCGGATGAGCCAGATGGACCTCGCGATCCAGGCCGACATCTCCACCCGTCACCTGAGCTTCGTGGAGACGGGACGGTCCAGACCGAGCAGGGACATGATCCTGCACCTGGCCGAGGAGCTGGACCTGCCCCTGCGCGAGCGCAACCACCTGCTGCTCGCCGGCGGGTTCGCGCCGCTGTACTCGGAGACCCCGCTCAGCTCCCCGCACATGGCCTCCGTGCGGGAGGCCCTGGGCCAGGTGCTGAGGGGGCACGAACCGCACCCGGCGGTGGTCGTCGACCAGCGCTGGAACCTCATCGACCGCAACTCCGCCACCGGGGTGATGCTGCGCGGGGTCGCGCCCGAGCTGCTGGTCCCCCCGGTCAACGTGCTCCGGCTGAGCCTGCACCCCCGGGGCATGGCGCAGCGGATCACCAACCTGGGCGAGTGGCGGGCCCACCTGCTGCACCGGCTCCGCCGCCAGATGAGCCTGACCGCCGACCCCGAGCTGGCCGCCCTCTGGCGCGAGCTCGACGACTACCCCTGCGACCAGCCCGAACCCGAGATCGACCGGCCGGGACCCGGTGACATCGTGATCCCGCTGCGGATCCGCCGGGGGTACCGGGAGCTGACGTTCTTCAGCACCATGACGACCTTCGGCACCCCGCTGGACATCACCGTCGCCGAGCTGGCGATCGAGGCGTACTTCCCGGCCAACCCCGAGACCGCCGCCTACCTGCAGCACCAGCACCACCCCGACTAGGAACCCACCGGACCGTCCGGTACGCCGCCTCGCGGACCCGTCACCACCCGGGCCCGGAGCTCACGAGACGGCGCCGGAACCCACGAGAGGGCTCCGGCGCGCCCGGGGACCCCGGGCGCGCCGGGACGTCGCCTACCCCGCCGTTCGCGACACCCGTTCCCGGGACGCCGCGACCCTGGCGAGGACCACGTCGACCACGAGGAAGGCGAGCAGCGAGAGCCCCAGCAGCGGGAGGAACACGCCGGCCGCGATCGCCACCGCCGCCAGGGGCAGGGTCACGACCAGGGGCAGCCGCCGCAGGCCGCCGCGCGCGTACGGGGCGCCGAAACCGCGCGTGGGGCGGCGCAGCCACCACATGCGGTACCCCCACACGATGACCGAGATGAGCGCCAGGGCGAGCACCGCCAGCAGGATCTGGTTGGCCAGGCCGAACAGCGCGCCCATGTGCCCGTCGATGCCCCAGCGGGTCAGCTTGGCGCCGATCGGGTAGTCCTCGAAGCGCAGTTCGGCCGTGACCCCGGCGGTGGCGGGGTCGACCGCCACCTGGTCGTTGCGCTGCGGCCAGAGCCGGTCGTTCTCCTTGACGACGTAGGAGCTCCCGGGCTCGGCGGGCCAGACGATCTCCAGCGGGCCGGACAGGCCGCTGCCCGTGGCGGCCCGGACGACCTGGTCGGCGTCGGCGACCCGGGCGGCGCCTTCGGCGTCGTCGGCGTCGTCACCGTGGCCGCCGTGCTCGGCGTGGTCACCGGAGGCGGCGGGCAGCGACGGGGTGGACCAGCCCAGCGACCTCTGGAGCACGTCGACGTTGGCCCCGGCGTACTTCGACCAGGTCAGGCCGGTGGCCGACAGGGCGAGCAGGCCCACCAGCGCCCACAGGCCGACCGAGCCGTGCCAGGAGAGCGTCCTGCGCGAACCGCGGGCGCCGCGCTCGGGCGCGACGAACCGGCGCAGCCGCCGCCCGCTCCGGTGACGGCGGGACAGCCAGAGCACCAGGCCGCCGAGCCCGACCAGCCAGAGCCAGCTCGCCGCCATCTCGCTGTAGACGCGTCCCGGCTCGCCCAGGTGCAGGTGCCGGTGGAGCTGGGAGATCCAGGTCCGCACGGGCAGGGCACCCGAGCCGCCGTAGCTCTCCAGGGAGCCCCGGACCTGGCCGGTGTACGGGTCGACGAACACCGCCAGGCGGGTGCTCTCGGCCATGCCGGGCACGTCGAGCAGCACCTGGGTCGTGACGCCGGGCTCGTCGGAGGTCCGTACGGCTCCGACGGTCCCCTCGGGGTGCGCGGCGGTCGCGGCGGCGACCTGCCGCGCCAGCGGCACCGTCTGAGCCCCCGCCGGGACGGGAGCCGTCAGCTCGTGGGAGTGGACCACCTTCTCCAGCTGGAAGGAGGCCGCGTACAGCAGGCCGGTCGTCGCCGCCACCAGCAGGAAGGGGGCGACGAGGATCCCGGCGTAGAAGTGCAGGCGGAGCAGGAGCGCGCGCAGCGTCGCCCAGGTGGACGCGGAAGGCCCGGTGGACCCGGTGGGGCCGGTGGGCTCGGGGGGCTCGGGGGGCAGGGACGGCTCGTTCGCCGTCCGGATCTCGATGTCAGAGGTCATGGGGGTTCTCCTCGACGGGAGGCGCGCACCGTCAGGTACGCGCCACCGCGGTACGGGGTTCGGTCCGGCGCGCGGGAACGCGTGCCGGACGCGTGACGGAGACGGGGGGGAGGGGCCGGGTGGGCGTGCGACACCCGGCGGAGGGGCCGGGTGGGCGTGCGACACCCGCGGTACGGCGCGTGGGCACGCGCGGCACCGGAACGAGAGCGGCCCGACGGGCACGCCGGTGACACGGACGGGCACGACGCGGCCGGATCTCACCCGTGAGAACGGCGCGACGGAACCCGGGCACGACCCGCCGGGGCGCCGGTCGCGGCGGCCACGGGCGGACGGCTCGATGTCAGGTGGCGTACGAGGTCAGAAGGCGCGCGAGGGCGCGGGCGGGCCGCGGCGGGAGACGGTGGCGGCGAGCAGCCGGGTGACGAGCGGCACCCGGTCGGCGGGCTCGGCCACGAGCGCGGCGGGGTGGTGGGCGACGGGCGCGTACCGCCGCAGCACGACGAGGATCGAGGCGAAGAGCAGGTACAGGAGTGTGGCCAGGCCGCACTCCCCCCGCTCCAGCCAGTGCGCCGACAGCAACGCCGTCACGGTGTGCACCAGCAGCATGAACAGGCCGGCGGACAGGCCGCCGTCACCGTGGTCGTGCCCGGCCGGCGGCGGGGCCGCACCCGCGGTGAACCACAGGTGCATGCCGTACTGGGCGGCGAAACCCGCCCCCGTCAGGACGCCGAAGCCACGTCGCCGCCGGGCGAGGACGAACGCCCCCGCCGCGGTCGGCACCGTCGCCCAGGCCAGTACGCCCGCTCCCACGGGGGTGCCGCCGGCCAGCACGTGCATGGCCAGCGACACCGTCACGCACACGACCGCGAAAACCGCGGCGCGAACGGAGCGCAAGGCGTACATGCGGCAATGGTGACAGAGAATGACGAATCTGCCAGCCCCTTGATCTGTTTTCAGAAACGGGACCGGTCCGGCGACCGTCGGGGGAGGGCCGGGCGTCCCCCGCCGCCGCGCCCGGCCGTCCCCCGCCGCCGGGGTCGTTCGATCAGGGCCGTTCGGTCAGGGCCGTTCGGTCAGGGCCGTTCGGTCAGGGCCGTTCGGTCAGGGCCGTTCGGTCAGGGCCGTTCGATCAGGGGCGTTCCGCCGGGGCCGGAGCGTCGCCGGGGGTGTGGCCGGAGGTCTCGGGGGCGACCGTGGGAGCGTCGTCGGCGACCTCGGCCTTCAGCAGCGCCGTCGAGGTCAGCACCTCGCCCACCGGCGCCCCGGCCCTGGCCGCGTCCGTCACGACCATCCGTTCTCCCAGGTAGCGGTAGGTGGCGGGATCGAAGATGTACTCGTGCCGCACACCGCTCTCCGGGTTGGACATGACCGCCGCGACCCCCTCGCGCCCGGCGGCGTCCTCGACCCCTTCGGCGGTCCGCACCCCGGGGATCGTCCCGGCCGCCCGGAACAGCGCGGCCCGCTGCGCGGCCGGCATGTACGCCTGCGTGACCATCGCGCCGACCCTTCCCCACGCCTCGTAGTGGTCGAGCACTCCCCCGGTCAGGCCGGTGTAGAGGTGCTCGCGCATCCCGGCGGGGTCGGCGGGCAACCGGCTCAGGTAGGCGTAGTCGGTGCGCAGGTGGCCGGGGCGGTCGTCGCGGCCGGTGAGCAGGGAGGGCTCGGCACCGCTCTCCGCCCGCCGCAGGGCCTCGGCCGGCAGCGGCTCCCCCGGGTACGGCTGCGGCCGCAGGTGCCGGACCGACGCGACGCCTCCCGCGAGCGGTGAGCCGTCGGCCGGGAGCCAGACCGTGTGCACGCCACGGTCGAGGTAGCGGCGTTTCCGCCCGTCCTCCTCCACCTCGGCCGGATACATGACCTGTGTCTCCAGGACGAGGAACTGGCCGGGCCGCGGGCGCAGGTCGTCCTGGGCGCTCGCGGTCTCGGCGGCGCGCCGGAGGACCTCCACCATCGCCACCGGTGCCATCGGGACGGCCCGCGTCCCGCCGCCGGGCTCGGCCTGCGGGGAGTGGACCCCGGTGACGTACACGGCTCCCGCGAGCACGACGGCCGCGGCTCCGGTCCCGGCGACGAGACTCCGGCGCACGCTCCCCCGCAGGATCGCCCGCAGGCCGTCCGGGCGTACCGGTGCGCGCCCGGTCGTGCGGGAGGACGGCGCGGCGCCACCGGCGGTGATCTCCGAGAGCAGCCGCAGCTCCTCGGACCGCAGTTCCGCCGCCCCGGGCAGCGGCACCTCGGAACGCAGCCGGTTCAACTGGGTCATTTCATCCATGGACGGTCTCCTCGATGACGGATGTGGGATCGACCCCGCCGAGCTGCTCGCGCACCTTGCCCCTGGCCCGGCTGACGCGTGAACGGACCGTGCCCACCGGTATGCCCAGCGCCTGGGCGGCCTCCGGGTAGGTCAGGCCGCCCCACGCCACCACCAGCAGCACGTCCCGGTGACCGGCGGGCAGCCTCGCCAGCGCCGCCGCCAGGCTCCGCCGTACGGCGCCGGCGCTCAGCCGTTCGTCGCTGCGCTCGGTGAACGGCTCGGTCACCGGATCGACGCCGGTCCGTTCGAGGACGCGCAGCCGCTGCAGCTCGACGCGCTTGTGCCGCCTGATCAGGTTGGTCGCGATGCCGTACAGCCACGGGCGGGCGCTGGGCCGGGAGAGGTCGTACCCCGCCCGGCCGCGGAACGCCACCAGGAAGGTGTCCGCCACCACGTCCTCGGCCATGTCGGCGCCCAGCCGCCGGGTGACGTAGCGCTTGATCTCCGCCGCGTGCCGGTGGAAGACCGCGGCGAACGCCTCCGGTTCGCGCCGGGAGCGCTCGATGACGGAGGCGTCGTCCGCCTCCGCCTCCGTCTCACCGGCGGGGAGCTCTCCGCCGGCGGCCGCCCCGGCCCGGCTCGTGTCACTCATATACGGCCTCTCGGCTCTCGGTCAGGTCACCCGTTGTTGCCTTCCCAGGCGACGACGGTTCCCGGACCGGTCCGGGAGATCCGGCCGATCCCGCCCCTCCTCATCCTCGTCCGGTCGTACCGGCTCTCGTCCGGTCGTACCGGCTCTCGTCCTGTCGTACCGGCTCTCGTCCTGTCGTACCGGCTCTCGTCCTGTCGTACCGGCTCTCGTCCTGTCGTACCGGCGTGATCCTCAGCCGTGGCCGACGGGGGTGGTGCCGAACATCAGTGTGCGCCGGCGGACGTCGTAGAAGACGGTCCCCGCCACGGAGAGCAGGTCCTGCAGGTTGTCGGCGTCGTCGGGGTCCAGGGTCAGCACCTCCTCCCAGGCGCCCTGGTCCAGGACGAGCTGCAGGGTGTACGTGCCGGGCTTGCCTCCCTCACCCGCGACCCAGCTGAACTGGTAGTGGCTCAGCTGACGCACCGCGATGCCGTCGTCGGTGACGGGCTGGCGAACCTTGGTGGCCACCGGGTTCCTCCCAAGGTCGGCGTGGGGGGAGCGGCGGGGGGGGGGGGGGGGGGGGGGGGGGGGGGGCCGGGGGCGGCGCGCGCGCGCCCCGCCCGGC